>JANOVV010000058.1:0-7701 GCA_031417555.1 Bacteroidota bacterium
GTTTCATTCAGCTTTGAGCTCGTCTAATACAAGACATCAAATAGTATAAAGTATTTTTTGAGATAGCGATTTCAATTATTAAAATCCTTATGATAAATTTCATGAAATGAGTGAGCCAAAATAACTGAAATCTCCAATTAGCATTTTGTGAAATGACTAAATTAAAATATTTACAATTGAAGGCTTAAAGTAAATAAGATTTTTAGTATAATTGATATTTTATTTTTTTGTTTAATGTTTTTTACAATCCTGAATATATTTTAATACATAATTCTCAATTTTTTTAATTGACAGATAATATATGATGGGCTTTATGAATTCGGATTAAATTGAATCAGGTATGAAATGCCGAGGACCAATTCAATGAACGGATATATAAAACCATATGGCTTTATTTTCTTTGCTACTATATCATACATAGAATAAGTAACAGCGAATGATTTTACATCTAATAGTTTGAAAAAAGAAAATGTAATGAAGAAGCCTGCCATGAAATTATTCATGAAGAGCATCCAATTAAATTCATTATTTGTTTGTGAAGAAAGGATTGAAATTCCTGAAATGAAAGCAAAGATTATAAACAAAGGTCTGTAAGTAGTTAACCACGATTTTGTTTGTTCTGCCGTACCCCAAGCTGCGATGGATTTGCTCATCATTATACTATATTAACGTGAACTGCTTCGATGGATATTCATCCATTGTTTTTGTGCTGTGAGATTTCTAATCCACAATTCAAGGTTCATCCTGTGGGATTTGTTTTCGAAAAAAAATTGGAGAATAATGTAAAGGCTCGAATGAGTCTCAGTCCGAGTTTGAGTATCAGTGTGAGTGAACAGAAAGCGACTGTTCAACCGCACTGTTTCACTCACACTGTAGTGAGTACCCGCAAGGTTCCGAATATCGAACTTTTTAAAAATGGATCATGAGAAATTGTTAAATTATTCAGTGTAAGTCGGTTTCATTTATATATATAAATTATTATTTTTTACACTTCGCAAGATTCTTTAAGTCATTGTCACGAATTAATACCTCATTGCTTTTTCCAAATAAATTTGGCTTCAACCATTCGGTTTCTGAAATGAACTCTTTCGTTTTGCAGTCAACTATTATTTTACCGGCTGCTCTTTTTTCATAATTACCACCCGGAATTATTCCGTAAGGTAAGCTAATAACAAAATAAGTATTTTCTTTTCCTTCAACAAAGGCCTTGTTAACCTCTTCTGTTGAAGTTATTTTGTAGTTTATATCTTTAAGTTCAGCAATCATTTCTTGCGAATCGCTAAATCCTTTTGAATATAAAATTACCGAGTCAATTAAAACGGTTCTTCCTGTTTGCTGTCCACAGTTTTTTTGCACCATGCTAGAAAGATATTTTTCAAAAGGAATTACTGCTTTTTTTCCCTGCATGTACTGAATATTATTCTGCATAGCGATCAAAGCAAGATGAAGATCATACACAGCGAATGGTGAGTAATCTACCGTCGACCCCGAAAAAGAGATCTCAAATCCCGATCTTTTTACCCGCATATCACTATTAGGTATATAAATCTTATAATCAGGTTTGATCAGATCTGTTTCTGCTCGTGAGTAAATCAGAGCCTTAACTGAAACATTACTTCTTGATAAAACACGTGAACCCTCAAGATATCCTAATACAAGTACCATGTAATTATGGCTTTTATTTTCTTTTTCATTTTTCATCAATTCCATTACTTCGGAGAAGGATTTGAATTCAACTTTATTGTTCAGTTTCCAGATTTGTTGTATTCCACTTTTAATATAATCATTGTAACTTTTAATTTCTTCCTTGTAATTAGCTAATAATTCCGGATTCTTTTTACTTTTCTTATCTAATTTTTCAATTTCCTTCGGATCTTCTTCAAGCAATGCAACCACCAATGAACGCTTTGAGATCCCGGGAAGATCTGAGACCTGCATGTATATTTTTGGGGTTATTTGGGCGTTCGTCGCCAATGAAATAAACAGAAAAATAACAAATAAATTTTTCTCATTAAGGAGTAGTTTTCTAATTTGCATAAAAATAATTTGATTAACTAAGTTCAATAAATTATCTGAAGTCAAATATATACTATTTTATATTAACAATAATTTAAAGTAATGAAAACGTGTATTTCTCATTTATAGTTCGGTGCACTTATTCATACTGAATTCCGCAAAAAGAGTCCCAAACTTGTACTAAAGAATTACCACTATTTACCTACCCGAAATTCAGTATGAGTGTGAAGAGCAAAATGACTCGCACTCCAGACTCACACTTTATGTTTACCCGCAAGGTTCCAGTTATCGAACTTTTTTGTTGAAGATTTGATCAAAATCAAAGAATATGAAGTATAATCGATATTTTATTTTAATTTCCCTAATTGTTTCATTCAGCTTTGAGCTCGTCTAATACAAGACATCAAATAGTATAAAGTATTTTTTGAGATAGCGATTTCAATTATTAAAATCCTTATGATAAATTTCATGAAATGAGTGAGCCAAAATAAATGAAATCTCCAATTAGCATTTTGTGAAATGACTAAATTAAAATATTTACAATTGAAGGCTTAAAGTAAATAAGATTTTTAGTTTAATTGATATTTTATTTTATTGTTTAATGTTTTTTACAATCCTGAATATATTTTAATACATAATTCTCAATTTTTTTAATTGACAGATAATATATGATGGGCTTTATGAATTCGGATTAAATTTTAACATTTTTGCGTTTATTGCAACCACAATAGTACTTACACTCATCAACTCAGCTCCGGCAGCCGGACTCAATAATATTCTGTACTTATATAAAAGACCAGCAGCAAGAGGAAGCGCAACAACATTGTATCCGGTGGCCCAAATAAGGTTCTGTATCATTTTCCGATAGGTAGCTTTACCGAAAAGAATAAGATTTGCTATATCCTTCGGATTATTATTCACCAGGATGATTCCTGCTGCCTCCGCAGCAATATCACTTCCACTTCCAACTGCAATACCTACATCTGCCTGTGCTAAAGCCGGAGCATCGTTTACACCGTCACCAGTCATTGTTACGAATTGACCTTTGCTTTGCAACTCTTTTATCTTTTCCAATTTTTGATGAGGTAATAGCTCTGCACAATATCCATCCATCTTTAATTCATCGCTTACGCTTTTTGCAACTATTGAGTTATCACCCGTTAGTAATATTGATTTTATTCCGTTTGCGTGAAGCGTTTCAATTGCTTCAGAAGATTCAGGACGGATTTTATCAGCAAGTGCAACAAATCCTACTAATTGATTATTGACAATGATAAACACAATGGTTTCTGCATAAGTGGTTGTATAATTTTCCGGCAATGGGATATTGTTTTCATTGAGATAGCCCGGACTAACAACCTTAATATTTTTACCATCTAACTCTGCCTCCACTCCTTTTCCTGTGATTGCTTTGAAATTATTTACAACCGGAATTGTGATTGTAAGTTCTTTCGCTTTTGAAATGATTCCTGTAGCAATTGGATGTTCAGAATTCTGTTCCAATCCAGCGGCAATGCGTATGATTTCCTTTTCATCAAAAGAAGATTGTAAAGATTTTATCCGTGCAACTTCGAACTTTCCAAAAGTCAGAGTTCCTGTTTTGTCAAAAATGATTGTTGTAATTTTTCTTGCATTCTCAAAAGCAGTTCTGTTCTTAATGAGCAGACCGCTTTTTGCTGAAAGAGAAGTTGAGACTGCAACAACCAAGGGAACTGCAAGACCTAAAGCATGAGGGCAACAAATAACTATTACTGTTACCATCCTTTCCAATGCAAATACTACAGGCTCTTTTGCTATCAACCACCAAAAGAAAAAAGTTGTAAAACCTGAGATTAATGCAACGATGGTAAGAATACGAGCTGCTTTGTCAGCAAGTAATTGAGTCTTGGATTTTGTCTTTTGTGCGTCTTCAACCAGCTTAATAACTCTTGATAAATAGGAATCTTTTGTTGCATGGCTAACTTTTACTTTCAACGACCCATTACCGTTTATTGAACCGGCAATTACTTTTTCTCCGGTTTGTTTTTTTACCGGAACGGATTCGCCTGTGAGCATAGACTCATTTAAATAACTTTCGCCTTCTGAGACAATTCCATCTGACGGAACTTTTTCACCTGGCTTTATCAAAATCAAATCGCCTTCTTTAAGTGAATCAGTTTTTACATCATGAATCATATCGACCATTACCATATGAGCATCAGATGGCATAAGTTGGACCAGCAATTCTAATTCTCTTGAAGCACCCGCCACGGATTTCATTTCTATCCAGTGCCCTAATAACATGATTAAAATTAGTGTGCAGAGTTCCCAAAAGAAATCCATTCCTTGTAACCCAAAAACAGTTGCAACACTGTATGCATATGCTGCAGTGATTGCAACTGCTATCAGGGTCATCATTCCTAATGACTTTTGTTTTAATTCGTCAATCAATCCTTTTAAGAATGGTAATCCACCATAAAAGAATACAATGGATGAAAGCGTAAACAATAAATAAGTTGAACCTTTGAATGAAATATTGAAATGAAACCATTGCTGAATCATGGGAGATAGCAACATGACAGGAATAGTGATGATTAACGTTGCATAAAATCTCCGTTTGAAATCATCAATCATCATTTTGTGATGGTCGTGTCCCGCCATTCCCATCGGCTCATAGCCGTGTTGCATTTTTGCATGCTCCTCCTTGGTCATGTCCATTTTATTCATTTCTAATTTAAATTATTATTTCTTTTCAACTAAGTCCATTCCGCATTTAGGGCACTTACCTGTTTTGTCGCTTGTTACTTCCGGATGCATCGGACATGAGTAAGTTATAGCCATGTTGTGTTTAGAATTTTTCTTTAGGGTCGCGGCTTTTTTATCTTTCATCATCATTGCGCAATTATCCATTTTTCCACTCATATCCATACATTCACCGTCTTTCATCATCATTTTTTTTCCGTCTTTCATAACACATTCGCCATTGGTCATACACTTCGTCCCATTTTTCATAGTCATGTCTTTTTCCATCGACATCATTTTACCTGATTTCATTTGCATCATTTTACCATCTTTCATCATGCAACAATCTTTCATCATTGTAGAATCGGATTTGGTTTGTGCAAAAGAGCTACTTCCTGTAAAAAATACTACCAACAAAAGCATAGAAGCAATCATGGGAGCAATCATTTTTTTCTTTTTCATTATTACTATTTTTGATTATTAATTTTTCTTCAGTAGCGCTGTTACCCGTTCTTCAGTTTCGCTGTTGTCCGATTTATATTTATTTATTTAAATATTGCTGTGTTCTGTTGTTGTTTCATTCCGGCATAATTTATTTATGAAGACGGTAAAATATTAATGAAATTATCCATGGAAATGTAAAAGCAAACAATAGCCACTTGAAGTTTGAATCTAAAATAAAGTTTACAACCGCCATAAAGCCGATTGAACTTATTCCTGATATCGCAACAATGCTAAATGCCCCTGATGTGCGTGCACGAAAGGAAGAGAATGCAATAAAAATAATAAGCAATCCGGAAGAAATAATGAAACCGCCCATTACCCAAAATACTTTTTCAAGCCACAATGGTAAATTCGGTATAGTGCTATTAACGATAAGCATATTAGTTTTCATATACTTAAAATCCTCTGGTAATACAGAGGGTCGCATAAAAACAAAATAAATTCCCATTACCACAAGGATGAATCCTCCAAAGGCAAGTATCGAGCTTGAATATGGTTTAAGTTTTATCATTTAACTGGGACAACTCTTTCAAGATTTAGTTTTGTATCATTCAACATATTATTTAAACACCAATTGCAATACCATTTAGCAAAAAAGAAAGAAAGAATTTTATAATACCATTCTTTGGGAGGCAAGTAACTGATTGATATTTTTGCCATAGTTCCGCTTTCAGATAAAGTTATTTCAAACCACATGCGATACCAGGACATTATAATAATTTTTGCATCACCGATTATTTCCCATTCCTTCAATACAGGAGATTGCCACTTTGTAACTGTTTCACTAAAATCTATAGTCATCCCCATCATTTTTCCATGCCACCGATATTTTGCTCCAACTCCGGTTGAGTTTGTAGAAATTTGTTGCAGGTTTAATTTGCTTCCCATCATCATCATGGAACTTTCACTCATGCGCATTCCTGTTTT
This sequence comes from Bacteroidota bacterium, assembly GCA_031417555.1. GTDB lineage: Bacteria > Bacteroidota > Bacteroidia > AKYH767-A > 2013-40CM-41-45 > JADKIH01. Next base: position 6,169 of record JANOVV010000058.1, read on the forward strand.
GGAAAAATCATCCATTTGCCGAAAAACTTTTTCGGGAGTGGAATGAATGACGATGCTTTTAGATTTTGTTTCCATAACTATTAATTACAGCAATTCTGATTCATTTGTTTAGAAGGACATTTTACTGAACCATAGCTACAGAAAACACAACAATCACCTTGCTTTGATTTGAGAATGGTTTTACAATTTTCACATTCATAAAAAAACTGACAGGAATCAACTTGCATTGTTTCCTTCTTGCTATGACCGCAAACCTGACAAGTAATAATTGATTCAGGAATTATACTTGTGTTCATGAGAGTTTCATTTTTAATAGCTTTCATCTATAGTACCCCATTAAAGATTTTTCAAAATGAAGTCCACTCTTTCTTCCGGTGGAAGAACGGGGACTTGAATAACCGGGAAATGCAATGATTCGTATACTTCAATAAGAAGTACCTGGATTTTTTTCTGCGCTTCATTATCTTCATTTCGTGCATAATCCTTTACCAATGGAAGACAATCAAGAATAAAAACTTTTTTGTACGAAACGGTAAGGAGTGCTTTCGTTAATTTTTCATCTTCAGGAAGATTTAAAAAACGATAGTAAGCAAGTGCATCAGGAATTGCTCTATCAAGAAAGACAAGAACATCAGGAGAAATTTCGTTCTCTTGCTCTATTTGCATATCTAAAATTCCCATTTGAAATTCTATTTGATTCTTTCTAACCTCTTCAACTGTTTTCCCTTTCAGGCGCTGAGTATCGAGGTAATGCCGAGCGTGTTCAATAGTTGTTATATATCCTCTATCTTTAAGCAAGTTGACAGTAGTCGTTTTGCCAGAGCTTGGTCCGCCTGTGATGACATACCAGTTTGTTTTCGATGTATGATTATTGATGTTGTTATTTGTCATGGCACATTTATATAAAAAAGATTTTCTGATTATTATTTTAAGATAACTTTTTCAGCTAAATCAATTTCATTGATTTGAAGCAATTGTGGAATTTCACAATCCCAATTATAAACTTCTTTGATTTTATTCTTTAATCCTTCTGCTCCTACCTTCTCACCATGAACAATAAAAATATGTTCAGGCTTATTTTTGATGTTGCTTAACCAATTGATTAATTCACGTTGGTCAGCATGAGCTGATAGTCCTTCCAGGTTTATAGTTCGTGACTTAACAGGATAATATTTTCCATATAATTTTATTTCAGACGCTCCCTCCAATAAACTTCTTCCCCTAGTTCCCTCTGCCTGATAACCTACCAAAAGAATGGTTGCGTTAGAATCACCAAGATAGTTTTGGAAATAAGTTAGCACTCTTCCTCCCGAAGCCATGCCGCCACCTGCTATAATAATCTTTGCGTTTTTTTTCCTTGCCAATTTCATTGTGTCTTGTATCGACTGAACCAGGATAATATCCCTACACATTTCGTTACAATCTTCAACTGAGAGTTTATGCCATTCTTTGCTATGATGAAAAATATCCAATACATTTTTTCCCATTGGACTGTCCATGTAAACAGGAATATGCGGGATTACATTTTTCTTT
>JANOVV010000059.1:0-33305 GCA_031417555.1 Bacteroidota bacterium
AATCATGAAAGACCACAGACGGAAATTTTCATCCAAATTTAAATCTAAGGTTGTAATTGAGGCAATTTCTAATCGTGAATCACTTTCAGAACTTGCGGAGAAATTTGATTTGGATCGCACTCTTATAACAACTTGGAAAAAAAAATTTATTGCTAAAGCTCATTTAGTTTTCGAATTAGAAGATATTCCTTCAAACACAAAGAAAATATCAAAAGTAAAGAATAAGAAAAAAGTTATGAGTGAAAATATATTTAACGCATTTGATACAGTTAATAATTAAAATAATTTCAATTTCTACTAAATTAAAAAACAAAAACACATATTTTAAATAACCACTCCCATGAAAATTTTACTAAACAAAAACCGGTATTTTTCAAATATAAAATGGAATAATGATTTTGATAAAGAAACTAAACTCCATGGGAAAAATGAGTTGAAATTTTTATTTAGAAACTATAAAAATTGGCACTCAATCGTCTTATTGAGTTTGCTTTTAGTAATGAATATTCCTAATGTGAATGGTCAACAATTGCATTGTTGCAAATTTCTTTGCCGTGATACGACGGTTTGTTTTAATATTCCAGATTCTTTAGTTATACTTCCTATACCTACTTTAAAATGTGATCCAACTCAAGGAGGTGGTACAGGCCCTGTTTGTTATTTTGATTCTATGTGGAATACTTCACCTGGTGTTTATCCCGTGGGGACTACTGTTGTTACCTGGTATGTAAGTATACCCGGTTTTGGAATAGATTCATGTACACAAAATATTATTCGTAATCCTCCCGGAGTATTTTCCCTTTGTTTTACTACTTCTCCTCCGATTGTGGGTGGTGTTATTAATATTTGTAATGGAACACCAATTACTTTTAATGCCAATTGTTCCATAGGCAGTACCGGTGTACTCTGGAATTTCGGTAATGGTTATTATTCTGGAAATTATGTGCACACTGAGCCGGGCTGGCATTATCCTCCGGGAACTTATTATGATACATTAACAGTTTATGACGATTGCGGCTATCCGCATGATACAGCTTTTACCGTAGTTGTAGACTCTGCTTCCGGTCCCGATATTTTTTGCATATCTGTTGTTTGTCCGGGCGATACTGTTACTTACCATACATCAGCCAATTGTACAACATATAATTGGGGTGTAAGCGGTGGATCTTTTTATCCATTTGCTCCTCCATTAACCAGCGATTCTGCAACTGTAGTTTGGGGTCCAGGACCGAATGGAACAATATCATTAAGTGTGTCGGGTTGTACTCCTGCAATTACTTGTAATATTCCTACAATTAAAACTGTAAAAATTGTTCCTGCTACTCTTCCTATTTTCGGTGATCCTATTGTTTGTGCCGGCGCTGAAGTAACTTATTGTATAGAATGTATTCCCGGAAATACACATATTTGGGAAATGACTCCTGCCAATGCCGGAACAATTACAGGACAAGGCGAGCATTGCATAACAATAAAATTAAATCCCACTTTTTTCGGTACGATTAATTTAATAGTTAATTATCAAAATGTTTTAACCGGACAAGGTTGTAATCTTCCGGATGGTTGTATTGATGATCATGGATGCGGTGGTAGTGGAAATCTGACGATTACTGTTCGGCCAATTTTTGGAATTTCAGGACCGACAAAGGTTTGTCCGAATTCATTGAGTGCACCTTTCAGCGGAATGAATTTAACTAACAATACAGTAGAACCTTTAACATCCTGGAAAGTCAGAAAAAATAATGTTTTAATACAATCATTTGCAACTACAGCATTGTTTAACAATTATGCATGGTTCAATGGACCCGGAACTTACCAGGTTACTGCATATGCACCAATAGGGATATATTGTAATGATTCTGCTTTTGTCTCTGTACAAGTTGTTGATATGCTTGTGCCAAATCCAATATTAGGTCCTGATACTGTTTGTAAAAATGTAACGACTTTTTATACAACAACACCGAATATGAGTGGAGTCACTTATACATGGATACTTACTCCGCCTACATCAGGAACATTAATTCCACCTCTCAACGGAAGCAGCATAGGAGTTCAGTGGAATGCGGGTGGGGGAACGCTTACAGTTGTTCAGACTCTTACATCAAGTCCGTTTTGTACTTCAGCACCTTCACCGGGAAAAGTTGTAAAGACATGGCCGAATTTTCCATTGCCGGTTATAACTCCGAGCGGACCGGTTGCTTGCTTAAAGGGAAGCATTACTTATTCAATTCCACCGGCTCTTATTAGTAATGGAACTTATATATGGTCAGTCGTGCCGCCGACAGCTGGAAATATTATAACAGCAAATGGCACCAATCAAATTACCATTCAATGGGTCGACAATTCCATTACACCGATTAAAGTAAAACTAAAAATCACAAGATGTTATTCTGATTCAGTATTGTTACCGGTAACACTTTTCAATTTGCCGCTTGTGCCAAATATTAGTTTTTCTCCGATTGCTCCTTGCATTAACAATCTTGTAAATTTTTCAACAACAAGTCCGGGCACATGGAATTGGAGTTTTGGAGATTTAGGAGTTGCAAATATTCCGTTTCCAACTCATGCCTATACAACGGCCGGTGATTACAATATTCAATTATATGTAACAAATGCACAAGGTTGTTCGGATACTGCTCATGCTAAAATTCATGTTGATGGCAAGCCGGTTATTCCAAACATTGCAGGACCATCTAATGTTTGTTTGAATACCTATGCAACCTATAGTTTCCCTGAACCATTATTCACGGGAGCTAGTTATACATGGTTATTATCTGGAGCTCCTAAGGGAACAGTTATCTCGAGTTCTTCAAATTCGCTTTATCTTAAATGGACATCGCCGGGATTGGACACAGTAAAAGTTCATGTTCAATCAACATGTCTAGACACAATAATTAAGTTTCCGGTTAAAGTAAATACTTTGCCAACGGCAGGTATTTCGGTTCCGTCTCCTGCTTGCGAAGGTACACCACTTACCTTTGCAGGTTCAGGCGGAGTTACCTATGCATGGCTATTTACAGGAGGAACACCGGGCTCTTCTGCATTGCAAAATCCTGTCGTAAATTATCCAACGAAAGGTGTTTATGGAGTTACATTAACAGTGACTGATGCAAATGGTTGTGTGGGTACTTCAAATATTAAAGTAACGATCAATCCAAAACCAATTGCAATTATTACTGGACCATTTCAGATATGTGCTTTCCCTGCGACTGTAACTTTATCTGCTGTTAATGTAGCAGGTTATTCCTTTGCCTGGACGCCATCCGGAAATACACCATCTATTTCGCCAACGATAAATGCAGCAACAACATTTTCTGTAATTGTTACGAATTCATTTGGCTGTACAAGAACTTCTAATTCCATTACTATTGATACCAGTATGTGCCCGCCACCGGATACCGGAAATTGTACAGTAACTGATACAATTAATTTTACATACACGCCGCCAATTTGCCTCACCGATTCATTTATAAAAACCGGCAATGCCGCTCTAACTGGTTGGACTTTTGGCGATGGAGGATCAGCTGTTGCCGTAAGTCCTGTCACACATACTTTTCCTTATCCCGGAATATTTTTAGTTACAGTTAAAGGCATAGCAGCTGGTGTAAATAGTTTGGGAGCACCATGCACAACGACTGTCTCCAAATCTAAATTTATAACCATACCATTCGATGCGCGTTTTGAATATTCGTTTCAATGCAACGGCGCCAATCAAATGCAAACTATTTTTTCGAATACATCATTGTATTTAAACAATGCATTAAATTATCAATGGAAATGGTACGATAATGGAAATTTAATTTCAAGTGTTCCATTCCCGGGGCCTTTTTTAATTTCGCCATCCGGGCCTCATGTTATTGATTTAGTTATTACTGATAATCTTGGAACAGGTGCATATTGTAAAGTAACACAAACTATTAATGTTCCTGTTCCGATAACAGCGAACTATACAGTTTCTTCTCCTGTTTGTCAGAATAGTCCTGTGACATTCACGGATATTTCACCACTGATTGCGAATGAAGTTTCGCGCTTATTCACAGCCTATCCAGCTGGACCTACCACACCATTTTCTCCGGATAGTATGATTTACACATCGGTAGGAACATTCGCTTCTTCATTAACAGTTACTGATATTTATGGATGCAGTCATACATTAAATAAGAATGTAACTGTTTTACCGGCAGCTGTTGGAACAATAACAGTTGATCCAAATAATTGTGACTCAGTTAAACTCACAGCTGCACCGGGCGCCGGGCCGTTTACTTGGATTGTAATAAATCCAAATCCGATTCCGGATAATCCTGTTTATGTAAAGAACAGTGGTTTTTATAAAGTGAAAGGTGTTTCCGGAAATGGTTGCCCGTATACAGCAGGCCCTGTTCAAGTAACAGTGAAGCCATCACCTAATGCAACAATTACAGGTAAAACAAATTATTGTCAGGGTGAAAAATTAGATATTAAAACTTCTTCAGGCGGTGGTACGATAACATGGAATCGGTTATCGCCATCTTTCCAGGGAGGGCTGGGATCTTTACCGAATCTAAATATAGTTCCATTTAGCCCTGCTACAGGTACACAAGTTTATCAGGTAGTAATAATGGGAGCAAATGGATGTACAGCATCTGCAACATATACGGTCTTTATTGATGCTGTCCCGGTATCAGCTTCCATAGTTGCATCCGGCCCGACAACTTTCTGTGATGGTGATTCAGTTAAATTATGCGTGAACCCAACAGGTGCTACTTATCTCTGGTCGAAATCACCAACACCTGCTCTTACTTCACCTGCAAATACAAATCCATGTTTAACAGTAAAAGTAAGTGGTACATATTCTGTAATTGTACAAACTGCCAATGGATGTCCTTTTCCTGCCATACCACCTGTTACGATTACTGTGAATCCGCTTCCGGCAGCAAATATTACCGGTGATACTGTTCTATGTGAAGGTGAAACTTTAATATTAACATCAACAAATTTAGGAGGAGTAAGTTATTCATGGACGGGCCCGGGTGGCACTCAGACATCTAATCCTTATGTAAAACCAAATATACAATTAAGTGATGCCGGCGTTTACATTGTTACGGTAACTGATAATACTACTTTCTGTAGTAACTCTGACACTATAAATGTTATTGTGAATCCTGCACCTGCAACTCCAGTTATTGTTTCAAATCCGGGAGGTGTACTTTGCCAGGGACCACTCTTTAATCTAAGTGTTGTTGGACCGTTAGGCCCGCCTATTGTTTACAATTGGAATACCGGACAAATGGGTCCGAGTATTAATGCGGCTATCGTTGGTGATTATTATGTTGTAGCTACTAATCAGTTTGGTTGCAAAGCGCAATCAAATACGCTCACCATACATCCATTACCGGATATTAGTTGTGTTCCTTCGGGTTGTTATAGTTTTTGTAATGAATGTAATTTCGTAACGATTCCGGGACCTGCAGGATTTACTTCTTACACATGGGAAAAACTTTCCGGACCTAATTTTATTTTCTATAGCGCAACACAAAATCTGATTGTATTTCCTCCGGGAGGCAAGTACAGACTAATTGCGGCTAATCAATGGGGCTGTGCCGATTCGTCGGATACATTAGATATTACTTTCCGCGATTGTTGTGAGCCTGTTGATTCATCTGCATGTAAAGACACTTGTTTAGCCTTTAATGATTTTGATTTGCACGGATTCCAGCCAAACCCATTAGCGCCTAATGTAATTGTAACATTAAGCAATGTCGGATCGCAAGGTGGAGCAACTGATTATTATATCTCTGCACAGGATCAGCCGGGAGCATCGCAATTGTTAGCGGGACCATTATTTAATGGCAAATGGTGTTGCGGTGAATTCTGTTTTGATTATAAATTAATTAATGATGATGCAACCGGTAGTAATGTAAATCCAAGTTTTGTAATTAGAAACGGAACATTAGGATTTAGATTTATTTCATCAACCGTTGCAAACCAAAGTAACGGATGGCATCGGATATGTGCTCCTATTGCTGATTGTAGTACGCCACCGGTTTCAAATTCCGGAACCTGGACACCATTAAGCGGAACTGTGGCTAGCCAATGGCAAACAGTTATCAATTATGTTACAAATGTAAATTTTGCTGTAGACTATATTGCTTCTACAACGAATGAAATATCCGGGTATGATAATATTTGTATTACACCAAATCAGCCGTCAATTGATGCCGGACCGGATGATACTATTTGTGCAGGCGGTGTTGCAATACTTCATGTTGAAGGCTGTAACGGAATTCCTAAATGGTATGGATTCGGACCGGATGGACCATATTTTATTAATCAAGGTCCTGAAATAGATGTTACCCCTACTCAAACAACATGCTATATGGTAGTGTGCTGCACTGCCGAACCATGCTGCTGTGATACGGATACGGTTTGTGTAATTGTAAATCCTTTGCCGGTGCTTCAATGGCCGGTGAATGATACAACGGTTTGTTTAAACACTGCGCAAATATTTTTAGATGCTTCAACTATTTTGGTTTACGTTAATAATGTTTGGGTACCGGTAACAAGTACAAATGGTACAGGAGTTTTCTCAGGAACTGGCGTTGTGGGAAATAATTTTTATCCGACTACATTAGGAGTTCATGTAATTACGTATACCTATACCGATTCGCTCGGATGTACTAAATCTATTACACGAAATATTACAGTTATTGATTGTCCTCCGCCATGCGACAATGGACCTTCTTGTCAAATTGATGCCGGTCCTGATCAAACAATTTGCATAGGACAAGCTGCAATACTTCATGTTCAAAATTGTAATTCTGTTGCTTCATGGATTAAAATAGGCAGTACAGAAAATACGTTTGTTGGTACCGGAGAAACAATTGATGTATTTCCACAACAAAGCACTTGTTACATGGTCATTTGTTGTCCACCAGCAGGACTTCCGCCACCAACTTGTTGTTGTGATACGGATACCGTTTGTATAACAGTGAATCCGCTTCCTGTTCTTCAATGGCCAACGGTTTATTCAACAGTTTGTTTAAACAGCGGACCAGTATTCCTCGATGCTTCAAACATTTTGGTCTTTGTAAATAATGCATGGGTACCGGTTACAAGTACAACAGGTTCGGGTGTATTCTCCGGTATAAATGTTGTTGGAAATAATTTCTTCCCGAATACACTTGGTACTTTCGTAATTACATACACGTATACTGATCCGAATGGTTGTGTTGGTATTATTACAAATACAATTACAGTAATCAATTGTTGTATTAATGGACCGGGTTGTGATATTGATGCGGGACCTGATGATACAATATGTGCCGGACAACCAGCAATTCTCAATGTACTTGGATGCAATTCATCGGCCACATGGTATGATTTAGGAAATGTAGGGCCTGATGGTGGTCCTGCCTTTGTCGGAAACGGAAATATGCTCGATGTGTTTCCTCAACACAGCACGTGTTACATAGTTATATGTTGTAACCCTGCGCCATGTTGTTGTGATACTGATACTGTTTGCATAATTGTAAACCCATTGCCAATTCTTCAATGGCCTACAACTTATGACACTATTTGTCAGAACAGACCGCCAATATTTTTAAATGCAGCAAACATTTTGGTTTTGGTTAATAATGTCTGGACACCTGTTACAATGACCGGTGGAACAGGATTCTTCTCCGGTCCGGGTGTTGTCGGAAATAATTTTTATCCAACGACATTAGGTTTGCATGTAATCACTTATTATTATACTGATCCAAATGGATGTACATCTTCAATTACAAAAACAATCTACGTAAAATATTGTCCTCCACCTTGTGAAAATGGAACAGCCTGTCAGGTAAGCGCCGGGCCGGATCAAACAATATGTGCAGGACAACCGGCTATTTTACATGTACAAGGATGTAATTCAATTGCATCATGGATTAAGATTGGTACTGCAGCAGGTGGTGGAAATGTATTTGTTGGTACGGGAGAAACTATTGATGTATTCCCTCAACAAAATACATGCTACATAGTTATTTGCTGCAATCCTCCACCATGTTGTTGTGATACAGATACCGTTTGCATAACTGTACTTCCAAAGCCTGTTTTGCAATGGCCAACGGTATATTCTACCATTTGTTTAAACAGCGCACCTATATTCCTGGATGCATCTAACATACTTGTTTATGTAAACAATGCCTGGGTACCGGTAACCAGTACTACAGGAACTGGAGTGTTCTCGGGCATAAATGTTTCTGGAAATACTTTTAACCCTGTAACAGTAGGCACTTTTGTAATTACATATACTTACACCGATCCGAATGGATGTATCGGCGTAGTAACAAATACAATTACCGTAATAAATTGTTGCAGTCAGAGCACCGCTTGCCAAGTCGATGCAGGACCGGATCAATCAATTTGTATCGGTCAGCCGGCCATACTTCATGTGGATGGATGTAATTCTACTGCATTGTGGTATAAGATTGCAGGAGATGTAGTCGGTGGCGGACAAAACATTTTTGTTGGCGCCGGAGAAACTATTGATGTATTTCCTCAAAGCAATACATGTTACATGGTAATATGCTGCAATCCTCCGCCATGTTGTTGTGATACGGATACTGTTTGCATTACTGTAAATCCATTACCAATTCTTCAATGGCCTTTGAGTTACAACACTGTCTGCTTAAATAGCCCTCCAATCTTCCTCGATGCATCAAACATTTTTGTTTACATCGGTAATGCATGGGTTGCTGTTACTAATGCGGGTGGTTCAGGAGTATTCGGTGGTACCGGTGTTATTGGAAATAATTTCTTCCCTACAACATTAGGCACTCATGTTATTACATATTATTATACGGATATCAATGGTTGTACCGGCACTGTAACGAATACGATTACGGTAATTCAATGCGGTACCGGTTGTGATCAGAGTCAGGCTTGCCAGATAAATGCCGGACCGGATCAAACCGTTTGTGTTGGACACCCTGCTATACTTAATGTACAAGGATGTAATACGAATGCATCCTGGCTCGAAATAGGACCTGAAGGGAATACATTTGTAGGTCAGGGACAAATGCTTGATGTATTCCCTCAGCATAGCACATGTTACATGGTCATCTGTTGCAATCCTCCGCCATGTTGTTGTGATACGGATACTGTTTGTATCACAGTTCTGCCTGCACCGGTATTGATATGGCCTCTTAGTTATAATAATATCTGCTTAAATGGAGCTCCTGTATTTTTAAATGCGAATAACATATTCGTTTGGATTAACAACACTTGGGTATCTGTAACAAATGCAGGAGGTTCAGGATTTTTCGCAGGCCCTGGTGTTTTCGGAAATAATTTCTATCCGCAAACATTGGGAGTAAACACAATTACATATTATTATACGGATGCAAATGGATGCTCAGGTTCGGTAACGAATACAATTAACGTTATCAATTGTGATTGTGATCCTGTAAGTTGTAATTGCAATGTTGATCCGCCACCACCTTTGCCGACTATTACAATAGTCAGTGTTGATCCTGATAATTGTGATGGCAGAGGATGTATTCATGCTACTTTCACAGGATGTTGCCTGATGTATAGTTATACTTATTATGATCCTTGCAGACCGGAATTATCATACAGCGTGGCTCAGACTAACAATCCGTTAATTTTCTGTAATCTCAGAGCAGGTACGTACACGATTTATGTACAGGATGTGTGCGGAAATCTCGTACAACAAAATGTAGTTGTACCATTAAGCGGAGGACCACTCACTGCAACTTTAAGCTTTACAGTTTGTGGCGGACCGGTTTGTATTAATGCATCCGGTGGATGTCCTCCATATACTTACAACTGGGGCGGTGGCAATACTTCTCAATGCCTGGATGGCGCAGAGCCTTGCACAGAGAGAACAGTTACTGTAACTGACAGCAGAGGTTGTTCATTTACAACTAATGTTATCATACCTGGCATTTCATTCACAAACGTTGTTAAGCCTTCTTGTTGTCAGTCGAATGGACGCTTATGTGCCAATGTTTGCTTTGGCCCACAACCGTATACTTATCAATGGAGTTCACCTGTAATGCAAATAAATCAGGATGGTCCATGTATTAATGGATTAGCACCTGGTACATATTGTTTAACTGTAACAAATGCTCTTGGTCAGCAAATACAATGTTGTTATACATTAATTGCAGATCCGATAATTCCGCCGACGGTTTCATTCGTCTTCAATAATTGTGGAAGCAGCGTGTATGCAGTTGTAGGAGAAACGCATTGTCAGGGATATACTTATCATTGGGAAAACAATAGTAGAGAGCTTATAAGAGATAATATTCAGGGATGTGATTCACTCACGTTTACAATTGTTACCTGTGATGGCAATGTGTATAACCATGGCTTCCGTGTTCCTCGAACATATCCTTCCATTTCACCTGTCAATTGCATTACAGGTATTGGCGGCATTTGTGTTCCTGTTGAATGTTTCAGATGTGCACCTTATACTTATAGCTGGTATCCTGCTCCTGTAACCATATCAAATAATGGCTCTTGCATTACAGGTTACTCCGGATTCTATACCGTTTGTATTACGAATTCATGTGGCGATGTTATTTGTTGCAGAGTTTATTTACCTCCGCCATTGATTTCGGATTGTAATGTTATCGCTCATGTGGATGTATGGATAGAAGGTTTCTATACCGGAAACGGACTAATGGATAATTTCGGTTCCGGTGGATGCTTGCATGTCACAGGAGTTTCTTCTGATCCATTGGATGCTGATAGTATATTCGTAAGCGCAATGAGTCCGTTACCACCGCATGCAGAAATTGATCGTCAGCCGGTAATTCTAAAAACAAATGGAGGAGTTTCTGTTACATTTGGTTCTGCTGTAGTTTCCGGAAATCAATACTACATTAAAGTTAATCATCGCAATACTGTAGAAACCTGGAGTGCTGCGCCGGTTACATTTAGCTCGGGAATGACCTATAGTTTCATTACAGGTGCAGCTCAGGCTTATGGAAGTAATATGGTACAGACCTTTGATAACTTAGGCTGGGCAATTTATTCGGGTGATTTAAATCAAGATGGAAGTATAGACGGCTCCGATTTCTTATTGCTCGATCCTTTAATACAAGATGCGGTTGGCGGTTATCAGCTTGGAGACTTGAATGGTGATGGAGCTGTAGACGGTTCAGATTTCTTAATATATGATCCAAATAGTCAAAATGGAATAGGTATATCGGCACCATAAATGAACAGTTATAATATTTTTATTTGTATGATGGTTGTGATAAAATAGTGGATTATTATTACCACAACTAATTTTATAAGGGGATCGAATGTTACATTCGATCCCCTTTTTATGTTTCCGGTTTTGAGATTTTAATTCACTCATTTATATCTGAAATAATTTAAATTTCTACATGAAAGCATTTAGAAATTTATTTATTCTGATAAATAATTTTTTAAACAAACTGTAAGAAAAAGAGGTATTCGGCTGGTTTTCTCATTCAATTTTAAAAAATGTAATAGAATCAACTTTCTTTTTTATAGATAAAAATAAAGCTGCATCTTAAAAAAATCTCAAACTTTTTTTAAAAATAATGGTGACTTGATTTAGAGACGGTTATAACATGATTAAAATAAAAATAGAAATATTTAATCTTTTTGAATATTTTCAATTTTATAACTTTGTTTTTAATCCATAATAAGCACCATTGAAAACAAAAGCGAGAAATTAATTTATCAGCAATAAATTATTGTGTATGTTGCACATGAATTATTTATAACTCTTTATAGATATACCTGAATAATAGTAACGATCAATAAAGTTAAGAATGCTAAACAATAAAAAAATTGTAGTTGTATTGCCGGCTTACAATGCGGGTGCAACGTTGAAAAAAACATACAATGAAATTCCTTTCGACATTGTTGATGACGTTGTTATTGTCGACGATGCCAGCAAAGACAATACAGTTGAAGTGGCACGTTCTATCGGTATCAAGCATATAATCCGTCACGATCGCAATAAAGGTTATGGAGGAAATCAGAAAAGCTGTTACAATAAAGCATTAGAATTAGGTGCAGATATTGTAATCATGCTGCATCCGGATTATCAATACACGCCACTGCTGATTACTGCCATGGCAAGTATTATTGCCAATGATTTGTATCCGGTAGTAATTTGTTCACGAATTCTTGGTAAAGGTGCTTTAAAAGGCGGAATGCCATTGTATAAATATATTGCTAACCGTTTCCTTACATTCACCCAAAACGTTCTGATGAATCAAAAGTTGTCGGAATATCATACAGGTTATCGTGCCTACAGGAAGGATGTTTTAGAGAAAATCCCCTACATGAAAAACTCAGACGATTTTGTTTTCGATAATGAACTCCTTGCTCAGGTTTTTTACTTCGGATTTGATATAGGAGAAATCACCTGCCCTACAAAGTACGAATCAGAATCTTCTTCAATAAACTTTATGCGCAGCTCTACCTATGGAATGGGTGTATTAAGAACTTCCTTATTATATTTTATGGCACGATTAAAAATATTTAAATCTCCTATCTTCAGGAATGATTAAATAATATTAACAACTTTTTCTCCGTGATTCTTTGTGCAACCTTTGTGTTCTTTGTGGTTAAAAACCGGCTCTACATTAAATCCTAAGCCTACATATTTAAATCTATCCCTGCAAAAGCCAATTTTTTTATTTACACGACCTGTTATACTCATCAACAGCATACTGCAATCCTGCACTCGCAGCAACCTGTAAATCCTTACACGCATTCACTTTATTACCGGTAGAAAGTTCGCAAAGACCTCTGTTATAATAAGCATTACCATAATCAGGTTGAAGTTGAATGGCTCTGTTATAATCGTTCATTGCTAAATCAAATTTATTTTGATTAGCCATGAGAACCCCTCTTTCATTATATGCTTTCGAATAATTAGGTTGTAATTCAATAGCCTTATTAAAATCCCGCAATGACTCTTCGAACCGCCCCGAATTTCTATAAGCCACGCCCCTGTTATTAAACGCTTCAGGATAATTGGGTTTATATTCTATCGCTTTATTGTAATCCAAAATTGCTTCATCATATTTTTTAATAATATTTTTTATAAGTCCACGGTTGTTTAGAGCGATAGGATATTTAGGCTGTAATTCGATGGCTTTGTCGAAATTCGCAATCGCTTCATCATATCTTTTTAACGTCCTCATCAAACCGCCCTTATTATTATAGGCTTTAGAAAATCTCGGTTCTATCTGAATCGCTTTATTATAATCGTTTAAAGATTCATCGTATTTTTTTTCATTGGCGAAAATTATTCCTCTGTTAATATAAGCTTGCGGAATAGTCTGGTATTGATTGATAACATCAGTCCAAAGTACCATACCATTTTTCCAAATGCCGCATCGGGCACTGGTTTTTACTGAATAGAAAATTACCATAGTACCCAGTATAATGAAAGCAACTGTCCGGAGACTCTTCCTATTCCATAGCCAATAAAATCCCTCACCGGCCAGGTAAAAAATACCTATGGAAGGAATGTAACTATAACGATCAGCCATAATCGCCCCGCCGACAGGTAGTAATTGCAAAACGAGAAATACAGTAGCTGCAAAAAATCCAATAGCAAAAAATATTTTTTTTGAATGCCTTAACGAGTAAAAAGTATATGCTAATAAACCAAGTAATAAAATAAGATACCCATAATATTGTGCAGGTATTTCGCCCCCTTCTTTAATCGGATAAGCGTAATACGCGCAGAGGTTCAACGGAAGTATAAGTTTGAACAAATAGGTAATGAAACCATAACTGGCAAAAACGATCCGCTGATGCATAGGATAAAGAGCAATATCAGTTGCCCCTGAAGTCTTCTGTGCAGCAATAGCAACTAGTCCAAAGATTAGTGCCAGTATAAAGTAAGGAGCCTTTTCAATAATCGACTTCGTATTTATTTTATAACCTTTAAAGTAATCCGTTAATAACAATAAGACAGGAAGCGAAGCAGCCATGGCCTTGGAGAGGAGTGAAAGAAGAAATAGAAAGACAGACAGGAAATAAAACTTTCTTTTTTTGTCTTTCTGGTATTTTAAATAATATATGTAAGAACACAAAAAGAAAAAAGTGTATAATAAATCTTTCAACTCAGATGCCCAGGCTACTGATTCGACGTGAATGGGGTGAACGCCAAACAAAGCGGCTGCAACCAAAGCAACAATAGTTTTTTCGCTCAAATGAAAAACGGCATAAAATACAAGTGCAGTATTTAAAAGATGTAATAATATGTTTACTGCATGATATCCTTTTTCTGATAATTCAAAAAGCTGAAATTGAAAAGCATGGCCGAGGATAGTTAATGGGTGATAATTTCCCATGACATACTGTGAAAATATTTCTTTGATATTAATCGAACGAATCAAAGGATTGTTCCTGATATAATCGTCATCATCCCACACAAAACCATTTTGCAAAGCTGGCAGGTAAGCGACGAATGTGATTAATGCAATTATAAAAAGTCCGATGTAATATCTTTTATCAATCGATGACGTCGGTGCCGGTTTCTTATTCGACCGGTTGTGCTTATTTTGTTCTTTCTTGTTTTTCATTTTGCTTTTGAAAATAGATTGGAAATATAATTAAAATTTTCGGTATTGAAAGATGGGAAAATATCAGTCTTTTTACATAGATAAATATCCTTATTCGTAATGTTCAGTGCTTTTTCAAATATTACTTCAGTTTTTCATTGCGAATCTTTGCGAGTCATCGCGTCTTTGCGTTAAAAATCCGACTTTGGAGAAATAAAACGCAAAGACGCGACGAAGCGCAACGTTTCGCAGCGTTTAATAATTGACTATTTTGGGTTAATTATTTTTACTTGAAGGTTTCGAACACTAGTGATTACAAATCCTACACAGCAGATTACGCTTTAAAGGACCAAGACAAACTTTAAATGATTTGTATTAGTTGTGGATTTTATGAAATTGTTGTACGTATTACGGCGTAGTCACACAATGATGAGTCGATATTAATTATTAATTGCCATACTTGTGTTTGACAACGCCGAGCGGTTAATGAAAGTGATTACATTTCCATGTAACCAATAACATAAATTAAAAATCACAACCCCAAAAATTGCACATACCCAGCCGGTATATCAATGCCTCCCTGTTTAGCTGTTAGTACATCCTTCCGTGCTTCATCTATTTTATTTAACCCTTTCCAGGAGTATGAGCGGTTTAAATAAAAAATGGGTTTGGGGTTTATGGATATCATTTTATTAAAAACTGTAATTGACTCATCATATTTTTTTAAATGCTGATAACAAACAGCAATCATATTCAATATGTCAACATCGTTCGGTTTGAATTCCAGAAATTTTGTATAATCAGCAATCGCTTCGTCGTATTTTCCATATTCTAAATACGCCGTTGCCCTGTTAGGGTATGCAGATATGTAATTCGGATCTTTCTGTATTACTTTCGTCAGATCATTTATGGCCAATTCAAATTTACCGGTGGAGCCATACAAAGATCCACGGTTTGCATAAGCTGCAACATAATCCGGTTTAATGGCCAGTGCGGAATTATAATCATTGAGCGCTTCCGCATATTTTTTTATTTCAGAATAAGCATTCCCTCTGTTAGTATAAATTTCAGGATCTGTTTTATTTAATTTAAGCGCTTCATTGTAACAGTTAATTGCTTTCTCAGGAAAGCCTTCGTTGCGATAAACAGAACCTCTGCTATTATATGCCCTGAATGTAGGATGAACTTTAATCGCATGATCCCACAAAGTCGTACTGCTTTTCCATGTGGAAGCCTGGTTGTATGTCATGCCTGTTAAGAATAAACCGATAACAGTAATGTAAATCATTGCTTTTTTAAACGATTGTTTTTGCCATCGGTCAATCATCCAACCAAGGATGTAAAAAATTCCTATGTATGGAATATAAGTATATCTATCTGCAATTATTGCACTTCCAACAATGAAAAATTGTAAGACAAGCATCAGATTAACAAAATAAAAACTAAATCCAAAAGTAAATACCGGAAATTTTTTTATTGTTTTTAAACAGACTATGCCGATAGTAATAAAAAAAACAGGCGAAAGATAATATAGAATAGGCAGAGCTTTTCCTACTGTTGGAAATGGATAAAAGGGAACCAGGTTGAAAGGAGCAATTAATTTAACTATGTACATAAAGAAACCGTAAAAGCCAAAAAAGAAACGATCGTTTATTCCAAAATAATTTTGTCCTTCTGTTGTTCCTACGGCTGATTGATAGTGAAGTGTCAGAAATCCCAACACTGCTGCAAAAACAAAAAACGGAATTTTTTCGGCAATTAATTTAAAGGTAAATTTCCTTTGACGTAAAATATCAACAGTAAATAATACTACCGGAAAAATTACAGCGGCTGGCTTTGAGGCTAATGAAAGGATAAGCCAAAATAAACTTAAGACATAAGAGGATCGTGAATTTTTATCAATGTATTTTAAATAACTTAATAATCCGAGTAGAAAGAAAAAAGAATACAAAACATCTTTCCTTTCACTAACCCAGGCCACTGATTCCACATGCATGGGATGCAAAGCAAATAAGACGGCCGTTGTAACGTATAAAATTGCATTTTCTTTACTGAGTCTTCTTGCCAGCAAAAATACAAGAATGGTATTGGCAAGATGAAAAATGATATTGAACAAATGATATGACCACGCATTTTGTCCGGAAATAGAATAGTTAATAGCAAGACTCAACATAGTAAGTGGATGAATGTTTCCCTGTACCGGTGTGAAAAGAAGTTCTTTTAAATGAGCAAAACTTGTTATCAGCTGATTTTCATAAACGTATTGCTGATCATCCCAATTCACAAATCCTGCTTTAAGAGCAGGTGAATAGGCAATGAAGGTGAATAATAAAATGATTATGAGAGTAAAAACAATCTCTCCCTTTGTAAGTAAAGGAACCTTACTTATTGATTTCCTGGTTTGATTATTTTCTTTTTTCTTTTTCATTTACATAAATTTTTAAAAGCATCCAGAGCTGGTGGAAATCCTAGTTTAATGGCATTTTGTAAATCATTACAGCCTGCATCTTTTTTCCCCGAATTACACTCTGAAATTCCTCTCCCGAAATAAGCCAAAGCGTAATCGTTTTTTAATTTAATGGCCGTCGAAAAATCATTGATGGCTTCATCATATCTTTTTTTATTCCCCAATAAATTTCCCCTGTTGTAATATATTTTCGGATTTTCAGGTTGTAATTTGGCGGCTGCATTATAATCACTTAATGCTTCATCAAATTTATTTTCATTTTGCAAAACATTTCCCCTGTTCAAATAGGCTTCAACGAAGGATGGATATAAACTAATAGCTTTGCTGAAATCTTCATAGGCTTCTTTATTTTTTTCAATATTCATAAATAAAAGCCCGCGGCTGAAATATACCTGGTAATCGTTAGGTTTTAATGCAATGACATTTGCATAATCACTTAAAGCTTCATCATTCCTCTTTAAATTCTGAAGAAGATTTCCTCTGTAAAAATACACTTCAGTTTCTTTGGGATCTAATTGAAGTGCTTTTGTATAATCCTGATAAGCGAGTTCCGGTTTATTTGTATTCATATACAGATTGCCTCTGTTTTTATATGCACCCGAAAAATTCGGAACGAGTTCTATGCATTTATTATAATCAACCAAAGCCTGATCAAACTTATTTTGTTTCATTAAAAGATTTCCCCTGTTATTGTAGGCTTTATCGTAGGTAGGATTTAATTCAATGGATTTACTGTAATCGGAAAAAGCTTCATCTAATTTATTTTCACTGTCGAAAAGAACTGCACGGCTGTTGTATGCTAGTGTAACATTCTGATATTGCTGAATAACATTAGTCCACAAAGTGATGCCGTTTTTCCATACTTCGCAACGGGCATATGTTTTCACGGAATAAAAAATAGTAAAAACACATACAAGTGAAATAGTAATAAACTTGTATTTTTTAGACCATAAGAGATAAATTCCTTCACCGGCAAGATAAAACAAGCCAATGGATGGGATGTAAGTATAGCGGTCAGCGATAATAGCACCTCCAACCGGAATCAACTGTAAGACAAGTAAAATAGTAGCCGTAAAAAAACCAATGGAAAATAGTATTTTCTTATTGAAACGAAGAGTGTAAAAAATGAAAATCATAAACGCAAGAACAAGCAGAGGGTAAATAAAATAGATGGCCGGTAATTCTGAAACGCTTTTAATCGGATATGGATAAAATGCAGACAGATTAATCGGGAGAATCATTTTTATAAAATAATTTACATAACCATAACATGCAAAAATGATTTGTTGTGAAAATGTAAAGGCCGTTTCATCAGTAATCGAACCGGACGATTTTTGAGCGGATATGGCGACTAAACCAAAAATTAAAGCTAGTACGAAAAACGGTATTTTTTCAATTGTGTTTTTTAGATTTATTTTTCTTCCTTTAAAATAATCGGTGATTACAAATAGGAGTGGGAGCGAAGCAGCCATCGCTTTCGATAATAATGCAGGTAGAAATAAAAAAAGTGAAAGAACATAAAATATTTTTTTATCAGTTTTTATAAACTTCAGGTAATAAATGAATGAGAGAAGAAAGAAAAAAGTATAGAGGAGATCTTTTAGTTCCGATGCCCAGGCAACCGATTCAACATGAATAGGATGAAGAGCGAATAATAAGGAGGCAACTAATGCTACAACCTGTTTTTCACTCAATAATAAAACTGAATAATAAACGAGTATTATATTCATCATATGTAATAATAGATTTACCATATGATAACCTGCCGGGCTCATTCCGAATAACTTGAATTCAAAAGTCAGAATTAAGAGGGTAAATGGATGATAATTACCCATAAAATATGATGAAAAAATTTCTTTCAGATTTATGGAACGAATAAGTAAGTTTTCCTGTATATATTGATCATCGTCCCAGTTTACGAATCCATTATGAAGGACAGGCAAGTAAGCAAAAAAGGTGATTAACAGGATCGCTAAAAGATAAAAGTACCGGGCTTCTCCATTCTTTTTAGAGATCCCGGAATCCTTTTTATTTAAGATCGACTTCGGTTTTACAATGCCTTGTTTCTTATTCATCATGTAATCGGATGGGAAGGCGAGAAAGTTAATAAAAATTAGCTGAGTCTCTATTAAACAGACGGCAATAAACTAAATTAACGGGATCATTTTGAGGCAGAAAAGGTCTTATTCTTCACTTTTTTTCTTTTCTTTGCTGATAACTTAGAAGGAAGAAAATTTATTATTTATTTTTAAAATGAGCTCAAAAAAATTCAATTCATCACATAAGCAAAAGAGTAATTTTCAGGATAAAAATATTTCTCCAAAAGAGCGCCTTCCTAAAGCGGATAAAAAGATTAGTACAAAAGAAAACGCTCTTTACTATTACATTGGTTTAGGAATTGTTTTAGTGCTCATTTATATTATCAGAAAAAATTTTCTAACTATTCCTTTTGAAAGAGATGAAGGTTCCTATGCCTATTCCGGTAAAATAATTTTAGATGGCGCAACTACCTATAAAGATATTGGATCACAGCGCCTCGATGGTGTTTTTTATGCTTATGCAATAATAGTTGGAATATTCGGTTATTCGGTAAAAGCATTACACATGGCTTTTTTGATTTTGAATTTAGGAAGTACCATAATGCTGTATTTCCTTACTCGAAAGCTGACTAACAATCTGGCAGGACTCGCTGCAGCTGCATTTTTTGCTTTGTTGTCAATGACTGCTACTGCTTCAGGATTTACAATTCAATCAGAACATATTGTTGCGTTTTTAATCATTGGTGCATTTTTAAGTTTAGTATTTTTTTTAGAAACAAAAAAAATATGGCAATTGATTTTAGCCGGTGTTCTCTTTTCATTTGCATTTCAGGTTAAACAAACTTCTTTTTTCTATGGAATCTTAGGCGGAGCATTGTTGCTTTATAAAAATATATTTGTCGACAAAACAAAATTAAATAAACTAATACTGAACATATTTGTGTTTTGTTTAGCCGTTTTGATTCCTCTCGTTATTGATTTATTGTTAATTTATAAAAACGGTGCTTGGGCAGATTTTAAGTTATGGTTTTTCGATATAAGGAACCAGTATACTTCATTGATTACTTTTAATAATGGATTGGAATATTTAAATTATTCATTCACTTCGATATATAAAGACTATAAATTTTTCTGGATAATTTCTTTCTTTGGAACGGCAACTGTATTTTTTACAAATTTATCTGTTTGGAAAAAACTATTGATTGCCGGAGTTAATATTGCCGGCTTTTTAACCATTGTTCCCGGATACCATTATTACGGACATTATTTTTTGCAATGGATACCTGCTGTAAGCCTTTGTGCGGCTGTATTTATTTTTTCTGTTCAGGACATATTAAAAAATAAATTTAAATTAAAGAGAGGTACTGCTGTATTGCCTCTGATTCTTATCATACTTCCTGTTCTAACAAATCTTTCCGGAAAAAGTAAATATTATTTTAATCCTAATCAAACTCAGATTTTACGTGAGGTTTACGGTATAAATCCTTTTCCTGAATCAATGGTTATTGCCGATAAATTAAATACATTAATGAAACCGGAGGATAAGCTGGCTGTTTTTGGTACGGAGATACAGATGTATGTTTACACAAATAAAAAATCGCCATCACGATTTGCCGGTTCCGGTGCATTATTGGAATTCCCTGTTGCTCAAAGCGAGGATTGGCAAAAAGAATTTATCGGTGATGTAGAAAAAGCCGCTCCCAAATACCTCGTATTTTTTTCTCACCCAATTTCATGGATGGCGAGTTCTAAGTCGAAAAATCTTATCTTCCCCTGGTTTGATAAATTTTCTGCTGCAAATTACAGGCTCATTGGTTATGCAGACATGTTAGGAAATACAACCAATTATATTTGGGAACCCGAATTAGACATGGCTAAAAATCCTCCTACTTCAAAATATAAAATATTTGTCTTTGAAAGAAACAAAGCACAATGAAAAAAATATCAGTCGTAATTCCGGTTTATAATAATGAAGGATCACTTAAGATTCTTTATGACCGGCTTGTATCAACCATTAAGGGATACAACAATTCTTTCAGCTATGAACTCATATTTATAAACGATGGTTCCAAAGACAAATCATTTTCAGTATTAAAGACGATACAAGAAAGTGATGCAAGTGTTGTCTTAATAAATTTCTCAAGAAACTTTGGGCAAATGGCCGGCATATTGGCCGGATGGAAATATGCAACGGGTGATGCAGTGATAAATATATCAGCTGATCTTCAGGATCCTCCCGAACAAATAGAAAAAATGCTCCATGAATGGGAGAACAAAAATGAAATAGTTATTAATTACCGCGAATCTAGGGATGATGAAGTTTCTTCTGCTTTGACATCTAAGTTAGCGTATAAACTTTTCAGGTATTCGCTCCCTAATCTACCACCGGGTGGTTTCGATTATGCTTTGCTCGACAGGAAAGCTATGGATGCGATAAATTCAATCACCGAAAAAAATAGATTTTACCAGGGAGATATTCTTTGGATCGGATTCACAATTAAATATCTGCCTTACATTCGTCAGAAAAGAGAACACGGTAAGTCTGCATATAATTTTGTGAAACGCTTTGGAAATTTTATGACAGCCTTTTTGAATGTCAGTTATTTTCCGATCAGGCTAATGTCTTTTATGGGTTTCCTGACAGCGACTACAGGGTTTATTTATTCATTGACAATTTTATTTGCATACTATTTTCACAAAACACCATTTCAGGGATGGGCGCCCATCATGATGATATTATTAATTGTCGGCGGCATGCTAATGATTATGCTTGGGATAATTGGTGAATATATATGGAGAATTTATGATGAAGTAAAATATAAACCCAATTACATTATTAAAGATATTTTTAAGGCCTGATGAAATTAACAAATATTGTATTATTGTGTTTGCTTTCTTGTTGTTTTCAAATTGCCGGAACCGGATTGATTAAGTTTGTGCTTAATCAAAGTCCGATAAATACGGTAAAAGATTATTTACCTTTTTTATTCCAGGTTAAAGTAATCCTTGCGCTTATTTTTGTATTTATTGCAGCCCTTATTATGTTTAAAGCATTATCGTTTGGTTCACTTTCTTTAGTTACACCTATTTTTACAACAATAAATTTTATTTTCACTGTAATGGTTGGCAGATATTTTTTTAATGAAAATATTAGTTTTGTTAAAATTACCGGCTTAGTAATAATTTTAGTTGGAGTATTATTAGTTGCAAATAGCGAAAATTAAGTATTCATTTTATGGCACAGGGTACTAAAAAAATAATTGACAATAAAGGTAAGGGCGAAGTAAAATCAAACTTTAATTCAAAGGAAAATTCAAAACTCAGTAGCGATTTAAAAAAAGAAATTAATTTTAGTATAATAACTTTAATTGGATTTCTTTCATCATTATTGTTGATAGTGTTTACCTATAAGTATTTTGGATCATATTTTGAAATGAACGATGATCCAAGGTATATTATGGCGATGAAGGGATTTGCTTCTCCGGTTCCGTATAATAATTTCGTTTCTGTTTACAAATTCACTTCTGATTTATATATTTGGCTCTATAAAAACTATCCAAATACCGGATGGTATGGGTATTCAATGTTTTTAATATTATGGGGATCTCTGTTTAATATATTTATTTGCTTATACCTGGTGGGTCGTCGAAGAATGCATTTAATTTTTACTCTTATTATCTTTATTGCTTTTTATTTTCTTATTTATTTTCAGAATATATATTGGATTAATTTTACAAGGCCGGCAATAATCGGGACATTCTCTTTTATTTTACTTCTGGGAGTATTTTATTTAAACAACGATATTTTAAGAAAGCATAAATGGGTATTAATTTTTCCTGCTATATCCTACATACTTGCTCATGTTACCAGACTTGATGGTGGTTATCTTGGTTTTATTTTTGGATTGACTTCAGTTTTATTGATCATCTCTATTTTTAAAAACATAGTTCCATTTTTATTGAAATATATTTTACCTGTTTTTGTGTTCATATTGGTCGTAAAAGTAGTTGATGTGTATTCACAAAAAAATAATGAACGAAACAAAGACTTTTTGGAAAAAACCGAACTCATAAGACAGTTAATTGATTTTCGTAATACTTCACAATATATTCCAACAAGTATTATTGATACATTATCCTATAATGCATTAGTCAATGCAAGGTATTGTAATGATGATAAAGTGATTTCAAAAGAATACATAAAAAAGCTTACAGGTAATTCACCTTTAATTGCCAGCGGCAATTCAAAAAAAATGAAAGTTGAATTAGATGTATTTTATCAGGGTTTAAATACAGATAATTCGATAGCACGCAATTTAAATATTTCCTTATTACTTATAATCGTTATTTGGTTTTTTATAACCGGAAAGCAAAACTTATTTATTTTTTTAAAATACATTTCTATTCAATTATTATTTATTTCAATAATTCTCGGTATGAGCTATTATATGAAACTTCCAGCAAGAATATTTAACCCCTTGTTGGTCGTTTTAACAATCACTAATTTAGTTTTTATAATTTCTACATTGCGTTTTAAAATTATCAGTCATTATTATTTGATCTTCATTATAATTCTCTCAGTATTTGTTGCTTGGCCGCAATATTCAAAAGCTAATATGTATAACATAAATGCTTATGAAAAATATGGTAGAATAAATCAAAAAATATTTAATGGCATGAATGATTTTCAAAATACGATTTTCATTCCAACTATTTTGCGGATATGGGAAGCACATAAAGCAACTGATCCAATTAAAGAAATTAATTATAAAAATGGAAATTGTTATGTTTACCTTGCCATTGAACTTTCTTTAGCTCCTGAAACAACAGACCAGCTCATCGATAAATTTGGCACTTCCGATCATGCGGAATTATTTAAAAAAATCAGCACAATGGATAATGTTGTATTTGTTTCTTCTGAAGAGTATAATAATTTTCTAAGAGGATATTATCATTATCTTTATAATCAGGATTATTATTTTGAAAAAATAGGAAATGTTGATCCATTGTATTTTCTAAACACCGGATTAAATTACTACCGACTTAAAAAGAATTAATGATAAATGTAACCAAATCTTATTTGCCACCAATTGAAGAATACCTAAAATATCTTTCCGGTATATGGGAAAATTCATGGCTTACAAATCAAGGCCCGCTGGTTGTCGAATTGGAAAAACAATTAAAGGATTATCTCGGTGTTGAAAATTTACTTTTCGTTTCGAATGGTACAATAGCTATTCAATTAGCAATTAAAGCCCTCGAATTGAAGGGTGAAATTATTACTACTCCTTTTTCATACGTTGCAACAACTACATCTGTTATATGGGAAAATTGTACACCTGTATTTGCCGATATCGATAAAAATAATTTATGTATTGATCCGGATAAAATCGAAAAACTGATTACTCCTGATACAAGCGCCATTCTCGCTACTCATGTTTTCGGACACGCCTGCGATATTCTCAGAATTGAAGAGATAGCAAATAAATATAAACTCAAAATAATTTATGACGGCGCTCATGCCTTTGGGGTTAAAGTCGGCAATGAGTCAATATTTAATTTTGGCGACGTATCAACCATAAGCTTTCATGCAACAAAATTGTTTCATACGGTTGAAGGCGGCGCAATAATTACCAAGGATAAAGAATTAATCAAAAAACTTTACCTCTATCGTTCATTCGGTCACATCGGTGATGAATATTTTTCAGTTGGAATAAATGGCAAAAATTCAGAATTTCATGCAGCAATGGGTCTTTGCAATTTACCCAAAGTCGATGAATTTATTCTGCAACGAAAAAACATTACAGAATTATATAAATCTGAACTTGCCTCTGTTCCATTAAAATTCCCCGAAATAAATAAAAACCTGAAATATAATTATTCTTACTTTCCAGTTTTATTCAGAAACGAAGACGAATTGTTGAAAATAAAAAAACACCTTGAGAAAAATAAAATCAATACACGCAGATATTTTTTCCCTTCATTAAATAATTTGCCTTATTTGAAATCTGCCGAACATTGTCCGGTTTCAGAAGATATTTCCAAACGCATTTTATGCCTTCCTTTTTATCAGCAATTATCTAATAATGAGATTTTTGAAATTTGTTCATTCATTAAAGAAGCCTTTGTGATATGAAAGTTGCAATTATGCAGCCCTATTTCTTTCCTTATATCGGTTATTTTCAGCTTATGTCTGCCGTTGATGAATTTGTTGTTTACGATAATATTCAATTTACAAAAAAAGGATGGATAAATAGAAACAGGATTTTAGTTAATGGCTCGGATTCATATATTACTTTGCCATTAAAAAACGATTCTGATTTCCTGGATATACGTGAAAGAAATCTTGCAGATTCATGGATACAGGAAAGAAAAAAAACATTGAATAAAATATTCGAATCATACAGAAAGTCACCCAATTTTAAAATTGTTTCTGATGTCGTAGAAAAATGTATTTTGTTTGAGGAACACAACTTGTTTAATTTTATTTTGAATTCACTGAATATTGTTAAAGAATATTTGGAAATTAAAACTCCACTGATAATATCATCGACAATTCAAATGGACCATTCATTGAAGGGGCAAAAAAAAGTAATTGAAATAGTGAAAAATAGAAAAGCAGGAAATTATATCAACTCAATTGGTGGAATTGAACTTTATAGTAAAGAGGAATTTAAAAATGAAGGAATCAATTTAAGTTTTTTGAAATCAAACAATTTTACATATAAACAATTCGAAAATACATTCGTTCCCTGGTTATCGATTATTGATGTTATGATGTTTAATTCGAAAGAAGAAATAAAAAAATATTTGGAATCATATTATACCTTATTATAGAGTTGTATTATGTTTAAATGGAAAAAATTAGGAAGAGTATTTAATCCGCAGGAAGTTGAAAACATTTCTTGGTTGAAAGAATTTGCACAAGCTCCTTCTGTTTTAATTTATGAAGAATTTATTCGGGTTTATTTTTCCTGCAGACCTGCGGCGGATAGTAATGGGCAATATGTAAGCTACTCGGCTTTCATCGATTTAAATCGCGAAAATTTATTCGAACGTGTCAATATTAGTAAAGAACCCATTTTAAAATTAGGAGAGTTAGGAACGTTTGATGAATTTGGTACCTATCCTTCTTCTGTAATTCGCAACGGGAATGATTTGTTTGTTTATTATGGCGGATGGACAAGATGTGAATCTGTTCCTTTTAATGTGGCTATCGGTATTGCTAAAAGCGACGACGATGGACAAACTTTTAAAAAACTCGGACCAGGTCCTGTATTATCATATTCTTCCGGCGAACCATTCATTTTAAGCGGCCCCAAAATCAGAAGATTCAATAATAAATGGTACTTATGGTATATTGCCGGAAGTAAATGGATTTTAGATAATGGTAAACCTGAACCCGTTTATAAAATACGTATGGCGGTTTCTGAAGATGGATTAAATTGGACAAAAATTAACAAAGATCTAATCGAAAGCAAAGTAGAAGAAAATGAAGCCCAGGCAAGCCCTGATGTTTTTATCTATGAAGGAAAATATCATATGTATTTTTGCTACCGCTATAGTTCTAATTATCGCGGAAAAAATAACGGCTACCGAATCGGCTATGCATCTTCTGACGATTTGATTAACTGGAAAAGAGATGATTCAAAAGCAGGCATCGATATTTCCGAAAGTGGTTGGGATTCAGAAATGATTAGTTACCCCCATGTATTTGAACTTGACAAGAATATTTATATGTTATACTTGGGTAATCAGGTTGGCAGATATGGTTTTGGCATCGCTAAATTAGAAGCCTGAAAAATATACTAAACAGATGAAGTGGAAAAAGCTGGGAAGGATTTTTAATCCGATTGAACATAAGCTGACAAATAATTGTGTTGAATTTGCTCAATCACCACAGGCAATTGTTTTTGATAATTTTGTAAGAATATATTTTTCTACCAGAGAAAAAGAAGCAACAGGGAAATATTTAAGTCATATCTCTTTTGTTGATATGGAAAAAGATTTCAGGAAAACAATAAAAATTTCAGATCAAACGGTAATACCATTAGGAGATTTAGGTTGTTTTGATGAGCATGGAATTTTCCCAATTAATCCTCTTAAAACAGGGAATCAAATTATTGCCTATACCTGCGGATGGAGCAGAAGAGTGTCTGTATCCGTTGAAACTTCTATCGGTTATGTAATTAGCAATGATAATGGACTAACATTTCAACGAATGGGAAGTGGACCTATAATGAGTTCTTCACTGCATGAACCCTTTTTAGTCGGTGATGCTTTTGTACAGAAATATAATAATGAATTTCATATGTGGTACATCTACGGTACCAAATGGTCGCATCAAACGGATGAGTCACCTGCACGTGTTTATAAAATTGCTTATGCAAAATCAAACAATGGTATTGATTGGGAAAGAGAAGGCAAACAAATTATTTCCGATAAACTTAATGCTGATGAATGCCAGGCTTTACCAACGGTAGTATATTATAAGAATTTATACCATATGTTTTTTTGCTATCGGCAGGCTACCGGTTTCAGAAAAATTAGCAATAGGGGATATCGCATCGGTTATGCATATTCAAGCGATCTTAGAAATTGGAAAAGAGACGATGAAAAATGTGCTATTGATGTCTCAGAAATCGACTGGGACTCAGAAATGTTATGCTATCCTCATGTATTCTCTTGTAATGATAAAATTTATCTGTTATATAATGGAAATGAATTCGGCAGATTTGGTTTTGGACTGGCTGTTTTAGAAGATTAATTAAAAACGCGTAAAATAACAGGTAACGAAAAAAGTAGATGAATGATTAACATAAATTATAAAACAAAGACTGCATTAACGGAGGAAATATATTCGCATTTGAAAGAATGTAATGAGAATTTTATTCCACCTTTGGAAGAGAAAGTAAATATTATGAATTATTCAAAGAAAATATTTGAGAATGCAATAACTTTTGAAGCATGGAATGAAAAAATTCTGGTTGGATTAATTGCAGCTTATCTGAACGACACTGAAAATAAATCAGGATTTATAACTAATGTAAGTACCATTAAATCATATATGGGAAAAGGTATTGCTAATGAATTGATGAAAATGTGTATTATTTATTCAAAAAGTCATAATTTTAAGGAAATTAATTTGGAGGTTTCTTCAAAAAACGCCGATGCATTAAATCTGTATTTAAAATATGGATTTGTAAAAAACAAAGAAGAAGATTCTATTACATTTATGGGATTGATATTAAATAAATAAGAAAACAATTATTTTATAAATTAAAAATAATGAATTCAAAAAGAGATTTTAACCGGGAACTTAAAGATACTTCAGATCATAAGTATGCTTATAACTTCGACTTCGATGTTATGCACCCATTTATGATTAAATCATTCCTTCCATTTTTCAGAGAAGGAAATGCTTTGGAATTAGGAAGTTTCAAAGGTGATTTCACAAGGAGAATAATTCCTTTTTTTAAGGACATAACATGTGTTGAAGCTTCTGATGAAGCAATTAAAATTGCTAACGCAGAATTTGGAAGTAAAATAAAATTTGTAAATGCGCTTTTTGAAACTGTTAGTTTACCTTTAAAATATGATAATATTATATTGACACATGTACTTGAGCACCTCGAAGATCCCATTGCTGTAATGAGAAGAATTAATAACGAATGGCTTTCCGATAATGGAAGATTCTTTTTGGTTTGTCCAAATGCAAATGCACCGTCCAGGCAAATTGCAGTGAAGATGGGATTAATCACTCATAATTCTGCCATTACTCCGGCAGAAAAGGAACACGGTCATCGAATTACTTACTCATTGGATACCTTAGAGAGAGATGCCAAAGCGGCCGGACTCAATGTTGTCCATCGTTCTGGGATATTTTTTAAGGCCTTAGCTAATTTTCAATGGGATAGACTTTTAAATACTGACATAATCTCAAAAGAGTATCTCGAAGGTTGTTTTCAATTAGGACAAATTTATCCTGATTTATGTTCAAGTATTTTTCTGATGTGTGAGAAAGGCAAAAAGTAATTTATTTTGAAATGCTTTTACAAAGTTATTTTTGTATAAGACATAAAAAAAGGGAAATAAGTTTTTATTTCCCTTTTTTAATATTTCAAAGTTAAATTACTTTTCTAAAATTATTTTTTTAATTGCTTTAAAATTTTCTGTTTGTATTTCGAAAAAGTATAAACCGGAATTTAATTCTGTTGAAGTTATATTAATCTCATGAAATCCCTTTTGTTGTTTTTCATTGAGAATTGTTTTTACATTTTCACCCAGTAAATTATAAATACAAATTTTTATATTTTCATTTTTAGGCAGACGATATTCAATTTTTGTTTCTTGGCTGAAAGGATTTGGAGAAATAGAAAACGTCACTTTTAAATTATTTTCAAAATCACGGATTCCGGTTTCTAAACATAATCCTTCAACGGCTTCATAAATTGTATCCGCAGCAATGTTTACACAATTATCAATCTGCCCGGATGGCCACTTTACAATAATAGAATCTATTATCGTTGATTGTCCGAGACCGAAATGTAACCAAAGGTTTTGAGAATTATAACCGGTTTGTCCAACGACTTCTTGCATTTGCCAGGTTGGGTTTCCATTGATGACAGCTTTTAAAAAAACTTTGGCTCCGATACCACTTCGGTTCGACGTAATTCCCTGGCATTTTATTGTAACCCAATGGTTCGAATTTCCATTGTTTTGGTAAAGAAAATTTTCCTGATTCATTTGATTCGCAACAAAAAGGTCAAGCTGACCGTCGTTATTATAATCTCCTAAAACGCAACCAAATGAATTCCCGCCGTCAGAAACTGCAGATTCCATAGCTGCAGCTGTAAATGTATAATTTGGAAATCCATCATTAAGAAATAGATTGTTATTGCCACCATCATCAGCAATAAATAAATCAAGGTCTCCATCATTATCTACATCACCCCATGCACTTCCAACAGTATTTCCAATTGTTGAAACGGAACTGCCAGATACCGGAGTTAACGTAAAAGACGGCGCTCCAGAATTTTGGTAAAGTATATTTGCATTATTTAAATAATTTCCGGCAAATAAATCAAGGTCTCCATCATTGTCATAATCAGCCCAACTTGCTCCGAGAGTAGTATTTGCATCATTGATTATAGTTTCTGTAAATGCTAAACTTCCATTGTTAGTGTATAGAAAATCATTTTGATTCCCTGCATTTCCAATGAACAAATCAGGAAGTAAATCATTGTTGTAATCTGACCATGCACCGGGAATAGAATAACCACTGCCTGAATTTATCGGCGCCTGAGAAGTGAAAGTATGGTTAGGTAATCCACCTCCTTTATAAAATAAATCGCTGCTGAAAAAATTAACAACATATAAATCTAACAGCCCGTCATTATCTGCATCAACCCAGGAACTGCTGTTAGAATTAGCAATATCTGTAACAATACTTCCGGTTAGTATTTTTGTGAAAGAAGTGTCACCATTTCCCATGTAAAGAAAGTTTCCAAAATTATTTCTGTTAGTCACGAAGCAATCTATAAATCCATCATTATTAAAATCACCCCAGGTGCTTCCTATTGATGAGCCACCATCTTCTACCATATTTCCTGTGGATACTTTTATAAAATTTCCATTTCCGGTATTTAAAAAGAGGGAATTGTTTTGACTATTCAAATTTCCATTAGGGACAAATAAATCAAGTAAATTATCATTATTAATATCTACCCAACTTCCGCCTCCGCTTCCGAGCTGTTCAGTTATTATTGGGTTCACCGGATCTGTAATTTTGGTGAATATTTGACTGAATAAATTTGTGTTTGTGGAGAATACTAATACTGTCAGAAGTAGATATTTTATTTTCATTTTTATAAGAATTATTTATTTATTATAATATTTTTAATTACAGATTTATTTTTATCAGAAGTAATTCTTATATAATAGAACCCATTCGGTAATTCATTCAATGCAATCGCCTTGTTGCTTTCTGTTTTTTGATTCAAAATGATTTCACCTAAAACTGAAAATATTTCTATTTGCAATGATTGTGTTATAGATGAATGGATAGTAAAAATTCCGGTTGATGGATTGGGAGATATTGAAGAAAAATTCGAACTGTTAATTTCAGAAATACTCGTTGAGTTTAAATTACAGTTTGGGTATATTCTCGCTAATGGCCCGCCATAAGCTCCCATATCGTTTCTTTCAGATCCTTGAGAAGGAAATTCTGCAATGTTTGGCGTATTTGTAATGTCATTAAACCAAGTGGAAGAATCCCCCGAATCGATACAAGGTGAATTGGAGGAAAGTAGAAATAGTGTAGTATCTGCAAATAACGGATCCGTGTTTATATTGTCGGTTCCGTTATAGAAAAAATCTATATCCGAATAATTCGCATTAACAACACCACCAAAATATTTTGTAATAGAATTGCCGGTATTTTGTGTATTCCCCCAAATGATATTATTCTTTGTATTTAGAGTAATTGAAAATACAAATATTCCTCCTCCCTGACCTCCATAAGAACCGGTACCGCTAACATGATTGTTCGCTATTGTATTGTTCTCAACAGTTAAAACAGTGGACGTATTAACGCCTGTAGCCCATAAGCCACCACCACCGAACGATTGTCCTCCTGAATTCTGGACAATAATATTATTTTTAATTTCAGCATTGTTGCAATAATTAATAACTATTCCACCGCCATAGCGTGCCTGGTTATATGCAATTACATTATTATAAATATGAGGACTACCATCGCCACTACGAATCCCTCCGCCACCTGTTGATGAAACTCCAACTGCATTTGTTACAATATTATCTACAATATGATTCCATCGGATAACCGGTGATGAAAATTCTGTGAGTATTCCTCCGCCTTCACGATAAGTACCGGCTCCATGTATATCCAGCCATTTAGTTCCCTTACCTCCTGTAATTGTAAAACCCTGAATGATGGTTGTTGAATCTTCATTTGAATTTAAAATTATACAACTGCCTGTATCGGGATCTGCCGCTTGGCTGCCATTGATAATAGTTGAGCAGATAAAACCTGTATCCTGAATTAAATAAAACCTACTGGTAAGAACTATTTTTTTTCCTCGGAAATTAATATTCTCAAAATAAGTGCCCGGTTCAACTAAAACGGTATCGCCATTACCCGATGCCACAATGGCTGTCTGAATAGTCGGATAATTATTTGGCACATTTATAATTGCAGCAAAATTTTCAACTGTAATTAAAGTGGTTGCGATAAAAAGCAAGTAGATATTTTTTTTCATTTTATTATTGATTTGTAATTGTAATAGTAATAAAATTCTTATGGAAATAATGTATATGTTTATTTATTATTTAATGACAGACGATGCTAATCGTAATATTTTCGTCATTCGTCCTTTGATTATTGTCGTTTATGTGTTGATAACCGATTTTGATGTATTATCAATGATTTAAAGTACTAATTAATGTAAATTTGATAAATGAAAAAACGGCTGCCGTTTCATATTTTATTCTGGTTAATTTATTATCTCTGGAGTTCTTATGTGACCGCTTCATTTGATTATAAGTTTTACCGTGCATTCATGAGTGAAGCGATTACTTTGCCTTTGAAAATTGTAGTCGCCTATTTCTTATTGTACTATTTATTGCCAAAATACATTCTGACCGGAAAGTATAAAAAATTGATAATAATATTTTTTTTATTGGCACTTATAGCAGGATTTATTTTTCGTGTTCTTCAGGGGGCAATTATATTACCTGTATTTTATCCACAACGTCCTTTTACACCTTGGGATATAGGCCGTTTTATGTGGGCTTTGTTTGAAATATTTTCTATTTCCGCAATTTTATTAAGTATAAAATTATTTATTTTAAAATTTGAGAGTATGCAGCGTGAAAAAGAATTGGAAAATGAAAAATTACAAACAGAATTAAGTTTTTTAAAAGCACAAATTAATCCTCACTTTCTGTTCAATACGCTAAACAATATTTATGGATTATCATTAAAAAATTCTCCACAAACCTCAGACTCAATTTTAAAATTGAGTGAATTGCTGCGTTTTATTCTTCACGATGGTTCAATGTCTGAAATAAAAATTATTGATGAAATTAAAATCATAAATGATTATATTGAACTTGAAAAATTAAGGTACGGTGATCGTTTAAATATTAATTTTAAAATTGATATCGATAATCAGAATCAAATGATCGCTCCACTGATTTTATTATCATTTATCGAAAATAGTTTTAAACACGG
>JANOVV010000060.1:0-21474 GCA_031417555.1 Bacteroidota bacterium
GCTCCTTCAGGTGCTTCTATTCCAATTGATGGGAATCTGAATATAAATATTGGAGGCCAGGTGTTAACTGATAGTTCCACACAGCAAAATGTCACCTACACACTTTATATTGTTGACCGGGCCGGGCACAAAAGTAATTCGGTGACAACGGGAGCGGTGGTAATTAGGAGATAGGAGAGTTAGTATCATGTATCGGGTATCAAGTATCATGAATCAAGGATCATGAATTTTGAGACTAGAGTAAAGAGTCAAGAATCGAGAATTAGACTTTGATTTTTTTATTTATGAAATATTAATTTTTCTTTTTCAAAAAGCATGCTTTCAATACGATAATGCTACCGTTTACACGGGCTTCTACTTCTTCGGTATTGTCAGTAAGGCGGATATTTTTAACCAATGTGCCTCTATCTAAATTATCCGAAGATCCTTTTACTTTAAGCGTTTTAATAATTAATACTGAATCGCCATCGGTAAGAATTGTGCCATTGCTGTCTTTCGTTTCCATTTTATATTGATTCTTTTGTAAAAATAAATAAATGTAAAGATTAGTTTAAAATAAATAAATCAAATGTTGTAAGATAATTTTTTCAAAGAATGGTTATAAAAAACGAAATGCATATTTCAATTCAAACTTTTTGATTGTAAAAATTTATGAAAGAAAAATATTTTCGTTTGCTGAGATAATCAAGATCACTTTCTTTTATAAATGTTTCTTTTTCAAAGATAATATTCTTGTATGCTTTGTTGTGCTCACCGAATTTTATAAGATTGAAAAAATAATTAAGAAGATAAAATAAATAAAAAGGTATCACTAGTAATTCAATCTGTTGTCTTATATGAATTTTTTCATGGTTAATAAGAACAGGTCTCCGATGTTCACTTAATTGAGAGCTGATAAAAATAAAAGGAAACAACGTAATACCACCAACCCATAACTTCCTTATTGAAATGATCATAATTTAATTTACCTACAATTGAAAAAACAAAAACTATGACCTTTTGGCAAATTTTAAAGTTAATTTAATATTCACCCCAAATCTTGATACCTGATACCCAAACCAATGTACAAATCTAAGAGTTTAATCGTAGACAAAACAATTTTATTAGGATGAGAATATTTATTTTGCGTTAAATTCTAATTATTGAAGTTGCCCTATAATTACAAATAACTTTTTTGAGATTTCATTGTTAATGGCTTTTTAGAATGAGATGAATGATAGAAAGGTTGAAAAAAAAGAAATAGTCTGAGTCTGAGTAACAGAGAGAGTGAACAGACAACAACTAAGTCTGAGTTTGAGTAACAGAGTGAGTGAACAGACCAATACTGCTCACTCGCTGTGTTCACGCACACTGTGTCGGTGCACACTACAGGACTCGAACCTGTGACCCCTACCTTGTCGAGGTAATGCTCTAAACCAACTGAGCTAAGTATGCAAAATTATCTAACCTTTGAAGATTAGGGGCGCAAATCTATATTTATTAAGTCAAAGTACAAAGCCTGTCGAATATATTGCCTGCAACAAAATATCTCATTCTTAATGTCATTAATAAGATTAGTAATCAATTCGGAAAGGAAATTAAAAATTTATAACGTGTTTGATTATTGTCGTACTACTTTGTACTTTGTACTCAAATTATTTGCTTGAAAACTCCAGAAAATATCTTTATTACCCGCACGAGCGATAAGCCACTATTTTTTGTTTCTCCTTCTTTAGAGAAAAAAACGGCCGGAAATTGCGATCTTTTTATGTTGGTAGAGAAACCTGCCATTCAATTAGCGCTCAAAGAAAGAAGATCCGGGAATATTTTAGGTTTTGAAGTAATACCAACTGCCGATAAAAAACAAAATGATTGGAAAGAGTTATTAGAAAATACATCTGCTCATAGCAAGCTTTTAAGGAACTTCGAATTTTTAAAAGTTACTATCGGCATTATGTCTTCTGAATTTACATTGGTACCTGAAGCATTGTACAAACCAGGCGATGAAAATATTTATTTTAAGAAAAACTATTCTACCGTATTAAATACAAACATAAAGTCTCAGCATATTTCTCCATTTCACCTATATACCATTTTTGGTATTGAAAACGATTTGGAAAAAGAACTTAATCATCTTTTTCAGGATCCGCAACTTTGGCACTACTCACAGGCATTACTTTCAGGCATTGGAATGAAAATGAAAGCAGATGCAGGAAAACAATTATGGTTAAACATACGAACTAATAAAATCGACATAGTTGTTTCTGAAAATAAAAAACTTCTTCTGCTGAATTCATTTTCTTTTCAAACGAATGAAGACATTCTATACTATACTCTTTTTGTGTGTGAGCAATTGGAATTAAATCCTGAAAAATTTCCTATGTCTATTACCGGCGATATTGAAGAAGGTTCGATTCTGTACCAACTACTGAATCAATATATCAGAAATATCAGTATCCCGGAAAAGCCTTCTTCACTCTCTTTTTCATTTGCTGAGAATGACCTGCCTTTTCACCATTATGCTATGCTTTATAATCTTGCAACGTGCGAATAACAGGAGGAAATTTACGTGGAAGGATGATTCATCCTCCAATCCATTTACCGATTAGGCCAACTACCGATTTTGCTAAAACAGCTTTGTTTAATATTCTAAATAATTATTTCAACTTCGAAGCACTTACCGTATTGGATCTTTTTTCCGGCGCAGGAAGCATTGCTTATGAGTTCATTTCACGTGAAGCTCTTTCTGTAACTTGCATTGATGAAGATATTAATTGCATAAATTTTATAAAAAAAACGGCAGAAGATTTGAAAATGAAAAATCTTCACTGCTTACGTTCCGATGCTTTCCACTTTATAAAACAAACCGAACATCGATCGGATATCATATTTGCAGATCCTCCATTTGCGTTGGAAGAAACCGATCATCTACCGGAGATTATATTTGAAAAAAAACTATTAAAAGAAAATGGATGGCTTATCATAGAACATCAGTCAAAGCGTATTCTTAAAAGTAATATAATGCCTTTTGATCAAAGAAAATATGGAAATTGTGCTTTTACAATGTATCGCCAGCAGGAAAATATAAATTAATTCTAATTAAGATATTTATTCCGCTTTTAATTGAAATAATTATATGAAAAAAAATTTCACGGCTATCACTTTTATATTTTTTCTTTTACTGAAATTCGTACATTGTAAGCTGTTAAAAATTGAAATAAAAAATTAATAAAATTAATCCTATGAATAAGCTAATTGCTGTATTTCCCGGTTCATTTGATCCTATTACGAAAGGGCATGAAGACATCGTTCGGCGTGGTTTACCGCTTTTTGATGAAATCATTGTGGGAATTGGATACAATACAAATAAAAATTATTTCTATTCGCAGGATCGGCGTGAACACTTTATAAAGAAAGTTTTTGAAGATGAACCAAAAATAAAAGTGGTTCGCTATTCCGGTCTTACTGTTAATTTTTGTAAAGAAGTTGGAGCCCGTTTTATTTTAAGAGGATTGCGAACTTCTGCCGATTATGAATTTGAAAGAGCTATTGCTCAAATGAATCGAGCCATGGCTCCGGAAGTGGATACTATTTTTATTGTTTCAGAACCGTCTCTCTCCCACATCTCTTCAACAATTGTAAGAGATATATTGCTTTACCAAGGTGATATTTCCGCATTTGTACCAAAAGGCGTCAGCGGCTGAGCGTTTAATTTCCGTTAAAATAATTCATCAAAACTTCCTCAATAGAAGCATATGTTTTAGGAAAAACTTTTTTATAAATTTTTTCTTTATCCATCCATTTCACTTCTTCAATGTCTTCTTCTATCTGGGGAACTAGTTCTTCATTTTCAGTTGCAGACATAATAAACCAATGCGTCTTTTTTAGAATGAATTTATTTTTTTCAGTATACGTGTGAAAAGTCTTCAATAAAAATTTTCCCAATACTATTTTTTTAATTCCGCACTCTTCTTTTACTTCCCGAACAGCAGCAGATTCGGGAGATTCATTGTAATCAAGTTTGCCTTTTGGCAAATCCCATCTTTTTTTTCTGAAAATAATTAAGATTTCATCTTTACTGTTCTTTACAACTCCTCCTGCAGCTTCAACAAGTATATATTTACCTGTAAAATCGCTCCATGCAGCGTCCGGTCTGGCACAGAGATATATAATACCGGAAATAGAATCTGTTTCAAATTTATTTATCACATCATTCATAGAAAATTCCGACTGACTTAGCACTAAATAATTTCTATTTAAATTATCCAGATTAGAATAAACATCTTCAAAAAATAATGGCTTGTTATTAATAAAAACTTTATGCATATGTATTGATTAATTAAATGTGAAGGTAAACAATTGCTGATTGCAAAGAGCATTAAAAGATTGATCTTGATAGCTAACCGGTGTTGAATGAAAAATAATTAATGACCAAGTAATTATTGATAATATTGTTTCATAATTATAAATCACATTTACAATCATGTTCTTGATTAATTAAAAAAATGAGCCTTCGATAGTTATTTATTAAAACCGTATCTCTAAACTAATATTTTTTCCGTACGTTTGATGCATGCTTGTAGACCCTGTCGTTTCTAAGAAAATCGCTGAACAATTATTACAAATAAGGGCAATAAAACTTCAACTTGACAAACCTTTTATCTGGGCATCGGGATGGAAATCACCAATCTATTGCGACAATCGTATTTCACTTTCTTATCCTAAAGTAAGAACATACATTCGACAGGAATTAGTTAGTGCAATCGAAAAACAATATAATAAGCCGCAGGTAATTGCTGCCGTTGCAACAGCGGCTATCGCTCAGGGAGCATTGGTTGCTGAAGCCATGGGACTTCCATTTGTATATGTCAGGGCTGCTGCTAAAGATCATGGTCGTAAAAATCTTATCGAAGGTGAAATCCGAGACGATCAATCTGTTGTTGTAATAGAAGATTTAATCTCAACAGGTCAAAGCTCATTAAAAGCTGTAGAAGCATTACGCGAAGCCGGCTTTAATGTAAAAGGAATGATTTCTATTTTCAATTATGGTTTTGAACTTTCAAAACAAAATTTTGAAAATGCTCAATGTCCTTTAATTTCACTTTGTGATTATACGGAATTAATAAATCAAGCCCTGGAATCGGGATATATAAAAGAAAACGATGTTGAAATTCTACAACAATGGCGAATGGCGCCTGAATTGTGGGGTAATTAAAATTCATTTTAATAGTTAATCATTCATGACACGAATCGAAAGCGATAAAACTTCAGTAAATAAATCTTCTGAAGAAGTTTTTAATTTCCTTAGCAACTTCAATAATTTTCAAAAACTGATGCCTGAACAAGTAACCAACTGGCAATCCTCGGAAGATGAATGTAGTTTCACGATTGCAGGAATGGCCAGTCTGGGAATGAAAATTGTAGAAAAAAAACCTAACGAACTTATTAAAGTCATTCGCCACGGTAATGCACCATTTGATTTTACACTCGAATGTCTGATGAATGAAAAATCTCAGTCAGAATCAGAAGTTCAACTTGCTTTTAATGCAGACCTTAACCCCATGTTGAAAATGATGGCAGTAAAACCACTTACAAATTTTTTAAATCTGCTCGTGCAAAAATTAAAGGATCTTCCTTAAAAGGTAATAATATTTTAAAACTCAAAAAAGATTTATACATATTTCACCTCTTTCAAATCAAATTTTCTAACCTCCCCTTTTTCGGTTTCAATCATTAATTTTCCATTTTCATCGACACCTAGTATGCATCCTTCAAATTGAATCCCTGCACTTTCATAATTCTTCCATTCACCAAATGAAAATAAAGCCGATTGATAATCTTTATCGATAGTTTTAATATCCCCATTTTTTAATTGGAGATAACGTACCTCTAAACAAGAACAAAGTGAATTGAAAAGTTCTTCCAAATTGTATTCTTTATTTTTTATTTGAAAAAAAGAAACAGGAATTATTAAGTCGGCAGAAAAATGTCTTTGATTTATATTTATTCCCATGCCAATAATACTATGAGAAATCGTTGAAGCATTAATTGTGTTCTCAATTAGAATACCACAGACTTTTTTATTTTTCCAATAAATATCGTTCGGCCATTTAATGGTTACAGAATTTTGAAGCCATTTTTCTATAAAATCATAAATACCGAGAGAAAAGGTTTTATTAAGAAGAAAAACATCTTTTGGCGAAACAAAAGAGGGATAAAATAAAAAGCTCAAAAGAAGATTTTTTCCTGCTTCACTTTCCCAAACCGCACTTTTTTGCCCTCGTCCTGCCGTTTGATAGTCGGTTCTTATTACCGAACCTTCCGGTAATGAAATAGTGCGTAGAAGGCCCGATAAATATGTATTTGTGGAATTAATCTCAGGCAAAAAAGTACTATGGCGGCCTGTGAATAAGGTTGTTAACTCTTTCTTCATTGTCGATTAGCTGACTAAAACTGGAATCCTATCTTTAATGCACACAATAAAATGATTACTTTTGCGTCTAACAAAAAACAAACAACTTAGTTATTCTTAATGATAAAAAAGAAATCTCCAAAGCGAAAAATAGTTAAAAAAAACGTACGGAAATTAAACGATGAAGAACGACTGCGAAATTGTGTTGTCGATGGAATGTTAGAAAAGAAAGCAAAAGAGATTGTATGTATTGATCTGAGAAACATAAAAAATTCGGTGACAGATTTCTTTGTTATTTGTCATGCCGATTCCAAAACTCATATTGACGCTATTGCTAAATCTGTGGAAGAATTCGTCTATAAAAACGAAGGCGAAGACCCTTTTCACCGCGAGGGCCGGTCTAGCTCAGAATGGGTTTTATTGGATTATCTAAATGTTGTAGTTCACATTTTTCGCCAGGAACAGCGGGAATTTTATGGTATAGAACGTCTTTGGGCAGATGCAGAAATCCAGCGTATTGCGGAAAATTATTAATCCGTAACTTTGTAAAATAACAATGATTATCAATATGTGTTTTCTGACACATTTCCTGATAAACAGTCAATAATTTTTTATCTAAAAAATGAGCGAGCAAAACAAAACGAACGAACCAAAGCCAGGTCCAAAAGGCGGTCCCGGTAAAAAATTTCCGGGTGGTCCTCGTTTCAATTTCAATTTCTACTGGATTTACGGAATAATCATCGTCATTCTAATCGTAACTCAACTGTTTCAATGGGGTTCTGCTGAACGGCAGATAACTATGGACAGGTTCGAAAAGGAAATGTTGATTACTAAAGATGTTGCAAAAATTGTGGTGACTAACCAAACAGCACACATCATTATAAAAAAGGATAAATTAAGTGGGGATAAATACAAAGACATCCGCTATAAAAAATGGGGAAATGTTGAAAATCCGGGACCTCATTATTTTCTGAATACAGGACCTGCTGAACTCTTTGCTAAAAAAATTGAAGATATTCAAAAAGAATTTCCTCCGGAAGACCGCGTAAGTATTGATTATGAGCAAGACAACCACAGCTATTGGGATGTTTTTATGAACTGGGTATTACCGCTCGGTTTTATCATTCTCATCTGGGTATTTATTATGCGACGAATGAGTGGCGGTGGCGGTGGAAGTCAGATCTTCAATATCGGCAAATCAAAAGCACAACTTTTTGATAAAGATCTTCAGGTAAAAGTGACATTTAACGATGTTGCCGGACTTGAAGAAGCTAAACAAGAGGTTATGGAAATTGTCGATTTCCTGAAAAATCCTAAGAAGTATACAACACTTGGTGGTAAAATTCCTCGTGGTGCTTTACTAGTGGGTCCTCCCGGTACAGGAAAAACTTTGCTTGCCAAAGCAATGGCCGGTGAAGCTCAGGTTCCTTTCTTTTCTCTTTCAGGATCCGATTTCGTCGAAATGTTTGTCGGTGTAGGTGCTTCCAGAGTCAGAGACCTTTTCCGTCAGGCGAAAGAAAAAGCTCCTTGTATAATTTTTATTGATGAAATAGATGCTATTGGCCGTGCTCGTGGCAAATCTGCTTCCTTTAGTGCAAATGACGAACGTGAAAGTACATTAAATCAGTTATTAACTGAAATGGATGGCTTTGGAAGCAATTCAGGTGTTATAATTGTCGCCGCTACCAATCGCGCCGATATTCTCGATCGCGCTCTACTTCGCCCCGGACGTTTTGACAGACAAATTTATGTTGAGTTACCGGATCTGAACGGACGTAAAGCTATTTTCAATGTCCATCTTAAGCCATTAAAAATTACTACAGAACTCGATATTGATTTTCTTGCACGACAAACTCCAGGATTTTCAGGTGCCGATATTGCCAATGTTTGCAATGAATCTGCGCTTATCGCTGCACGTAAAAATAAACAATCAATAGATAAGCAGGATTTTATTGATGCCATCGACAGAATCATAGGTGGGTTAGAAAAAAAGAACAAGATTATTTCATTGCATGAAAAAAAGGTAATCGCTTACCATGAATCAGGTCATGCCGCTGTAAGCTGGCTTCTTGAATACGCTCATCCACTTGTTAAGGTAACAATAGTACCACGCGGAAATTCTCTCGGTGCGGCTTGGTATCTTCCGGAAGAAAGACAGATAACAACAACCGATCAGATTATCGATGAGATTTGTGCAGCATTAGGAGGCAGAGCTTCGGAAGAAATTATTTTCGGAAAAATATCGACCGGCGCTCTCAGTGATCTTGAAAAAATTACCAAGCAAGCGTATGCCATGGTTACTATTTACGGACTTAATGATAAAATCGGAAACGTAAGTTTTTATGATTCTTCAGGTCAACAGGAATATACATTTGGCAAACCTTACAGCGAACATACTGCGGAAATTATCGATAGCGAAGTAAAAAAACTTATCGATAGTGCTTATGCGAGAACAAAATCTCTCCTCAACGGACATAAAGATGAATTGCATCTTCTTGCAAGCAGATTATTGGAACGTGAGGTTATTTATAAAGAAGATCTTGAACAAATATTCGGCAAACGTAAATGGGAAGATAAGAGTGAAATGGCGCATTTTAGTCATGCAAATAATGGTGCCGGAATAAATGAAACTATTCCTACCATTGTTCTTCCTCCGGCAGGTGAAAGTACGGCACCGATTGAAACTACATGAATGTAAACAACGTTTTGGATTTATCTTATTATGCAGGAACTCACTTCGCGTGAAAACATTCTTAAAAAAATAAGACAAGCGCTGATTCATAAGACAGTTCAACGCTTTCCTGCTGTTGAATGGGAAAAAAATATTTATGTTAGTGGTAATGAAAGTCCTGCTATCGAATTTGCAAAGGCTTTTACAAAAGTCGGCGGGCAATTTGTCTACTGCGAAAGTGAACTTGACTTTTTAGAAAATGTTGTCAACTTCGCTCAGGAAAATAAATGGAATCATTTTTATTGCCGTGAAAAATTAATTACAGATTTCATGGATAAAGTCGGATTTCCATATACGACCGATGATAAAAACTTTCCCGAAGG
The DNA here is from genome assembly GCA_031417555.1 of Bacteroidota bacterium. Classification (GTDB taxonomy): domain Bacteria; phylum Bacteroidota; class Bacteroidia; order AKYH767-A; family 2013-40CM-41-45; genus JADKIH01. The sequence goes on from JANOVV010000060.1 coordinate 9,446, forward strand.
TATGGTTGGAATAACAACCTGTGAGGCATTAATTTCGCGTTTAGGAAGTATAATAATATCTTCAAAACAAGGCTCGGGTCGACGATTGTTTGTAGTTCCAACAATTCATATAATATTAGCATATACTTCTCAACTTGTTCCTGAATTAAAAGATGCGTTACAGTTGATAAAAAATAAATACGGCGAACAATTGCCTTCTATGATAGCAGCATTGACAGGCCCGAGCAGGACTGCCGATATTGAAAAAACTCTGGTAACGCCGGCCCATGGACCACGCGATATTTTTGTCTTTCTAGTAGATGGCTGAAATGTATGGAAAGCGGATGGCAATGCATTTATTTCAATAATCAAATGCATAAAATTGAAATTGTGAGGGCTGTTTTAGATGATCAGGAAATTAAAACTGTTGTCGTTGACAAAAGAGATTCGAGTTATTTTATGGTCGGAGATATCGAAATTTATGTAAGCAATGAAGATGCTATCTTAGCAAAAATCATTATAGAACAGAACGAACTGTGAGTAATCTTGCTTTAAGAACAATAACCGGATTCTTCGGTGCAGCAATCCTGCTGTCCGGAATTATTTATGGTGAACCCACTTTTTTATTGCTTCTGGTATTTATCAGCTCAATGGCATTATTAGAATTTTACCGTTTGTGTGAAAAGGAAAATATCAAGCCACAGAAATTATTCGGTCTTGTGATTAATTTAATCATGTTTCTTCCACCATTAATTCAGAATATATTCGAAACAGGATTTAATATTCTCCCTCTGATAATTATTTTTCCATTTATTATTTTTATCAGAGAACTTTATCGCAATTCCGGAAATCCGATAAATAATGTCGGCGCAAGTCTTTTAGGAGTCATGTATATCAGTCTTCCGCTTTTTTGTTTTTACCTGATATCGTTTCAGGGAATCCTAGATAACTATCAGTACCAATGCATACTTGGTTATTTCTTTATCCTTTGGGCAAATGACATTGGTGCATATTTCATTGGAACTTATTTTGGGAAACATAAACTTTTTGAAAGAATCTCTCCTAAAAAAACATGGGAAGGTTTTTTTGGTGGTGTTTTATTGGCAACTATTGTTGCATTAATTACAGCACGCTTTTTCAATAACTTTACATTGGTTCAATGGATAATTATTTCCACGATAATAATAATCACCGGTACACTTGGAGATCTTGTAGAATCAATGTTTAAAAGGAGTGCTTTAATTAAAGATTCAGGAAGTAGTATACCCGGACATGGCGGGTTTTTAGACCGCTTTGATGGTTTATTTATTTCTGCTCCTTTTGTTTTTTTTTACTTACAAATGTGGAAATAAAAGATTCAAAGAGTGTATTAAGACTTGATTTTGCAGAAAAATTAAAATTATGAATGAAATTATTAAAAATCCATAACTTCACTGCCCCAATAATAGATTATGATAACAGCTGAAAAGAAAGACCACAAAATCAAAAAGGATTTATCCAAAGACGTTACCAATCCTTATGATTCAATGATTCAACGATTTGATGTTGCTGCTCATCTCATAGGACTCGATGATGACACTTATAATATTTTAAAGACTCCTTCACGTCAATACCTCGTCAGCTTGCCTGTGATGATGGATGATGGTAAAGTAAAAGTTTTCGAAGGATACCGAATCGTACACAACAGTAGCCGTGGTCCATCAAAAGGTGGAATTCGATATTCAATGGAAGTTAACCTCGATGAAGTTAAAGCACTTGCCGCATGGATGACCTGGAAGTGTGCCATTGCTGATATTCCTTACGGCGGTGCAAAAGGAGGAATTACTTGCGACCCATCTTTAATGTCTGAAGGAGAACTTGAAAGAATGACGCGTGCTTATACTTCAGCTATGTCTGATGTATTCGGCGTAGATAAAGACATACCCGCTCCGGATGTGGCAACCGGTCCCAGAGAAATGGCGTGGATCGTTGATGAATATTCCAAAATAAAAGGAGCATTTACTCCCGGAGTAGTTACAGGAAAACCATTACACCTGGGAGGCTCTGAAGGTCGTGTGGAAGCAACAGGAAGAGGGGTAACAGTTGCTGCACTCGAAGCAATGAAAAAAATTAAAATGGATCCTAAGAAAGCAATAGCTGCAGTTCAGGGATTTGGTAATGTAGGATCGATTACTGCAAAACACATGGATGATGCAGGAATTCGTATTGTAGCAATCAGTGATCATACCGGTGCATGGTACAATCCAAAAGGAATTAACATTGAGAAAGCAATTGCATTCCGTAATTCGAATCATGGTGTACTTAAAGGATTTACAGATGGGAAAGAAATTGTAAATGATGAATTACAAAACCTGGACGTTGATATACTCGCTCCGTGTGCTCTTGAAAATCAAATTCGCCGCTCGAATGCCAATGAAATAAAAGCACAACTTATTGTTGAAGGAGCCAATGGCCCTACGACTGCCGGTGGTGATGAAGTACTTCAAAAGAAAGGCGTTGTTGTTGTCCCTGATATTCTTGCCAACGGTGGCGGCGTAACCGTTTCCTATTTTGAATGGACACAAAATCGTTTTGGTTATTATTATCCGGAAGATGAAATTAATAAACGCGCCGACCGGTACATGATTAATGCATTTCAAAATGTGTGGGAAGTTTCTAAACAATACAAAGTTTCACTTAGAATTGCAGCCTATATTTTCGCACTTGAGAAAGTAGCAAAAGCTGTTAAATCGAGAGGGAGTTATTAGTTGGAAGCGTTCAAAACTAAATCTTTAAAATTATGAAACGAAACATCCAGGCGAGACTATTGAATGAGTGAATTTGTGCCACATTTGTGCCATTGTAATATTTTCAATATTTTACTTGTCGATGTTAAATTATATAATAACTTTGATAAAAGAATATTTTTTAAAGGTTCGGTTTAAGTTTTATTTATGAAAAAATTTCTGCTTTGTTTTAGCATTATATTTCTTTTTTTAATAAATGATCTTGTTGCACAAAGTACATTTCAAAAGATTTTTTATCATACAGATCCGGGTTTTCAACTCGAAGATCATATTAATAAACTTATTATAGATTCCAATCAGGATTTTGTTTTTGCCGGTCATTCCAGAGAGGTCGTTTCGTTTACAAGTTGGGCATCACTTTTCAAGACCAATCGAAATGGAAGTTTGCTTTGGTATAAATTTTACGAGTATAATCAATCATCGAGTTCCGCGCGATCTCTTATTGAAATACCTGAGGGTAATTATATATTAACTGGTCAAGTCCACGATTCGTTAGGACAAGCTTTTACGAGTTATATAATGAAAACAGATACAGCAGGGGAAATCATCTGGTCAAAAATACTTCCATTTTCTTCAACTACAATTGGCCTCGAAGATTTATCAATGAGCGGAAATAATATATATTGTGCTGGAACAGTTAACAATTATATTCACGGTTCATCGCAAGATTTTTATTTCGTCAAAATCAATCCGGATGGCGATATACTTTGGAGTAAATATCTTGCGAATGCTCAGACGGATCGTCTTAATGGCATAACTACAACTCTCGACAGGGGATGCGCATTTGTCGGGGATAATGGATATGATATTTATTATGGTAAACTCGATTCGGCTGGAAATCGACAATGGTCAAAACGTATAGTACTATCTGGAAACGATGATGGCCTGCATATTGAGCAAACCAATGATGGCGGATATTTAATTAGTGGAATTACTAGCGGCTTTGGATTTGGAGGCTATGATATACTTTTATTTAAAACGGATTCAATGGGGGGTGTTTTGTGGGCAAAGGTTATCGGAAACATAGGTTCTGAACGTCCTTCTGCCATTAATCATTTAACAAATGGTGGTCTGTTAATTTCAGGCTCCGTTTCTGATACAAATTTTTTGGTATCGGCATTAAGTATAAAAGTCGACTCTTCTGGGAATTTAATGTCGAGCAACATATATGGACCAAATGGCGGAACCGGATTCTCAACAAGCGAAATAGGTAATGATTATTTTATTTTAGCAGGAGCTTATAATTATCTACCACCTAACGGTTTATTATTGCCTTTTATTGTTAAGTCAAATACAACAGGTATAAGTGGTTGTTTGGAAAATCCGTATGTTCTTTTCGATTCGACTATTGTACTCAATGCTATTGATGTATCCGATACTGTTGTTGATGGTTTATCGGTATTGATAGATGTAATTATGAATGTTTATGCTGAAACAATCAATATTGCTGATAGTGAATTCTGTTTTGTTAATTCAATAATGAATTTAAATTTTGATAACCGTATTCAACTTTTTCCTAATCCAAATAACGGAAATTTCAGGGTTCAAATTGATAGAACAGTAAATGGTAAATTAATAATATATAATGCTGTTGGAAAAATTGTACATGATCAAATAATTAGTTCAAATAATTTTGAATTAGCATTAAGAAATATTGCATCGGGTTTTTACATTTTAAAAATAATTGATAATAAATCTAAAACAAATACAATTCTTAAATTAATCGTTCAAAACTAAACCTTTAAAATTATGAAACGACTCACTACCTTCTTAGTTTTATTTATTGCCAAGTATTGTTGTGCTCAAGTCAACTTCCTGCCAATGCCAGATGATTTTTGTAGCAATAGTCTTTCTTCTCAGTCATTTTCAATTACCAGCACTACCAGTTCAACTAATGGCTGGGTTCATACTCCGAAAGGGAATTTACATATATTAATAATTTTTATCAGTGATTCGAACAATGTGCCTGATCCAAGTTATGATGGAAATCCTTTAAATGATCCTAATGGTTATTGGAATCCAGATTCTATACCAAACTGGACAATGGGTACATCCAATCAATTATTGGATGAAACCGCTGCAACCATTGGAACAAATAAAAACTTAAGTTTATTTTATCGTGAAATGTCTCACGATCAGTTTATATTAACAGGTGATATTTTCCCTGATATTATACCTACAGCAAACGGTTTGCAAAGTCAAGCAATCGCTTATATTAATAGTAATTATCCAAGTTTCAATTGGTCTAAATATGATAATAGAACAAATCATCCTAACTACAACTCAGATAACAGTGCATCTGGGCCAGATAGTATAATTGATTACGTTGTATTTATAAAACGGCGTAATGGTTTTAATGGCAATGCAAGTGTAGGTGGTTCTGGCTCACATACTGTTACAACAAATCATTCCGGAAGTCCTGTTACTTTTACAATCAGCGATGGACACACTGCTGAAACATGTTTTAATAGCGCAAGTCACCATCACATTTTTTTAAAACACGAATTTGCTCATAATCTATACAAAAGCTCACATTATTTATGCGCTAATTCCAGTTCAGATGGTAAATATTATTATCAATATGTAGGTTGGGGCCTTATGGCTGCTTGGCATGAGCAATTCAATGTTGCCAATGCCTGGGAATCATGGTGGCTTGGATGGATCAATGCTCAGGAAATTACAACTAGTGGAATTTATCAAATCAAAGATTATTTAACCCACGGAGATGCTGTCAGAATTCCTATTCCTAATACTAATGGAGAGTATCTATGGATTGAGAATCATCAAAAAATTGACCTGCATGGTTTTGATGATAAGCCTTTCTATAAGCCTTCGGCAGGTTCACCTTTAGCAGAAGACATCGATCCCGGACTTTATATGTATGTTACAAAACATTTCGGAAATCGTGGAGATCCTTCATTAATGGGTTTAAATCTTGATGCTACTAACTTTATTAAATTATTTAATGCTGAAGGAAATTTTGATTTGAATTGGGATCAACTTCCTAAGTTACCTGTTGCCGGCGCAGGACCCGCTGATGTTTTTGTTAAGTCTGCTGATAATCCGATAGCCGGTCAGAATACATATTGCAAGGTAAAATATAATAAGGACGGAAATGGAATTATCTATGTGCCATATTGGGATGGTAATTCTGCCCGACTTGATGAATCAAGTGATGTTATTGCGGAAGTAATAAACGGAGTCAGGACTCCTACCTATGCAAGAACAGGAAAACATAATCAAGCTTTTATTCTAGGTTCTGAAGTTGGTTTATCGGGAATTTTTCCAATTACAAATTACCCGGTTTACGACAATGGAAAAGATAAAATGAAGCCGTATATTCTCAATGGACTTTCAGTAAAAGTTACAAATTATAATTCCGGCACTGGCGAGTATACACTCAATGTTAATTTCGGAGACTACCAAGTTAGATATAATAAAAGATGGTGTGGAAATATTGAATTGCCTACCAATCCTAATCCTAATGCATATTCGCTCGAAGTACTTTCCGGCGTTACATTGACGGTCGATAAGAGTGGTACACCAAACAAAAAAAATGAAATCTTTCCGGGTAGCGGAGATTTTGTGGATACAACCGTTCTAAATTGTCTGGCAAATTCAAAAATCAACATACAAAGCAACAGCAATTTGATAGTTGATAATAATAGTACATTAAAACTAAGTTCAAATAGTAAGATCGATATCAATTCAGGTGCAATTCTTCGGGTAAAACGTGGAAGCAGACTCGTTTTAGAAGGCAATGCAACAATAAATGTTCTTAATGGTGGTCGAATAATTATAGAAAATGATGGAAGCATGGATTATTTCCCCAATGCAATTATTAAACTAAACGGTTCAAATTCTGTTTTAGAAATTAATGGCATGTTAAATATTAAAGACAATGCTACTTTTACATTTTCTTATCCTCCGAATGCAACATCACATGGTTATGTAAAATTTGCCAATACGTCTTTAAATCCATCCAGAAACATTACCGCCGGCAATAACTGTAACATTAATTTTACCGGCTCTTCACAAAACAATAAAATTCTACAAATCGATCAGGAAACTTTTTATGCTCCGCCCAGTATTGTAAATTTTACAATAAGTACTGGAAAGGTTGAACTGGCTTCCAATGCACGGATTCAGGCTGACGGATTAAATACAAATATAAATTTATTCAATGCTAAATTTACAAGCACAACTCCGGGAGTTTATAATGGACACAGAGGTTTTCACCTTTATGGACAGCCAAATGTTTCTATTAACAGTTGCGTGTTTGAATATGCTTCTACCGGTATTTATGCCAATCTTACTCCGGGCGGATCTCCTTTAACTATTTTTAGTTCTACTTTCAGAAACAATACCAACGGCGTTTTAGTAAACGACAAAGGATGTAATTTATATAATTGTAATTTTTTTAGATAATGAGTTTGGATTTAGCGGAGGATATATGTCATTTCCTTCTGTTTGCGAGGGCTGCCTTTTTAGTGGAAGCACTTTAGGTTGTTATTGGATTAGCTATTCGAATGCCAGTTTAACAATTAATAATTCTAATTTCATTTACAATAATACCGGAATAAAAGCACAAGCCACTCCGCTAATTGTAACTTGCAGCAACGTTTCTTACAATGATACAGGATTTTATATCCTGAATGGAGCAAGCTTAACAATGAATAATCAGTCGAAGGTTGTAGCTATTGGAAACAACTATACCATCCGTCCATGGCAAGCCAATACTATAAACTTGACCTATGGAAATAACGATTTAACTCCTTCCGGTTTGCATAACCAAAGCGTTATTAATGGCAGAGTACTTTTAAGTTCATCAATTCCACCACCCACATCCAATAAATGGAATGTTTCCGGAACCTTCAATTCAAATGATTATTTAATATTAGATAATAATTCTGTCAATGTAGCAATTAATGATGCCAGTCCACTTGCCTCTGCTCTTGCTTGCGGAGTTGATCCTTGCCCTAACCCACCTTGCGGTGAACCATGCAAACATCCTCCTTGTGAAGTTTACGCAGAAGACGCATTAGTATATTGCCCCGATTGCCGGACAATTAATACAACGGATTTTCCTAATAATAAATTAAATGATGCTATATCCAAAGCAATTGCTAAAGTAAACTCACACGACTCTCAAAATTACAGAAAGGGATTAAAACTTTTTTCACAAATTCTCAATGTAAACTTCCCAAATCCAAATAAGCATGAATCTTATCTTTTAAATCTCAATTATTTAAAACTCCAGGAAACTTTGGGAAATGTATTTTTAAGCAAACAGATTAATTCAAGTAATGTTATTGCTGATGAAGTTCAAATGATAATTGAAATTGAGAATAGCTTTATTGATAAAGCAAATCAACAAAACAACTATTATCGGAAATTTCTTTATAGTATGGATAAAGCTCAAACCTATCGTATCGCTAATAAAAGAGATTTGAGTTTAAACTTGCTTAATAATATTCTTGGCTGGGCTCATCCTGAAGATGTAAATGAAGTAAATAAATTTATTTGTACCATCCATTCAGAAATTGATGCTTTGGAAGGACGCATTGATCTTGAAACACTATCAGATAATTTGAAACAATGCAACCATTCGGGTCAATTGAGATTAACATCATCGATAAGTAATTCTTCTTTATCAATCAATGAAGAAGCAACAATTATTTCTATATTCCCAAATCCAATTAATGATATTGCAAGCATTCGTACTAATATTGAAAATGTACGTATTATTCTATTTGATAATGTAGGCCGATCCATCATTGATGAAAAAATACACTATGAATCTGATATTGATTTATCCTCATTCTCGCGAGGAATATATATTATGAAAATCGAAAATATAAATACCTCTGAGTATTGGTTTAAAAAACTGATTGTTCAGTAAAATACAAAAATCAGGGTATAAACATATTGTTGCTTCCCTGCATTCGATAATTCAATATTAATAAAAATAATTAATAATTATTTTTATTGAAATTATTTTTTATATGTTTGATTCAAAGTTAAATATTAAATAAATCAATGACCATTCACAAAGAAGGATATGCAACGATTTTAGTTTCTGCAACGACATTAACCTTACTCAATTTTCTCACTAACTATCTTTTTTCCGAGAATCATCCATTCATTCAATTGACAATATTTATTGTATCACTATTATTATTTTTCATTGTCCTTCAGTTCTTTCGTAGTCCGACCCGGAAGATTACAATAAACGAGAAATGTATTCTGGCTCCGGCTGATGGCAAAATTGTCGTAATCGAGCAAACGGATGAACCTGAAGTATTAAAAGAGAAAAGAATTCAGGTTTCTATTTTTATGTCACCGATTAATGTTCACGTAAATCGTTATCCCGTTAGCGGTGAAGTTGTGTTTTCCAAATACCATCCGGGATTATACCTTGTTGCCTGGCATCCCAAATCATCGACAGAAAATGAAAGAACTACTGTTGTCATTCAAACCAGCTCACGTGTAAAAATTTTAATGCGTCAAATTGCCGGTGCACTTGCCAGAAGAATCGTCTGTTATCCTCAGGAAGGCTGGATGGTCAGACAAGGCGATGAAATGGGTTTCATTAAATTTGGTTCTCGTGTTGATCTTTTCTTACCCCTTAATGCAACCATTAAAGTTGACATCAATCAAAAAGTAAAAGGCGGGCAAACTGTAATTGCTGAATTAAATTAATCGCAGAATTTGTAGTGAATTTTTTTTGTACCCTTTTTATTTAATAAATCACATTCACTTTATTTACGTGCAGTACCTGTTCGGTTTTCTATTGTTTGACCATCATCAATAGTAAAAGTAAAACTTAAATTTCCTCCCGAATAAGCTCCTGAACCTTCAATAGTTTCGCCGGAGATCACCGTACGAATTATTGAAAGTGTATTTCCATTAATATTTGCCGGAACAAATGTATTCGTTCCTCCACCATCAAAATTATTCATTAATACCTGATCGGGTGCCGAGTTTGATGCTGTAATTGTCAATGTGAAATTTCTTGTACCTCCCGCACCTAATGACTGTGCAATCCATGTTCCAATAAATTTATCTCTGTCTGTTGTTGGAACATCCGGCTCTGTTTTTTCACATCCTGTAAGAATAGAAAAAAATGCAATCATAATAATTGCAACTATTTTTTTTTGATTCATCATAATTTTCTGGGATTATTAAATCCACTTCAACAATCAGACCGCTTATTTTTTAAGACGAGATTCCAAATCGAGTCTGAATTTTCTCGCTGTGTCTTTTGCAATGTCATAACCTGCATCGGCATGTCGAATAACGCCCATTGCAGGGTCGTTATTTAACACACGTTTTAATCGCCAGGCGGCATCTTCAGTTCCATCTGCAACGATTACCATTCCTGCATGGATTGAATAACCGATTCCTACTCCCCCACCATGATGCAAAGAAACCCAACTGGCTCCTCCTGCAGTATTTATCAATGCATTCAATACCGGCCAGTCGGCTATAGCATCGCTGCCATCCAACATAGCTTCTGTTTCACGGTTGGGTGAGGCTACAGAGCCTGTATCCAGATGATCCCGCCCGATTACAATGGGCGCTTTTACCTTACCGGATTTCACCAATTCATTGAAGGCAAGTCCTGCCTTTTCACGTTCTCCCATTCCCAGCCAACAAATTCGTGCTGGCAATCCCTGGAAAGCAATCCGCTCCTGAGCCATTTTAATCCAACGATGCAACGATTTATTTTCAGGAAACAATTCTAAAATGACTTTATCCGTTTCCATAATATCTGCCGGATCTCCGGAAAGTGCAGCCCATCGAAAGGGTCCTTTTCCTTCACAGAATAAAGGCCGGATATAAGCCGGTACAAAACCCGGAAAAGAAAAAGCATTTTTCAATCCCTGCGCCAAAGCCTGACCGCGAATGTTGTTTCCATAATCAAATGTTATTGCTCCTTTTTCCTGAAGGCTGATCATAAGTTTTACATGCTTCACCATTGTTTCAAAAGAGAGAGAAATATATTTTCGCGAATTAGAAATTCGCATCTCTTTTGCTTCGTTTACAGATAATCCTGAAGGGAAATATCCATTCAATTCATCATGTGCAGATGTTTGATCTGTTAATGTATCGGGAATTATATTTCTCTCCAATAGCCTTTGTAAAAGATCAACAGCATTGCAGACAATTCCAATACTTTTAGCAATACCATTTTTTTTATACTCTACAGCACGGTCGATTGCTTTATCAATATCATGAAACAATTCGTCGATATATTTTGTCTCAAGTCGTTTTTTAATTCTCCACTCTTCCACTTCAGCAGCGAGACAAACTCCTTCATTCATTGTAATAGCAAGTGGCTGAGCTCCGCCCATGCCGCCGAGTCCGGCAGTTACATTCAATGTGTTTTTCAAAGAGCCACCAAAATGTTGCCGGGCTATTTCTGCATAGGTTTCATAGGTACCCTGAACGATACCCTGTGAACCTATGTAAATCCAGGAACCGGCAGTCATTTGACCGTACATGATAAGTCCTTTATCTTCCAGCTCGCGGAAATAATCCCATGTTGCCCAATGCGGAACAAGCTGTGAATTACTGATAATCACCCTCGGTGCATCTTTGTGTGTTGGAAGAATAGCAACAGGCTTTCCTGATTGAATAAGAAGAGTTTCATCATCATTTAAATCGCGCAATGCTTTTACGATAAGATGAAATGATTCTACATTTCTTGCGGCTTTGCCTGTTCCGCCATAAACGACAAGATCTTCGGGTGCTTCAGCAACTTCAGGGTCGAGATTGTTTAGCAACATTCGTAAAGCGGCTTCTTGTATCCAGCCTTTACAGCTGAGCGTTGTGCCGTGAGGTGTCTTGGTTTTACTAAGATCAAGCTTCTCTTTTGCTATATCAGTTTGCATAATTATTTTTTATCAGACTTCTTTTTATCCTCATTCTTTTTGTATGGGCAATGTCGGCAGCTATTCTGGCAACAGTATCCCCTTTTCAGATGATATTTCTCCGTAAAGACAATATATCCTTCTGGAGAAAAATAATAATCTTCAGTATCAAATTTGTCATTAAATACCATTGGTTCTCCGGAAATATTTATGCAAATTTATCAAAAGAAACAGATTCTTTATACCTAAAAGGTCGAGTAAGCAAGGGCATTGCAGCCCAAGCTTCTCACGGAACCGTACTTGAAAGTCTCCCTTCATACGGCTCTTATTATCCAATCAACTATTAATACCCATTCTCCAGTGATAGAATAATGTTGGCAAGTCAGAT
>JANOVV010000061.1:0-35236 GCA_031417555.1 Bacteroidota bacterium
TATCAGAAAAAAGTAACATTTTTGTGGTGCTATCCATGCCCCGAATATGCAGGATTATTTGCTTTTCGGGGCTACTTTTTGCACTCATTTTTCCACAACAACCTGTCGATAGTGGCCTTTGAATTTACAGGAAGACCCTAATAAATTAAAAAGGGTTAAATATTTTAATATGAAACATCAAAATATTTAACCCTTATTTTTATTTATGGTAGAGGAACCGCAGCTCCAACACCATTTTGTGAATTTGGATCAAACACTAAAAAATCAGAACCGTCAACTGCTCCATCACCATTGACATCGGCAACTTCATATCCTCCGGCGCCGGCCTGACTTGCTGGATCGAATTCTAAAAAGTCTGAACCGTCAATCGCTCCATCCTGATTTATATCGCCACTGTACATAGCTGCATACAGAGCATCAAAAGTTGTTGCCTGATTACTTGCATACGCTTGCGAAGCTGAAGATGCAAATGAATACATTGTTGATGTAGTCAGTATTACCGGGTTTGCACTCCATGTTTCTACAGAATTCCTGTGATTGACTTTTATATAATACGATGTATTGGGGATAACTAAAGGACCAAAAGTTACGGTTACATCTCCGTTTGTTTTTAGTATTCCTAATTGAGCTTCAACAAGATTATGCGGAGGTGCTGCATCCATGGCGCTTATCTCTACTGTGTCTGCATCCAGCGGACCTATGGAAACTCCGGTTATGTTTAAACAGTTATTCATTAATCCACCGCCGATATAATATCCTTCGATGAATACTTTCAGGTTTAAGATGGTGAGTTGAACATAGGGTTGTTGTTGACCTTGTGTTAAAATTACTCCTCCATTCTGAAGTGTTGTGTTAAATGTTTCTCCCATTGTCCAGGAGAGTGAGCTTCCGCCAGCCGCAAAATATCCGCCTGCAGTGGCGAGAACATGCGGACTGAGTGATTGGCTATTGACGCTGAATTGCTGTACTAAAACAATTACCAGTGTTAGGATTAATTTTTTCATGGTTTTCGAATTTTTATGAAAGACTAAATTTAATTAAAAAAAATTTCTCTCCAAAGGATTTTTTCCCTAGTGAAAACGTGTTCTCGACTTCAGGAAATTTGTATTTGACTAATGTCCGACAAGAGGTTCGTAACTTGGGTGCTATTATTTAGACGCTTTGACATCCATTCCCAACTGTTCTTTGATATGCCGTATGTCAGTTTTGAATGAGCTGTTTTCTGCATTTAATTTATCTACATCTGTTTTCAATTTATCATTCTGCGCACTAAGTTCTTTGATGGCTTCAACAAGTACAGGGGTGAGTTTTGCATAATCGACACTCTTGTATCCTTGTTCATCTGTGTGAACTAATTCAGGATAAATTTTTTCCAGTTCCTGTGCTATAACTCCTATTTGTTTATCGTCGTGAAAGTTCTTTTCGGGAAACTCATCCTTTCTGAAAAAATAATTGACACCGTTTAATAAACATACTTTTTCTAAAGACCCTTTTAATGGAGTAATTGTTTTTTTATATCGAATATCTGAACATAACAAAAGACCGCAAGAAGCAGTTACTGTACCTGAAAATAGTCCATTTCCATTAACATGAAGTTTTTCTGTTGGGGTTTCTGTTCCAATTCCCACTTTGCCAATGTCAGCCACTGTCATTAAGTGAGTCCCATTAACATCGTTGATGTATAAGAAGTTCGAAGTGCTACCCACACCGCCAATACCTCCGCCAATATTCAAACTAATATTGCTATTTCCATCATAGTTCCATCCTTTAAGGGAAATTTTCGCACCCCCATCTATATGGCCGTAGAAAAGGGATGATCCTCCTCCATTTATTGTTACATCACCTCCTGGATATTGGTTTCCGGGTGCTGCAGTTAACTTTACAATTCCTGGCTTTGCTAATATTGGGTCATTAGATATTCCAGACATGATCAATGTGCCCTTTCCAAATAAAGTATTAGTAGCTATGTTCCCATTCACATCAAGTTTCTGAGACGGACTTGTTGTTCCAATTCCTACATTACCACTGTTTAAATTTGAAATATCATTTGAGGTTTTCGTCCAGTTTACATTTCCAGCATTTAATGCATAAGGTACACTAAGCATTTGTTCGGTACCCATATTAACATAGGCTACTCCACCTGCAGGATCCAATTCTACTTGTAAATATTTAGAACCTCCACCCCAGTCAACAGTTGAAAAGTTTCCACTTACAACCACTCCTTTACCAATGTTTACTGTAAAAGAACCGAATGAATTAGTATTTGTATTCTGTGTTTCCTGGTATACAACATTTCCCCCTATAGTAGCATTGTGTATGCTGAAACGTAACGATATCGGATGGTTGACAATTGGATTACCTGCAATGTTACTTGCCACAGCCTGGTAGGAAATAGCCTGTGGTGCCTGAGCCATGCTTTTGAAGAATGAAAATTGAACTGTGAAGATTAGAAGTAAGAGTAGAACTTTTTTCATGATTTTGTGTTTTAGTGGGTTATATTAAAATGATTTAAATTTGTTATTAAAATAAAACTCTAAAATAATTTAGTACCTGATTTGATCAATGAAATTTATTATTCCTCTTTAAATTTTTATACTTTTCTAAGGAAAGCTAATATTTAGTTTTTTTAAAAAAAAATATTCGATAATTTTTTTAAATTATAGCGAAATTTTAAAAAAAAACGACTTTACTACTAGGCAAATCCGTATATCTTCTACCAATATTCTAAAAATAAAACAAAGCAACCCTCTTGAACTGTTTGTTTGAAGGCTATTTCGCGAGGATCTAAACAAAATGAAATACTTTTGTTTAAAGAATAAGTAAATTGATGCAACAAAAAAATGATGCAAATAATTTCCATCATCTAATAATGAAAGGGTAAAGAAGTAACCGTTTTTCATTTCACCTTTTGCATATTTGATTGTTGAAATCTTATATAAATTCTAATATGCAACTACAATCGATACAAAATAAAATTTATGAAGTGAGAGGACAGAAAGTAATGTTGGATTTTGATCTTGCTTTAATCTATGACGTTGAAACGCGCATATTGAACCAAGCCGTAAATCGCAACCGAGACATCTTCCCCAATGATTTTATGTTTCAGCTAACTAAAAAAGAATGGGAAAGTATGTCATCACAAATTGTGATGACATACTCGTCTAGACGTCCTAAAAAAGCATTGCCACTAGCATTTACCGAGCATGGTGTTACTATGCTATCTAACATTTTGAAAAGTAAAAAAGCACGTAGAATAAGCGTCTCGATAGTCAGAGCTTTCATTGCACTAAAACAATATGCTCTTACTCACAAAGACTTATCGGAAAAATTAAAAGAACTCGAAGTCAAGTAGAATAAACAATTTAAAGATATTTATGAAGCGATAAACTACCTATTGAAAAAAGATAAACTGATTGTCGAACAAAAAGAAAGAAAACGGATTGGTTATAAATAAGATTTCCAAATTAGGAGACGAGATCACGAGAGGACGAGAACACGTGTACACGTCTAATCGTGTTCTCGTCCTCTCGTGTTCTCGTCTCCTCGTCGTCTCGTAATCTTGTATTTTACTGCTTCCAAACCGGAAATCTTCCCGGAGTATAAGGGGCTTTGTTTTGTTCTAGTAAATCTTCCAGCTTATTAATATCTCCGTCTATTTTTTTCAACTCTTCTAAAACTGGCGCAAATTGGCGGCCGGCTGTTTCATACGATTGTACAAACGTTTGTGTCGGTGCTGCGCTCGATAACCACAATGAATTTTCAATATTTCCGATTCGTGAACTAATGGAAGGCGGCGTTTCAAATTCTCTTCGTGAAATACTTGCATCTCCATTAAGTTTTGTATTTAAATCTATCAATCGTTTTTCAATGTTCCTAAGTTGCGAAACACCTTCAGGTTTGGCAGCAGGCATTTCTATAAAAGCCTGTTTCATGAATTTAATTTTATTTACTAATTCACTTCTGTATGCATCAGCTGAAGCGACTACTCTGCGCAGTTCACTAACTTTTTTACAAAAATC
This sequence comes from Bacteroidota bacterium, assembly GCA_031417555.1. Classification (GTDB taxonomy): domain Bacteria; phylum Bacteroidota; class Bacteroidia; order AKYH767-A; family 2013-40CM-41-45; genus JADKIH01. The sequence goes on from JANOVV010000061.1 coordinate 4,020, forward strand.
ATCGAGTGCTTTTTTATCTGTCGCAGGTAAAGAAGCTGCATTAAGAGAGTTTACTTTGAAAGATTGCTTTGATACGATTTCCGTTACTTTGCCATCTTCGAATTTATTAAGTGAAACTTTGTAATTGCCAGGCATAGCTGCATAACCAATTTCAGGTACATCGTACGGATTTGTTGGATCAGGTGTGTTAAAATTAACTTCTCCCGGAGAGCTATGTCGAAAATCCCACGTGATGCGACTCATTCCCTTTTTTGCCGGTGCTTTGAGTTTACGAACAACATTTCCACCCTCATCAGTAATAACGAAAACTAAATAAGGATCCGGATAATTGTCTTCTAAACGAATTGAATCTTTCGATGGATAATAAACGGGTTTGCCCGCTTTAATTTTTTCCTTTTCATCTGCTTTTCTTATTTCCTTCATAGTCTTCAAATCGTCCTTCAGGTAATAAGTAAATACAGCGCCGACTTTAGGATTAGGAACTGAGAAAAAACTTTCACCCTGAAAACCTTTCAACGGCGCACCCCATGGTTTTGACTCATTGAACAGCCAGGAATCCTTGATGGTGGTAATAAATGCTTCTTTCTTTAAATCGTCTCTCTTCAAATTACGAAGAGGTGTAAAATCATCTAAAATATAAAAACCACGACCAAATGTGCCTAATACTAAATCGTTTTCTCTTTTCTGAATTTCAATATCACGCACAGCAATTGTCGGTACTCCGCTTTTTAATTGTGTCCACTCCCCTCCTCCATCTATGGTAAAGAAAACACCAAACTCCGTACCTGCAAAAAGCAAATCCGGATTTACATGATCTTCTGCAATAGTATACACAGTTCCTCGCGCAGGGAGATTTCCAATGATTGGCGCCCATGATTTTCCACCATCTTTACTCTTATAAACGTAGGGTTTGAAATCACCGTAACGATGGTGGTTAAATGTAGCATAGAAAACATTTTTGTCATGCTGCGAATTAATAATTTGATTTACATAAGTCCGTTGAGGCACTCCGGGAATATTATCAACCTTTATCCAGTTTTTTCCTCCATCTGTCGTAACATGTATTAATCCATCATCTGTACCAACAACAAGATTATTTTCATCAAATTTTGATTCAGCAATTGCTACAAGGTTGCCATAAAAATCAGTGGACGAATTTTTTGAAATAGCATCCATGCTCCATACTTTACCCATGACTGGTATTTTATTTCTATCAATCTGCCTTGACAAATCACCGCTGATTACCTGCCACGAATTTCCCATGTCATCTGTTTTGAAAAGTTTATTGGCACCAAAATATAAGCGCGTATGTTTATGTTGAGAAATCAGTAATGGTGAATCCCAGTTCCAGCGAAGAGCGGGTTCGCCTTCAGCTTCAACCGGACGAATATCAATTCCTTCACCACTTTTTTTATCGAATCGTGCAAGTCCGCCATATTGATATTGGGGATAAATAATATTTGGGTTTTCGGGATCTACCTGTGTCTCAAAACCATCACCTTCTTGTGTAATGAACCAATCGGCATTTGTAATTCCATTCGCACTGATAGTACGCGACGGTCCGCCGAGCGATTGATTATCCTGTGTTCCACCAAACACATTATAAAACGGTAAAGCATTATCGGTACTGACTTTATAAAATTGCGTTACAGGCAGGTTCGATTTAAATTCCCAATTGGCTCCATGATCATACGTTTCATATATTCCTCCATCACAACCAACAAGTAAATGTTCTGTATCTGAAGGGTCAATCCAAAGAGCGTGATTATCGACATGTTTATATTTTTCACCGATTTTTTCAAAAGACTTTCCTCCGTTGGAAGACATCATAACCCAAAAATCAACATAATATACTTTGTTTACATCCTTAGGATCACAAAATATTTCCTGGTAATAATTTCCTGCAGTAACATTATCACTTCGCTTTTCCCAACTTGCTCCGCGATCAGTAGACCGATACACACCACTTTTCTTATCGCCGGCTTCAAGAATAGCATAGATGTAATCAGGATTCACAGGAGAAATTGAAAGTCCGATTCTTCCTTTATCTACATCTTTAGGTAGTCCATTTGATAATGTATCCCAAGTGACTCCACCATTCGTACTTTTAAAAATATTAGATTCGGGTCCACCATTGATATAAGTAAAGACTTGTCTTCTCCTTTGATGTGATGTAGCATAAAGAACATCAGAATTCCGGGGGTCCATGTGTATTTCATTAAAGCCAGTATTCTCGCTGACATTTAAAATCTGTTTCCACGTTTTACCTCCATCCATAGTTTTATAAATTCCGCGGTCGCCACCTTCACTCCATAAAGGTCCGTAAGCGGCTACATAAACTATGTTTGAATTTTTTGGATCAATTACAATCATCCCAATGTGTTCAGAATTTTTAAGTCCCATATTTTTCCAAGACTTTCCTCCATCTTCAGACTTATAAATTCCATCGCCATAAGCAACGCTTCTTTGATTATTATTTTCACCACTTCCGACCCAAATTATATTTGAATTACCGGGATCAATTTCTACACATCCTATGGAGTAAGAACCTTCTCCTTCAAAAACCGGCTCATAAGAATTACCTGAGTTGCTTGTTTTCCATACGCCACCACATGCGGCTGCAACAAAATATGTTTTTGAATTATTAGGATCAACAGCAAAATCAACGACACGACCTGAAGTTACGGCCGTACCAATACTTCGAAATTTTAAACCATTAAAAGTTTCTGATTTCCAGGAATTATCCTTTGCTGCAACTACATTATTTTTTTTCTGTGCGAGAATTGAAGAAGAAAATAATGTAAAAATGAATAATAATACTATGTAGATTTGTTTCATATAAATTTGATTTTAGCGAGGATAAAGATGTGTTAAATATTTCTAATTCGCATTAAAATAATTATATAAAAACCCATAAAATAATGTTAAAATTTATTTGGGTGCGGTAAGCAATTAACAAAGTAAAGAATTGAAAACAGACGAAAGCCTATTATTTGCTTTTTTATAGGCTTTGAAAAGAAGCAACATAACCAATAAACACAGTTTACTTTTTAATTCCTTCATGAAAATTATTGCTGCTTACAATTTCATCCAGTTTTTCATTTAACTTAAAGAGAAGTTTTTTTTCTTTTTTATTTGAGTGATGGTAAGTATCAGCCAATGTTTCCGAGACTTTTCGAATAGCATCAATCATTTTAGAATCAATGGCTGAATGATGTGCCTGAATAAAATTGATGAATGATTCAAAAGCAATTTCAGGATCCAGTGATGCATCTTCCATAATATCAAATTCAAATTCCGAATAATAGCCAACATTTGTTCCGTAGGAATCTTTTTTTGGCACCAAAGGAATTAATTGCTTGTTTACTATTTCATGAATGGCGTTTTTTTCTTTTTGAGAAATCGATCCGTCAACATCAGCAATGGCATACAACAATTTGCCGAATTCCGAAAAAAATTGTTTGTACATCATGGTAATTAGTTTTATTTTAATTTTAAAATTCACATATTCCAAACTAAACTTAAAACATGTTTTTGAATACTTGAATTTCAGTTGACTATTTTTTTACTTTTCAAAATATTCAGAATTAAATACAGAAAATCATATCTATTTTTTATTTAAAAATAATTTACATCACCTCAATATTCGTTAAAAATAAGATTTCATTATATGATAATAGTCATATTGTTGAAAGATTACTTTCCTGCTAAAAATCAATTGGTCGAACTAAATCAAAGCCAACAGAGCTTCAATCGTTGTTAAATAAATTATTTAAAACCTTTCTTTAATTCAAACGTGCTTCTTAATTTTTGAATTAAATTAGCAGACTCATTAAAATTTAACGTTTGCTGCTTGTCTGAAAATGCCTCTTCAGGTTTTTCATGAACTTCAAAAATAACACCATCTGCTCCTGCCATAACCGATGCTAAAGCCATCGGAGCTACATAATCTCTTACGCCGATTCCATGCGATGGGTCAGCAATTACCGGGAGATGAGTTTTATCTTTGAGAATGGGAATTGCATTTAAATCAAAAGTATTCCGGTAAGCTGTTTCATAAGAACGAATTCCTCTTTCACATAAAATCAGCTTTTCATTTCCATTTGAAAAAATGTATTCTGCAGATTGCAAAAGTTCATCAATTGTACCGGACATTCCTCTTTTAATAAGAATAGGTTTATCTATTTTACCAAGCTCGTCAAGCAAATTAAAATTTTGCGAGTTTCTGGCACCAACCTGAAATATATCAACATAGTCATGCATTTCATCAATTTGAGAAACCTGCATTACTTCTGTAATAATCTTAATCCCATTTTGCTTACAAAGAAAATAAAATTGCTTTAGGCCTTCCATTCCTAATCCTCTGAATGCATATGGAGAACTTCTGGGTTTAAATACACCACCACGCATTATCTTAACATTGTTTTCTACCAAATGTTCAATTACCTTTTTTATCTGTTCTTCACTTTCAATTGAGCATGGACCGGCCATTATAGTAAATTCGTCTTCCTTAATTAAAACATCATCGCCTAAATCAATAGTTGTAGGATTTACTTTCCATTTTCGTGAGACTAACTTATAACTGTCTGAAACGCGATAAATATCTTTTACTCCTTCCATATCTCCAATCAATCGAATGTCGATATCTTTATTTCCTATACCAATTAAGTAATTTTCATATTGAGTTTTTACTTCTGTGGTTTTATATCCGCATTGATTGATCTTTAATAAAATTGCTTCTTTAATTTTATCCGAAATGTCTTGTTGTAATAAAATAATCATTGTTGTACGTCTTTAATATCATTTATAAATTTGCGGATGTTTACATTAAGATCTCCATTTTTTTGAATGGCTCGTATGAACGAACTCCCAATAATGGCTCCGTTACCAAATTGACATGCTTCGTTGAAAGTATTTCTATTGGAAATCCCAAAGCCAATAAGGATAGGGTTTTTTAAATTCATTTTTTTAACTTTTATAAAATATTCCCTTTGAATATCGCTGATTTCTGATTTGGTGCCTGTAATGCTTGATGAAGAGACCATATAAATGAATCCTTTTGAATTATCATCAATAATTCTAATACGAGATTCTGAGGTTTGAGGGGTAATTAATAAAATATTAAATAGATAATTTTTTTCAAAAATTGTTTTATATTCATCTAAATAATTTTGAACGGGTAAATCAGGAATAATTACTCCATCGATACCTGATTCAAATGCATTTCTACAAAAGTTTTCAATACCATATTGTAATACAGGATTAAAATAACTCATTAATACGAGAGGAACTGTAATTGACTTTCGTATATTCTTTAACTGATCAAAAAGAATTTTAACAGTCATTCCGTTCTTCAATGCAACTTCATTACTATATTGTATTGTTGGTCCGTCAGCAAGTGGATCAGAAAAAGGAATTCCAATTTCAATTAAATCAACTCCTGAATTTTGTAATTGATTAATTATTCTTTCCGTATCTCCTACCTCCGGAAATCCAGCGGTAAAATAAACAGAGAGAATATTTCCATTTTTTTCTTTAAATAATTTTTCAATTCTGTTCATACCCTTTTACAAAATGTAAATAGTTTTTTCTAATATTTTGTGTATTATAAATTTAATTTCTGCTTACTAATATATGCAGACAAATCTTTATCACCTCTTCCTGACAAATTAACTACAATCGTCTCTGTAGAGTTTGCTTTTAATTTTTCCAAATATGCCAAAGCATGTGCACTTTCAAGAGCAGGAATAATTCCTTCCAGCTTACAAAGCAAATAAGCAGCGCTTAAAGCTTCATCGTCAGTTGCACTTGAAAAAAACACCCTACCTGTTTCCAATAAATTTGCATGCATTGGGCCGACTCCCGGATAATCCAAACCGGCAGAAATAGAATACGGCTCTACAATTTGACCATCTTCAGTTTGCATTAAGAGTGTTTTGCTTCCATGAATAATTCCGGGCTTACCAAGTATACTGGTGGCTGCTGAGTATCCCGAATAAATTCCTTTACCGGCAGCCTCTATAGCGATAAGTTTTACATTCTTCTCATCTAAAAAGTGATAAAATGCACCAGCTGCATTACTTCCACCACCGATACAAGCTATTACATAATCAGGGTTTTCGTTTTTTGTTTTTTCAAACAACTGCTTTTTTATTTCTTCACTTATTACAGATTGAAATCGAGCAACCATATCAGGATATGGATGTGGACCGACGACTGATCCGATTATATAATAAGTATCCTCCGGATTGTTAATCCAATCGCGGATAGCTTCATTAGTTGCATCTTTCAATGTACGGCTCCCGCATGTTGCAGGAATTACTTTAGCGCCAAGTAATTTCATCCTTGAAACATTTGGTGCTTGCCTCTCGATATCTACAGTTCCCATATATATTATACATTCTAATCCCATAAGCGCGCAAACAGTTGCGGTTGCTACTCCATGCTGACCAGCACCTGTTTCAGCTATAATTCTTTTTTTCCCTAGTCTTTTTGCCAAAAGAATTTGTCCGAGTGTATTGTTAATTTTATGAGCACCTGTATGATTTAAATCTTCACGCTTTAAATAAATGTTCGTTTTATAATGCTCCGATAATCGTTTTGCAAAATACAAAGCACTTGGTCGGCCGACATAATCTTTAAGCAAAAGTTGATATTCGTTTTGGAATTCCTGATCATTAATAATTTCAAGATACTTCAATCGCAAATCTTCAACAATTGGGAAAAGCATTTCCGGAATGAAGGCACCTCCATAATTTCCATAATATCCATTTTCATTAACGGTGTATTGCATCTCTTAATTTTTTTATTTTATTTATATCCTTTAACCCAGGCTCAATTTCAAATTTACTATTCACATCAATTGCGTAAATATTCAATTTATTTAATTGAAGAATTGAATCAATGTCTGTAATATCAATTCCTCCACTTAAAAAAAAAGGAATTTCATTATCATATTTTTTCAAAATATTCCAATTAAATTGTTTTCCACTTCCTCCATGTTCAGGTGTTTTAGTATCGAATAAAAAATATTCAATACTTGATTTGAATTCATTCAATTTTAAAAAATCAAATTCTCCATTTACTCCGAAGGCTTTAATAATTTTTACATCCTTGTTAATTTGCTTACAAAATGCAGGACTTTCATCTCCATGAAGCTGAACAAAATCTAAATTATATTCGTTTACTTTTTGTAAAATAACTTCCTCTGTTGCATTTACAAAAACTCCGACTTTCTTAATTCCGGAATCTATACTATTTAATACTACTCTATCCAATTCTTGCCCTACAAACCTTTTAGAGTTTTCATAAAATATAAACCCTAAATAATCCGGAGAATATTTTACAATTTCCCTAATATTATCTGAATACTTCAATCCGCAAATTTTTAATTTCATAAATAAATTAATTATACCGGTTGATTCAAATATTTTTCTTGAGCTAAAATTTCTTTAATAAAATTTGTACAGGCTATTTCAGGGCGGGAATGTTGCATAAAAGCATCTCCTATGAGAAAACCATTGTAACCTGCTTTTTTCAATTCCTGAATTGCTTTAACAGTACTTATTCCACTTTCGGAAATTTTTAAAATTTCTTTGGGTATTTGCGATGCCATTTCAAATGATCGTAATAGATCAACGTTGAAGTCTTTTAAATTTCTATTGTTAACTCCAACAATATCTATGTATTCATTTAATGATTCCTTCAATTCAAAAGTATCTCTTACTTCCAAAAGAACTTCAAGATTCAATGACTTTGCCAATTTTGCGAGCGTTTTTATTCGCAATGGGGTTAAAACATTTGCAATTAATAAAATGACATCAGCACCAATTGATTTTGTTTCTACAACCTGATATTCGTCTACTATAAAATCCTTTCGCAGAATTGGACAATAATTAAATTTTCTAGCAATGGTTAAATCTTCATTCTTTCCACCAAAAAATTCATTGTCTGTTAAAACAGAAAGAGCAGAGGCCCCGCCTTGCATATAACCAATCGATGTACGTTCAACTGAAATGTATTGATTGATTACTCCTTTTGAAGGCGATTTTCTTTTTATTTCGGCAATGATTCCTACCTTATCGTTCCGTAATAAATATTTTTTTAAAGAAACAGAAGGAGAGTTAAAATAGATTGTTTTCTCTAAAAGTTTTAGAGGATAAAGACTTTTTCTTTCCCCGACTTCTTTAATTTTATGTTCTATTATTTTATCTAATATATCCATGACTACTTTGTTATATTTAATAATTTATTAAAAGCATTAAATGCTCTTTTTGATTCTAATGATTCTTTTGCCAATGCAATACACTCTGCAATTGAAGATTCGGGTCTAGCACATAAAATTGCCATCGCTGAATTAGCCAGTACAACATTTTTTTGTTCAATAGTTCCGGAATTATTTAAAACATTTAAAAATATAGCTGCTGAATCAGAAATCGTCTTCCCACCAAATAAATCCATCTCCTTTAAACTTTTAAATCCAATTTCTTCGGGGGTGAAAAGTTGTTCTTTAGTTTTCGAAATCATTTTAAATGGACTAGTCAATGAAATTTCATCGTAACCACCCAATGAATAAAGGATAACAAATTCATTCCCGGCCTTCTGTAATAGATAATTATATAAACGGGCCAATTCAAGACTAAATACACCCGTTAACTGAAACTTTGGAAATGAAGGATTAACTAAAGGGCCAAGCATATTAAAAAATGTTTTAACGCCCAGTTCTTTCCTTATTGGAGCAACAATTTTCATAGCTGGGTGAAATAAAGGAGCATGTAAAAAACAAATTCCTGCTTTATCGATTTGCTTTTCAATTAATGACAGATCGTTGGTAAAATTATAACCTAAATACTCCATAACGTTTGAAGATCCGCAAGAAGAAGATACACCGTAGTTTCCGTGTTTTGCAACCTTTATTCCTGCACCGGCTACAACAAAAGATGAAAGTGTCGAAATATTGAAAGTATCTTTACTGTCTCCACCGGTACCACACAAGTCGATAGCTTCATAAGAAGATAAATCAATTTTCAAACAGAGTTCCAACAAAGCTTCTCTGAATCCTTCCAATTCGTCAACGGTGATACTTCTCATTAGATAAACTGAAAGGAAAGCAGCGATTTGACTTTGATTATATTTTGAATCCGCAATATTTATCAATACTTGTTTAGCCTGATCCTTCGATAAAGCTTTGTATTCGAATAATTGTGTAAGAACTTGTTTCATTTATTTATCCAGTTACTTATTATATTTTCGCCGAATTCGGTCAATATTGATTCCGGATGAAATTGCAAAGCATGCACATCATAATTCTTATGACGGAGAGCCATTATATTATCTTCCTCATCTACTGCGGTAATTTCAAGAGTATCAGGAAAATTGTTTCTGTCGACTACCCAGGAATGATACCTTCCAACATTAATTTTGACAGGAATGTTTTTGAAAATTGAATCTTTTATTATTATTTCTATAGGTGTTGAAACTCCATGAAAAACATTTTTTAGATTTAGAATGCTACCCCCAAATGCTTCGGCAATTGCCTGGTGGCCAAGACAAATTCCTAAAATACTTTTTAAAGGTGAATACTTTTTTATTACATCTAGAAGTATACCTGCTTCCGAAGGAATTCCCGGACCCGGGGATATTACTATTCTGTCAAATTCGTCAATCTCTTGCAAACTTATTTTATCGTTTCTGTGAACTTCAACTTTATAATCGCATACTTTTTCAATTATATGAACTAAGTTATAAGTAAATGAATCGTAATTATCGAATACAAGTATTTTTTTCATTTTTTAAATTGTTTGAGCGAGACTTAATGCATTTTTTAATGCTAATAATTTATTATTTACTTCATTCAATTCATTCGTTTCCTCAGAAGAAGCTACAATGCCGGCTCCTGCCTGATAATACAATCTATTATTCTTGCTTAAAAAAGAACGAATCATTATGCAATGATTAAAATCTCCTGTGAAACTCATAAACCCAATACAGCCACCATAAAATTCTCTCTTAGTAATTTCATATTTATCGATGAGTTGTATTGCTTTATATTTAGGAGCGCCGGACAAGGTTCCTGCAGGAAAAGAATCTGTTACAATTTTTAAAGCAGACACCCCTTCATTTATTTTACCGGAAACTTTTGAAACCAGATGAATTACGTGTGAATAAAACTGTACTTCCCTGAATGTTTCAACACTAACATCATGGCAGTGCTTGCTGAGGTCATTTCTTGCCAAATCAACCAACATAATATGTTCAGCATTTTCCTTTGGATCATTTTTTAGTTTTTCTGCGAGTGCTTCGTCTGCCTTATCATCACCTGTACGTTTAAATGTTCCAGCGATAGGATAAATGCTAGCTATTTTGTCTTTAATTGAAATTTGAGCTTCGGGGGAAGATCCAAATATTTTAAAATTACCGTAGTCAAAATAAAACAAATAAGGTGATGGATTAATTGATCGAAGAGCACGATACACATTAAATTCATCTCCATAAAATTTTTGAGAAAATTCACGAGAAAGTACAATTTGAAATACGTCTCCTCTTTGACAATGTTCTTTACCTTTTGATATCAAATCTAAAAATTCATTATCTGTAAAATTTGTTTTTTCATCTTCAATAAGAGAAAAACTATATTGAGAAATATTTTTATTATTAATCAGATTTTGAATATATTCAATTCCATCATCATCATTTTCGTAATAACTATGTTCAAATAAAAATAATTCGTTATTGAAATGATTAATTACAATAACATATTGATATAAGCTATAAAAAACGTCCGGAATACTTTTATCAATGTTTTTTTCTGAAGATAATTTTATATCTTCAAAATATTCAATAGAATCATACTTCATAAATCCAAACAATCCATTATTAAAAAATTTAAATGGTAATCGGTCAATTTTAAATTTATCTGAAAATGTCTGAATTAGATATGAAAGAGAATTACTACTGTCAATATTCGTACTATTTATAGTTCCGTCAGGAAATGTTTGAGTTACAATATGGTCTACCACTTTTATTGATGCGAGCGGCTTGCAACATATATATGAAAAACTATTCTCATTTCCATGATAATCGGAACTCTCAAGCAAGAGGCTATTCGGAAATTTGTCACGCAGTTTGTAATAGATATTTACCGGTGTGTAAGTATCCGCTAATAATTTTTTAAATCTTGTATTTAATTTATACATTTTTGCTTAAATAAAATCGAATTAATTTTTCAGAGAATTGTTATAAAACAAAAAAGGCCTGCTGAACAGCAAGCCTTTTTATAGGTAACCTATATATATTTTTAATAAATAGAGGCGCTGTCCACTGTTTTACCTGTGAACCACCACCAAATATTATTAGAATTTCGCTTTAACATAATTTATTTATGAATGCAAATATACTAATCTTTCATAAAGAAACAAGTAAATATCAATGTATGGGTTGAAAAAATATTTCAAACCTCCAATTAATACTCTTATTAACTTAAAAAATATATTAGGATGAATAAGCTGAAAACGTCTTAATACTTTGGCTTTTGAATAAAAAACAAAGAGAAACTGCTTAAACCGGGTTAATGAATTTGAAATGTTTTAAACATTTTAATATGATTAGAATAATTAGTCAATTATGCCTTAATCACTTAAGTTTTCGATAGGGTTCTTTCTATAAAAAGAAAAAAATACTTCTAAGTAATGTAAAATAAGAATCGATTATATTTTCTCATTTCTTTAAAATTGGAACTTTCAAATTAACATCTACATCCCAATTAGCGCGAACTGTAATTCCATCCGGGTAAAATTCAATTTGTTCGGGCTGAACATGTTTTATATAATTTCCTGTATCCCATTTACCATTTCCATTTTCGTCTCGAATAAGTTTTATCTTATAAACACGAGGATCGAGAAAATTCAATTGGAAGATTGTGTCTTGTAGAATGGATACTTGATGGAAAATAAGCGATCCTGAATCATCAACTAATTGCAAAAGATAAGGAATAGTATCACTTATCTTAAAAATAATTTTAATAGAACCGTAATCTGCTTCTCCATGTGCGTCGAAAGTAAATTGAATGGTATCGTTTTTAATTCCATAAATATCAGTGAACGTGCCCGGTGGAATAAAAATTGAGTATTTACTTTTGCTTTTCCACTTATGATTTACATTTAATTGCATTTTCAATGAATCCGTAAATTCATATTGAGCCTTTATAAGCAATGAATCTTCATAAAAAACTATTTTATCGAAACTTGAAGTATCGATTGGCCGTGTAATTTGTAAATAATGCGGTAAATGTAAATGTTGTAAAATTGTTTGAGTGCTACCCGGAAGAATCGTCATACCTGCTCTTTTTCTTCCTTTGTTTTCTTCTGTTAGTTTAAATAAGCGAATAGTTATAGTATCGTTTAGTGAATAATTATCAAAATGAAAACTTAACGAATCGGCAAAATTATTTTTATACCAGATGTTAATAGTATCGTTTTCCTTCGAGAAACTATAAGCGTAAATATTTAATTTAGCAGGGTTTGTTAGTAGTTTTATTTTTACTGTGTCTGCCGGCGCATTAAAAACAACTACTGCCTTACCGGGAAATTCTGAGTATGCTTTCAGTAAACGCAATTTATTAACTTCATTAAAAATTTCAAGATTTACATTTTCACTATTTGCATTGATTAAAGTATCTGGAAAACCGATGAGTTCTTCTCCGGGTGAATAAAGATAATTACCATCCGCTTCTTTAAGCCCGATAAGCTTATAATAACCGGGAGAAATATTACTGATGCGAAATTGACCGGAATCATTTGTTCGGGAAAAATATAATGGCTTTTCAAGAAATGGAATTGAGTCTTTGGAAGAGCGGTAAAGCAAAGCCAAAACATCTTTAGATTTTTTATGACTAAAAGCTGTTTCAATCGAACCCTGAATATCCAACGAGTCGATTATGGTGCCCGTTGAAAAAACAAAGTGAAAATTTTCCAACTTATTACCTTCATTGTTGTCAGCAATTCCCTGTCCGAAATTCATTGTATACGTTGTATTTTCCAAAAGAGTATCCCGAAAATGTATGAGCAATGACTTTTTGCGAATTTTTAAATCGGGAGGATATTTTAAGAGAGGAGAAACTATTAGTTGTGAACCGATTTCATTTAAAGAAATAAACTCGTCAAAGTTTAGCTGTAAATCATGTCCTTTAAATAAATTTGAATAATTAGCAGGCTCACTGGATAGAAGATGAGGCGGTTCCAAATCTTTTTTTCCTCCATCAGGAGGAACCTGAATTGCACATGACTCAAATAATATTGATATAATACAGAAATAAATTATCCGCTTTAATGTCATATCATCTTAGAGATAAGTCCTGCAATTTTGGTTAGATAAATTTCATCAATAGAATTAAATTCTGCCAACTCAGAACTATCAACATCAATTATAGCATATACAATATCGTTCTTAATTACAGGAACGACAATTTCTGATTTAGAAAGAGCACTACAAGCAATATGACCCGGGAAAAGATTTACATCCGGAACAATCAATGCGGTTTTTTGCTGCCAGGAAGTTCCACAAACTCCTTTGCCTTTTGCAATACGAACACATGCCGGTGGTCCCTGAAATGGCCCTAGAACAAGTTCTTCTTTTCCATTTCCATCTTTTACAAAATAAATCCCAATCCATAAAAATGAAAAAGCTTCCCGCAGAGCAGCAACAATATTGGCAGTATTGGCAATCAAATCATTTTCTCCTTCGACCAAAGCAACGATTTGCGGAAACAGGGCTTTATACTTTTCTTCTTTATTAAGGCCGTCTTTTAAAACAATATTTTCTGACACGTATTTTTTTTGTAAAGATGGGAAATCAATTTGAGAATTTTGAAGTTTGGTGCCAATTACTTACTTAAATAAATGAGAAGGGATTTAGAGTATTTAATTACAGTCAAACTACTCCTATTTCTTTTTATAAATCAAATTCAATATTTAAAAATTCAAAAACCCGGGATTCAGGCACAGGCTATTGCAGCAATATAAACGGAAGTTCCGGGGACTGACAATAAAGCATCAGCGCATGAAATTAGGGTTGAACCTGTTGTAATAACATCATCAACCAGAAGAATGCTTTTGTTTTTTACTTCGCTTTCATTATTTACCTGAAAAATATTGTCAACATTTCTGTAACGCTCGAAACGATGTTTGCGCGTCTGCGTACTTGTTGCTTCAGTTCTTAATAGGGCATTACAAGAAAACCCTTTTTTCAATCCTTTTGCCAGGCCTTCGGCAAAAAAGTCGCTTTGGTTATAACCCCGTTGTCGCAATCTTGAAACATGCAATGGTACCGGGACTACCAGATCAATTGTATTAAAATCAGATTTCTTTAATTCTGATCCCATTAAACGACCAATAAAATCACCAACGTCTTTCCTGTTTTTATATTTCAGCTGATGAATGAGTCTTTGAACTCTTTCTCCTTTACCAAAATAATAATATGCTGTTGCATTTTTCACAGGAGACTTTCCCCAAAAATGTTGAACGACAGGATTATCATCTATCAGATGAAAACCGGTTCGGGGTAAATGAAAACGGCAAGGAGTACAAATACATTCTTCACCTGTGTATAAAGGTCTTCCGCAAGCGGCGCAAAGAGAAGGGTACATCATCCACAATAAATCTTCAGCGAACCTGATAACTTTATTTTTCATAATACAAATATGCAGTATAAATTTTCGGATAATAACCGCTTATAAGAATGAAGTTATTGTATAAAATCTAAAATCGTTTAAAAAAAATAAAAAATTGAAAAATATTTAATGTGCTATTTTCAATTCCTTTTTAACATATAAATTGTAATTTTATTTTGCAAACCATCTTTAACCACGGTTCTGAATTCATCCGAAATGGTATATCCTTCATTTTTTAAATCTGTAAAAAATTCTTTTGCAAATTTTCTGTTGGGCTCGCTTATCAAAATTAATCCTTCTTTTTTAACCAATACTTTTAGTGCTTTTAATAATGGTTTAAATGAGCGGCTTTCGTAAGCTATATCAGATGCAAGAAGAACATCGGCCGGTGAAATATTTTGTGGCTTTCTCCAATCTAGCAATTGTACATTTGCTTTTGTCTTAAAATTTAAATTCCAATTATATTCTGCAAATTCCAAAGCGGCACGAAGATAATCTGTAAGTGTAACCATCCCTCCAAGTTTTGCTGCTACAATTCCGGCAAGTCCTAAACCACAGCCAATCTCTAAAACATTTTTCTCTTTTACAAGTTTTGAATTATCAACAAGAAATTCAGACAATGCAATGGCAGACGGCCATAAATCGGCCCAATAGGGAATTTGCTCGTCTTTAAAATCTTCATCTTCCGGTTTCTTTTTAAGAAAATCATCAAAAAGAAATTCGGGATTTTCTATTTGAGCAATTTGGATTTTATAATTTCCAATAGGAATCGAAAGTATTTTGAAAGGAAACGATTTAAGAGACATACAATTAATTGATTAAAAAAATAATACCATTAAGGTTGTTTATCAATAGATAAAATAATATTCAGAAAATGGTAAACTCTTTGGTAAATAAAACCAAACCTTTTTAACTATTGCAGAGTTATCAATGTTGAACAATTATTTTCCTGATATACGTTGCTTTTCCTGAAATAATCTTCAGCAAATAAGGTCCTTCAGCAATTCCGGAGACATCCATAAATGAATAATTCCCGATTAATGGTTTAGAAATTATTAGCCGGCCGGTTATATCAAAAAGAGTACAGCTGAAATGATTGACAGGTATAGCAGATTTTATTATTAGAGTTTCAGAAACAGGGTTTGGGAAAATGTGAATAAAAGCATCCAAATTATCTGCCCCTGAAAAAGTTGATGTGAGGTTATCCTGATAATAAATCTGTACTCCGCCACCGTAAAATCCAATCAGCATATCTGTGAGAGTATCATTGTTCAGATTGCCTCCGCTAACGGAAAGATTATATCCGTATCGTGAACCCAATGTTTTAGATAAAACGGTATCCAGAGTCACAAAACTCCCGTTGAGATTTCCATCAATATTTCCATAAAGATAAATATCCCCTTTCATGGAACTTACGAGCATTCGTGTTTCTGCTCCTTGCTTAAAAACAAAAGGAACAGAATAACCATCCGGAGCACCTTGAGTTTGTACATTGATACCGCCCAAAGTATCGTTAGTAGGAATAGATGAAAAAAACGGAACTGTAACGGATCCTACGTTTTCAAAATATTTTACTAAGCCGTTCTTCCCTCCTATTACAAGATCAAGTTTTCCATCGGTGTTAAGATCAACAAGCTGTGGGGTGCTGGCAATTCCTATGTCGATAGACATATACGAATAAACCGGAGCTGCAAAAGTAGCCGGTACTCCGGGTCCTGCATTATTCATAAAATATATCAGATGACCGTTATCCAAACCAAGAATCATGTCTACATCGTTATCCCCATCGATATCGCCAAACGACGGAAATATTTGTCCGCTTAAATTTAAAGAATGAAGACCGGCAAAATCATTAGTAATAAAATTAAATGCTGGAGAAAATGCTGTGCCGGTATTTCTATAAAGTGTTAAGCCGGTTTCCGTCGAAGTATCGCTGGTAGTTGCATATTTATTTCCAATGACGAGATCGTTCAAACCATCGCCATCATAATCAAAAAGGACAGGTGTTGCAGATTCACCCACATCTATCATTTCGTTTTGTAAAAAATCGTTAACAACAAAATTATAATCGGGGATAAAATTTGTTCCCTGATTTTTATAAAAATAATTTCCTTTAGTATTTTCATATTCTCTTTGAGAAACTATTAAATCTTTATTTCCGTCATTATCGGCATCTAAAAACGCGAAGGAAGCGAAAGAGTGTATTTTAACAGGTACATTATACGATGGGAAAAGGGTATCTTGTGAAACCATTGTTGCATGAGAAATGTTCCCTCCGTTAATTACCAGCAGACTGTTGTCGGCTTGTGAATCTCCGATAATTGCATCTTTGTCGCCATCGCCGTCAATATCGATTGGAGTGATCCCTGCATAAGTATCATCGCGTCGTGCTATTTCATAAGAGAATCCGGGATCATCTATATGAAAACAATTTACATTGAAGGATCCGACAACAACATTATTGTATAAGCCGGCTCTTAATGTAAAGTCGCCCCAAACATTTGAAATAAGTAAGTAATCATTTAATGAGTCGCAATTGCCGAAATGTTCCATTGACATATTTTTATAATATGCGAAACCGCCAACGCATTGAAACTGTAATCCGAGAATATCCATGTCGCCATCACCATCAATGTCATCGAAGGCCGGAACGAGATATGCGCTGGCAATTATATTTGGTATATATTGACTGTTAAAAAAATAACCAATAGTTGAATCAACCAATGTGAAAGATAAATTTCCTCCCTGAGAATTATTTTGATATGCAGTAATGCCATTATTAAAATAATTAGTACAAAAAAGATCCGGTTTGTTATCGCAATTATAATCGTACAAAAAAGCCCATCCGTTGATTGATGGGAAAAAACTTTCATATTGAGGAGCATATTCCCAGCAGTGGACACCGGGTGAGCCATTATTGATGAATGTTAGAATTTTATTATTGCTTCGATCAAATACAAAAAGATCGGGAGTATTGTCATTGTTAAGATCGATTTCTGAGAATAATGGAAAATTTATTCCACCGGCCCATGCGATATCCAATGGGCCATTTTTATTTACGGGAATAGAAATATTTCGGGTGAATCCACTTTGAGCTTTAATGAACAAAGAAAAAAAGCAAAACCATACTGTTAATATTTTTTTCATTTGGAATTAAAGTTAACTATTAAAAACAAAAAAGGAAGAGCTTTAATAATAAAAATCTTCATTTTGTAATTTGAATAAATACTATGCAACAAACAGGAATAAAATCCTTGAATTAAATTCCTGTTAAATAATAAAATTAAATTAATTGTAAAACCCTTGCAATAAAAGATTAGTTCCTGTTATTAAAAATATAAATAGCAAGATCGAGTCTTTTGAGCATTGAAGGAATGAGTATAGAAAAATCAGCTAATGAATCGGAGTTGAAATTCAATGCTTCCCGAAAATTTCCAAGTAAGTCAGAATGTACCTGAAAGAGTGATCCGGGAGTATGTTGGATATCGTGATACTGGCGAACAACATCTTTTATCATGCTGTTTAGCTCAGATTCGGTGACATGATTTTCTAAAAGCTTTTCTTTAATTTCTGTCTTCTGTTGACCGTTAAGGATTCGGGTAAAAGAATTTAGTTGCAATTCGCACACCTTCTTCATTAGTAATTGTTCCTGATCTGATAATTTTAGTTTGAGCATTTTTTTAAGCTTCAGAAGTACAAAGATAAAGGGAGAAGGGATTAAATCAAGCCGATTTTTTTCTGATGCAAAATTTTATCAACACCTATACTTGATATTTAAAGTGTCAATTTTAGTGTTCCAATATCCTAATGGTTTTACTACTTAATAAAGTAAATAGTTTAATTTACTAAACATTAATCAACTATTAAAATTAAAAATTAACAATAATTTTACAATCAGAAGATAATCAATAAATCAGGTTTTTAATTATCAGAAAAATACTTTTTGTCTAATTTTTTATTAAAAGTTTATATTGGTTGAACTGCTTATTTCTTATTTGAATAAAATAACAGCCGGAAGGAAGTTTCTCGCCAAAAGAAAACACAGAAGGAGAGTTTTTATTTTCCATAATCAATGATCCTTTGATATCGAAAAGATAAATATCGCTGCCTTCTTTTGTTATAATTGTAAATTCTGAAGAAAATGGATTTGGAAAAACAGAAAAATCATTATTACTAAAATCCAAATCATTAATACCGTTACATTGATCAAAGGTAACAAGGATGGTATCTTTATTTACGCAACCAAAACTATTTGTAACGATTATTGAATAAGCAAAAGTTCCAAAACCTTTACCTGTAGAATCGACTGAAATTGTTTGAGTACGTGCACCTGTTGACCATAAATAAGAATTAAAACTGCCGGCATTTAAAACAGTAGGAGTACTTGAACAAACAAGGGTGTCTTTTCCAAGATTGGGAATAGGCGCTGCGTTTACGGTTATTGTTTGAGTTGCCGTATTACTACAATTATAAATATTTGAATATGTATAAATAATCGTATGTTGGCCGGGACCTGCAATACCAGTATAAAATTTACCGCTTCCAACGGCAGAGCCGCTATAAGTACCACCGACAGGAGAACCCCCTGAAAGTGTTACGGGGCCTGTGTTTTGACAAACAGAAGAAATTGGTGAAAAGCTTACAGCAGGGAGTGTTCGTACAGTAATGTAAGAAGTGTCTTGTGAACTGCAGTTAAATGAATCTGTATAAGAATAATTAATTAAAAATGTACCGGCGCCGGAAACCAAAGGAGAAAATTGTGAATTATTAACTCCAATTCCTGTATAGTGGCCGCCAGAAGGTGAACCTCCAGTCAAATTAAATACAGTAGTATTAAGACATACGGAAGGAAGTGTAGCAAAAGTTACAGTCGGTAATGCACGTACACGAATTGTCCTCTTTGCCGATTTCGAACAACCGGAACTATTCGTATAAGTATATGTTATTTCATGTTGACCAACTCCTGCTAAACCCGGACTGAATTGTCCGGAAGAAACACCGTTACCTGAATATGTTCCGCCTGATGGACTGCCTCCGTTTAAAGTAAAAGCGGGAGCAACAATACATACATCACTTAAAGACGAAAAATTTACTTCAGGAATATCAGATACAAGGACAGAAGAAGTATCGCTTGACGAACAACCATGAATATCAGAATAAGTATAAGTAATAATATGGCGTCCTATGCCTGCAATGTTTGGATAGAAGTGAGTACCGGAAACTCCATCACCTGAATAATTTCCACCGGAAGGTGAACCAGAGTTTATTGAAATTCTGGAATCATCGATACATAAATCAGAAAAATTACTCAGAGTTACATTTGGCTTGGAATAGACAGTAATAGTAATAGTTTTTCGGTCTATGCAACCGGAATTATCGGCACCATCCACAGTATATTGAGTTGTTGAATTGGGTTTTGCCCAAACACTTGGATCTGTACTTGATGATAAACTACCGGAAGGAGACCATTCATAAGTATCTGCTCCATGAACTTCAAGTCTTACCGAATCTCCGGAACACATATCACCTGAAGTAGAAGAAATAGTCATTGTAAAACCAGGGGCTATGGTATTGGCTTCTAAATAGCCGGGAAGTAAATAATTCGAATTATTCCCATTTCCGTTTAATTCAAAGATTGCAAAAAAGTATTCTGTACCACCATCAAGTCCTGTAATAGTAGTTGAAGTACCACCGGCATTATAAACGACATAATTATTATTACCTAGATTACTTCCTGTTTTAAAGATTGATCCTGCAGTATAACCTACTCCATCTTGAGGAAGCATGCTAACAGGCACGTCAGGAGAACAAATTACGATTCTTTTTGAGCCATCTCCTGGTAAAAAAAACAGGTCAATTTCACTGCAACTGCCAGGAGTGGCTGTTAATGAAAATGTCTGAACAGTAGGTTCAGAGGCAATTGCAAATGCTGAATTATTAAAAACATTACATGAAAAGACAATAGAAAGAACCAGCAGTTTATATATAGATTTGATATTCATGGTTAATTGTATGTGTTATTGGCTTTTTCGAGGATTATTTCACAAAGTTAATATACAATGTAATAAAAATACAATCATATCCATTAAAAATTTGGTTTCCAGATCATTTTAATGGGTAAATTTCCTAATTGATAGGCGAGTGCTTTCTTAAATAAGCAATTAATAAGTATTTCTATTCAAATTTTTATGTTTTAAGCTTTTTAAGTGTGTTTTTTAACAATCCGTTCTAATTGAATAAATATCAGATTTGCTTAAAAGTTTACCGGATTTTTAAAATGAAAATGTTTTTAGTAAAGAATAGAGGAAAAAATTATATTTGAAAGGATGGAATCAGATAGTATAGCAATCACGCAAAAAACTTTTAGTCTTTTTGAGGTAATGCAAAGCGTGCAATCTGTTTTGCTGAAAACATATGCAAACCGGTTCTATTGGGTGCGTTGTGAATTGTCGCGAATAAGTCTGCATGCCCAAAGCGGACATTGTTATCTGGAATTAATCGATAAAAGTGAAACTTCAATTGTTGCTCAGCAGCGTGGAATAATATGGGCTGATAAATACAATTTTATAAGTGAGAAATTTAAAGCTGTTACGAATACTACTTTAGCGGCCGGGATGAAAGTTTTGCTGCAATGCACAGTTAATTTTCATCCATTGCATGGCCTATCACTTACCGTATCGGACATCGAGCCTTCCTTTACCCTTGGAGAAATGGCGAGGATGAAAAATGAGTCTGTTTCACGACTTAAAAAAGAAGGACTTTTTAATTTAAACCGTAGTTTAAAACTTCCCATTCTTCCACAACGAATTGCACTTATTTCGGTTTTAACGAGCAGAGGTTATCAGGATTTTATTAGTACCATTTTAAATCATCGACTTCATTATTCAATAAATTATAAATTGTTTGAGGCCGTTCTGCAGGGAGAAAATGCCGTACCAACAATTATTAAAGCACTAAATAAGATTTTTTCGGAAAAAGAAAAATTTGATGCCATTGCAATTATCCGTGGCGGGGCAGGTGATGCCGGCCTTGCCTGTTATGACGAATATTCATTGTCGGCAACAATAGCCCGGTCGCCATTACCTGTCATTACAGGAATCGGACATGCATCCAATGAAACAGTCGCTGAAATGGTCGCTTATAAAAATTGTATCACTCCTACCGCAGCCGCTACATTTATACTTGATAAATTTGATGCGCAAGCATTGTATCTGACAGAACAAATTCAAAATTTAAAAGATTTATCGAAAACTTTTTTCAGTGATGAGAAACAATACATCTCAACTCAATCGGAACGATTTTGTCTTCTTGTGAGAAATCAAATTAATAGTCAGGGATTTTTACTAAAAAAATTAATGGCCGGGCTGCCTTCCAATATGAGAGAATTTTTTTCAATGCAAAGGCAAAACATAAAGCAATCCACTATTACAATACTTAATGTAAATAGATACACTAAACACTCTGAATTTTTATTGGAAGTAAACAGAAAAATAATTGAAATAAAACAAAAAATTGAATTCCACTTTTCATCAAAAAGAAATTTATTGTCAGAACAGAATATAAAATTATCAGCGGTGTCATCTCAGATTAGAAGAAATAACGAAATAATTGATCATCTTTATGAAAAAATTACACTTCTCGATCCTGTTAACACTTTAATGAGAGGTTATTCGATTACAAGGCTCAATGGAAAAGCGATAATTAATTCATCTGAATTAAAAAAAGGAATACAAATCGAAACTCAACTTGCCGAAGGTATTGTTATTAGTACCGTAGAAAATAAAAAATGATAATGGAAAAGAAAAAAACATATGAAGATGCTTATGAAGAGCTTCAACTAATTGTAAAAGAAATAGAATCCGGAACTATAAGTGTTGATGTACTTGGTGATAAAGTCAAGCGCGCCGGTGACCTTATTCGTTTTTGCAAAGAAAAACTATTTAAAACCGAACAAGAAGTCAATGAAGTATTAAAAGACATCGACAAGTAAGAATAAAAAATCGTTTTTATTGATATATTTATTTGTTAATTGCAGAGTGTTTTATGCTATTTTAAACATACATAAAAGGTTAAATAATAATTTCTACTAATTTTCACTAAATAATTTTAAAATGAAACTACAAAAATTTATCTGCCTCGGTATTTTAATTCTTTTCTCTCATTCAATTTCTTTAGCTCAAGGAATTGAACGAAAAGGTTATATTGGATTTTCTATCGGACCCTCATTTCCGATTGGCGACTTTGGTTCAAATAGTTTAACAAACGAAAAAGCTGGTTTAGCAAAAATCGGTGTTCTTACAGAAATTAATTTTGCTTACTGTTTAGGTAAAAATTTCGGAATTGCTGCTTTACTTCGAGCGCAAAATAATTCCGTAGACGTTAATTCATTTTCGGCTTTAACTTTATCAATTCCTGGAATTTCTATTGATGTAGAAGCGGGTAATTGGAAAATTGGAGGCTTTCTTGCGGGTGCTTATGGATCTTTTCCAACAAGCAAAACATTAAATACCTATTTTGATTGTCGCGCTATGGTTGGCTTAGTAAGTGTAACTTCTCCAAGTTTAAAATTTACAATTAGCGACCCTTTCGGATCTGAATGGGCAAAACAGGAAGAAAGCAATGCCGCTGCTTTTGGACTTCTCCTGGGAGGTGGTTTTCGTTTTAATTTAAGTGAAAAAACTGCTTTACTTACTAATGCGGACTTTTTAATTGTAAGTGCAGATTTTAAAGATGTAAAATCAACATCAAGTCTTGGTGATAATGCAAAAGCTGATTTTACTCAAGCTATGTCTACCTTTAACCTGAGTATTGGAATTGCTTTACGACTGAAATAATAATTATCCGGACTGATTTATTTTAAAACAGTGCTATTATATTCTATCACTTAGTACAATGAGATTAAAAATAATTAGCACGTTTAAAATTCCAATGAAAAATATTTTCACACTTTTTATTCTTTACTTTTTATTTTCTATTTCCTTATCATATGCTAAAAAAGAAAAATCCGATACAATTAGCATTAGAAATTTTAAGTCGGGACTGCCGATAGACGATTTATGGAAATACAAAACAGGTGATGATCGTTCATGGGCATTAATTAATTTAGATGACAAAGAATGGAAAAGGCTTGATGATGAAAGCAAAGAAAGCGATTCACTTATAACTAACTATAAAGGAATTGCATGGTTCCGAGCTTCCTATTTCATCGATAGCACAATTAATTTAGTGCCAATGGCATTAAAAATGCGCACCAATGGAGCTTGCGATATTTTTATTGATGGAAAACTGGTTCGTTCTCTGGGAGTTGTCGGTAAAAATGAAAAAGAACAAGTAGACGGATTCTCTCTGCGAAGTAGTATTATTCCAATTCCTGTTACCAACTTCGGCAGGCATTTTCTTGCAATCAGAGTTTCCAGTTATAATAGTATTTCAGGAAAAATTGGATTAATTAGTATTGATGGCGGGCAATCTATAGCAGATTTTAATGCCGAAATTATATCTATGCAAAAAGCTTTGGATGATGAAAATGATATTTCAACCAGGACAATACCGATTTTCTTTTGCGGGGTATTTATTGTATTGAGTATTTTTCATCTCATCCTGTTTATTTATTACAGAAAAAACAGGTCCAATCTATATTACGGCCTTTTCACATTCTTTATTTTTATTATATCTTTTAGTCTTTACAGAACAATTTCAGGTACAGATCTTCAAACAACAAAAACTATATTTACTCTTGGCTTCTGGTCGTTAATTTTAATCCCTCTGTTTTTCATCGGAATTCTTTATGATGTTTTTTATAAACGACTTTTATTATTCTTCTGGATATTATCCGGTCTATTAGTAATATGCTTCATTTCATTTTATTTTTTAGAATCCAGACCGCTAGTTGCTATTTCTTTAGCCCTTTTTCTTATTGGTGGTTTTATTGAAACGATCCGTGTTTTCATTCGTGCTTGGGTAAAAAAAAGGGAGGGATCACGAATATTTATTTTCGGAATTTTTTTTCCTGTCATTGGGTTAATAATAATACAAATAATAAGTTGGGTACTACGGCGAAGCGGTATGGCTGAATTAGCCGATAAATTATCGGATCATAGCGGTGAATTTTTTGCTTATTCTTTACTTATGAGTGTTTCTATTTCAATGACTATTTATCTCGCTCGTGATTTTGCTAGAATGAATCGTAAATTATACGAACAGATAAATGAGATAAAGCAATTATTCAAACTTACAACAGATCAGGAGAATGAAAGAAAAAAGATATTAGAAAATCAAAAAGAAGATTTAGAAAAAATGGTAGTGCTTCGCACGGAAGAAGTTGTTCTTCAGAAAGCAGAGATTGAACTTAAGAATAGGGATATCCTTGATAATTTATTGTATGCACGTAGAATTCAAGATGCTATGCTTCCTGAAATTCATCTCATCTATGAAAACTTGCGTGAATCTTTTATTATTTATATGCCAAAAGATATTGTTAGCGGCGACTTTTATTCTTATAATCATAAAGACGGGAAGATAATTCTTGCAGCGGCAGATTGTACAGGCCATGGTGTAACCGGTGCATTTATGAGTATGATAGGCAGCTCGGTATTAAATCAAATCATCAATGAAAAAGGAATCACTCAACCATCATTAATTCTTAATAATCTCAATACGGGAATCACTGAAGCACTCAAGCAGAGAGAAAACGATGTAACGGATGGTATGGATATAGCATTATGCACTTTCGATATGGAAAAACTGCAACTGGAATTTGCCGGCGCCAATCGTCCATTATGGATTTTTCGAAATGGTGAGTTTATTGAAATTAAACCCGACAAACTCGCTATCGGTGGTTTCCGCATTTTAAGGGACGCATCTTTTACCAATCATCAAATGCAATTACAAAAAGGTGATTCGATTTATCTTTTTACAGACGGTTTTGCTGACCAGTTTGGAGGACCACTGGGGAAAAAATTACTGTCTAAACGATTTCGGGAGATTCTTTTATCCATTCAAGATCTTTCTATGGGTGAACAAGAAAAAAAACTTACTGAAGTTTTTTCGAAATGGAAAGGAAATGCTACTCAAGTAGACGATGTGCTTGTAATTGGTATAAAGGTGTGAGCTGAAAGATTGAAATTTATTAAATATTAAATACTGAATGTAATCGTACGACTGATTACTAATACTATAAACTTTTATTTTGAAATAATAACACTTACACTTCCTACATCTCCATTCACCGGGGGAGAAATTTTTGTTACTTTAACATTTACTTTATTGATTCGGTCAATTTCTTTTTTCAATGCATTGGCAATCCGATCAGCTGCATGCTCAATGAGTTTAGAACGGATTTTCATTTCCCGTTTTACGATTTGATAAACATCACAGTAATCGACAGTCATTTTGAGATCATCATTTTTAGCAGCAAGAGAATAATCTGTAAAAATTTCTATGTCGACGATGTAATTCGCTCCAATCAATGCTTCTTCTTCAAGGCAGCCATGATAGGCGTATAATTTAACATTATTGATTTGAATAATTCCTTCTTCCATTTTAATTTAACCTGGTGATAGCGGCTGATAATCTTTTAATTACTTCCTCTTTGCCGAGCAAGACAACCATTTCAAACAAAGCCGGACCATTGGCCAGGCCAATTAGTAAAACACGGAATAGGGGCATGACTTCTCCCGGTTTTATTCCTGAAGACTCTGCCAATTGTTTGAAAGTTTTTTCAACTTCTGATAAGGAAAACTGATCTATTAGGGCGTATTCCTCTTTAAGTGCAATATAAAAAAACTTTGCCTTCTCATTCCATCTTTTAGCAATGATGTTTTCATCGTAACTGACAGGAGCAATAAAAAAACAAGATGCAAGGTCCCAAAATTCATTGGTAAAATGTACTTTTTCACGTATCAGTTTTACTACCTCCTTTGTATAATCGAGATTAGATATCAGAAAATTAAAATTAGGGTTTTCGGAATTATCAAATTTAATAATTCCACTTTTAGTTTTTTCTTTAATGTCACTTATAAAAATATGTGCAAGTTCTTCATCTGAGTGTTTTTTTAAATATTGTTGATTAAACCACTTAGTTTTTTCAGGATCAAATTTTGCTCCGCTTTTATTTATTCTTTCGAGCGAGAACTCTTTAATTAATTCTTCCATAGTAAACAGTTCCTGATCATTGGAAGGATGCCATCCTAAAAGAACAAGTATATTAATAAAAGCTTCCGGGAAATAGCCCATCTCACGGTATCCGGATGACTTTTCACCTGTAACAGGGTCTGTCCAATTCAATGGAAAAACAGGGAAGCCAAGGCGATCACCATCGCGTTTACTGAGTTTACCGTTTCCGTCGGGTTTTAAAAGTAATGGCAAATGTGCAAACTCAGGCATTACATCTTCCCAACCGAGAAATCGATAAAGTAAAACATGCAAAGGAGCAGAAGGAAGCCATTCTTCTCCACGAATAACGTGGGATATTTTCATTAGATAATCGTCAACTACATTAGCGAGATGATACGTTGGCATGCCGTCGCTTTTAAACAGGACTTTATCATCCATTTCCATTGTATTCACGACCACCCAACCACGGATTATATCTTTTACACGAATCTCTTCATTCGCAGGAACTTTTAAACGAACAACAAAATGATCGTTGGCATTTAATTTATCTTTTACTTCATTTTCAGAAAGTGTGAGCGAATTTTTTAAATTCAATCGGCTAATATTATTATAAGAAAAAGCTGAACCTGAAGCCTCAACATTCTTGCGTTGTTCTTCGAGTTCTTCGGATGAATCGAAAGCATAATAGGCGTGACCATCTTTAATAAGTTGTTCTGCATATTTCTTGTAGATTTCCTTGCGTTCACTTTGGCGATAGGGCTTATAAGCTCCATCACCAAATCCAACACCTTCGTTAGGATTTATGCCGCACCATTGGAGTGAATCGATAATATATTGCTCAGCACCGGGGACAAAACGATTTTGATCGGTGTCTTCAATTCTCAGAATAAAATCTCCATTATGCTTTTTAGCGAAGAGGTAATTATATAATGCAGTACGAACTCCACCCATATGAAGCGGGCCTGTCGGGCTGGGAGCAAATCGTACGCGAATTTTTCTTTCCATTAACTATAATTATTTAGGAATGCAAAGATAGAGTTACAATTTGATAAAAATACATTTTGCAATTTGAATTTGATCATGAAAAGAAAAAAATTAATTAAAACATATGATGATTGAGTAGTGTTGAAATAGAATGCTGCTTACTTCGGTTAATAAATATCTTGAATATTCGCTATTGATAAAATTTTTGGCAATGATTTTCTTTAAATTGCGGTTTCCTTGACATCAATATATGCAGATAATAATTGTATTTGCCATTTTCATAATAGTAATTATTCTTTTTTCAATAGAAAAAATTTCTGTTGATATAATAATAATTGCCATGTTGATTTGTCTTATGGCAACAGGCATATTAACACCTTCTGAAGCTTTTTCCGGTTACGGAACGGATTTTATTATGATTCTTGCGTCAATATTTGTCATAAGCGGAGCCTTACAACAAACCGGAATTCTCGATTTAATAGGTTCCAGGTTCCAAAAAGTAGGTCAAGCTAAACCAGGATTTTTGTTAACATACATCATGGCTTCAGTTGGTATGACTTCGGCATTTATGAATAACATTACAGTAACAGCAATGTTTATTGCCCCGGTAACTTCTGTTGCGCGAATAATGAAAATAAATTCATCTCGTCTATTAATGCCGGTTGCTTATGCTTCAATTCTTGGAGGAACATGTACACTCATAGGGACAAGTACAAACATTGCTGTAAGCGGTTATATAGCCCACAACGGGATGAAGCCTCTTGGAATGTTTGAGATGTTGCCGATAGGAATTGTGTTTTTTATTGTTGGATTAATCTATATGATTACGATAGGCAAAAAAATGCTGCCCGATAAAAAAGATGAATCACTCGAAATAGAATTTAATTTCAGAGATTACATAAGTGAGATGGTTATTACGTCTGACTCCAAACTAATAGGTCAAAATATTTTTAAATCAAGTTTAAATAAGTCTGGTTTTCGTATCTTAAACATTATTCGGAATAATATTAATTTTCTGCCGGATAGCACCAGTATTTTATTAGGAGGTGATATAATAATTATTGAAGGAAATTTGGAAGACCTTATGAAAATTAAAGAAACAGATGGGATGGAAATCAGGGCAGATTTGCTGACTGAAAAATCGATGCAAAACGAAAACATTAAACTTGCCGAAATTCTTGTTACTCCACAATCTGACTTTTTAAACAGAACATTAAAAGAAGCAAACTTTAATCAGCGATTTGGTTTGGTGGTTGTGGCCATTAACCGGTACGGACAAACGATAAAAGAAAAACTGGGGAGAATAATTTTAAAAGTGGGTGATATTCTTCTTGTTCAGGGAAATGAAGAAAGAATTAATTTCTTAAAAACAAATCGGCAAATTTGCATGATGGCAGATTTTAAGCCTTTGGTTTATAAAAAAAGAAAAGGAAGACTTACTTTATTATTTTTTATTCTTGGAATAATTGCAGGATCTTTAAATGTTCTTCCTCTTTCAGCAGCATTAATGTCTGCAGCACTGCTGACAATATTAATAAAAGCAATTAGTATTGAAAAAGCATATCAGGCCATTGACTGGCGAATGCTCATTATGCTCGGTGGAATGGCCGCTTTAGGATTAGCTTTAAAAAATACAGGTGGCGCTGAATTGTTGGCAAAAAACATCATTCGTGTTTGTTCACCCTTTGGAGTTATTTCTGTTCTTGCAGGATTTATTATTTTAACTGTTCTTTTAACTCAGCCAATGTCGAATGCCGCAGCAGCATTGCTGGTTTTACCAATTGCTCTGGCGACTGCTCATCAATTAAATGTAAATCCACGCACATTTGCAATTGCAGTTATGTTATCTGCTTCCTTATCTCTGATCACACCTTTCGAGCCCTCTTGTTTGCTCGTATATGGGCCGGGTAAATATAAGTTTAAGGATTTCTTAAAAACCGGAAGCCTTTTAACGGTACTTCTGATGTTAATAATGCTTTTGCTAATTCCTTACTTCTGGCCGTTTTGAATTTCAGATTTTTAATTAGTCAATAGTTATTGGCTAAAAGTTATTAGTAAGAAGAAAATAATATCGAAAATTATTTATCGAAAAAAAAATAAAGTTTTACTTCTTTGGGTGTTTAATTTTCGGATTTATTGAATCCTTTAATTTGTGCTGAATCACTCCAACTTTTATCTACATTAATTAACACTTTTTGTAAACTATCTTTATTTAGTATTATGGCCGTGAAACAGAAACACCGGTAAAATCATTATGTTCAACCAAGCTATAATCAGTTGATTCAACCAAACCATCACCGGTCAGATCATAAATTAAATAACCGGAGTTGAAAATTGAAAGTGAATTTTGAATCTCTAAATAAT
Source organism: Bacteroidota bacterium (assembly GCA_031417555.1). GTDB lineage: Bacteria > Bacteroidota > Bacteroidia > AKYH767-A > 2013-40CM-41-45 > JADKIH01. The sequence continues at coordinate 34,147 of JANOVV010000061.1, forward strand.
CATAATTATTAATTAGTCCGTCCTGAACTCCACTCAAGATACTACTACTGACATCGCCGCTCCAAAAAGCAAAATTCCCGTCCTCAAGACTTACCTGATTACTACCATAAGCTTTATTTGCAGCTGTTGAAAAATCATACGATATTGTTGATGTATTAATCAATAAAGGATTTTGACTCCATGTTTCTAAGGCATTCCGATGCCGAACAACAAGATAAAAACTTTGGTTTATTATTCCGGCCGGAAAAATAAACTGACCATTACCATTAATGTCTATCGTTCCAATCGTATAATATAAAATATTATAAGGTGAGATGGAATTGTGAAGCTCAATTGAAATAGTATCGCAAATTGTCGGATGTGCAAGCGGATCAATAGCTGAAATCATTTGATTGCCTCCAAGGTAAAATCCTTGTATAAATAATTTTACTGAAATTTCTACGCATGAATTTACAGACATACTGATCGAATTCGAAGTGGTCGGATTAGGTACAGCACAAGACTCACTGCTTGTCATTTTACAAATAATAACGTCATTATTAGCGAGTGTATTATCAGAATAAACTGCAGAATTAGTCCCGACTACATTACCATTTCTTTTCCATTGATAGACTGGATTTGTTCCTCCATTTACAGGTATGGCAGTAAATGTAACCCGTTTCCCTTCACAAATTGTATTGGGATAATCAACGTTAATAGTTACTGACGGAGTTACAAAATTATTTAAAGTAATTGTAATACTGTTACTATTAGCGGTAAGTGGAGAAGCGCAACTTGCATTACTAGTCATTACACAAGTTATAATATTATTATTCGCAAGAGTATTATCCGAATATAAACTACTGTTAGTGCCAACATTTATTCCGTCCTTTTTCCATTGATAAGATGGTGTAGTACCACCGTTAACAGGTCCTGCAGAAAAAGTCACATTAGTCCCTAAACAAATACTGTTACCCGGATTCGCGCTTATAGAAACTGCCGGAGAAACAAATTGATTCACAGTCATTGTAATATTACTACTGGCAGCTGTAACCGATGACACACATGTCAAATTGCTTGTCATGGTACAAGAAATAACTGCATTATTAGT
>JANOVV010000062.1:0-13425 GCA_031417555.1 Bacteroidota bacterium
TATCAGAAAAAAGTAACATTTTTGTGGTGCTATCCATGCCCCGAATATGCAGGATTATTTGCTTTTCGGGGCTACTTTTTGCACTCATTTTTCCACAACAACCTGTCGATAGTGGCCTTTGAATTTACAGGAAGACCCTAAAAAGATAAATATTTTTAAACAATGGCATAGAATCCTCTTTGATTCAGGCGATTAAAAATTTAAAAAAAAATCTAACTAGTATAGGTTGGAAAATCCTTTGAGAATTATTTTTTAAAATACTTCTCATCAAAATTAACAAAAAGTAATCGGCTGGTAGCTCTTGTTACGGCAGTATAAAGCCAACGCAGGTATTCCGTATTATACATAGCTTCATTCATATAACCGGCATCCACAAAAACTGTAGGCCATTGTCCGCCCTGGGCTTTGTGACAAGTTACAGCATAACTGAATTTTACCTGAAGTGCATTGAAGTATGGGTCTGTATAAGTGCTGCTAAGTCTGGCACTTGCTTTTATTTTTTTGTTGAAGCTATTATAAACTTCGTCAAAAAGTTTTTTAAAATCCACTTGATTAAGCGAAGGTGATTCAGAATTGATCGTATCAAGTAATAATTTTACTTCCAATTCTCCTTCTCCGGGATAATCGGTAAATTCAATGTTAACTGTTGCAAAATTAAATCCGAATTTTTTTTCGATGTCCAATACTTTTTTAATTCTTATTACATCGCCATTGGCAATAAAACCTGTGGAAGAATCTTTTTCAAGCCAGTAGTAATTATTTTTTACGACCATCAATCTGTCACCTGAATTAATTACATCTTCAAATCCGAGAAGGGAGCTTCTTATAAAGTTATTATATCGGTTAGCTTGTTTGTTAGAACGACAAACGATTAGAGTCTCGCTTGATTTTTTTCCGGAATAGTGTTTTTCCAAATTATCTTTAAGGCTGTCATTGAAAAGCTGTTCTACATCTTTAAATCCTTCAGATTTAAGAACTGGTTCGCTGGCTGATTTTCCGATAAGAATCCTCAATGATGTTGCATTCATGAGTATTCCGGAATTCTGAGCTTGCCGAACAACCTCTTTTAACTCAACAAAAAATACTTTCGCTCTGTAATTATACTCCAGGTAATTTTCATCCAATGCAATACTTTTCATTTCGCCTACAGGAGGAAGCTGGGCTGTATCGCCGATAAAAATCAGGCAGCAGCCTTTGGTTTCGAAAACGTAATTGAACAGATCATTTAATAGATTTCTTCCTTTCAGCAAGCTCTTATCATCGCCGGAAGAAATCATGGAGGCCTCGTCAACGATAAACACCTTTCTTTCTTCTTTATTGTTTGAGAGTTTTACTTTTATAGCTCCTCCTTTTGCAGGGGTTATTTCATAGATACTTCGGTGAATTGTATTGGCAGAAACGGAAGTATAATCTGTTATCACTTTTGCTGCACGGCCTGTGGGTGCGAGAAGTGAAAATGTAAAACCACAGGCAGGAATTGTTTTTACAAGAGTTTTGATAAAAGACGTTTTACCGGTTCCGGCATAACCTTTTAATACAAAAACTTTTCTTTCCGAATTATCAAATAAAAATTCGCTCATTCTATTAATCAACTCTCCCTGATCGGCAGTAGGTTCGAAGGGAAAATTTTCGAGAAGCTTTTTATGGATATCGGATTGTTTCATGGGTTTAAGCAAAGGTAAGCAGAGAAGTGGTAAAGAAGCAATCATCAAAAATTATTTTACAATTTATTATCGCTTATAATACTTCACCTCTTTTCATTTCATGTTCGCCTATAAAAATAACCAGCAATCTTTAAACAACGATAATCTTCAGATAAAATATATTTGAAAAAATTTTAATATTAAAAATCAATTGTGTCAAAATTTAAAAATAAATACCGGATTGAATCATCGCGTTTGAAAAATTGGGATTATGGTTCAAACGGAAAGTATTTTGTGACAATTTGTACAAAAAATATGGAATGTTATTTTGGTGACATTGTTTCGGTTGATACGATTGTTCCGATTGATTCGATTGCAGAGACGCAAAATTTTGCGCTTCTGCAATCGGATCAATTGGATCAATTATATCAATCGAGAAAATTATACGAACATCGTTATACACCAATCGGTCAAATTGCATTTGATTATTGGAAAGAAATTCCAAACCATTTTCCTTTTGTAATTCCTGATGAATTTATAATAATGCCCAATCATGTTCATGGAATTATCTCAATAAATAAACCTATTCGTGAAAAATGGCAACCGAATAAATTTGGACCTCAATCACAAAACCTTGGATCAATAATAAGAGGGTTTAAGGCGGCAGTTAAAAAATATTCGACTTTAAAAAATATTAATTTTGAATGGCTCCCTCGCTATTATGATACCGTAATACGAGGTGAAAAACGTTTAAATGCAGTAAGACAATACATCATTAATAATCCAGCCAAATGGTTAGAAAATGAAAACATTAAAAGAATTCCATAAATGTTGATTGGAAACCAAATTTTCGCCACTTCAACATTTATGAATTTAATGAAAGGAATTTGCCTGGCTAATCTCACGCTTTTTCATTTTGTAGACGCATTTCTATTCCTTTGAATAGGTAAGAATTCTAATATTTTAATTTTCCATTAAAAATCTTCGCAATACAATTGTACAAGTAATTACTATTTTCGTTGATAATACTCCAAACCATTAAAATCTCTCATTTATTCAAGCATATTACCTACTTTACTCTGAAACCTAATTCTATGTATAATTTGTTCGTTGAAAAACGTACCAAGCTTTCTTCTTCTTTTAAAGAAATTACTTCAACTAAAAGTTAAGAGAATTTTTAAATAACAACACTAATAATGCATTAAAATACCTGATATGAAAAATAAAATTTTTAAACCATTAATATTTTTAATCCTATTTTCAAATAATCTATTTGGACAATGGGAGAATGTTTATGAACAGCCTGATGTAAAACTTCCTTGGTTAAATGCTCTGGAATTTCGTGATTTTAATAATGGATTTGCAGTTGGTTTTATTGGGACAACAAGTAATGGTTGCATTTTGAGAACAACAGATAATGGAACAGTCTGGGATACGGTATTTATAGCAGCCAATAATGTTGAATTTAGGGACGTGACATTTGCTGACAGCTTAACTGTTTTTGCAGTTGCAGGTAGTCTTATTGCAAGAAGTGATGATCTTGGAAATACCTGGACTACTAGCAATCTCAATACGAGTTTATTTTCTGTAAATTTTTCAAGCAGGGATATTGGTTATGTTTGTGGGGATTCGGGAATTGTTTATAAAACAATAAATTCTGGAGTAACATGGAACCGTTTAAATACAGGTACTTCAAAAACTCTCTGGTCAATTTATTTTATCAACGATTCAATTGGTTTTGCCTGTGGTTACAACAAAATTGTTAAAACCATTGATGGAGGAAGTAATTGGTCAATTCAGAATCTTGATTCTAATATCCTGCATAGTATTGTTTTTCCATCTGATAGTATTGGCTATTGCAAAACCATTGGATGTCATCCTCATAATCAAACTCTTTACAAAACATTTGATCAAGGTGTAACATGGAATATGATTTGGTCCTCTCCTAGTTTATGTTTTAGTGGAATGTCTTTCCCAAGTAATGATTCCGGATATATAGCAGGACAGTTCGGGATTTCGAAAACAACAGATGGTGGTAGTACATGGTTACCTCAACATAGTACTGGACTGGCATGGGATTTTTACGATGATTTGATTGATGTTTTCTTTTTAAATAATGATACAGGATTTGCAGTGGGTGCGGGACAATTTTATAGAACTTCCCGTGGTGGTATTCTTACGTCCACCAATAATTTTATTCAAAGTAAAGATTATAATAATATATTAAATGCATTTCCTAATCCAGCGAGTCAAGAATTAAAATTAACTTTTAATTTAAGAAATAATTATCCATTAGAATTAAGTATTTTTAATAAGTTGGGGAAAAAAGTTTACGCGGAAATGATTTACAACACATCGACATTAACACCCTTGAATGTTTCACAATTTCCAGAAGGTATTTATTTTATCCGTGCTACTACAGTTGACCAAATTACTTATATTAAAAAGTTTGTAGTTCAACGTTAAATGAATAAAAGAATTCATGAGAGTTAAGAAATTTTCATATCAGCCCCGACTGAAGCGGAAAGCCCACAGCGAAGCGAGGACTTGCAGCGGAAGGCGGGACCTATTATGATTGAAATAAAAATGAAGTGCTGCAAACAAATTTAATCGACCCTGTTAATCTTCGCTCCGATAGCATTCAATCTTTCATCGATTCTTTGGTAGCCTCGGTCAATTTGTTCGATATTATGAATGATACTTTTTCCTTTGGCAGATAAGGCAGCTATTAACAAAGCAACACCGGCACGGATATCCGGAGATGTCATTTGTATGGCACGCAAAGGAAATTTTCTGTTGAGTCCTATAACCGTCGCTCTGTGCGGGTCACAAAGTATAATTTGCGCGCCCATATCGATGAGTTTATCGACAAAGAACAATCTGCTTTCAAACATTTTCTGGTGAATGAGAACTGTCCCATTTGCTTGTGTTGCAGTAACTAAAACAACACTTAATAAATCCGGAGTAAACCCCGGCCATATTGCATCTGCAACGGTCAGAATTGAACCATCAATAAAAGATTCTATTTCATAATGTTCTTGTTTGGGAATGAAAAGGTCCTCGCCTCTCCTTTCCATTTGTATTCCCAATCGTTTAAAAACATCCGGAATAACGCCAAGATGATCATACCCCACTTCTTTAATTGTTATCTCTGATTTTGTCATTGCCGCGAGGCCAATGAAGGAGCCAATTTCAATCATGTCGGGAAGTAATTTATGTTCTGTTCCCTTCAATGATTTAACTCCTTCAATCGTCAGCAAATTCGAACTTATGCCGGAAATCTTTGCGCCCATTCTGTTAAGCATATTACAAAGCTGCTGTAAATAAGGTTCGCAAGCTGCATTATATATTGTTGTTACGCCCTCTGCAAGCACAGCGGCCATTACAATATTTGCTGTGCCTGTAACTGATGCTTCATCAAGAAGCATATAACTTCCTTTTAATTTTTTCGCTTCTACAGAATAAAAATTATCCTGTCCGTTAAAATCGAATTTTGCGCCGAGACTTTGGAAACCAATAAAGTGAGTATCTAGTCTTCTTCTTCCGATTTTATCTCCGCCGGGTCTTGGAATACGGGCTCTTCCGAAGCGGGTTAGTAAGGGTCCTACAATCATTATAGATCCCCGTAATGCAGAAGCCTGTTTTTTGAAATCAGGAGTATCGATATAATCCAATTTTACATCATCGGCCTGAAAAGTAAATTCACCTTTCAGAACTCCGGTTTGTTCAACTTTCACTCCCAGGTGTTGAAGTAATTCTATTAATCTATTTACATCTCTGATATCAGGAATATTTCGAACAACCACTTTATGCGGTGTCAATAAAGTTGCACAAATAATCTGCAGCGCTTCATTTTTGGCTCCTTGCGGTACAATTTCGCCTTTAAGCTCTTGTCCGCCTGTTACTTCAAAACTGTTATTCATGCGATAATATTACTTGAAAAAAATCAATTCACCAATTTGTTAATAGGTTAATTGTTCACATAGTAAGGCTAATAAAATCACCTCTGTTTATTGGATGCATTTTAAATGCAGACTTATGACTTTTGCTAAAAAAATAAACCTTGCTAAACCATAAACCAATGAAAAAAAAATATTTCTTTCTAATAACTACTTTCCTACTTCTGCAATATTTACAGCTCATGGGTCAACAAACTCTTTCGCATCAAAATCAGAATCCGCCCGTAAATCCCGGTTATGCATTTACACGTGGAATGAATGTAGACTGTGCCGATAAAATTCTTATTGATATTTCGAATGGAAACAACCTTAAGTTTTTACAATTGAATGAATATATTCGAAAAAACTTTATCAAATATATTGTCTTAAGTGGATTGGAACATTCCAACATATTTGGAAATCCTACAATGGAATCTGTTCTTAAATCTTTTATTTACAAAGTGAGGATAACTTTTCCGGGCATACAAATTGGAATTTCGGGAAGCGACTCAGGGTATTTTCAAGCGACTGGACCAGTATCGGTTCCAACACAATTTGCAGCAAACTGCTTTCCTAAAGGAACTCTCAATAATTACAACAACCTTAACCAGGCACTAAACGATGCAGGGCCTTTTCTAATAAATTTAAAAAAATCAGAGTTATGCAAATTCTTTTACCGTGCCTCTCAATTTGGAATTAATGCAGAAGCTTCTAAAAATATTTCGGCTTGTAAAACCTCATTCGATGCTTTTTATATTGAATACCGTTATTGGAATAGAACAACTTCATTAGCAGCAATGCAAAACGAATTTTCAAATTATAAAACAATTTTATCTGTTTTACAAATATTAAAATGCAGCTATGGATGCGTCCGGAACATTGACACTGAATTTCTACCAACTGAAATTTTCAATTTACAGGGGTGGACAGCCATTGACCAGATTACGGATGCCGATCCACTTGCCGACCGTCTAATCATTCCTTCTTTCACCAGTAATGCAGGAGGAACCTATGATCAGGTTTGCAAGACACTTCATTTTTTATCAGACCGATTTTCAAAACCAAATTCAAAAATATTTATAGAATTAAATGCCGAAAGCCGCTCTTTCAATTATTGTAACTCTTCTCAAATACCGAATAATTATTTGGGAGATTTTTTAAATGGAACTGTTACTCCTTCAGGAAATATGTATTCCGCCGAAAAAATGTTTTTGAATAAATTCAACAACATCGATTATATGTGTTCATTGTGCAGCTGCAGGCCTTATAATGATAATCATTACAATTATTCAAATACGTATGGGAATAGCTTGGTTGGTGTTATATGGACGCCTTATACCATGCTTAATGATCACAGCCTATTCAGAGAACAGGAAAAGCCAACGCTGGAAATTGTAGAAAGTAAACCGATCCTGTTTCAAATAATAGATATTAATGGAAGGATAAAAAATTATAAATCTCAGGAAGAAATTTTCAGCTCTACAACAAACAATTCAATTACCGAAGGAATTTATTTTATAAAAATCGTTTACGATGACGGGAAACAGGATATCCGAAAAATTTTTATTAATAGCAGATAAAATTATCGGAAAAAATTAAGAGGACTAATAATACTTAATTCCTTTATCATCGATTCTGATTGTTTTTTCCTTAGCTTTTTCATCGCGAAGTATTCGTGAATGAAGGGTAATATTTTTATCGAAAAGGAAACGGAAAAATAATCTTGTCCATGATTGATGCGATTTTAATGTATCATAAAAACCGGGGGCTTTACTTTTTAGCTCGGGTAATTTATTCCATGGCACAGAAGGGAAATCGTGATGTTCATTATGAAAACCGACATTAAAAGCAAAAATATTTAGCGGCCCGTAATAGCTATAGGTTTCTTGATTTTCGTCAAGTACCAGATAATGTTCCTGAATCCATCGTGCACCCAGAGGATGCAAACCAACAGAAAAGAAAAAACTGATCAACATAAAAAATAATGCTTTCGGTCCGATGAAAACCCAAATAGCAACATCAAAAGCAAATTGAAGAACCCAGTTTGTAATAATCCAGCCATCAACCGGTTTGATATTTTTCAGGCGGAATGTTCTACGCACCTGAAAAATTGGAAATAAAAGCAGCCATAAAGCTTTGCTGAAAAAATTATTGCCAAAAATTCTGGCTTCCCAGAAATCAGGAAGATCTGCATCGAGATCATGATTCCCCTGATGTACATGATGCATTCTGTGATATCTTGTAAAAGAAATAGCGCTTGGTAATACATGAGGCAGATTTGCTGTAATGGAAGCAAGGTAATTTAATGTCTTTCCTTTAAAAAGAAGATTATGTGAACACTCATGGATCATAACAAATAAAGCATGATTGGCAAAAGCGCCAACAAAATAAGCTACTACAATTATCAACCACCATGGACTATCCTTTAGGAAGTATGAAATAGCGACCATGCCAAAAACAATTCCTAATAATGGAATAATTGTAAATGGGTTTTTACCTATGAGATTACGGACTTCGGGACTGGAAGCAAGAATTTGTTTTGTGCGAAGTTTATGTGGTTCCGGTTCTGAGGAATATCTGAAGTCTGAAGGTGAAGCCATCGGAATATTTTACTTTTTACGTCTTTTATTTTTGTTAAGATTTGATCTTCCTTTATTTCGCGCAGCATTCTCACGTAGCATTTTTTCTTTATTCATAGCGAGAATTTCTGCTGTATGATTTAGTTTGATAGAATCATCCACTTTAATGCTACCTTTTGAAATTTCTCCCAGGTGATTAAAAATAGTTGAGTCATCCACTGTATCTTTATTCCATGTCAGGTAAGACATCTTCATAAAGTTTGCAAGGTTTTGTGTGATCTGAACTTTTTCAGGGCTGTCTTCCATACTTGCAATGTGACGAATCATGCCTTCCATAACTTTACCATAATATTTATAGCGGATTTCGCTCATTGGATATTTTAATGGCTTAGGTCTGGCTTTGATTGCAGACTTTTCAGGAATTGGATACGGGCTGTCAACATCTAATCGGAAATCGGAAATAATAAATAAATGATCCCAAAGTTTATTTTTGAAGTCGGCCACTTCACGCACCTGAGGATTAAGAAGAGCCATGACATTTACAATATTTTGTGCTGCCAAATTTCGCTTTTCACGGTCTTCAATTTTTATGGTCATTTCAACCATCTTCTGAACATTACGACCGTATTCTGCAATTAGCATTGTACCGCGCTGAGTGTTATACTCAAGATTTTCAATTGATACAAAATTAGTTTGCTCTGAAGAGACTTTCTTTGGTTTCATTGCCATATAGTAGTGAGTTGAAATAGCGCAAAATGAAAAACGGGATTAATAGGCGCCTTTACTTGATGATGTTTAATAAGGTGACAAATATATCTAATAAGAACGATATTAACCAATAATTTTGAGCTTTGCGAATTTTAAAAGCAATTGTTTATTGCCAAAACCCTGAAAAAAGACCGTTGCTTTAATATCGCCGGCATTTCCTTCAACAAGTAAAACCTTTCCTACACCAAAACGAGCATGTTCAACCTCCATTCCTGATTGTATTCCTGAAGTGTCTTCACCTTCAAAGTTTTTAATGTCTGATGATATTATTTTTTTAAAATGAGAAGGCGCGATATTTTTTTTAATTGCAGCTTTTGCTGGAGCTGAAGTTGAAGATGAACTTTTATTATTCCAACGTTCCGGAAGATGTTCATCAAAAATAAAATTTGATTTATGTTGACGAATTCCGGTCTCTTCTATAAATTCAGGATTTATTTCTTCCAAAAAACGACTCGGTTCACAGGAGATTAAGTTTCCCCATTTAAAACGGGAATTTGCATACGTGATGGTGAGTTTTTTTTCAGCGCGGGTAATGGCTACATAAAATAACCTGCGTTCTTCTTCGAGATCTTCGCGCGAATCCATTGACATTTGAGATGGGAATAAATTTTCTTCCAGTCCGACGATAAAAACAGCAGGAAATTCGAGACCCTTTGCCGCATGAATAGTCATTAATGAAACTTTATCATCATTCTCTTTATCGTCATCATCGGCATCGGTTAGTAATGCAATATCTTGCATGAAATGATCCAGTGTGCGGATGCCATCTTCGTCACGGAAGTTTTCTTCATCGCCGCGAGGTGTAATGCTTCTGCCGTTGTCGACAAATTCACGGATACCGTTAAGCAACTCCTGAATGTTTTCATAGCGACTTAAACCTTCGGGAGTTTTATCCTGATACAATTCTCTGATTAATCCTGTTGATGTGGCTATGTGGCTTGCCAGATCAAAAGCATTATCAGTTTTTAATTTCACTGCAAAACTGCGAATCATTGTAACAAAATCATTAATCCTGTTTATAGTACCATTGTTAAAACCACATGGATTTAAAGCCGGATTTTCTATCAGTTGCCACAAACTCATATCACGTTCAGCACCGGTTACTGTCATTTTTTCTATAGTCGTTTTCCCAATGCCTCGAACAGGAACATTGATAATACGCTTAAGTGCTTCTTCATCGTTAGGATTAATTACGAGTCGGAAATACGCTATCAGATCTTTAATTTCTTTTCTTTTGTAGAAGGATAGTCCGCCAAAAATCCGGTACGCAATATTCATTTTGCGTAATGCTTCTTCCATCGACCTTGATTGTGCATTGGTGCGATATAATATTGCGAAATCTTTATTCCGCCATTGAAAATTAACTTTTGTTTCGAAGATAGAGTTAGCGACAATTACGCCTTCTTCATTATCACTTAAGGCACGCATCAGTTGAATTCTATCGCCGTGATCGTTCTCTGTCCAGACTTCTTTTTTAAGCTGAGTTTTATTTTTTTCAATGACGCTATTGGCAGCGTTGACAATATTTTTTGTGGAACGGTAATTTTGTTCCAGTTTAAAAATGGAAAGATCGGGATAATCGCGTTTGAAGGAAAGTATGTTTTGGATATTGGCACCGCGAAAAGCATAAATAGATTGTGCATCATCACCGACGATACAAATATTTTCATGTACGGCGGCCAGTTTTTTCAGAATGGTGTATTGAGCATAGTTGGTATCCTGAAACTCATCAACAAGTATATATTTAAACTTATGCTGATATTTATGTAATTCATCCGGAAAACGCGAAAGTAAAACGTGCATATTAAAAAGTAAGTCGTCGAAATCCATTCCTGAAGCCTTGAAGCATCGCTTGGCATATAATTCATACAGTAAACCTATTTTGGGTCGTCCCGATGTATGATCATCGCTTACAAAACCTGCATTGTTCTGATAATCCTGCCAGGAGTAAAGATTATTTTTTGCAGAAGAAATCCGATTAAGCACTACATCCGGCTTATAGATTTTATCGTCTAAGCCTTGTTCTCTGATTATGTCTCTTAAGAGGCTTTTAGAATCATCGGTATCATAAATTGTAAAATTGGGTGGATAGCCGAGTTTGGAAGATTCAATTCTTAAAATTTTGGCAAATACAGCGTGAAAAGTACCCATCCATAAATTTCTGGCTTCTGTATTTGTGAGACGTTCGACGCGCTCACGCATTGCTTTTGCTGCTTTATTGGTAAATGTTAAAGCAAGAATATTAAATGCATCAACCCCTTGATTTAATAAGTGGCCGATTCTGTATGTAAGGACACGTGTTTTTCCGGAGCCTGCACCGGCAATGATCATTACAGGGCCATTGCTTTGAATTACGGCAGCACGTTGTGCTTCATTTAAATCTTTGAGAAAATCGTCTTTCATTGAAGCATTTGTGGTGGGAAGACATTAAAAAAACCGGTTTTACCGGCTTTTCCAAGAATAACCAAAAATACAATTTTGACCTTAAAAAGCGATCTGTTTTAATAAATAATCAGTACAATTTTCAACAGACCTTAATTAATAAGGAAAGAAAGGAATTACAGTTTGATTTAGCTTGGATTCTTAAATCAAAAAGTGCATCTTTGCGTCCCTTTTAAAAAAAGCATTGGAGAATGCTATCCGTCAGTTGCCGGAAGGGAATAATTAACCATCAATACCCAAAAAAATGCCAGTAAAAATCAGATTATCACGTCATGGAAAGAAGCATAATGCTTACTACCATATTGTGGTAGCAGATAGTCGTGCTCCGAGAGATGGGAAGTATATCGAAGTTATCGGTAATTACGATCCTAACACGAATCCTGCTACTATTAGTATTGACAACGACAAAGCCCTTCAATGGCTTCAGAATGGTGCACAACCTACTGATACCTGTCGTGCAATTCTTGCTTATAAAGGAGTATTACTTCGGAATCACCTTCAGAAAGGTGTGGCGAAGGGTGTTATCACTCAAGAACAAGTTGATGCTAAATATTCGGCATGGCTTGAATCGAAGAGTAATAAAATTGAAGATAAGAAGAAGAAAATATCAGGAACATCTGCCAAAGTAATGGAAGAGCGACTGGTTGCTGAAAGCAAAAAAAGAGAAACAATTGCTGAAGCTGTTCGGATTAAAAACATTCCTCCACCAGTAGAAGAGGCTGCACCGGCTGTTGAAAATGCTCCGGATGAAGCAGCTTCCGGTGAAAGTTCATCAGAGGCATAATCAAATTTAAAATCGAAAAAAATCCGTCCGTCAGCATTCTTGCAGACAGACGGATTTTTTTATTTCACATAAATGAAAACACTTAGAAAGGAAGATCTTTCACTCATTGGTTTTGTCAATAAAACATCCGGCTTTAAAGGAAACTTAAGCTGTATGATCGATATAGCACGACCGGAAAAACTGCTGAAGAATAAATTTTTTTTCCTCCTTCTCGAAGGCTTACCTGTTCCGTTTGCTACAGAAAAAATTGAAATGAAGGGTGACGATTTGATCGTAAAGTTTGAAGACATTGATACGGAAGAACAAGCGAAAAAATTATTGCGGAAAGAAATTTACGCGGAAAAGTTTATTGGAAAAAAGAAAAATGATTTATTAAGCTGGAAAGATCTGATTGATTACACAGCCATAGATACCGTAAGTGGAGAGATCGGAATAATTTCTGAAGTAATGGAATATCCGAAGCAGATGATTGCAAAATGCCTGGTCGATGGAAAAGAAATACTCTTTCCATTGAATGACGATATCGTTGTAGATATTGATGATCAAGAAAAAATAGTTTTTGTTGAATTGCCTGAAGGGTTACTTGATATTTACCTGACGTAGTTTGGCCAAGTGTCAAAGGATTTGTTTTTCAATTTTCCTTTCCGGTTTGAATTATTTTAATTTCCAATTATTGGCTTTAAGACCACCCCCCCCTGTGAATTGTCAAATTCATTTACTATCTTCGAGAATCAAATTTATGAGTGAAGCATCTTTTCATTTTAAACAATTTACCATACATCAGAATAAGTGCGGCATGAAGGTCGGCACGGATGCTGTTTTGCTTGGCTCATGGGTAAAAGTGGAGAACGAACATTCCGTTCTTGATATTGGTTCAGGTACAGGAGTAATTGCATTAATGCTCGCTCAAAAATGCCATGTAAATATTGATGCCATCGATATCGATGAAAACGCTTTTCAACAATCGCGTGAAAATTTTTTAATATCTCCGTGGTTTGATCGTTTGAATTGCAAACACATATCTCTACAGGAGTTTTCGATGAATCACCCCGGAAAATACGATCTGATTGTTACGAACCCACCATATTTTCATCATGCGTCCAAACCATCGGAAGAATCAAGATTAAATGCACGTCATGGAGATCTATTAACTTTCGACGAATTACTTGATGGCGTAAAAAAATTATTAAGTCCCGACGGGCGCTTTTGTGTTATTCTTCCCTGCAAAGAAGGAATAGAGTTTTTAGATAAAGCACAACGTAAAGGATTGT
>JANOVV010000063.1:0-27465 GCA_031417555.1 Bacteroidota bacterium
TTTTAAATGTGTTTGAAAACTGTCTGAACCTTGAAAGGAAGGATAATAGGATTTACTTGATAGCGTAAAACAAATCCAATTAATTATCCCCTCAATAGAACACGGATTAAAAAGATCTGACGGATTAGCGTGGATTTAATTTAGTACTAATAACCGGCTAAAAAAAATTCTTAATAAAATTGGAAAAGAAACAGTATAATTTAAAAAAAGCTAAACCTTGATCGGAAATTCCCCTTCAAAAACAATTTCAGCATTTCCTTCTAACCAAATATTTGAAAATGTTTTACCGTCTTGCTTGAAATGAACGGTTAGTTTTCCTCCTGGTGTATGAATTAAGCAACCGGAAGAAATATTTTTACCTGAAACTACGGAAGCGATAACAGATGCTGTTACGCCTGTTCCACAAGACAACGTCTCATCTTCTACTCCCCTTTCATACGTTCGAACAAGTAATGATTTTTCCAACTCTTCAACAAAATTTACATTGACACCTTCTTTTTTAAAACGTTCATTGTACCTGATTTTTCTTCCCTCATTAATTACATCAATATTTGCAACTTGATCAGTAAATAAAACATAATGCGGAGAACCTGTATTTAGAAAAACAAAATCACCGTTGCTTTCAATGTTTGAGACATCATTCATATGAAGACTGACGATGTACGGATTTTTTGAAATTATTTTTGCTTGGTGCGTACCATCGAATGCTATGAAATTTGCCTGCTCTTTAATTAAACCAAGTGAATGAGCAAATGCGGTTGCACATCTTCCTCCGTTTCCGCACATAGATCCGGGCAAACCATCAGAATTGTAATAGAGCATTTCAAAATCGAAACCTTCTCTATTTCGCAATTGAATTAAACCATCAGCTCCGATTCCAAAATGACGATCACACATTTTACGGATGGTTTCTGTCTTTAACTCATACAGCGTTTGTCTGTCATCAATGAGTATAAAGTCATTTCCTGTTCCGTGATATTTAACAAAAGAAATCATTTTTGCGCGGATGGTATTTCACTGCTTTTAATTAAAGATTCAAAATTTTCCGTTGGCACCAGGGAAAAATAATCCTGTCCGTATTTCATCCAGAGTTTTCCACTTTTAGAAAAAAGGCGAACAGCATCCGGTTCTTCAATACCGAAAAGTATAAGTCTGTTATCGATTAGCTTATATCCTTTATAATTCACAGGCGAAACCCAGAATTCAACCATGAATTCAATGGTATTTCTTTCCTCGATTTCAGGTAGTCCGCCGGCGGGATTTAGTTTTTCAACTGTACTTTTTGCAATTGATGATTCGTTTTTCTCAACGTCTGCTTTTACTTGATTCAAATCTTCAGCCTGTAAATTTATACTTATAAGAAGTTGATCTTTTTTTACAACAATTTCCGTGGAATCAGACAGGTCAGCTAAGGAGGAATTAGAAACTGGAACTTCCTTTTTATCAGATACTCTTTCTACCTGGGAAGAAACATTTTTTGTCAACGGTTTTTTATTGATTGACTGAACATTTCCTTTTGAACCGGCATCAATTGTATCCGTTTTATTTTTTCTAAAATAATCGAGCGAAAAATAATTATGTTTTTTATCTGCTGAATCAGGGCCGATGTAATTCCATAAAACTATTCCGCCGATTGTTATTATAAAAAATGTAACAATCAGTTTTAATGCGGTTGGAATGGCCGGTTTTCTATAGCTGATAAATTTTTCAATTGAATCAATCTGTCTTTTATCTTCAGCGAGTTGAATCCCTTCAATTAAAAGATTTTGAAAACTGACTTCATTTCTGAATTTAACATCATTTTCTAATCTGTCCAGGAATTCTTTTAACTCTATGCCCGTTAATGAGTTTTCGAGATATCTGTCAATTAATATTTTTTCTTCCTGCTTCATTCCAAAATAGTTCACTCAGAGGCCACATTCAATCGTGCTCTTGATATTTTTTCAAATTGTAAAAATGCTTTATTGAATTCAAATTGTGCTATTACAGGATTACTGAAATCCATACGTGCCGCTATTTGTTCAAACGATAATTTTTCTGAATAACGGGCGGCAAGAATTCTTCTTGAGTTTTCATCTAAAATTGAAAAACAAGAACGAATAATTTCTTTTTCTTCAGAAGTATTTAAATCTCTTTCCTTTGGGTCTTCTGTTTTATGGATTTTAAAATATTCGTGTAAAGAATTATTAAAGAATTGTTCGAAATCAACATTTGTAGAAATGTTATTACGTTGAATTTCACCGAAAACATTGACTATAACTCTTCCAAAAATTGCTGGTGTCTCCGAATCTCTGCACCCGCTTCGCCGCAGCCATCTCCTGGCCGAATTAAAATATTTTTTTGTCAGGTAAAACAAAATTTCATCTTCTCCGTTTTTAATAGATTGAATTACCTGTTGATTCGTGAAACTTGCCATTTGCCGGTAAATATATCTATTTAAAATATCTTAAATAAATCTTAACAATTGTTAACTCAAATTAACCCTTACATTCATTTTAGCTTCATCGGTTTAAACTGAATTTTGTCGGCATAAACTTTGAGAAAAGAAATTTAAATTCTAAATACTATGATAAATAAAATTAAAAAAGCTGCAGCTACATTATTGATAGCAGGTCTCGGCGCCATTGGCGGAGTTTACATTTATACGTCAATTGTTGGTGATACTAAACCATTGACAAGAACAATTTCAGACAAACAACCGGTACAAAATGTCAGTTTTCCTGTGACACCGGATGGTGTTATGACTGATTTTACAAAAGCGGCAGATCTAACAATACACGCTGTTGTGCATGTAAAGACTTATTATGATAATCAAGAAAATTATAATCCTTTTGGAAACAATCCTTTTGATTTTTGGGGTCGCCCACGTCAAAGCCAGCCACAGGAAGCCAGCGGTTCAGGAGTTATAATTACCGATGATGGTTACATCGTTACCAATAATCATGTAGTTGAAAATGCAGATAAGGTAGAGATTACCTTAAACGATAATCATACCTATCAGGCAAGAGTAATTGGTACAGATCCTTCGACCGATCTGGCTTTGTTAAAGATCAATGAAAAAAATCTTCCTTTTATCATCTATGGAAATTCAGATAATGTTAAAGTCGGTGAATGGGTTTTAGCCGTTGGCAATCCTTTTAACCTGACATCAACAGTTACTGCAGGAATAATCAGTGCAAAAGCAAGGAACATAGGAATTCTTCCTGATCAATATAAGATAGAATCATTTTTACAAACTGATGCTGCGGTTAATCCCGGAAACAGCGGAGGCGCTTTGGTAAATACCCGTGGGGAACTTGTTGGTATAAATTCAGCTATAGCCTCAACAACTGGTTCTTATACCGGTTATTCATTTGCAATTCCTGTAAATCTGGTTAAAAAAGTAATGGATGATCTTGTTGAATTCGGAAGTGTACAAAGAGGATTTATTGGTGTCAGTATCCGCGATATTGATAATAAATTAATGGAAGATAAAGGAATCAAAGAAACTCAAGGTGTTTATGTGGCGGGATTAACAGAAGGCGG
Source organism: Bacteroidota bacterium (assembly GCA_031417555.1). GTDB lineage: Bacteria > Bacteroidota > Bacteroidia > AKYH767-A > 2013-40CM-41-45 > JADKIH01. The sequence goes on from JANOVV010000063.1 coordinate 3,526, forward strand.
AGCTGCAGAAACAGCAGGTATTAAAGAGGGAGACATAATTCTTAAAATTGGAGATGTAGGAGTTAGTTCAACTCCACAGCTTCAGGAACAAGTAGGTCGTTACAGACCCGGTAACAAAGTGAATGTCACATTATTGAGAGATGGAAGCGAGAAAACGGTTTTAGTAACCCTTCGCAATAAGGATGGTGATACAAAAATTGTTAAAAACGAACCATCGCTTAATCTTTTAGGTGCCACCTTTGGAAGTGTTACAAATGATGAAAAAGCCAAACTTGGAATTAAAAACGGAATTAAGATATCTAAATTATTAGCCGGAAAACTTCGTTCGGCAGGAATAAAAGAAGGTTTTATAATAACTTCTATTGATAAAAAACCAATTATAAACACAAATGATCTTGAAAATGCCCTTAAAACTAAACAAGGCGGGGTATTAATTGAAGGTGTTTATCCTAACGGAATGAGAGCCTATTATGGCTTTGGAATATAGACCTGCATTCATTGGGATCGATTTTTGATGGATAGTAAGAGCCGGCAAAACCGGCTCTTATTTTTTAACAATAAAATATATTTATCAACCAACTTCCCTAAATACTTGCTTCGCTTTTTGCGAAGATGTATCTTTGCGACACTTAAAAAAAATGATTTTTCTTTTTAATTCACTGTTTTTTCACTCTTAATCTCTCTGTCTAAAGCCTATGCGTCAGCTTAAAATAACCAAATCGATAACCAATCGCGAGAGCCAATCACTTGAAAAATATCTTCAGGAAATCGGTCGCGAAGAATTAATTACAGCAGAAGAAGAAGTAAGACTTGCCCGACGGATTAAAGAAGGTGATCAGGTTGCTTTGGATCGTTTAACAAAAGCCAATCTTCGTTTTGTTGTTTCTGTTGCCAAGCAATACCAGAACCAAGGACTTAGTCTTCCGGATCTTATTAACGAGGGAAATCTTGGTCTGATAAAAGCTGCCAAGCGTTTCGATGAAACACGCGGATTCAAATTTATCTCTTATGCTGTTTGGTGGATTCGTCAAAGTATCCTTCAGGCACTTGCAGAGCAATCAAGAATTGTTCGCCTTCCATTAAATCAGGTTGGCTCACTAAATAAAATCTCTAAAGCCTATTCTAAATTAGAACAGGAATTTGAACGTGAACCGTCTCCGGATGAATTAGCAAAAATTCTCGACATCCCTACTGAAAAAATTGCCGATACTATGAGAGTAAGCGGTAAGCATGTTTCCATGGATGCTCCTTTTGTTCAGGGAGAAGATAATAGTCTGATCGACGTTTTAGAAAACCAGGATTCTCCCCGAGCTGACGGAATGTTAATGAATGAATCACTCCAAAAAGAGATCGATCGTTCTTTAAGTACATTAACTGAACGAGAAAGAGAAGTAATCAAACTGTTTTTCGGAATTGGAATGCAACACGGACTAACACTCGAAGAAATCGGAGCTAAATTTGATTTAACCCGTGAACGTGTCCGTCAGATAAAAGAAAAAGCGATTCGCAGGTTAAGACATAAATCAAGAAGCCGCCTTTTAAAGGCATATCTTGGATAATATCTGAAAACCAATAGCTTTTATAAAAGCTTACAAAATGGAAATTAGAAATTTGGTAAATTCATCCCAATTTCTGGTTTCCATTTTTAATTTATAAGAATAATAACAAACAGAAAAGAGTATGAACCCAATTCAAACTCTTACGTATAGATTAACATTGTATTTACCATTATTTTATATCTGAATTAAACCCGTTAATAAATATATTTAAAATGTCTCTCGATACCATTAAGAATAAAGCGAATGTAAATTTTAAAGATCATTATGAAAACGGTTTAGCCGATTGGATACTTCAGGAAAAAGCTGCCATAGCACTCATACATGTAACCGGAGCACTGTGGTTCGACAAATCCGTTGAGCTTGTTCTTTTCCGTAACCAACTCGTTGATCGCAGCGCAAGTGAAATTCTTAATCTTCATCAGTATGCAAAAGAAGTTGTAAATAAACCTATTGATGTTTCTGATACGCTCATGCTTGCCAAAGAATTGTATCGTCTTGATTTAGCTCCATCACGCATTGATATTGGCCGGCTTGGCACCGAATGGATACAGGAAAAAAATAAATTCCTTAATGTAGAAGATTTTGTAATTAAAAAATTAGGCAATTTCATTGGTAAAGAGAAACGGGTAATTGTTCCTAAAGATGTAATCTTATATGGCTTCGGACGAATTGGCCGGTTAGTAATGCGGGAGTTAATTGCACAGGCCGGTAAAGGCGAGCAATTAAGACTTCGTGCTATAGTCACGAGAAGTGACAGTGATGAGGATATAAATAAAAGAGCAGATCTCTTAAGAAACGATTCTGTACATGGAGCTTTTCTGGGAACAGTTATCGAAGATTTCAGTAATAAAACATTAGTTGTAAACGGTCATACTGTGCACATGATTGCAGCGAATGATCCGGGCAAAATAGATTATACCAAGTATGGCATCCATAATGCATTAGTTATAGATAATACAGGAATTGCCAGAGATCGCGAAGGCCTCAGTCAACATCTTCTTTCAAATGGAGTCAGCCAGGTTCTTCTTACTGCACCCGGTAAAGGTGATATTCCCAATGTTGTTTACGGTGTAAACGAAGAATCCTTTGATCATAAAAATGAAAAAATATTTTCAGCCGCATCTTGCACTACCAATGCCATTGTTCCTGTATTGGCAGTAATTGAAAAATCACTTGGTATCGAGCGCGGACATATTGAAACGATTCACTCTTATACTAATGATCAGAACTTGTTGGATAATTATCATAAGAAATATCGCCGTGGACGTTCGGCTCCATTGAATATGGTAATAACAGAGACTGGAGCTGATAAAGCCGTAGCCAAAGTTTTACCGCAACTGGCTGGAAAACTTACAGGTAATGCAGTGCGTGTTCCTACTCCTGATGTATCACTTGCTATTTTAAATCTCACCGTAAAAAAAGAAACAAGCAAAGAAGCAGTGAATGAAATATTACGCAACTCTGCATTTCACGGAGACCTTGTAGAGCAAATAGAATATTCTGTTTCGAATGAATTGGTATCGTCTGATTTGGTTGGAAATCCTTGCGCTTCCATCATTGACAGCCCGGCTACTATTGTTTCAAAAGACAATAAAAGTTTAGTGTTGTATGTATGGTATGATAATGAATACGGTTATAGCCGTCAGGTAATTCGCTATGCTAAGTTCTTAGCAGATGTTATTCGTTTGCGGTATTATTAATTTGCGAAAAATTGAAAATGAATTTGAAACCCTAATTTGAAAACAAATTAATTTCTTCCAAAGTTTATAACTTTCATCCTGTACTCAAGTCCTTTTACCACTACACCATTCTGCTTTCCTAATTCATCTCGCTCTTTATAAACGAGACCAATGCCGGCAGCATAAACTTCATTGCCATACATTTTTTCGACATAATTGTTTTCATCGATTTGAATAATTGAAATCGTAGAATCAAAATTTAATGAATTAAATGTAGCAGGTTCGTGGTAATAATCGTAGAAATACATTTCTTCATCCAATGTATTTGCATCATTACCATTCCATGAAATGGAAGAATTTATCGGAAATGAAAGTTTATGATATGTAATATTATCTTCCGTCCGGTAAGCAATTGATGTTGATAGAAATTGTGTCCAAACAACAGATAATGTCCAGGGTTTTTGAGAATCGGTGCGCCTGTATCTTTTGATAACCTGAATCGATCGCCCGCTGTCATCATTATAAGATGAATCTATTTCTTCCCTTATTTGAAAATGAAAAGTGTAAACAGTATCATCATTATTATTGTCATTTTCGGAATGATAGATTGAATCGACTGAATATTCAATCCATTTTCCGTTTTCGACCGGGAAATAATTATAGGATGTTGCCGGAACTAATTCTGTTTCCCTCTTACAACCGGAAAGAAATATCAATATCGTAAATGAAAAAAATAAGGGTAAAAACCTGTTATTGGTTTTGTGCATGTTGAGTTTTAGAGACAATAAAACCGCCACCAATCACATCATTTTCTTCATAGAAGACTGCACTTTGTCCGGGAGCTACTCCACTTACCATTTCATGAAAAGTAACTTTAATCATTTCACCTTCCGTTTGAATGGTTGAGAGCGCCCCTTTGTCTTTATAACGAATCTTAGTAATGGCTTCTCTTGACTCCTTTAACGAATCATATTTAATAAGGTTAGTATTGCGCACCCACAATTCTTCCTTTTTTAATTCATCAAAAGTACCTAGAACTACAACATTATTTTCCGGTTTAATATCAATAACATAAGCCGGAGTACCTAAAGCAATTTCAAGTCCTTTTCTTTGTCCGATAGTATAAAAAGGATACCCTTTATGATGACCGAGAATTTCACCTTTGGCATTAACGAAAAGTCCATCGGCTAATTTTTCTTCAATTCCTTCTACTCTCTTTTTCAGAAATGATCGGTAGTCGTTATCGGGGATAAAACATATTTCATACGATTCAGGCTTTTTGGCAAGTTCATGAAAGCCCATTTCGATAGCCATGTTTCTAATTTCTGATTTTTGAAAATTGCCAACAGGAAACATGGTACGGCTTAAACATTCCTGAGAAACACCCCAAAGAACATAACTTTGATCCTTCCACTCGTCTCTGCCTTTGCTGATGACAAATCTGCCATTTTCTTCTCTGACATTAGCATAATGTCCGGTGGCAATAAATTCACAATCGAGCATATCGGCACGTTTGAGTAATGCTTCCCATTTAATGTGTGTATTGCATTTTACACAGGGATTAGGAGTACGTCCGGCAAGGTATTCATCAACAAAATCTTTTATAACATGGTTTCCGAATTCTTCCCTGATATCAATAATATAATGAGGAAATCCCTTTTCAACTGCAATTGCACGGGCATCATTGATAGAATCAAGTGAGCAGCAACCGGTTTCTTTTTTGGAACTGCCGGAAGAAACATAATCCCATGTTTTCATAGTCATGCCGACCACTTCATATCCTTGATCATGAAGAAGCATGGCCGAAACCGAACTGTCGATGCCACCACTCATAGCCATTAAAACCCGTCCTTTTTTACTCATTTTTAATTGATAATGATGGTATTTGGGGAAATTTCAGAGATTCAAAGAATATTAACCTCTGAAAAACACTTGTATTATAAAATCTAAAGAGACACAAAGGTAAGCTTTAAAAACAAAAATTACTTCTCCTCTTTTGGGGGATTAGTTAAGATACCCTTTATATAAATTTCTTCTTTATCCTGAGTTCCATCTTCCAGATTGGTTTTCCAACTACCTTCTTTCAAACCTTTACTATAATTTCCACTTTGCCATAATTGGCCATTGGGGTGATATATTTTAACAATCCCTTCAAATTCATCATCCTTCATGAGGGCATCTATTTTAGGACTTCCGGATTCAAAAAATTCTTTAAAAGGTCCATTCTTTTTATCGGTTTTATATATGACAATCCGTGATGGTTTTCCGTTTGGATAAAATATTTTCCACGTACCTTCTTTTATACCATTCTTATAAAATTCTTCTGCATTTTTAAAACCTTCCTCATCATAATAAATCCAGAGGCTGTCTTTGGTATGATCGATATATTTCCCCTTAGACATAATTTTTCCGCTTTCATAAAATAGTTCGGCTTTGCTTATTTCAGTTGTTCCTCTGAATTTCAAAATGGATTGTATTTTTCCATTCTTATGAAATGTATTAAAAGTTCCGGTGTGGATATTGTTTTTATAAATGCCTTCAGAAAATAATGTATCAGTGCTGTAATACTTCCTCCATAAACCTTGTTTCAATCCTTTACTATCAACTCTATTAATTGTATCTCCTTTAAAAATTTTAAATGTTTGTGCCGGTAAATAATGAAAAGCAATAAGGAAAATAAGTATTACAGAGATTTTTTTCATGACAACAAATATAAGAATGCTTTAATTGAAGATCAAAATGCTTTTTTTGTGATTGTTTGGCATATAAAAATTTAATTACATTGCGATCTATAAATTAAAAAAAAATTAGATGAATACACCGGCAATAAAAACAGGTCATCCAAAAGGTTTGTATGTTCTTTTTGTAACAGAAATGTGGGAACGTTTCAGTTATTATGGTATGAGGGCTATTTTTGTATTATTCCTTACCAAAGCTCTTTTGTTTAGTGATAAAGATGCTTCAAATATATATGGAAGTTATACAGGTTTAGTTTATTTAACACCTTTAATTGGTGGTTATATAAGTGATCGGTATTGGGGAAACCGTCGTAGTATTTTAGTTGGTGGTTTACTAATGGCTATCGGTCAATTTCTGATGTTTTTTTGTGGAAATATGTTGGGAACGGAAATGTCCAATACAATGATGTTGGCAGGCCTTACACTTTTGATTATTGGTAACGGTTTTTTCAAGCCGAATATTTCAACGATGGTTGGACAGTTGTATACTAAAACTGATTCTCGGGTAGATGGAGCTTTTACTATCTTTTACATGGGGATAAATCTTGGCGCATTTTTTAGTCCATTGGTTTGCGGTGGACTTGGTGATACGGGAAACATTCAGGATTTTAAGTGGGGATTTCTTGCTGCTGGAATAGGAATGATAATTAGTGTTATCAGTTTTGAATTATTAAAAAATAAATATCTGGTTGATCCCGAAGGAAAATCAATCGGTATGCCACCAAGTCGGGTTAAAGCAGAAAAAGCTCAGAAAATAGCAGAAGGTCCCAAAACAAACATGGGAAAATCAGGATTTATAATTGTCCTTGGTTTTATTCTTGTTTTTGTTTTCAATAAAGTACTGGGACTTGATTTAATAGGTTCATGTATTTTTGCATCTGCACTTGCGATTCCATCATTAATTATTACGGATGCTTCACTTACTAATAATGAGAAGCAAAGGATTTGGGTTATTTTTATTCTTGCGTTTTTTGTAATCTTTTTCTGGAGTGCTTTTGAACAAGCGGGAGCTTCATTGACACTATTCGCAGATAAACAAACAGAACGTCATATAGGTGGATGGGAAATGCCGGCTTCATGGTTTCAGTCAATAAATCCATTAGGAATTATTTTACTTGCTCCATTATTTAGCATGCTTTGGATTGGATTAGGAAAAAAGAAAAAAGAACCTTCATCTCCTTTGAAAATGGCTTTAGGTTTAGGATTATTGTGTGTTGGATATATTGTAATTGCAGTTGGAGTTAAAGGTGTTGATGCAAATACAAAAATATCTATGTGGTGGTTAACGTCTTTATATGTTTTACATACAATGGGAGAACTTTGCCTTTCACCGATTGGATTATCGATGGTGTCAAAACTTGCTCCGGTACGTTTTGCTTCTTTGCTGATGGGAACATGGTTTTTAGCAAATGCTGCTGCAAATAAATTAGCAGGATCTTTAAGTGCACTTATACCTCCCGGTGCGGGAGAAACTCCACTTGCGGCAGGATCCTTAGAATACCCTACATTATTGGGTTTTCAAATCACAAATTTGTACGAATTTTTTATGATCTTCATTTTAATGAGCGGAATAGCTGCATTAATCTTGGTATTAATTTATCGTAAATTAATTAAGATGATGCATGGTGTTAACTAAAAGCAAAAAAGCCGGCGAAATTTTCTCCGGCTTTTTTTACTTTTGTGTTATACAGTTTATAAAACAAAAGGCTAAATGAAAAAGTTAGCATTAATCGCTGGATTTATTTTTCAAATTATATTAGCTAATGCTCAAGCTGAAGAAAAAATAAATTGGATGAGTTTGAGTGAAGCCATTGAAGCCAATTCGAAAAATCCCAAAAAAATATTTATAGATGTTTATACAAGTTGGTGTGGATGGTGTAAGCGTATGGATGCAACCACTTTTGAGGATAAAGGTGTTATTAAATACATGAATGCTACTTTTTATCCCGTTAAATTGGATGCTGAAACGAAGGATACTATTTTATATAAAAACAAGTCATATGCTTTTGTTCCGGAATATAAATCGAATGAAATTGCTGCTTATTTTTTAAATGGACAGATGAGTTATCCGACTTCTGTTTATCTGGACGAAAATCTTGATTTAATTGGACCGATGCCGGGCTATTTAACCAAGGATCAACTTCTTCCGGTTCTTAAATATTTCGGTAATAATACTTTTAAGACAAAAAAATGGGAGGATTTTTTAAAGGAAAATTTTAAATAATCGTCTAACTGATAGAATATTAAATTTCTTTTTTAAAGACTTAGATTGAATGTTGTCAGATGCTTTCAAGCAGTCACTTTGATTTAATCGATAACTTATTCATTAAAAGTTGTCTGAAAATTTCTTTTTAATCTAAAACTAGGTACTTTTGCAGCCCTATTCCCGGAAAGGAATAAAATGGTGATTGTAGCTCAGTCGGTTAGAGCGCTAGATTGTGGATCTAGAGGTCGCGGGTTCGAGCCCCGTCTTTCACCCTTCTTACTACACCGCCTTTTGTTTAATAGCAAAGGCGGTTTTTTGCATTTGGAAAACTTGTATCAGTTATCTATACAAAAATCCTGATACTTGATAACTGATACCTGATACTAAATCCCTTACCTTTGCCTTACAATTATGGATGAAAAGGTATTACTCAAAGTTGATGGGATGGATTGTGCTAATTGCGCAATAACAATTACACGAACACTTACTAAAGAAGGATTAAAAGACGTAAATGTTGATTTTATGTCGGGTGAAGTGGTATTTGATCAACCTGAAAGCGAAGATATAACAGCTGCCATAAAATCTATCAATCGTCTCGGATACCGGGTAAAAAGTCGGTCCGATATCGTTGAAACTTCTAAAGTAGAAAGTCATATTAATCATTCCAATGAAAAATCGGAATGGAAGTTTTTTCTTTCTCTGCTTTTTACGGTACCTCTTATTTTACATATGTTTTTGAATTACCCTTTTCTGCATAATCCTGTTTTTCAATTAATGCTATGCATACCGGTAATGGTGATTGGCACAAATCATTTTGGAAAAAGTGCTTTTTATTCTCTTCGTGCAGGTAGCCCGAATATGGATGTTTTAATTTTTATAGGCTCCACTGCGGCTTTTGTTTATAGTCTTGTGGGAATGATAAAATATTATGGAAGTCCGGAAGTACACCAGTATATGTTTTTTGAAACAGGAGCAACAATCATTACATTAGTTTTACTTGGAAATCTGATTGAACAGCGTTCCGTTAAGCAAACTACGAGTGCTATTTCAAACCTCAAAGCGTTACAACCACGAAGCGCCAAAAAAATTAATTCAATTGATGGTAAAGAAATAATTACAGAAAGTAATGTTGAAGATTTAATAATTAATGATATTGTATTGATTAATACCGGTGACAGGATTCCAATGGATGGGAAAATTATTTTTGGAAAGGCATCGGTAAATGAGTCAATGATTACCGGTGAAAGCAAACCTGTTTTTAAGACCATTGGAGATGAAGTTACAGGCGGGACGATTGTAGAAGATGGCACATTGCGGTTTATTATTGAACATGTGGGAAAAGACACAGTCTTAGCCAGAATAATTGAACTTGTAAAAACCGCACAACATTCCAAACCAAAGATTCAGAAACTGGGTGATAAAATAAGCGCAGTCTTTGTACCTGTTGTACTAGGAATTTCATTGTTGACATTTATAATTTCATATTCCTTTTTAAAAATTTCCATTTCCGAGGCTTTAATGAGAAGCATTGCCGTATTGGTAATTTCTTGTCCTTGTGCTATGGGTTTAGCCACTCCAACCGCAGTAATGGTTGGCCTGGGTCGTGCGGCCAGAAGCGGTATATTAATAAAAGGCGGCGCAACGTTAGAATTGCTTTCAGGAATTAAAACAATTGTCTTTGATAAAACCGGAACACTTACGACAGGCAATTTCAAAATAAAAAACATAACCTGTATTGCCGGTGATGAAACTATAATTCGTCCACTACTCTACTCTCTTGAAACACTTTCCGGTCATCCGATAGCCAAAGCACTTCAGAAAGAGTTGCAACCTTTTTCTTCATCGGCTTTCGATTGGAAAGAAATTACTGAAGATAAAGGAATAGGAATTAATGCAACGGATATAAATGGGAATATCTACAGTGCCGGATCTTTTCAAATGGTTAAACATTTCTATAAAGATTTAACGCATGATATCTATTTATTAAAAAACAATGAACTTATTGCAACCATAGATCTTGAAGACGAGGTAAAACCATTTGCCTCTGAGGTAATCAATGAATTAAAGAAAAAAGGAATACGTATAATTATGTTGAGTGGCGACAGGAAACTTAAATGTGATGCCGTTGCATCTCAAATAGGTATAACTGAAATTTACTCTGAAAAACTTCCAAAAGAAAAATTAGAAATACTGGATAAACTTGTTAAGGAAAATCCGACTGCCATGATTGGAGATGGCATTAATGATGCGCCTGCTTTGGCTCAGGCGACTGTTGGGATATCCATTAGCAATGCTTCCGAGACAGCAATTCAATCGGCACAGGTTATTTTGCTAGACAAACTTGATCTTAAAATTTTATTGAATGCTTTAAGGATAAGTGAAATGACTTATACGACTATAAAACAAAATCTTTTTTGGGCATTTTTTTATAATGTAATTGCCATTCCAATTGCTGCAGCAGGGATGTTGAATCCGATGATAGGTGCATTATCCATGGCATTATCCGATGTAATTGTTATAGGGAATTCATTAAGACTTCGAATTAGAAAAATTCGCTAATATTTTGCTTTTATATTCTTCTTACTTTGCAAAAAAATAATTTATTCGGAAGAATATTTAAGTATGAACTGTAATTCCAAAATTTTTTAATGCAAAAAAGGCTTAATATCTGGATGATTGCCAAATGGTATCCAAACCGTGAGGATACACAGTTTGGCGTTTTTATTCAAAAGCATGCGAGGGCAATTAGTTTGTATAGCAACATAGGACTACTCTATATTCATCCGATTATTAATTTATCCAACGACTTTGAAATCGATGAGAGAGAATATAATGATTTAAAAGAAGTGCTTATCTATTTTAAAAAGAACACATCTGTTTTTGGAAAAATAATAAACAGCATTCGTTATTTAACTGCGCTTAATAAAGGGATAAATATTTTAAATAATAAAATTTCAAACCCTGATATACTACATGCTTATATTTTAACAAGAACAGGAATCGTTGCATGGTATTTATCAAGAAGAAAAAAAATCCCGTTTATTATTTCCGAGCAATGGTCGGGATATGTTACTGGAAAATTTTTAAAGAGTTCGTTCATAAAAAAAATGATTACACGATTTATTGCACGTAAGGCTTCTGCTATAACATCTGTCTCATCTTATTTATTGATTGGAATGAAAACATGCGGATTAATAAATTCCACAAGTCGTATTATACCAAATGTCATTGAAAATACTGATGTGAATACGATAGCGGTTAACAGAAATCAAATCAATGTGTTAATGGTTGCCGATTTGGTCGATGAAATAAAAAACATTAGCGGCGTTATTCGAATGATTAGTCAAACCGATTATGCATCACCATTCATACTTCGGATAATAGGTGGAGGACCTGATGAAAGTAAATTAAAAAAACTGGCATCCGATTTAAATTTACTGGATAGAATAATATTTTTTGAAGGACAAAAGAATAATTCAGAAGTATATACCTATCTGAGAAATTGTGATTTTCTGATATTGAATAGTCGTTATGAAACCTTTTCATTGATTTGTGCAGAAGCCATGAGTTGTGGAAAACCGGTTTTAGCAACGGCTTGTGGTGGTCCCAATGAATTTGTAATTAAAGAAACAGGCTTACTAATAAAACCTGATAATGGCGAAGAATTAAAAGAAAATTTCGAATTTATGTTAAAGCATTTTCATGAATATGATGCATTATGGATATCAAATTATGCAAAATCAATGTTTTCAATGGAAAAAGTTGGAAAAGCTTTCCAAATACTATATTCCTCAATTAAAAGTCATTAAAGACTTCTCAGTGAATGATTTTAAGGGTAAACGCAACAGTTTATGCTAAAATAATTCTGACTAATCAATGACATAATCAGTCCTATTAACTATAAAAGTGACAATATTTTACTTGGAAAAGCAATTGATTTAACTAAATTTGTCCTCCTCAAAAATGTCTAAGTAATTGTCTAACCAAAATTAATAAGTTAAAATGAAAAAAAATTTACTATTAGTACTAACAACGGTCTGGTGCTTTAATGCAATCGCACAAGAGCCCAAAATAAAAAGATACCTGCCAAGTGGTATACAAAGAGCAAAGCTTACTCAGGAATTTACAAATTCTAATACCAAAGTAGTTTTAGAAAAACCTGATTTTGATAATGCTCCTGCTCAAGGACCGGTAGCAACGCCTACAGTTCCACTTAGAACAGCAAGTTTACTTACATCTGATGAATTTCTGGTTGGAAATACATTTTATGATTTGCAAACAAACACTGCAATCAGTAACCGACTTGTAGTTAGTGATGATGGAACAATCAGTGCTGCCTGGACATTTTCTCCAACGAATCTAAGAGATGCTTCCAATTTTTTTCCTGATCGTGGAACAGGTTACAATTATTGGAATGGAACAGATTGGTTATATCCAAACGGACCTACTCAACGTCAGGAATCAGTTCGTACAGGATTTACAAATATTGTAGTTACTCCTATCAGTGAGTTAACTGTTAACCACTCTATTGTAAATTCTTCACAAAGTCAGATTGCTGTTAACAGACGTTCAACAAAAGGTTCCGGCCCTTGGACATTAACATTCCCTTGGGGACCTGCGAACGATACTTGGGCGAAGGCTGTAAGCGCCGGAACCAGTGGTCCAAACAATAATGTTTATGTAATATTTCAGGGAGCGGGTACTTCTACTGTTAAAGTGGAAGGTCAAATTGGCCCAATCTATTTTTCAAAATCTACTGATGGAGGTGCAACATGGACACCGAAGGCTGTTATTCCTGAGATAGACTCTACAAAATATTATGGCTTTAGTGCTGATACGTATTCTATTGATGCAAAAGGTGATGTAGTTGCTATAACAGCAGGTACCTACAAAACAGATTTATTACTTTTAAAATCAACTGATGCAGGCGCTACTTGGGTTAAAACTCTTATCCAAAAACACCCGATTCCTTTTTTCGATACATGTACTTGTGGAACTTTTTATCTGGGTAACGATACATTAGCTGACACTGTTTATTCAAATGCAGCAGATGCCAAAGTATTAATTGACAATGCTAATACATGTCACGTTTGGTTCACACCTTACGATTATTATGACCAGGACTCTACAACAACAGCATATAACATTCCTTATGTTACCGATGATTTAATATATTGGAATGAAACTATGGGTGCTGATACAGGCGGCGCAAGAACATATGTATCAATTGCGTCTGCAATAGATTATAACGGTAATGGAAAATTAGATATTCCATCCAAACCACTAAATAATTGTATTATTGATGAAGATCGGTGGGGAGTATATGGTTACAATAATGTAACACAAATGCCTTCTGCCGGTATTGATGCAAACGGAACTATTTATTTAACATATCAGTCTATTGCTGAAGTTCCACAATCTGATACAGGATTTTATCATATTATGCACCGACATGTTTATATGAAATCACTAGCTCCGGTTAATGGGGTTTATGATCCATCTAAATGGTCTATTCCTTATGATATAATTCCAACTGTTGCTCTGGGTGGTGATGGTTTTAATCAGGAGGGAGTATTTGCTTGTACTGCACGAAGAGTTGATGACTATTACGCTTATGTACTCTATCAGAGAGATAATGCTCCGGGTCATTCTTTAGGTTCAAGCGCAACAGATTGTGCAAACGTAAATAACTCTTTTGTATTAAGTGATTTTGTTCTTACTCGCGTTGATAAAACAGAAATAGTAGGAGTGAAAAATCTAAATTCAAACTTCGCTTATATTACTCAGAATTATCCTAATCCTGTAAAAGGCATGACATACGTTAATATAGGCTTAAAGAAAGCAGCTAAAGTAAATGTAGAAGTCTATGATATGGTTGGTAAACTGGTTTATAGTGAATCAAAAGGAATGCTTGCTACAGGTGGTCATTCTATTAGTTTTAACACTTCAAATTGGGAAGCCGGAGTTTATACTTATTCAATAATTGCAGGTGGTGAGAAAACTTCAAACCGTATGATTGTTCAATAATCTTATTCAAACTAAAGAAAAAAACCTCCCTTTTTTGGGGAGGTTTTTTTTTGACTTTTTTAAAGCAGATTAAATAAATTAGTCACTCCAGGTAATCGTGGAGAAGTAAACCCTTCAGCATATTGAACACCAAGCGGTCTTCCCATTTCCATAGCACGTCCCGATAAAAAATCAATAAAATCTTTACCTGAAATTTCCGTTTCAGGTTCTATTGAAGAAGGATCATAAAATTGCGATGAAAAAGCCAGAATAGCCTTCATTTTTTTATCCCATACAGAGGAAATATCAACTGCAATATCCGGTTTAATATATCTGTCCTGCACATAATGATAATGAGCCTTTACCTTCCATCGTTCCTGTGGTGCATCATTCAAAGTGGTGACTACCTTTTGCAAACCGGAAAGAAATATAGCTGTAGAAATCAATGCAGCAGCCCTTGAATGGTCGGGATGCCTGTCTGTTATTGCATTGCATAATATTATTTCAGGTTTGTATTTTCGAATGACTGAAACAATTTTTAACTGATTAATTTTATCGTTCTGAAAAAAACCATCTTCCATTCTTAAATTTTCCCGGGTATGAATTTTAATGATCTCAGAAGCTATTTTAGCCTCTTCGTCTCTGAATTCTGCACTTCCCCTTGTCCCAAGTTCACCTCGGGTAAGATCTACAATACCACACTTATATCCTTTCTCAATATGGATTAAAAGTGTTCCTGAAGCGCTTATTTCAACATCATCAGGATGTGCGCCAAAGGCTAAAATGTCTAATTTCATATTAATAATTATAGATCAAGGTTCAAAAATAATAAAAGCCTGTTATAATCATTGAGAGTCAGAAATTGTTTTATAATTTCGACGCTTTAAGTGAGATAATTATCAGGAATTGACCCATAAATTACTTCAACAAATAATTTTTCTGATTGATAAGGAAATCAAGCTGGAATGGAAGCAAAAGTATGCTTTTAACGGCTTACTCCTTTATGTAGGAGCTACTGTATTTATTTGCTACCTATCTTTCCATGAAATTCTGGATGTACCGGTTTGGAATGCTTTATTCTGGATAATTCAACTTTTTGCAGGAGTCAATGCTATTGCAAAAAGCTTTTTACAGGAATCAAGAGGACGCACACTTTATTATTATTTAGTCGCTGATCCAAGAGCAATAATTCTTTCAAAAATTATTTATAATTTTTTACTGATGCTCTTTTTATCGTTGTTTAATCTTTTATTCTACTCTATCCTTATTGGCAATCCGGTTATCGACATGCCTTTATTTATTTTGAGTATGATCTTAGGCAGCATGGGACTTTCATCCGTATTGTCGATGGTTTCTGCCATTGCTTCTAGAGCAGGAAACAGTGCGGCATTAATGCCAATACTTAGTTTTCCTGTTTTACTACCCCTACTGATGACAACAATACGTATTTCAAAAAATTCTATTGATGGATTAGCATGGACTGTAAGTCAACCGTTGATAATAATGCTCGCTTCATTGAATATAATAGTTGCAGCTATGGGATTTCTGTTGTTTCCGTATCTTTGGAAGGAATAAAAAAAGAGTATCAAGATACTAAAGACTAAAAAAAATAATTAATTAATGTACGAAACAAGAGATAGTTTTTTTAGATTGAAGTGGTGGAAATGGGTTTGTATTTTTCTTTTATTTTATACGGTAATTGGCGGGTTTCTAGTGCCTGTTCCGCGATTACAAATTCTCAATGAAAGTATTCGTAATCTTTTCTTTCATGTTACTATTTGGTTTGCCATGATAATAATGATGACTGCTTCATTAGTTTATGGTATCAAATACCTGAATTCAAATAAAATTGATTTCGATATAAAAGCAGAACAGTGTGCTATTTCAGGAATATTTTTAGGAATGATTGGTTTAATCACCGGAAGCATTTGGGCAAAAAATACATGGGGTGCCTGGTGGGTGAACGATGCCAAACTAAATGGTGCTGCTGCTGCATTGCTTGTTTATTTTGCATACATAGTTTTAAGAGGATCAATAGAAGACGAATATAAACGAGCCAGAATTTCTTCTGTCTATGGTATTTTTGCTTTTACTCTCATGCTTGTATTTATTATGATCTTACCTCGACTTACCGATTCTCTTCATCCCGGAAACGGTGGAAATCCCGGTTTCAATTCTTACGATCTCGATAATGAAATGAGAAAAATATTTTATCCTTCCGTAATCGCATGGACATTATTGGCTGTTTGGTTTACAGAAATAAGAGTCAGAATTATAAGACTTACACGAAATGAATTTTAACGGACACATAAATGAATAAAATATTTAAACGATCAAGCCTTACTTTTATATTTCTTTTTTTAACCTCCACATATTCTGTTTTCGCACAAAATAATGATGTCGAAATGGCTGATATTATGCATGAAAATGGAAAAATATATGTAGTTGTTGCCGTGATTTCGGTTATTCTCCTTGGTTTTCTGATTGCACTTATGAGTATAGACAGAAGAGTACGTCGGATTGAAAAAGAAAATAAGAAAGATTAAAGAATTAATTCATCTAAATTGATGTTTTAATAGTAAATTTGCATTAATTCTGAATATACTAATGAAGAAATCCCATATTATAGCAATCATAATTATCGCTGTTGCTATTGGTGCTATTTTAAGCACATTAGCTGATTCAAGTACATATGCATCATTTAGAATTGCTGAAGAACATCCTTCAAAGAAATATCATGTTGTAGGCAAGTTAAATAAAAACATGCCTCAGGAATATAACCCACAAATTGATGCCGATGTATTTTCTTTTTTCCTGGTAGATAATGAAGGGAAAGAGAAAAAAGTAATACTAAACAAAGCGCGTCCTCAAGACTTCGATAAGTCAGAGCAAATTGTTGTGATCGGCAAAATGGAGCAAAATGAATTCATCGCTTCCGATGTATTAATGAAATGCCCTTCAAAATATAATAATCCTAAGGAGGACATGAAGACTGTCAGCTCCAATCACTGACATCTTTTACGGATTTACGAATGGACATTCAATATGTAGGCGAACAACTGTTTTGGGGAAAAATTGGTACCCTTTTAGTTATACTTTCATTTACCGCTTCTCTCTTAGCTGCATTTTCTTATCTTAAATTTTTCCGTTCAAACGATTTATCCTGGCGTTCAATTGCCCGCAAAGCTTTTGGATTACAAACTTTTTCCATCGTTGGAATTTTTACTTTACTTTTTTACCTGATCGTAAAACATCGTTTTGAATATTACTATGTGTGGGAACACAGTAATACGATAATGCCTTTGCGATATATTCTCTCCTGTTTTTGGGAAGGACAGGAAGGAAGTTTTTTACTGTGGATGTTCTGGCATTGTGTAATCAGCTGGATACTTATTGCAACAGCCAAAGAATGGGAAGGTGGTGTTATGTTTATTATTTGTCTTGTACAAACCTTCCTCGCTTCTATGATATTGGGAATTGTTGTATTTAATTATAAGATTGGTACAAATCCATTCGTACTTTTAAGAGAGCATCCTGATTTTGCTAATTTGCCTTTCATAAAATTTCCCGATTACCTGGCAAAAATGAAAGATGGCAGAGGACTAAATCCATTGCTTCAGAATTATTGGATGACGATTCATCCCCCGACATTGTTTCTCGGTTTTGCGTTGACAGTTGTTCCGTTTGCTTTTGCAATGGCTGCGCTTATGCAAAAGAAAATTACCGAATGGATTCGTCCTGCTTTACCATGGGCTTTTACGGGAGTAATGATACTGGGTACTGGAATATTAATGGGAGCAGCATGGGCTTATGAGTCACTCAGTTTTGGTGGATTCTGGGCATGGGATCCTGTAGAAAATGCTTCTCTGGTACCTTGGATGACATTAACAGCAAGTGCTCATGTAATGCTTATTTATAGTCACAGGGGGAAAGCATTGCTGTCAACATTTGTTTTATCGATATTGACATTTTTCTTTATTCTATATTCTACATTTCTGACTCGTAGCGGCATATTGGGAGATTCTTCTGTTCATGCATTTACCGATTTAGGAATGACAGGACAATTAGTGATTTATATGTTATTCTTTTTATTCTTTGCCATTATTCTTCTTTTTATAAACCGAAAAGCATTAACCGATCATACGGAAGAAGAACATTTCTCATCACGAGAATTCTGGATGTTTATCGGCACATTGGTTTTAGTAATTGGTTGTTTGCAGATAACCTTCACTACATCAACACCGGTAATTAATAAACTATTTGGAACCAAGCTTGCCCCTCCTACCGATCCGATCGATCACTACAATCAATGGCAGGTGCCGGTTGCTATATTTCTTTGTTTACTAATTGGTATAGGACAATTTTTCAGATATAAAAATACCGAGTGGAAAACGTTCCGTAAGAAAATTTCATTGAGTATTGTAATTACCTTTTTGATAACAGGAATTTGTGCTATTTTTCTGGGTAAATATCCTCCACATTATTATGCACTTTTATTTGCGTCTGTTTTTGCAGCAGTAGCGAATCTGGATTATCTGATTCGTACTCTCAAAGGAAGGCTTTCAAATGCAGGAGCATCTGTTGCACATGTTGGCATTGCATTAATCCTGTGCGGAGCATTGATTTCAAATTCCAAAAAAGAAATTATTTCGAGAAATATGAAAAATATAGATCTCGGAAAAGATATTTCAAATAAGGAAAATATAATGATTGAACAGAAACTCGATACACTTCCTATGGGTTCTTATTATGTAACCTATACCGGAAATGAAAAAAAAGGAGTTAATGTTTATTATACTATAAGTTATTTTTCGCTGGATGAAAATACCGGCGAGAAGAAAAAAGAGTTTGATCTTAAACCATTTGTTCAACTCAATGAAAGAATGGGAAACGTTGCTGAGCCCGCAACCAGACATTTCTTGACGAAAGATATTTATACACACATTACCTATGCCGAACTGGAGGATAAAAAAAATCCTGAAATTGTTTCAGATTATCTGCCGCCTAAAGCACATGAGTTGGCAACGGGAGATACGTTTGTTACCAGCAATAGTTTTGTAATTTTTCAGGGTATTAATAAAAATATCGACAAAAAAGACTTACATCTAAACGATTCAGACCTGGTTGTTGGCGCAACACTTTTGGTAGAAGATATAAATAAAAAACTCTACAATGCAGAGCCATTATTTATGATTAAAAATTTTACAATCTTAACAAGAGAAGCGGAAATCAACGACCTCGGATTAAAATTTTCTTTTGATAAAATTGACCCTTCCAGTGGAAAAATTCAAATAAATGTTTCAGAGAAAAAATCAAATAAAAAAGATTTTATTATTATGAAAGCTATTATTTTTCCGGGAATTAATATTTTATGGTTAGGCTGCTTTCTAATGATCATCGGCTCTTTGATAGCACTGAAGAAAAGACTTTTTAAAAAAACAGCTACATTAAAAACATGAAAATTGTTTTAATTGGTACAGGTAATGTTGCATTTCATCTGGGTCCGGTTTTAAAAAGAAAAGGACACAAAATTATTCAGCTCTACGGCAGATCAGAAAAAAATTGTCTGACTCTGGCAAAAAAATTGAAATGCTCTTTTACTACAAATTATTCGAAGATATTACCAGATGCTGATCTTTATATTGTCGCTTTGCGCGATGAAGCGATTGCTCCATTTCTTAAAAATTTAAATTTTATTCCTGCATTTATTGTGCATACATCCGGCTCCGTCGGGCTTGATGTTTTTCCTGTAAAGATGAAGAATACAGGAGTAATTTACCCTTTACAAACATTTTCCAAGTCGAGTAATAAAGATCCTGAAACCATTCCTTTTTGCATTGAAGGAAGCAATCAAAAGTCGTTGATGATATTAAAAAAACTATCATCAACATTGAGTAAAAAAGTTTTTAAAATAAATTCTAAAAACCGCGCACAAATACATCTTGCAGCAGTATTTGCTAATAATTTCAGTAACTATCTTTTTGTTCTTGCAGAAAAAATTCTGAATAAAAATAAAATACCGTTTGAAATTATAAGACCTCTCATTTTAGAGACCGCGCAAAAAGTTCAGACAAATTCCCCCGGTAAAATGCAAACGGGGCCGGCAGTTCGTGGTGATATTACAGTAATTAAAAAACATTTAAAACTTCTAAAGAATTTTCCGCAGATGATGGAAATTTATAAGTTGTTAAATAAAAGTATTGAAAAAGAATACCAACAAAAACACTAATTTGATTATACTTGCTTTATGAATCCTAATTTTAAACAGCTACTTAAAAATGTCAGGTGTTTTGTATTTGATGTCGACGGTGTACTTACGGATGGCTCATTAATCGTAATGCCCGGAGAGCTTTACAGAATAATGAATATCCGTGATGGTTTTGCATTGAAAGAAGCGGTAAATGCAGGTTTTAAAGTCGTTATTATATCCGGAGGAAATTCGGATAGTGTCAGAAGCCGTCTTATGAATTTAGGCATTAGTGATATTTATCTTGGCGTTCAAAATAAAACCGACAAACTGAATGAAGTAATCGTTCAATACGAACTTAAGAAAGAAGAAATTCTTTATATGGGCGACGACATTCCTGATTTCGATGTCATGAAACATGTGGGTATACCCTGCTGCCCTTCCGATGCCGCCCCTGAAATATCAGAAATAAGCATCTACACCAGCCCTTTCAAAGGTGGTCGCGGATGTGTGAGAGATATTATTGAACAAGTAATGCGATTGAATGGAACATGGCCTACTTTAAAAAAGTAGATTAGATTTGACTATCCATAAAAAATACCCCGTTTAATAAAAAATGCTCAAATATCTAAGTCTGGTAAGAATTCCCAACTTGCTAATTATTATGTTAAGTCAGATTCTTGTCAGATACTGTTTGATTCTGCCTGCATTTAAAACAGAATATTTTATTACAGGTATTTTCCCAAATTATTTATCGGACTTTAATTTTTCGTTGCTGGTTATCTCAACATTGCTAATCACTGCAGCCGGTTATATTATTAATGACTATTTCGATATTCATATCGATGAAATTAATAAACCGGGAAAAAATTTAGTTGGGAAAAGCATTAGTAAAACATTTGCAAAAAATATTTTTTATAGTATGAGTGCATTAGGTATTATTTTAGGATTTTATGTTGCCATACAAATTTCAAAACCAGCCATGGGGCTCCTACCCTTATTTTCAACCGTATCATTGTGGATGTATTCTTCATTCTATAAACGACGTCTTTTTTCCGGGAATATTATCATTTCGATATTATGTGCACTATCAATATTAATTGTTGGCTTGTTTGAGCCGGAATTTTATAAAAATTTCATTTACCTTATTTGGTTTACTGTTCCTGCATTCATTCTTACTTTCATCCGTGAATTAATAAAGGATATCGAAGATATTGACGGCGATGAATTATCGCAATGTAAAACTGCCCCAATAGTTTTAGGCATAAAAAAAACAAAAATAATTGTAATAGTACTTATAGCAGCTTTAGCTTTTTATATTTCTTTTATTTTATATAATTATTTTTATTCCAATACTGTATTAAATTTTTGGTATTTAACAGGCTTATTTTTAATACCACTTATTGCACTTATATATTTGATTAAGTCTGCAAGTGAAAAAAAAGATTATTATTATGCCAGTCTTTTTTCTAAAATAATTATGTTAGGCGGAATTTTTTCAATCTTCTTTTTCTGGTTTTACTTTTTGAAATAATCGGTAATGATTCAACTAAATAAAAAATTAGTGTTAGGTTCCGGGTCACCACGTAGGCAGATTCTTTTTAAAGAACTTGGATTAAATTTCCGGACGCTCATTAGCCATACAGCTGAAATACCAATACCCGGATTATTTGGAGGAAAAATTGCTGAATATCTGTCTGAAGAAAAAGCTGAAGCGTTAAAAAATAAAATTTTTGATGATGAAGTCCTTATTACAGCCGATACAATTGTCTGGTTAAATTCATCCATGTTAAACAAACCAACCGATTCAGACGATGCCTTTAAAATGTTGTCTTCATTAAGTGGCCGTAAACATCAGGTATTTACAGGAGTTACAATCTTAAATGCATCATCAAAAAAAACATTTAGTGTTGAATCTTCCGTTGTATTTAAAACTTTAAAACAAAGTGAAATTTATAAATACATTTCGGAATTTCAGCCTTACGATAAAGCAGGTTCTTACGGTGCACAGGAATGTCTTTCTGAAGGAATTAATCCTTGCTCAGATAAAGAAATTAAATTTTTAAATAAATATGCGCTCGATAATTTCTTTGAAAGAACTCTTGCACCAGAAAAGAAAAAACATATTCCAATGATCGACCATATCGAAGGTAGTTATTACAATGTTATGGGACTTCCGATTGTAGAGTTAATGGAGGAGTTGTTGGTTATTCGTTAAATACTAAATACAAATAACCAATAACCAATAACCAATAAAATGAAAACAGCTTACCTTAAAATGCATCTTGCAATCTTCCTCTGGGGGTTTACAGGATTATTAGGGAAGCTTATACATCTAAATGAAGGAATGTTAGTTTGGTACCGTTTGTTGATTAGTACAATAGCAATTGCTTTAATACTTTTTTATCGTGGCAAACTACCCAGAATACCCTTGAGAGAATGGATTCGTATTGGAAGTATTGGCTTCCTGGTTATGTTGCATTGGGTAACATTTTATGGCTCAATAAAACTATCAAGTATTTCTGTTGCCATGATTTGCCTCTCTTCTATCGCTTTGTTTGCTTCAATTCTTGAACCGCTTGTTAATAGAAAACGTTTTGATGTAATGGAAATATTTTTTAGCGCGCTTGCTGTTACAGGAATTTCTACCATTTATAATTCAGATGAAACAGCAGCAAAAGGAATTATGCTTGGAATTATCAGCGCGCTTCTCAGCGCTTGTTTCTCGATTTTTAATAAGCGAATTACTTCAAAATATGAACCACTTACGATTAGTCTGATAGAACTTGGCAGCGGATGGATATTCCTGACGCTTCTTTTACCATTTTATTTTATGATTCAACCAACAAATGTCTTGACTCCTTCATCATCAGACTTTGTTTATCTGATTATCCTTTCTCTTGTTTGTACTGTATTTACCTGGATACTTTCATTGCAGGCATTAAGAAAAGTATCTGCCTATACAATGGGACTTGCACTAAATCTAGAACCAGTTTATGGAATTATACTTGCAGTATTATTTGCCGGAGAAGGTAAACTAATGAATCATTCATTTTTAACAGGAGCAGGATTGATTATGCTTACCATATTGCTACATACTCTTTATAAATTCAAAAAAATTAAAAATCCTCCAGAAAATTCTATTGGGCCGACGATGAGTGGGTGATGGAGAGAATCAAGTATCATGTATCAAGTATCAAGTATCAAAAAAAAATGTATTATAAAATCTTAATATAATCGTGTTCCAGTTTTATTAATTCACCGTTTTTCAGGATTGGAATTACTGTTGTTTGATCCGGCGTTAGGCAATACTTAATATCTTTTTTTAAATTTAAAGCTGCCAGGCGTTCTTTATGTGATGCTCTGCTTAAAAATTTATGTGGTTCTGTTCGAGCTTGTTGATATAGATATTTAAGTGCCAAACAAGCATCTCCTAATTTAAATTCCTCTGAAAGTAATGTAAGTGATTCAGTCATTGCACCTGCGAAAAGTGCATCTTCAAGATTAAATTTATTCTTCCATCCGGAGCATAATAACAAAATATTCTTTTTCTCGCTATGAAGCC
>JANOVV010000064.1:0-40811 GCA_031417555.1 Bacteroidota bacterium
CCTGTACCCGTATGACAAGCATCAATTGTGCAGGCATCGTTATCATCAATATTTATTGCAGTGTGTGTAATTGCTCCTGTTCCTGTATCACAGGCATCGGTTGTACAAGCATCATTATCATCGATGATGAATGCAATATGAGTAATGTCTCCTGTTTGTGTATCGCAGGCATCGGTGGTGCATGCGTTGCCGTCATCAATTAAAGGATTGGCTGTGTGTGAAATTGCACCTGTTGATGTATTACATGCATCTATGGTACAAGCGTTAACATCATCAATGATTGCATCCGTATGAGTAATGTTTCCTGTTTGTGTATCGCAGGCATCGGTGGTACATGCATTGCCGTCATCAATTAAAGGATTTGCAGTATGTGTGATTGCACCTGAAGATGTATTACAGGCATCAATGGTACATGCATCATTATCGTCGATGAGTAATGCAATATGAGTAATGTCTCCTGTTTGTGTATCGCAGGCATCGGTGGTACATGCATTGTTATCATCAATGCTGGTTAACAAAACAGTACCACTTGCAGAAGCCGTACATCCACCCTGAGCAGTTACAGTAACGGTGTATGTATTGGGTGCGAGTCCGGATATTGTTGGCGTAGCACCTCCACCCGGAGACCACATATAAGTTAATGGCTGTGTGCCCGCACTAGTTGATATTGAAATTGAACCGTTAGTTCCATTACACAATGCATTGGTTACTAAAGGTGTGTTTATTACCGGAGTTTGACAATCACCCAATTGAAAATCGCTGAAGCCGGTTACACCAGTAATCTGAGCACTTGATCCATTGCGATTTCCCATAACAGGGTACGTCCAGTTCGGTGAATCAAATTTACCGCAATAAAGAAAATCAGTATTTATACCAGCGTCTTTATCGCCGGTTAAATAATTAAATGTAGCGCTGTAATTATCGAAAACAATACCGGAATTGGTAATTGTCCAGAAACGATTTACAGTTTTGTTTGAAATAAAAGTGGACCCTGTTAAATCGCGGTCAAGTTTGGTAGTTCTTGCTGTTAAATCTCCGGGAACGTTTACAGTTGTAAAAGTTACAGAAGCAGGAGTATAATTTGCATTTCCTGCATCGCCTAATTCAAAATTTTGAGTAAGAACAGAACCTGAAAAACTCTTTTGGAAATTTCCATTTACGTGACCGAGAGTTCTGGAAAGGGAACCGGAAGCACCAAGAATTATTTTATTATTTCCGGTGGATATTACACCTGAAGTAAATGTTAAAATACCATTTACGGATGCATTAACACTGGCACTTAGTGTTGCACCACTGCTGTTGCTTAAATTAAAATTATTAAAAGTTGTTGCATTGTTTCCACTTATATTCTGATTGGAGGAGCCGTTGAATATTACAGTTCCACCATTATTTAAAAAAGTTCCACTATTACTCCAGGCACCCGCAACACTTAAATTTCCTGATGGGGCTGTTACAGATCCATTGGTGATAGTAAAAGCTGAAGAAGCTTCGGCAGGATTGGAAAAACTCCAGGCACCTAAAGAATTATTGAATACAATACTTTGGAATTTACTGGCTCCTATCAGGTTTCCTGATATTGTTTTACCTATTGCTGATGAATTAAAAGTAGTTGTTGCTGGTGAAGTAAAGACCCCACTGTTTGCAAAACTACCACCGACTGTTAAACTCAAACTGTTACAATTTAAAGTTGAACCAGTATTAATTGTTACATCATTTTTAACTGTCAAGGCATTTGTTACCAACCTTGCAATTTTTGTATTGGTGGTCGCATTTACAATTAAATTAAAAATTGGCACATTCGAATTAATATCAATTGTAAGTCCGGAAGCCGATGATGTATTTCCGATCTGTAATATTCCTCCTGTTACATTATTAGTACCTGCAAGATTAATATAATCAGCCCCGCTGAATTCTAGATTAGACCTTACAATAATGATAGTACCGCCACTCATAGTAAATGAAGACCCGGATTGGCTGATATCAAATGGAGCTTTTGAATTTGAGAAATCCGTAATATCACCAACGCCATTCGCTACTGTTACAGTTCCATTTGTTTGCGTATAATTAATGGTACTTGTTCCGGTGCTGCTTGGTGCAAAAATTCCTGTAACATTAAAAGCACCTCCATCCATAATAAAAGATGATCCTGAGTTGTATTTTACATCATCACCGTAAGAATTGCTTGTGCCACCTAAAGTTAGACTTCCGGAGGAAATTTTTAATTGCCCGGTTAGTGTAAAATCTGAACCACTGGTTGTACCTGTCACAGTTGAACCGTTCACCCATATTCCACCAATTGAAGGAACTGTTAAATTTCCGGTTCCAATAGTTACAGCTCCAATAACCGATAATTTTAGAGTCCCTGATGTAATGGTAATTGAACTATTAAGGGAATAAAGAGAAAGAACTTCTAAAATATTGGCTATACTGCCTCCCATATTAAGAGTTATTCCATTAAAGGTTGTTGTTCCGCTACCAGAAAAATTTTGATTACCATTTTTGTTAAATGTCACATTGCAAATTTTTGTAGAAGATGCACGTAAATTTAATGTTCCATTATTTGTAAGATCGCCACCAATAGTTAATGTATGGGTCCTATCACTACCAGAACCCGAAACATTAAATGTTGCTCCATTTGCAATAGTAACTGAATTTGTTACAGTTACACTCCGGTTAGCTCCATTTTCAAATTGCAGGGTTCCGACAAGAATATTAATTGCTAAAAGTGTATTTGGATTCGTATTAATTGAAACTGTTACGTTTGAATTGATGACAACAGAATCGCCGCTTGCAGGTACTGCGCCGCCTGACCAGTTTGCTCCAGTATTCCAACTTCCACTTCCTGCCAGAGTCCATGTTTTGGTTGCAGCATTTGCATTATTCCAAAATGCAGTCAACGAAAAGAATAAAATCAACAATAAAGCTCTTAGAGATTTTACTGAAGACAATGTTCCCTTTTTTGTTATTGATAAATGTTGCGGAGTAACATTTAAATGGCGCTTAGAGTACCATGTATTCATGTGAAATAGTTTTTAAATTAATAAATTGTATTATCGATTTTAATTAGTGGCAAATATTTTTGATGATTATATATTTTTCAACTATGGAATAGAAACCCCTACTCCATTTAGCGTATTCTGATCTAATACCAGAAAGTCAAGACCATCTACAGATCCGTCACCTAGTAAATCTCCTACAGCGTATCCACCATCTCCATTTTGAATTGAAGTATCCAGGTCTAGGAAGTCTAGTCCGTCGATGGCTCCATCCTGATTAAGATCGCCGTTATAAATAGCCCAACCCAAATTATCAGGAGTTTCAATCATATTATCTCCAAAGGCCATTGAAGCACTCGTTGTGAACAAATATGAAGTCGTAGTTGAAAACGGCACCGGTAATTTACTCCATGTTTCGAGAGAATTACGGTGATTTATTTTTATGAAATAAGATGTGCCTGCAAGAACTGCCGGACCAAAAGTTACACTTACATCACCGTTGGTTTTAAGAATTCCAAATTTACGATCGATTTCTAAATGTGTGGTAGCTTCCATGGCACTCAGGAATATTGTGTCCACATCCAAAGGATCCGCTGATATGCCAGTTACATTCAGGCAACCGGATCCACCGTTTTGCATAAAACCACCGCCGGAATAAAATCCCTGGATGAATATTTTTGAATTTAATGTTACAGTGCATGTTGGTGTATGGAAAATTCCTGTTATAGAATTACAACCATCTGTTGTACAAGGATCGCTGTCGTCAACATTAACAGGCGTGTGTGAAATTCCGGTCAAAGGATCGCAAGCATCCGTAGTACAAGCATTGCCATCGTCAGTATTTACAGGATTGTGAGTAACAATTCCGGTTGAAGTATTACATGCATCTTCAGTGCAGGCATTGTTATCTTCGGTAACCGATGGAACATGAAACACTCCAAAATCAGGATCACATCCATCCAATGTACAAGCATTGCCATCATCGCTGTTAACAAGAATATGAGTGATACCGGTTAATGAATTGCAGGCATCAGTAGTGCATAAATTATTATCATCAATGTTAAGCGGTGTATGCGAAATACCGGTAACAGAATTACAAGCATCCGTTGTGCATGCATTTCCATCATCAGTATTTACAGGACTATGTGAAACACCGGTAACAGAATTACAGGCATCCGTTGTACAGGCATCTCCATCATCAGTATTTACAGCAGTATGTGAAACACCGGTAACTGAATCACAGGCATCCGTGGTACATGCATCTCCATCATATGTATTTACAGGAGTATGAGAAACACCGGTAACAGAATCACAGGCATCCGTTGTACAAACATTACTATCATCAGTATTTACAGGAGTATGAGAAACACCTGTAACAGAATCGCAAGCATCTATTGTACAAGCATTACCATCATCGGTATTTACAGCAGTATGATTAATACCGGTATCTGAATCACAAGCATCTGTTGTACAGGCATCGTTATCATCAATATTAACAGCAGTATGAGAAACACCAGTTACCGAATCACAGGCATCCGTTGTACAAACATTATTATCATCAATTGTAACTGCTGTATGAGAAATACCGGTTACTGAATCACAGGCATCGGTTGTACAGGCATCGTTATCATCAATAGTAACAGCTGTATGAGAAATACCGGTTACTGAATCACAGGCATCGGTTGTGCAAACATTATTATCATCAATTGTAACTGCTATATGAGAAATACCGGTTACTGAATCACAGGCATCGGTTGTACAGGCATCGTTATCATCAACATTAACAGGATTGTGAGAGATGAGTCCGGTTAACGGATCACAAACATCATTTGTACATGGGTCGCCATCATCCGTATTTACTGGAATATGAAACACACCGAAATCAGTGTCACATCCATCCAACGTACAGAGATTATTGTCACTGTTGTTTACAGGATCATGCGAAATAATTCCCGTGGTTGAATCACAGGCATCTGTCGTACAAGCATCGCTATCATCAATAACAACAAACGTGTGAGAAATGCCGGTGATTGAATTACAAGCATCCGTTGTACAAGCATTATTATCATCGGTATTTACAGGTGTATGAGAAATTCCGGTTATTGAATCGCAGGCATCTGTCGTGCAAGCATTGCTATCGTCGACGCTGACCGGTTTATGAGAAATACCTGTTGATGATTCACAAATATCTTCAGTACAAACATTGTTATCATCTGTATTCACCGGTGTGTGAGAAATTATACCGGTAGATGAATCGCAAGCATCGTCTGTACAAGCATCATTATCAGTTATAGATATAGCTGTATGAGAAATTCCGGTTATTGAATTACAGGCATCCGTCGTACAGGCATTATTATCATCCACGACTACAGCAGTATGAGATATTCCTGTTACTGAATCGCAGGCATCAATTGTACAAACATCATTATCATCAATATTGACATTAGTATGAGAAATTCCTGTGACAGAATCACAAGCATCAGTAGTACAAGCATCGCTATCATCAATATTTATATTTGTATGAGAAATTCCTGTGACAGAATCACAAGCATCAGTAGTACAAACATCGTTGTCATCAATACTTACAGGTAAATGTGAAATTCCGGTTAACGGGTCACATGCATCAGTGGTACAAATATTATTATCATCAAAATTTACACCTGTGTAAAAAGGTCCGGTTACAGAATCACAAGCATTAGTTGTACAAACATTATTATCATCAATATTTATATCGGTATGAGAAGGTCCGGTAACTGAATCACAAGCATCGGTTGTACAAACATTATTATCGTCTACGCTAATTGCTGTATGAAAAATACCCGTTACCGAATCACAATCATCCAATGTACAAACATTGTTGTCGTCGTTATTTACAGGATTGTTATAAATACCGGTAACTATATCGCATCCATCTACAGTACAGACATTGTTATCATCAGGATTTACCGCAAGGTGTGTGATATTTCCGGTTGAAGGATCACAAGCGTCTGAAGTACATGCATCATTATCATCTATGTTAACAGGAGTATTGGAAATAATACCGGTTAAAGGATCACAAGCGTCAATTGTGCAAAGATCACCATCATCGATAATAACAGGAATGTGGAATACTCCGAAAAAGACATCGCAAATATCTATGGTGCAACCATTACCGTCATCCGTATTTACAGGATCATGAAATTCACCCGTTAAGGTATTGCAACCATCTATTGTACAAACGTTATTGTCATCGGGATTGATAGGGACATAATTAAAAATTCCGGTTGCGGGATCGCAGACATCTGCTGTACATGCATCGCCATCTTCCTGAATAATCGGAACATGAAATACTCCGTATTCCGGATCGCAGCCATCAATTGTACATTGATCATTATCATCTCTGTTGATAGGATTATGAGATATGCCTGTAAGCGGATCGCAAGCATCGACAGTACAGGAATCTCCGTCATTAATATCAAAATAAGAATGAGATTGTCCGAGAATAGGATCACAAGCATCAATGGTACATACATTATTATCGTCATAATTAACCGGATCATGAAACTCTCCTGTTATTGAATTACAACCATCAGTAGTACAAAGATTATTATCACTAATTATAGGATATGGGATATGGAACGGACCTGTTATCGGATCACAATCGTCTGCCGTACAAACATTATTATCATCAATATTTACAGGAGTATGGGAAACAGTACCTGCAAAAGTATTACATGCGTCTGTAGTACAAACATTGTTGTCATCAATATAATTTATTGTAACATTAATTGTAACAACACTGTCTAAACCATTTCCGCCTACATAAGTATGACTAAACGGACCTGAAACAGTTGCAGTAACTCCCCATGGCAATTCGAAGAAATCACATGCGGTAGTATCGAGGGTAAGTGTATTTACTACGATAACATTAAATGAACAATTAGTAACATTACCGGTTGAATCTGTTGCAACCGTATTCACTGTTGTTGATCCGAAAGCAAAGAAAGAACCGGAAGGAGGCGTTGTGACTACATTTACTAAACAACTTTCAGTTACACCTACTGTGAAATTTACAACTTTTCCATAAACACCGGGATCTGTATTTACAGTAGTATCGGCAGGACAAGCTATATGTGGAGCTTCATTATCAGTTACAGTTACATTAAAAGAGCAGTTAACCGCATTTCCTGAAGCATCCGTTGCAATTGATGAAACTTGTGTTGTACCAACCGGGAATAAAGAACCAGAAGGTGGGGTTGAAACAACATTTACCAAACAATTATCCGTTGCGCCGACAGTAAAATTAACTGTAGCTCCGCAAATACCTAAATCTGTATTGACAGCAATATTGGCAGGACAGGTTATAACCGGAAATTCTACGTCGGTGACAGTTACATTAAAAGTACATTGTACTACATTATGAGAAGAATCTGATGCTGTATAAATTACAGGTGTTACACCGACAGGAAAAAATTCGCCCGGGGAATGATTGCTTGTAAATTTAAATAAACAATTATCCGTTGCCGTGGGCTCTGTCCAGCTTACAATTAATCCACATGCTCCTTCGGTATTAACATTAATATCAACGGGACAATTATTTATTACCGGAAGTTCATCATCGGTAACTACAACATTAAATGAACAGGTTGCAGAATTTCCGGAAGGATCGATAGCGGTATAAGTTACTAGAGTAGTGCCCACAGTAAATGCATCTCCCGGAGCATGATCTCCTGTAAGAATATAACTGCAATTATCTCCTGCAGTTGGTTCGCTCCAAAAAATATTTGTCTGACAAGAACTAAAATCAGCAGATGCTATAATGTTTGCTGGACAATTATTTATTACCGGAAGGGTAACATCTTTTACTACGACATCGAAAGTACAACTTGCAGTTCCATTTATATTACTAACCGTTACAGTTACAGGTGTTGTGCCAACATTAAAAAATGTATTTGGATTTTGAGAATAAGTGACAGAAGGAGCAGGATTTCCTGTGGCAGTTGCAATGAAACTTACCTGTGCAGAGCATCCGCTTAAAGCATTTACAGGTAAAACGACCGGACAAACAATTGTTGCCGGAGGGAAACGGTTTCCGATTTGAAAATCTCCAAAATTAGAGAGTGATAATGCACCCGTTTTTGTTGAAGATTGAATTCCTTGTGACGTAGCAAACCATGTAGAACCGGTATAATTACGAACAACAAAAGTTGATGGATCTGATCCGGGATCAACGTCTGTAGGATTTACAAATGTAAATTCAGCCTGATAAGGTAGAATGCCGGTTACTCCATTATTAGTTAACGTCCAATAACGGTTTACGGAAAAAGCAGGATTTATTCCTGAACCCGGCATTGATGGATGATCACCGGTGGATACTTTAGCAGTTATGCTACCAACACTATTAGAAGCTGCAGGAAATACCAGGACCACCGGATCGTAACTTGTAGCTTCTCCGATTTCGAAAGATTTACTTGTAGTACCCGAAGCAATCAATTTTTCAAATGTACCGTTTACATATTTTCCGGCACCGGCACCTGTGACAGAACCGAATAAACCGGAGGTAATTTTAAAAGAAGATGTAGTATTAAATTTACCATTTATAAAAGTAATAACTCCATTGACAAGTATGTTTGCTGTTAATGTAACATTCGCTGTATTATCGATTGTTAAATTATTCATTGTTGTATTACTCAATCCGGGAAACTGCGCTGACCCTGAATTGAATTTATAATTTGCCAAACTATTAAATGTAGTTACAGTATTTATGCTGGATATTGATCCACCGGTTCCATAAACACCGTTCGGATTTGAAGTTACTAACGTTGCGCCGCTATTTAAATTAATTACAACATTTCCGGAAGCACCTATACCTGAACTTATTCTAAATGTACTGCAATCCAATGTACCACCGGAATTAACATTCATTGTGCCTATTAACGACAAAGGAATAGAGGCACTTCTATGAAGTGTAAGATTTTGAGCCAGTCTTACATATGCTCCATTGGAAACAGTGAAAATACAGGATTCAAACCTTGTTGAATCTGATGCAGAAATTACCTGTAACGATGTCCCGGCAAATGTAATTCTTCCCAATACAGTACCTGAAACCCTAGTTCTTCCTGAAGTCTGGGTTAAATTACCTTTCAGAGTTAACACATTTGCACCTGTTCCGGTTGAAAAATAATAATCACCTCCACTTATAATTAAATCACCATCGATAGCTAATGTATAAATTGTATTTACTGTATTTTGAAGAAACTTACCACTGGTAATAGTAAGGTTGCCACCAATTAACATAACTCCTTGAATTTCTAAATCACCACTACCTGATTTTATTATATTATTATAATTAGGACCACCGTTTACAGAAAGTACAGGTATGGACGTTGCACTACTCGAAGCAAAATTTATTGTGCTTCCTGTAACGGTATATATTCCAATACTAGGCGTAAATGCTCCGCTAATTATTATTATTCCGGATGGGGAAAAAATTCGATCTCCTCCACCGGAATTAGTCATATTCGGATATCTGATTGGAGGTAAATATTGAGTCTGTCCACCCATAAAATCTACTGTACCTGAGCTACTATTAAAAGCGTTCAAACCGATAACAAGAGTATCCAGTATCCCAACGGTTCCGCTTGGCCATGTTCTTCCACCAGTGCTTGAACAAATTAGATCCCAATATATATTTGCTGAAATTGTTTGAGTTAATGCTGAAGAGTATTCAACAGTACTTGGAATTCCTATAGAACCAATTGTGGGTATAGTTACATTTCCCAAATTAAGTTTTGAATACGATGATATGTCAATTGGCCCTGTGAATGCAAAACCGGAAGGAACAATAAACTCAATATTTGAAACACTATCGCCCAGAATAACTTTAGATGCTAATCCTGAAACAGTCCAGTTAGCTGAAATGGTTGGTGTAAGATTATTTCGAATATTAAAAGTTTGACTCGAATTTGTAAAGTTAGGAGGATTTGTTCCGCTTCCATCTAAATTAATACCCCAGGATGTTGTAAGGTTTAGGTCGCCTGTTGCTTTAGAATAATAAATCACCGGAGGACCGAGTGGAATATATATTTCATCAAGTGAACCAAAAAGTGATGTAGAAGTTGAATGATTATACAAAGCACCAACAAAACCAAGATTACTACCAGT
This sequence comes from Bacteroidota bacterium, assembly GCA_031417555.1. GTDB lineage: Bacteria > Bacteroidota > Bacteroidia > AKYH767-A > 2013-40CM-41-45 > JADKIH01. Next base: position 10,140 of record JANOVV010000064.1, read on the forward strand.
ATATACACCATCGGTTCCAGTACCATAAAGATTAGCATTGGCATAACTTACGTCATTAAATTGATCATTATCTTCATCAACATATACCTGCCAAAAATTTGTTGAAGGAGTATAAATTACTTTAACTGCTATATATTCGTCATCGAAATCACGTCTGTTCGGTGTCATATACAACGTAGTTAAAATATCAGTCAGGTTTGCATCAGAAGAAAGTCCGCCTGTGAATCTTACAAGGCGCAATGGATCAGTGCTTGTGCCAGGAGTTCCAAGTGTAATTGCATATCCATTTGCTGTAAGAAAATTAAAGGTTGTTGCTCCCAGTATTACGGCCATTCCGTAACCACTGCTAAAACCTGAAAGATCATTAGGTGGACTAGTTGCTGTTGCAGTCTGACGCATTTTAAATTGCCAGATAAGTTGAATTGTATTTGAAGAAAGAATGGTATTGTAATTAGTAGAACAATTTCGGTATACATATTCTTTTCCACCTCCTGCAGGTAATGAACCTGAACTTAATCTTAAATATTGTTCGCCATTAGCAGTGGCAATATTACAACCTGTTGTTGTTGTATTACCATTTTCCACTTCCGTCCAGGCAGGAGGTCCTAAAGAAGTACCGCCAACAGTAGCACTGACTGAACGATTGAAATCATCCAGCAATTGCTGTGCATTGGCAAAAATTGAAAATAGAACTAATACTGTGGTAAGTATTAATCCCCTATAAAGAATTCCAGGTGTGTTCATTTAAACTACAGTTTTTTCATTTGTGGCCATTAAAAGTTATTCAATTTAAGCTTAAAGATGAAGCTTTATGAAAATTAATGTGTTATGGTATTATTGTATTTGGCCAACGTAATAATAAACTTGGCCAATAATTTCTAAAAGCTTTCAAAGGCCTTGAGAAATGGGGGGTTCAGGATGTAAATATCTGACAAAAAACAACTTTCAATTAGAAAATTTATAAAAATTTTTCAACACTTAATGATGATTTTTTCGAAACCATCTTTTCAGAAAAAACTCTTTTTTGTTGTCATTCCAGTGTTTTGAAGAGCGTTTACTTTTTTTTATCATCTTTCTGGTATTCTTTGTTTGTAATTTTAAATGACGCTTAACACCTTTTTCAGTATTCTTTGCAATCTGTTGTTGTTGCTTTATTTTCTTTTTGTTGACAACCTGTTGCTGGTGGCTTCCTGCCGATGGTTGTGGAGAACGTGCATTTATATCTTGCGCATGTAAAGGAAAGTTTACAATAATTAAAATCAGTGTCATGAAAATGAAAAATGTATTTTTAAAAACAGACAATTTAAAATTTCGGATCTTCATAGATTGATATTTTTTCAGAATACAAAAAATTTCTTTAATTATTGATTGTATTTGTTACAATAGAAATTTATAACGACACATTCATTTGAACAGTCGCCACAAACAAATATTAAAACGAAATTAATAACCGGAAATTTTAATTTAGCTTTTTACCTCTAAATCCATTCCGCATTGTGGACACTTTCCTGCTGTATCGCTTACAACTTCAGGATGCATCGGACAAGTATATACTGTTTTAACGGTATTTGTTATTACAGTATCTTTTCCGCTGGATTCCTGTTTGTTTTCATTACTTTTACATGCATAAAATGCAAGTATTATTAAAACATAAGATAATAGTTTCATTTTTATTTTTTTTAATTTACAATGTAAATATAATAGCGAAAAACTTTTAGATGATCTTACTTAAAAAAACTTATTACACAAAACGGTTATTTATTCCTGTTATTCTTGCCATTCTATATTTTTCATGTAAAAAATCATCTACTGATGAAACAATTCCAAATGTGCCTGTTAGCTTTACTGTTTATTTAAGTCTGCCGCAATATGTTACTTTAAATAGTATCGGAGGTTTTGTAACAATACCGGAATATGGCTATCGGGGAATAATCATTTACCGCAGATCTCAAGATGAGTTTGTTGCTTTTGACCAGGCTTGTCCATATGACCCGACTGCATCGGGAGCAAAAATTGTGGTGGATTCGAGCGGGATCACCACCGTTGATCCTAAATGTGGCAGTAAATTCAACTTGTATGACGGTTCCATACTTCATGGGCCGGCGACTCGTCCAATGAAAAGCTATAATTCTGTCTTTGATTCCGGCACCAATTCGGTCTATATTAGCAATTGATTTACAGAAAATATCTGCCGAAATACCAGAGATCTGTTTTTATGTTCTTTATTCTTTGAAATACATTATCCCAAATAGTGACAATTTGGACTAAATTTCAACTTTATTTGAATAGTAATAGCTTAATTTGTTTGCTCATCCTGTTATTATGTTAAAAGAATCTATTAACTTTCATGTCTAAAGAAATTGACTTTCTATTTATTAGAAGAGAGACTTCAAGGCAAATAAAAATACTTTAACTTTCATTTACTAAAGATGATATCATTAAAAAAAAACTTCATATTTTTGGAACAAATGAATTTGAAATAGTAATTTTGAAAAAGAAATAAATATAGTCTACAATCATCTCTTAAACATGAATACAGGTTATGGCAACTAAAAAGAAATCCGCAAAAAAACCAAAGGCAAAAAAGCCTGCAAAGAAAAAATCTCCTGCTAAAAAAGTTAGCAAAGCAGGTTCAGCAAAAAAAGCTGTAAAGAAAAAATCAGCAGCTAAACCTGCTGCTAAAAAGAAATCACCTAAAAAAGTGGTGAAGAAAAAAGCTGCAGCTAAAAGTCCGGCTCCTAAAGCTGTTGTAAAAAAATCAGTAGCTGCTAAGAAACATTCTCCAATGCCTGCTGCGAAAAAAATAGTAGCAAATAAGCCAGTTCAAAAACCGGCATCTGCAAAATCTATTTCAAAACCTTCAAAGAGCCACGAAAGCAATAGTCGTGAACGGATGGTTATCGAGACAGATATCATAGAAATCATTCCGATGGAATCAGAAACTATTGATGGTGCTGATGATTCATTACCAATTGATGGTGATATGAAAGATTTCGATGACGCAGGTCCGGCAAACGATTTCGATGAGGATGATGATTTTTAAATAAGAGTCAAGAATCAAGAGCCAAGAATCAAGAAATTGATTCAATTATCTTGGCTCTTGACTCTTAATATTACATTACATAGATTGCTCCTCCGCAACTATCTTTGCTTGCGCCTGTAACGGTTTTCAGACAATTAATTTCGTTTCTTATTCTTAGGATCCCAAGGAAAGCAAAAATAATTGCTTCCTTAAATTCAATTATCTCTTTATTGGGAATTACAACTTCAGTATTACTATTTTTCAGAATGCTGTTTTTCAGAAAACTATTCAAAGCACCACCTCCCGTTATCAATATTTTTTTGCCTGTATTAAATTTGCCTGTAATATTTCCAATCTGAAATGAAATATGTTCGCAAAAAGTTGACAAGACGTCTTCGGTACTTAAATTAAATGAATCAATAAGCGGAATAATATCTTTTTCTATGTCTTCTCTCCCTAAAGATTTTGGAAATGGTTTAGAGTAATATGGTAATTGGTTTAGACTATTCAATAATACAGTATTGATTTTACCATTGGCAGCTATTTGCCCGTCTTTGTCAAATGACATTCCCTTTTTCAAGGCATAATAATTTAAAATTAAGTTGCATGCACAAATATCAAAAGCAATTCTTTCATTATTATATTCAAAAGAAATATTTGCAATACCTCCCAGATTCAAACAGTAATCAGAATCAGGAAATAAATATTTATCTCCAATGGGTACTAATGGTGCACCTTGCCCGCCAAGGGCAACATCTAAACTTCTAAAATCACAAATAACAGGAAAACCTGAATTTGCGGCAATGTATGCTCCTGAACCGATTTGTTTCGTATACCCTTTGGATGGTTGGTGAAAAACTGTATGTCCATGCGATGAAATAAAATCAGGACTAATTGTATATTTTTTACAGAAATCTTTTACCAGATTTCCCAAAAATTTGCCATAACTGCAATCTATTTCAGATATTTTTTCTGCACTTTCTTTTTGAATCTCTCCAAGAATTTTTTTCCAAAATGCATCATATATAATAGTCTCAGCATGTATTAATCGAAATGACCAAATGGTATCAAAATTAAATTCACAATATGCAATATCAACACCATCGAGAGAGGTGCCTGACATTAGGCCGATTATTTTATGGGTGGGCATGGGGATTTGTATCAGGTATCAAGTATCAGGTATCAAGAATCAAGATAAAAGAGACTAGAGACTATAATTTAGGGGTAACGATTTGTATTAATTATGTTTTAAAATGTGATTATTAATAATTAAAGATGATCTTATTTTTTGGGGGATTTTAAAATTGAAATGTCAAAATAAGTTGTATTAAAACACAGAATTGTAGTCCTTGTTAATGACCTTCAAAACGTGTACGTTTGTTGCCACAATAAAGGAAAGAATTAACCATAATTTTCCATAAAAGGAATAAGAATTTCAACAATCTGAATATGAATATTGAATTGAGTGAAGAACATATAATGATTCGCAATGCTGCCCGTGATTTTGCTCAAAATGAGTTAAAACCGGGTGTCATAGAACGTGATGAACATCAGAAATTTCCACATGAACAAGTGAAGAAAATGGCCGAGTTGGGATTTATGGGTATGATGGTAAGTCCAAAATACGGTGGAGGCGGAATGGATACGATTTCATACGTTTTGGCAATTGAAGAAATTTCTAAAGTGGACGCATCTGCTTCTGTAATAATGTCTGTAAATAATTCTTTGGTTTGCTGGGGACTGGAAGCATTCGGCACTGAAGAACAAAAACAAAAATATCTTGTCCCTCTTGCTAAAGGCGAATTAATCGGCGCTTTTTGTTTAAGTGAACCGGAAGCGGGATCAGATGCAACATCACAACACACAACTGCTATTGATAAAGGAGATCATTATCTTTTAAACGGTACCAAAAACTGGATAACCAATGGCTCTACGGCTTCTATTTATTTGGTCATGGCACAAACAGATGTTTCCAAAGGCCATAAAGGAATTAATACATTGATTGTTGAAAAAGGAATGCCCGGTTTTACGATCGGACCAAAAGAAAATAAATTAGGCATACGCGGAAGTGATACTCATTCATTAATGTTTACAGATGTAAAAGTTCCTAAGAGTAATAGAATCGGCGAAGATGGTTTTGGTTTTAAATTCGCTATGAAAACATTAAACGGCGGCCGAATTGGAATTGCTTCACAAGCACTCGGTATTGCTTCTGGTGCGTATGAACTTGCATTAAACTATTCTAAAGAAAGAAAATCATTCGGCTTACCAATTTCCCAGCATCAGGCTATACAATTTAAACTGGCAGATATGGCAACTGAAATTGATGCTGCCCGTTTGCTTTGCTTCAAAGCTGCATGGATGAAAGATAATGGAATGGATTATGTTTTATCTGCTGCAATGGCAAAACTATTTTCTTCAAAAGTAGCAATGGATACAACAATAGAAGCTGTTCAAATTCACGGTGGCTATGGTTTTGTAAAAGAATTTCATGTGGAACGCATGATGCGTGATGCAAAAATTACTCAGATTTACGAAGGCACTTCAGAGGTTCAAAAAATGGTAATATCCCGCGCCGAGCTCAATAAATAATATAGAATTTTCAATAACAGCTCTAAAGAATTTCAGAAATGAACCGGATTCGGATCATTATATTTTTTTTAATAATTGCCTTTGGTTCTTGTACTCCACAGAAAAAACTTATTTATTTCCAGGGAGAAATTCCGTCCATAAGTAATGACAGTATTTATAAAGCACGAATATATTCCGGAGATCTTTTATTAATAAATATTTTCACAATTAATAGTGAAGCATATCCTTATTTATCTTCCCCTAAAGATGTTCCCGGAGCAGATAACCACTCTGCGTATGAGAAAGGAAATGTTGTCAATGAAAACGGAGAAATTAAATTACCACTGATTGGAACCGTTTTACTGAAAGGACTGACCATTTCTGAAGCTTCCATTTTACTGGAAGAAAAATTTAAAGAATTTATAATTGACCCAATTGTTACCATTAAAAAATTAAATTTTAAAGTCACCGTTTTAGGCGAAGTAAATAAACCCGGCACCTATCAGATCTCGAATGAAAAAGCCACATTACCGGAAGTTCTGGGACTTGCCGGTGATCTTTCCCAATTTGCTGACAGACAAAATTTAAGAATTATCCGTGATGAAAACGGACAAAGATTTGACTTTTCTCTCGATCTGACTGATGCTAAATCATTATCCGCTTACAGCTATTATATGCACCCTGATGATATTGTTTATGTCTCTCCATTGCGTCGAAAGGCTTTTCAAAATATCAGTCCTACAGTAACTGTTTTTACCTCCATACTTACTTCTGCTGTGGTTGTTCTTACTTTTCTTTATGTTACTACAAAATGAGAAACTCAGAAGAATATCGCCGCACTGAAGATGAAATTGACTTACGTATACTTTTTTATAATCTGAAAAAGCATTGGTCCTATTTTCTTTTTTCAATTCTGCTGTTTTCCGTCGGGGCTCTGTTATACATTCGTTATACTCTTCCTGTTTATGAAGCAACTACAAGTGTTATTATTAAAGACAATAAAAATGCCTCAAAGAATATTGAAGATATTCTGTCGGGCGACATGTTTGGGAATAACAAGAATATAGCAACAGAAATAGGTATTCTTCAATCACGTTCTGTTCTTGAAAATACTTTTGAAGAACTTAATCTTGATGTCAGCTTTTATTCTAAAAGCGGCTTATTAAATTATCCTCTTTACAAAACCACTCCATTTGTTGTCAAAGCACTTAACATTTCAGAAGGTGTTTATGAAGAAGATTTTCATATTTCAAGTTTTGATTCTTCCCGTTTTAAATTAGAAATTGAAGTTGATAATCGTTTTATTAAAAATTTTAAATACAGCGAAACGCATGCTTACGGAGAAGAAATAAAAACACCATACTTCAACTTAATTGTTTCCAGAAATTTACCCGCATTTTCATTTTCTACAGATGAAAAATATTTTTTTACCATAAATTCTGTAAACAAATTACTGGCTTATTACAAAGAGAATATGTCTGTAATGCCATTAAACAAGGAAGCGACAATTGTACAGATTACTGTTTATGATAAAATTCCGGAACGAGCACTAGACTTTCTGAACACGCTTGGCAAAGTATATATAGGCCGCGATTTGGAAGATAAATCATCAGTAGCGGCGCTTACTCTCAAATTTGTCGATGAACAATTGGAAGAAATAAGCAAGAAATTAAATGCTTCTGAAATAGAATTACAGAAATTCAAAGAACAAAAAGGAACTGTTGATTTGAGTGAAGAATCAAAAGCATATCTGGAAAGGGTTACATCTGTTGATGAAGATCGTGTAAAAGCAGAAATAGATCTTCGTTCCCTGAATTATCTGTATGATTATGTTTCAGGAAATAAAGATGTTGAAACACTGGCTCCTTCGAGTTTAGGAAATCCCGATCCTCTGCTCGTTGATCTCATTACACGCCTGAAAGGAATGCAAAGTAAACGTAAAGGACTTATTTACGGAAGCAGCGCTCAATCGCCGGCAATAAAAATTATTGATGAACAAATTGAGCAAACAAAAAAAGCGTTGATTGAAAATATTAACAGCATTCGAAATCTTACATCAACCAGTTTAAAAGGATTAAATAATCAACTATACGAATATGAAAATTCCATACGTAAAATTCCAAATTTAGAAAGAGAACTCTTAGGGATCCGGCGAAATTTTACTGTGAATGAAAATATTTACCTATATCTTTTACAGAAAAAAGCAGAGACTGGTATAGCTAAAGCTACGGCCGTGTCGGACAACAAAGTACTTGATGATGCATCTGTAGAAGAAACTCCGGTAATTCCGGATAAGAAAACAGTAATTATTATTAGTTTTTTGCTTGCTTTCATCTTGCCTGTAATTATTATTCTACTTCAAGGATATATTAAAAATACAATCAATAATAAGGAAGATATTGAGAAGCTCACAAAAATTCCTATCATCGGTGTTGTCGGACATTTAAAAACGGCAGAGAAATTAGTTGTTTCCAAAAACCCAAAATCATCTATTGCAGAAGCATTCCGTTCCATTCGTGCCAACTTAATGTATTTTGGACTTACCGATCAAAATAAAATTATTTTAATAACATCTTCTGTTGGTGGTGAAGGAAAATCTTTCACAACATTAAATCTTGCAACTGTATTATCGCTTCAACATCATAAAGTAATAATTATAGGAATGGATCTACGAAAACCACAATTGATTAAGGAACTTGGAGTAGAAAATAATGATGGAATTAGTACATTATTAATCGGAAAAACTACGCTCGAAAAAGTTATTCAAAAAACTACTATTGATGGCCTCGATATTATTTCTTCCGGGCCAATCCCTCCAAATCCGGCAGAGCTACTTTCAAAAAAAGAAACACAAACGCTACTCCACGAACTAAGAACCAAATACGATTACATAATTATCGATACACCACCGGTTGGAATTGTCAGCGATGCCATGTTGCTGATGAATTATGCTGATATAAATATTTTTATCCTAAGAGAAAATTATTCAAGAAAAGAGTATTTAAGATCGATTAACAATTACTACACAGAAGGAAAAATCAAAAACCTTTGTATTCTACTAAATGATGCCGGAACAAATAAAAGCTATGGCTATTATAGTCATGGTTATTATGAAGAAGATAAAAATAAAAGAAATTGGCTTAACCGGCAAAAAAACTAATCTGAAAATCCTTTCAACAAAAATAGATCTTCAATTAAATCAAAGTGCCTCCATTAATTTTTCCATTTTTGATGACCGAGAACCTTTAATTAAAATTAAGGAATCTTCAATTGGGTTTTCCTTAAGCCAGGAAGTTGCTTTTTCAGAATCATCGAAATAGAGTCCTTTAATTTTATCAGAAAAAATTTTAAAATTTTCGCCTACTAAAATAATTTTATCATAGCTTTCTCGGGCAAGAACTGATATTATTTTTTGATGTTCGGCGAAACTTTCTTCACCCAGTTCGGCCATTTCTCCGAGGAAAACAATTTTATGATGCGCAGATACTTTTCTAAAATTATCGAGAGCTGCAACCATACTTGTCGGATTTGCATTGTAGGCATCAAGAATTATCGTATTACTTTTTTTCTTTATGATTTGTGACCGGCTGTTATCGGGAACATAACTTTCTATAGCATCATTAATATCATCGGGATTTACTTCAAAAAAATTCCCAATACAAATTGCACTTAAAATATTTTCGAAATTATAACGGCCAATTAATTGCGTGTTAATTATACTTTTCGTATTTCCGCATTTCCAATTGACTTTTAAAAACGGTTCATCGCTTTCCAATTCTCCCATGCAATAAAACTCCTGGCCGGTTCCATATAGAACAGTTTGAGGAAATTTAAATTCTTTTGCCATTGCAATTAAGTCATTACTATTTCCATTCAGAAAAATTCCTTTCCCATTTTTTGCAATCCACAAATAAAGTTCACCCTTTCCTTTTTTTACACCTTCAAATCCTCCGAAACCTTCAAGATGCGCTTTACCGACATTTGTAATTAGTCCGTAATCCGGTTCTGCAATACGACAATAACTATCGATTTCATTCTGATGATTGGCACCCATTTCAATGACGGCAAATTCGGTATCCTTTGTTATGGATAAGATTGTAAGAGGAACACCGATGTGATTATTGAGATTTCCTTTGGTAGCAATGGTTCTGTATTTTTTTGAAAGAACATTTCGAATCAACTCCTTCGTAGTTGTTTTACCATTTGAGCCGGTAATTGCTAACACGGGAATAGTAAGATGCTTCCTGTGGTGGTTGGCAAGTTGTTGAAGGGTAATCAGGACGTTATCTACTAAAATATATCGTTCGTCTTTTTTATATTGAGCTTCATCAATCACTGCGCAAACTGCACCTAATTCCAATGCTTTTTCTGCGAATGTGTTTCCATTGAAATTGGGACCTTTTAATGAAAAGAAAATACATCCCGAAACAACTGAACGACTATCAGTGCATATAATAGGATGGTTTTTGAAAACTTCATAAAGTGAATTCATACAATGCTTTTTACTGGCACGAAGTTAATAGGAACGAATACACTTTAACTCCCATTCTTTTCTCAACTATTAACAATTTACACCCGGCAATAAAAAAAACCATTATTATTAACAAATTACTTTTAACCAATAAATCCTGTCTTAAAACTTTTTCCTTTTTAATTTAATGTAGAAAACCTTCCCCAACATCTTTTTTTGGTTTCCAGATTTGTTATCTTATAAACATAAATACCCGGGGCGAATGTCTGCATGTCAATTTGAATTTTATTACTTGTAATATTATTTTGAGTAAACATCGGTCTGCTTTGCATATCGTACACTGCAAGCTGAAATGATTTGCTTTCAGGATTGTCAAATTCGATGTTAAATAAATTAGATGATGGATTCGGATAAATTTTTGACCATATAGAACTAAATCTCGTTTCTGAAACGCCCTCTATATAATCAGAAAAACAGATATCGTCGAAAATCAAACCACTGAGATTATCAAAAGTGCTGTCACTGAAAAAAGAAAATCGAAACAAAATGGTATCGCCAATCTGAAAATTGCTAATAGTAGGAAGATCAGCAAGATCAACAGAAAAATTTTTACAATTAAAAGATCGTCCCGTGAGTACTGGCTTAGAAGAGAACCATAAAAAATGGTTGCTATAAATAGTATCATTGATAATATCGATCCAGTTTATTCCTTTATCGAGTGACAGTTCAATCTTTCCAAAATCATTAAGGGAATCCGATTGAACATAATAATTTGCTGAGAAAATTCTGAATCCATAATAATCACCACCAGTTGCGAGGTTAGTGATTGTAAAAACAGAACGATTATTTACCGGATAAGCATGAACTGAATCAGTAACAATAGCTTTAGAATTACAATCTGTTAAATCCATCATAGGTTTCTGTGCCACCCCGATTTGCCATATATTATTTGTATTCGAAGTATCAATCGACAAATGATAACCACAAATAGTATCGTAGAAACTCAGGCAATAATATCCGTCATAACAAGATTGAGCTTTGAGTGAAGTAAAACAGAAAAAGGATGCAAAGAATAATATGGTTTTCATGTTTCAATAAATTTATGGTTTTCAAATAACAAGCTTAAACAAAAATACTGATACATTTGATAGTATTTTATCTCCAAAATTTGCCGTTTTTCGCCAATTTTTAAAGTTTTTATTATTCTTTTTTCATGCAATATTTCTTCAACAAATGCTCACTATTTTCTAAAAAAACCTTACTTTCGCGCTCTCAAATAAAAAACCGTAAAATTTAATATTTCAAATGGCAAATCTTGGTAAAATTTCACAAATAATAGGGCCGGTAGTCGACGTTAGCTTTGATATTGAAGGATCAGTTCTTCCTAATATCTTGGATTCATTAGAAATCGATCGTCCCGGAACGACACCACTAGTTTTAGAGTGTCAGCAGCACATTGGAGAAGATACAGTTCGTACGATTGCAATGGAATCGACGGATGGTTTAATGCGTGGGATGCCGGTTCGTTCTATTGGTTCGCCAATTATGATGCCTGCAAGCGATGCGATTAAAGGACGACTTTTTAATGTAACGGGAGATGCCATCGATGGTATCGGTAAAGTATCAAAAGATAAAGGTGTTCCCATTCACCGTCAGGCTCCACGATTTGAAGACCTTTCGACAGAATCGGAAATACTTTATACAGGAATAAAAGTTATTGACCTTATTGAGCCCTATTCAAAAGGAGGTAAAATCGGATTGTTCGGTGGTGCAGGTGTTGGAAAGACAGTATTGATCATGGAATTGATCAATAATATTGCAAAAAGCTATACAGGATTATCAGTATTTGCCGGAGTTGGAGAAAGAACTCGTGAAGGAAATGATCTTTTACGTGAGATGATTGAATCCGGCGTAATCCGTTACGGTGATGCTTTCAAACATTCTATGGAAAGCGGTGGCTGGGATTTGAGTAAGGTTGACATGACTGAACTTGGAAAGTCGCAAGCGACACTTGTATTCGGACAAATGAATGAGCCACCGGGAGCACGTGCGCGGGTTGCTTTATCAGGATTAACAGTAGCTGAATATTTCCGTGATGGTGATGAAAAATCAGGCGGCCGTGATATATTATTTTTTATTGATAACATCTTCCGTTTCACTCAGGCAGGTTCTGAAGTATCAGCACTTCTCGGACGTATGCCTTCAGCCGTTGGTTATCAGCCTACACTGGCTACTGAAATGGGATTGATGCAGGAAAGAATTACTTCTACTAAACGAGGATCAATTACTTCCGTTCAGGCTGTATATGTACCTGCCGATGATCTTACCGATCCGGCACCGGCAACAACATTTGCCCATCTTGATGCAACAACTGTATTGAATAGAAAGATTGCCGAGCTTGGAATTTATCCTGCGGTGGATCCTCTGGATTCTACATCAAGAATTCTTACTCCACTTATTGTTGGTGATGAGCATTACAATACTGCACAAAATGTTAAAAATATTCTTCAGCGTTACAAAGAACTTCAGGATATAATTGCCATCCTTGGTATGGATGAGTTAAGTGATGAAGATAAAATCGTTGTTCATCGTGCCCGTCGTGTTCAGCGTTTCCTTTCTCAGCCGTTTAACGTTGCTGAACAGTTCACCGGATTAAAAGGTGTTATCGTTCCGATAGAAGAAACAATAAAAGGATTCAATATGATTATGAACGGTGAAGTGGATGAATATCCTGAAGCCGCTTTTAATCTTGTTGGAACTATTGATGATGCTATAGCAAAAGGCAAGAAAATATTGGCAGAATCTAATTAATCAGTAAATAAAAAAGATGTTCTTAGAAATTATTACTCCCGATAAAAGAGTTTACAGTGGTGAAGTTACTTCTGTTTCTGTGCCCGGTGCAATGGGTCGTTTTGAAATGCTGAAAGACCATGCTCCTATTATTTCTACATTGCTTAATGGCAAGGTGAAAATAAAAGACAAAGAAGGCGTTAAGTCATTTGATGTTAAAGGCGGAGTTGTTGAGAATCTTAAAAATAAAATTATTATTCTCGCAGAATCGGTATAGAATGACTTATTAAATCATCGTCAAAATATAATAGAAAGGGCGCAAAGAAATAATCTTTGCGCCCTTCGCTTTTTCCGGTTTCCCTTGCGGGGAGAAATTAATACCGATACGTATCCGATTTAAACGGACCTGATTTTGGAACACCAATATATTTTGCCTGGTCTTCAGAAAGTTCATCAAGTTCAACTCCTATTTTTTCGAGATGTAAACGAGCCACTTTTTCATCAAGATGCTTTGGAAGAGTATAAACTTTGTTCTCGTATTTTCCGGCATTATTCCATAATTCAAGTTGTGCCAGTGTCTGATTCGTAAATGAATTAGACATTACGAAAGAAGGATGTCCCATAGCGCATCCAAGGTTAACTAAACGACCTTCGGCCAATATGAGAATGTCTTTTCCATCAATAGTATATTTATCTACCTGAGGTTTGATCGATTCTTTTGTCTTTCCATAATTCTTATTAAGCCAAGCCATATCGATTTCATTATCGAAGTGTCCGATATTACAAACAACAGCATTGTGTTTCATTAAACGGAAATGTTTCTCGTTAATAATATTGTAATTGCCTGTGGCAGTAACAATAATATCAGCTTCTTTGACTGCTTGTTCCATTTTCTTAACTTCATAACCTTCCATTGCGGCCTGCAAAGCGCAGATAGGATCAATTTCTGTTACAATAACCCGAACTTTTGAATCTTTCAGTGATTCTGCTGAGCCTTTACCTACATCTCCAAAACCTGCTACCACAGCTACTTTACCGGCCATCATAAGATCGGTTGCGCGACGCAATGCATCAACAAGTGATTCACGGCAGCCGTATTTATTATCAAATTTAGATTTAGTGACTGAGTCATTTACATTGATGGCAGGAATTGGAAGTGTTCCATTCTTCATGCGATCGTGAAGGCGAAGAACGCCGGTAGTAGTTTCTTCTGATAATCCACGGATGTTTTTAATCAACTCAGGATATTTATCGAAAACCATATTTGTTAAATCTCCGCCATCATCAAGAATCATATTTAAAGGATTGCGATCCTGGCCAAAGAATAAAGTTTGTTCAATACACCAATCGAATTCTTCTGCTGTCATACCCTTCCAGGCATAAACGGAAATACCTGCAGCAGCGATTGCAGCAGCAGCATGATCTTGGGTAGAGAATATATTGCAAGACGACCAGGTTACCTCAGCACCTAATTCTGTTAGCGTTTCTATTAAAACCGCCGTCTGAATAGTCATGTGAAGACAACCCGCAATGCGTGCGCCTTTTAAAGGTTTTTTAGGGCCGTATTCTTTACGGATAGACATAAGACCGGGCATTTCTGATTCTGCCAGGCGAATTTCTTTGCGTCCCCATTCCGCTAATGAAATGTCTTTAACTTTAAATTTAACAAATTTGTCAACTGAAGCTGTTGTATTACCCATTTAATTATTTTTTTAAAGTATTATTATTTGTTCTGCAAATGTATATATAAGAGCTGTAAAGACCAACCCTTTTTCATTAAGTTTTTACCTGATACGGCTAACTATTTATCTTGTTACAAGCTGCTAATCGGCTGCTAAACATGAAGCGTTTTCAGGTATCTTGCACAAATAAAATAAGATATATGCCGGTAGCCTGGCTAAAAACAAACCCTGAATATTCAATGGTTGTTTGGAAAAGCATTGAAGAAATAAGCGATCTTCTTCAAAATGCTGCTTTAAACCGTATTGAAACCCTGGAGTGGAATTCCTTTAAAAGTGAATCAAGAAAACGGGAATGGTTAACTACGCGAAATGCTTTGCAAATACTACTCCCCGGCGCTAATGGATCTTCGATTTATTATGATAAAAACGGCAAACCCAATCTCATGGATGAAGGCTTTATATCAATATCACATTCCCATGAATACATTGCTTTAATGAAGTCTAACGATCCCGAAATTGGCATCGATATTGAAATTATTAATGAACGTATTTTAAAACTTTCTCAGAAATTTCTAAATGAAAAAGAAAAAGAAAGTGTCGGTTCCGAAAATCAATTAGACAAATTACATGCTATGTGGGGTGCAAAAGAGGTATTGTATAAAATTCACTCTGTCGGTGACCTCGATTTTAAAAAGGATCTCTTTGTTCATCCATTCGAATATAATTCATCGGGTGAACTATCTGCTTCTATTTTGAAAAAAGGATTTCAAAAAGATTTTAAAATATTTTATGAAAAAATTGATCAATACATGCTATCATGGTCACATAGTAAAGCGATTTAAATCTTAATCATAGTTTTTTGTACATTCGTAACAATGAATATATACCAAAATATTTCTTTAAAGAAAAAAGCAGGCAAAAAGATGATTGCCGTACTCATCGATCCCGATAAACTTACCATAAACGAATGTAATAGGATTGCAGAAAAAGCCGTTGGCGCCTCTGTCGATTTATTCTTTGTCGGCAGCAGCATTATTACCGGTAATACTTTTGAAGAATGTATTTCAATCTTAAAGAATACATCACTTCCTGTTATACTTTTCCCCGGAAATACTATGCAGATTAGCGATAGTGCAGATGGAATATTACTCCTTTCTTTAATCAGCGGCAGAAATCCGGAAATGCTTATCGGCCGGCATGTACTGGCTGCGCCGGTTCTAAAAAATACATCTCTTGAAATAATTCCTACCGGTTATATAATTATTGATAGTGGCACTCCGACTTCCGTAAGTTACATGAGCGGCACTACTCCTATTCCCCACGACAAAAACGACATTGCAGTGTGTACAGCAATTGCCGGAGAAATGCTTGGGTTAAAACTTATTTACATGGACGCAGGCAGTGGCGCACGTTTTCCTGTATCAGCAAAAATGATCGAAGCGGTAAGTAAAGACATTCATATTCCATTAATTGTTGGCGGCGGAATACGAACACCTGAAAAAGTTGCCGAAGTTTGTAATGCCGGAGCCGATATAATAGTAATCGGAAATGCTTTGGAAAAAGATCCGGATTTGATTTCGGAATTAGCATTGGTGGTTCATTCTCTTCAAGCGATTTGAATTTGATTTATTTGAATATTATTATTTCTATTATATTGAATTAATTTATTATTTAAATGATTTTTATAACAACCTCTTAATGCAAAAACTTATATTTCTAATATTTTCTATTTTCACAATTTGTATAAAAGCCCAGACATCCATTTATCATCCTTTCCCCGATTCAAATGCTGTTTGGTGTTGTGAAAGTGGAAACTCAAACGGTTGTTGCGGTTGCGTTAATTTTCAAAGCCATTCAACTTATCAAATAAGCGGTAAAACTTTGATTGGCGGAATTTTATACAACAGATTACTTCATTATGAAATTACTACCGACCAATGTACTGCAGATACGTTAATCGATACAACAACTTATTATATTCGACAAGATACTGCTTTAAAAAAAGTTTGGATGTATGATTCTTCTATTAATGGTGATACTATTTTATTTGATTTCGACCTACACGTTGGTGATACTCTTGACGCTTCTAAAGAATATTGGACACACTATTTTAATTCAAGTAATTACTGGATTGTGATTTCGATAGATTCCATAATAATAAATGGGCAATATAGAAAACGATTCAATTATGAAATGCCCAATAATCCAGGTTGCACTTCTTCAATGATTGAAGGTATAGGTCCTATACATGGTATATTTTATCAACCACCAACATGTTTTGAATATGGGGCTTATTTAGATGTTTTTATTCAAGATAATTTAGTTCTTATTTGTCAAACTATAGATACCAGTTTCTATATTTATTATTCATGTCATAATTTTTTTGTTGACATAAATGAATTTGAAACCAAAGATCAATTTATTATTTCTCCTAACCCATTTCATTTATATGCTAATCTTAAAGTGAATAAAAAATTTGAAAATTCAGAAATGAGAATTTACAATATTTTTGGAGCGCAAGTTGAAAAGAAAACAATCCACGGAGAATCTATAATCATAAATCGTGACGGACTGAGAGACGGAATTTATTTTTTTCAAATAAGAAATGATGAAAGGCAAATTATTTCCGGGAAGTTTATAATTCAATAAAACAAAATACAAAAATAAAATTAGAAATATTAATTTGTAGAAGTGAAACAAAAGTCTGAAATTTAGTGAAGGAGATGTTTTTCTTCATTTCAAAAATTTGCTTTATAACACTTCAATAAATTCTTTTCGTTCCAGATATTCGAAATTAAAATGATGAATGAAATTTCCATCCTAGGTCAAAGCACCAGCTGGCTCGAAGTAATTGCAATGTTGACAGGCATTGCAGGCGTATGGCTGACCATGAAAGAAAACATCTGGTGTTTTCCAGTAGGTATAATTAATGTCTCTTTATATGCCTGGCTTTTCTTAACACCGGGCGTCCGATTATATGCTGATGCACTATTGCAGTGCATATACATCTTACTTTTATTTTATGGATGGATGAATTGGGCTGACAGTAATAAAAAGAAAGAATCAAGAGATACATACTCCATACAACCGAAAACGGCTTTAAGACTTTCTGTTATTGTTTTAATGTCGACTGTTGTACTTGCAATTTTCCTCCAGACTTTTACAAATGCTTCTTTTCCCTGGCTAGATTCTGCATTGACGTGTATAAGTCTTGGAGCACAATGGATGATTGCAAAAAAGCTGATAGAAAATTGGATTGTATGGATTGTTGTTGACATTATTTATCTTCCACTCTACTTCGTAAAGCATTTACCGTTGACAACATTTTTGTATGCTATATTTTTACTGATGGCTATTAAAGGATATAGTGAATGGAAAAAAAATCTAATCGTTCGTGAAGCCTGAAATTATACGTATAGCTCTCATTGGCCCGGAGTCTTCAGGTAAAACAACTTTGTGCAAAGAACTTGCAGAACATTTTCAAACTTGCTGGGTACCTGAATTTGCAAGGGATTACATATCCAATTTAAATCGCCCATACACCAAAGAAGATATTATTTATTGCGCAGAAAAGCAATTGGAATCTGAAGACAAATTAATTAGACATGCTAATAAAATTTTATTTTCGGATACAGAATTAATTATTTGTAAAATTTGGTTATTTGATGTGTTTGGCGAATGCCCGGAATGGATTGAACATAAAATAGATGAACATAAATACGATTTGTATTTATTGACGAGCCCTGATTTGCCTTTCATTTCAGATCCGGTAAGAGAAAATCCACATCGTCGTCAGTATTTCTTTGATTGGTATAAAGCTGAACTAGAAAAAAGAAATTTTCAATATAAAATTATTGATGGACCAAAAGAAGAACGATTTAATAAAGCAATTGAAAGTATTTTACCAATGATAGATAAATTTTAGTTCAATTTTTCTGAGAATAATCGTTCAATCAAATAAAACGGCGGTAAGACAATTATTCTTACATTTGTCCTGAATCATTGGGGTGCTCCAATCAAGGGGCTGAGATTACACCCACAGAACCTGCACAGGATAATGCCTGCGAAGGGAAAGAGGTAAATTTTTTTAGTGCACGACAACCCCAATCGCGCATTTATTTAACCTTAAAGATTAATACGATGATTTTATTCAGAATAAACAATTTCATTCGAATTGTAACTTTAATTATATTATTTCCTGTACTTCTTTCTGCACAAGAAAAAATTTCAGGAATAATTAAAGATAAGAATAGCGGCGAACCAATTGTAAACGCAGTCGTGCATATCGACAGCACTTTTATATATTCGTTGACCAATCAAAATGGAGAATTTAAATTTTCGGGATTAAAAGGAAATTCTTTTCCGCTTTCCATTACAAACATTGCATACATTACTGAAAAGAAGTTGGTATCGGGTAGTAGTGAAATTCTTATTGAGATGCTTCCTAAATTATATCTTTCTGAAGAAGTTAATATCTCTGCAACCCGCGTTGATAATCGGTCGTCGGTCGCATTTTCAGAATTGAATAAATCAGACATCGAAAAACACAACCTCGGACAGGATTTACCTTTTCTTCTGAACATGACTCCATCCGTTGTTGTCACCAGCGATGGAGGAACAGGAGTAGGTTATACAGGAATACGAATTCGCGGAAGTGATGCTACACGGGTTAATGTTACCATTAACGGAATTCCAGTAAATGATGCAGAGTCGCATCAGGTCTACTGGGTTGATATTCCGGATTTAGCTTCGTCTGTAGAAAATATTCAGATCCAAAGAGGATTAGGCAGTTCTACCAATGGCGCCGGTGCTTTCGGAGGAAGTATAAATATTCTCAGCAATAAATTATCTGTTGAACCGTTTGCCTCCGCCAGTTCATCTGCCGGATCATTTCATACATTTAAAAATACAATTATGTTTGGCAGCGGTATTTTATCCGATGCTTTCGCCATTGAAGGGCGGGTATCAAAAATAAATTCGGGTGGTTATATCGACCGTGCAGCGAGTGATCTTTCTTCCTTTTATCTCAGTGGTGGTTATTATGGTAAAAATAATTCTTTAAGATTAATCGTATTATCAGGAAAAGAAAAAACGTATCAGGCTTGGTATGGGGTTCCACAGGATTCGTTAAGTACAAACCGGACATACAATCCGGCCGGTGAATATTATGATCAACAGGGTAAAGTTCACTATTACGAAAATCAAACAGATAATTATCAGCAGGATTATTATCAATTGATTTATTCAGGTACATTGAATCAATATTTGAATATTAATGCAGCAATGCATTACACGAAAGGAAAAGGATATTATGAAGAGTATGAACCTCATGATGACATTTATGGCAATGGTTTATTGAGTACCTATGGTATTCCCGATTTTATAGTCGGAAATGATACGATTACTTCAACAGACCTGATTCGTCAGCGATGGCTTGACAATAATTTTTATGGGTTTACTTTTTCGGCCAACTATTCAAAAAATAAAGTTCATTTCACTCTTGGTGGAGCTGGCAATCAATATAAAGGAAAACATTATGATGAAATAATTTGGATGAAGAATAACTTCGGAATACCTCCTGATTACCGCTATTCCCGAAACGTTGCAAATAAAGATGACTTCAACGTGTTTGCAAAATTAAATTATGAAATCACGAATCAGTTTAATTTATTCGGTGATCTGCAATATAGAACAATAACATATGAGTTTGAAGGATTTGATAATGATCTGAATAATGCAAAGCAAAAAGTGAGTTTAAATTTTCTCAATCCAAAAGCGGGAATTTCCTTCGCAATAACTAGTAATCAAAAAATATATTCTTCCCTTGGTATTGGTCATAAAGAACCGGTTCGTGATGACTATGTTTTATCTTCTCCTACAAGTCGCCCGAAACCCGAAGAGATGTTTGATGTTGAGACTGGTTATAAATTCACAGGTAAAAATATAACATTTGGAGTGAATTGCTATTTTATGAATTATAAAAATCAATTGGTGCTAACTGGGAAAATAAATGATGTTGGTGCATATCCTCGTCAGAATGTTGGCAAAAGTTATCGTACAGGAGTTGAAGCTGAAATAGGCTGGAACATTTTTAAAAATTTAAATATTTCCGGCAACCTCACAATTAGCAAAAACAAGATACAAGCATTTGAACAGTTCATAGATTCATCTGACGATACAGGAAACTACACTCAAATGTTAATCAATCTTAAAAAAACTGATATATCATTTTCTCCGAATATAATAGCTTCCGGTGATTTGCGATATTCTCCTTTTAAAAATACAACTCTCGACTTTATTTCAAAATATGTCGGTAAACAATTTCTGGACAATACTTCAAATAAAGAGAGAATGCTCAAATCATATCTTATACATGACCTCCTGATAAATTATCATATTAATACAATAAAAATTAAAGACGCAGAATTGAAGTTTGCTGTTTATAATGTATTTAATCAGAAATACGAGTCAAATGGCTCTACTTTTCCGTATTATTACAATGGAGTGTTTTCTAATTCGAATTATTATTTTCCGCAAGCGAAAATGAGTTTTATGGTAGGCGTAGTGGTGAAGTTATAGAATTGGGTATTATGATAGTAGTGGCAAGAGTCAAAAACCAAGAATTTGATAATTATGTTAATTTATAAAAAAGAACTGTGATCTGTATATACTTTTTATAAGTCTAAAATAATTTGAAATAAATCGAATAAACAATTTTTTCATAAAGTGAAATAAAAAAAATCAGGATACTTAACATGATGCCTGAAACATTCATCTTGGTTCTTGCCTCTTGATTCTTGCTTCTAATTTTTACAATTACAGCTCGGTGACATATAAACTTTGGCTGACTTTACTACCAGTGAATCGATGTGTTTCAATTCTTCTTCGGTAAATAATATTCCTCGCAACTCCAGTAATTTTAGATTTTGCAATTCTGAAATTTCATCAGGAATTGAATTAAGTTCATTGTCCCACAATTCAAAAATTTCTAACTTTTCTAATTCACCAATAGTCGGCGGGAGATCTTCTAAAACGTTTCTGTTCAATCCTAAAAACACTAACTCTTTTAATCGGCCGATTTCAGGAGGAAGATGTACGAGCTTATTGCTAGCAAGATTTAATTTTTTGAGATGAATTAACAGACCGATATCCGATGGAATTTCTTTAATTCTGTTTTTACTTAGATCAAGTTCAGTTAAGTTTTTGAATAAAAAAACTTGCTCAGGAAAAGTATCAAGTTTTGATTTACTTAAGTTCAATCTGAAAACAATATCAGGGTTAATTAAAGCTTCGTTAAGGGAACGGTAAATATATGTGCTGTCATTTTTGATCTGCTCTTTTTCAAAAGCATGAACATTAATGAAAGCAAGAAAAGTAAATATGATAATTAATGTAATTCTCACTTTCGAATCTGTAACCAGTTATTAGGAAACGTTAAGAAAGTATTTTTGTTGCATTCCTTTGGTCTTCTTGCATCTTTTCCTTCAATTTATCCAAGTTTTCAAAATTCATATCTCCCCTAATTCTTTCTTTGAAAAAAATCTGCAGTTTTTTGCCGTAAATATCACGATTGAAGTCAAAAATATTTACTTCTATACTTTTGGTTTTCCCTTTTAAAGCAGGCCGATTGCCGATGTAGAGCATACCTTTAAACCATTCACCTTCGAGATTAATCTTTACCGCATAAATACCATCAGCGGGAATTAATTTAAATGGCTCCTGAACGTGAATATTAGCCGTTGGAAATCCCAGTCCGGCTCCTATCTGCTTTCCTTTTATCACGACACCTTCCAAATGAAAATCATATTCTAAAAGACTGTTTGCGCTTTTTATATCTCCTTCCAACAAAGCGTTTCGAATTTTAGTGGAACTAACCGCAATATGATTGATCATTTGCTCCGGAATTTCATCTAGCCTGAATTTATAAACGACAGACATCTCTTCGAGATCTTTATAAGAGCCCTCTCTGTTACGGCCAAAATGATGATCGTAACCAATAACGAGTGTTTTCGTACCAATTTTTTTTATCAAAACATCACGAACAAATTCTGTGGCGCTAATCCTCGAAAATTCCTTATTAAAAGGTTGAACGATGAGATGATCAATTCCAAATGATCTTAAAAGTTCCTCTTTTTCGTTCAAATTGGTCAGCAATTTTAAATCATTATCTTCCGGCTGAAGTACCATTCGAGGATGAGGAAAGAATGTTAAAAGTACTGTTTCACCCTTAGTTTCTTCAGCCAGGCTAACAAGTTTTCGAATGATTTTTTGATGACCGGCATGAACGCCATCAAAAGTTCCAATGGTTACTATGGCATTGGGTATACCCGGAAATTCATCAATAGAAGAGTAAACTTTCACGGTGACAAATATAACTGTTAGTTTAAAGTTTCGTAGAGGAATATTTCAATTGAAAAAAAACTAAATTTGTCACCCTTAATTTAATATAAAAATGAACTCGAAAATTAAAGTAGAAAAACCTGTAGTTGAAATTGATGGCGATGAAATGACGCGCATTATCTGGAAGTTTATTAAAGATATGTTGATTTTTCCTTACCTCGATCTAAACATAAAATACTATGATTTAGGCATAGAAAACCGTGATCTTACAAACGATCAAGTCACCATTGACTGCGCTGAAGCGATAAAAAAATATAATGTAGGGATAAAATGCGCAACGATAACACCTGACGAGGCACGGGTTAAAGAATTCAATCTTAAACAGATGTGGAAGTCGCCCAATGGAACTATTCGTAATATTCTTGATGGCACCGTTTTCCGCGAACCTATTGTAATTAAAAATGTACCACGTTTAGTACCAAACTGGACGGCGCCAATTTGCATAGGCCGACACGCTTTTGGCGATCAATACAGAGCTACCGATACGGTTATAAAAGGTAAAGGAAAACTCACAATGACATTTACTCCAGAAAATGGCGAACCTCAGGTTTTTGAAGTTTATAATTTCAAAGGTGATGGAGTTGCTCTTTCTATGTATAACACTGACGAATCCATTCAAGGTTTTGCTCATGCTTGCTTTAATCAGGCCCTTATTAAGAAGTGGCCGTTATATTTATCCACAAAAAATACTATCCTCAAAAAATACGACGGTCGATTTAAAGATATCTTTCAGGAGATTTATGAAAAAGATTACAAAAGTCGTTTTGAAACTGCAAAAATTACCTATGAACACCGACTAATTGACGACATGGTTGCATCTGCTTTGAAATGGAATGGAAATTTCGTGTGGGCTTGTAAAAACTACGACGGAGATGTTCAATCAGATACTGTTGCACAGGGATTCGGATCACTGGGACTTATGACTTCCGTTCTGGTAACTCCGGATGGAAAAACAATGGAAGCTGAAGCGGCTCATGGAACAGTAACACGTCATTATCGCGATCATCAGAATGGTAAACCAACATCAACTAATCCTATAGCTTCCATTTTTGCCTGGACAAGAGGGTTGGAATTCCGCGGTAAGCTTGATAACAATCAGGAACTCATTCGTTTTTGCAACACACTTGAAAAAGCTTGTATTGAAACTGTTGAAAACGGAATTATGACAAAGGATCTGGCTGTAAATGTTCATGGCAATGACGTTTCACATGGTAAACATTATGTTTATACGGAAGAATTTCTTTCTGCAATAGAAGCTACTTTAAAAAAGAAGCTTATGGTGACTGCATAAAAATTAGTGAATTAACTGATTATTTATTTCAGGCGAGTAATTGTTATTGTTCAAACAGAAATAACAAATACACTTTGATAACTATAATTTGTGAACCAATGAATTAGTTAATTTACAAATTGATTTTCTTATTTTGTTGCCATAATTTTCCTACATGCCGTTACTTGGTTCACTAATAAAACAAGGATTGAAGTTAAGCACTCGGGTGCGACTTCGTTTTAATTCACCGGCATATTATCAGAAGCGTGAGCTCAAAAGGCTTTTAAGTAAAGCAGAGTTTACATTTTTCGGAAAGCAATATAATTTTAGCGATATTTTATTATCCAAAACTCTCTATAAAACTTATCGGGAAAAAGTTCCTGTTTTCGATTACGATAAAATGTTTGAGCAATGGTGGCACCGTTGCCTTGAAGAAGAAGTAGATGTTTGTTGGCCCGGTCATGTAAAATATTTTGCGCTCAGTTCCGGAACCGCAGGTTCAGCAAGCAAGCATATACCGGTAACGCGCGAAATGATTAAGGCTTTAAGAAAAGCCAGCATTCGTCAGATAACAACTCTGGGCAAATATGATTTACCTGCTTCTGTCTTTGAAAAAGGAATATTATGGCTCGGTGGCAGTACAGATCTTAAAAAACAAGGCGGATATTTTGAAGGTGATGTAAGCGGAATTTCAGCCCGGCAGGTTCCTATTTGGTTTCAGCATTTTTACAAACCGGGGAAAAAAATTTCACAGGAAAAAGACTGGAAAATAAAACTTGATGAAATTACGCGTCAGGCAGATAAATGGGACATTGGAATTATTACCGGCGTGCCTGCCTGGGTTCAACTTTTATTAGAACAGATTATCTCGCATTATAAACTTTCCAACATCCATGAAATCTGGCCGAATCTTCATGTGTATGCCCATGGAGGAGTTTCTTTCGAACCTTATAAAAAAAGTTTTGAAAGATTTTTTTCAAAAAAGGTTCATTATATAGAAATGTATCCTGCCTCTGAAGGATTTATTGCTTTTCAATCAGATCCGAATGCAGATTACATGAAATTAATTACAGACAATGGAATCTTTTTTGAATTCGTTCCCTTCAATGAAAATAATTTCGATTCATCCGGTGAAATATATCCTAATGTACAATCACTTTTCATCGATGAAGTTTCGGAAAATGTTGATTATGCTCTACTATTAAGTACGTGCGCGGGTGCCTGGAGATATTTAATAGGAGATGTTATTCGTTTTAAAGATGTGGCTAATGCAAATATTGTAATCAGCGGTCGCACAAAACATTTTCTAAGTCTTACAGGAGAACATTTATCTGTCGACAACATGAATAAAGCTGTCGAATTTGTTTCTCAAACATTGGATGTTGAAATTCCCGAGTTTACTGTCAGCGGAATCCCATATGAAGGTACTTTTGCCCATGATTGGTTTATTGGGGCTACTAAAGATGTAGACACTTCACTGGTAAAAAAACTAATTGATGAAAAACTTTGTGAAATTAACGACGATTATGAAGTTGAGAGAAAAGCTGCATTAAAAAATATATTTGTTCATTCTCTTCCAGTAAGTAAATTTTATGATTTCATGAACAGTAAAGGAAAAATGGGCGGACAGAATAAATTTCCACGTGTCATGAATTCGAAACAATATGAAGAATGGAAATCATTTATAAGTAAATGAAACCTGTAGATTGGATCGAACCTTTTTTGGGTGGAATGACATTTGGCCTTCTGCTTGCAATAATGCTCGGCCCTGTGTTTTTTGCTTTATTACAAACCAGTCTGCATGAAGGATTTAAAGCAGGAATGTTTCTGGCCTTCGGTGTTTTTTTGAGTGATGCAGGATTGATAACTGTCTGCTACACATTTGCATCATTCATTCGGTTAATGGACTCTCATCATCAAATAATGAGTTGGATTGGCGGCATTCTATTTATTGGTTTTGGCATTTATAATTTTTTTCAAAAGATAAAAGTGAAGGAAATCGACGACAATAAAAAAACAGTACATGCACATTTTGTATTAAAAGGATTTCTCCTCAACCTTTTAAATCCAGCCGTACTCTTTTTCTGGTTAGGAGTCGTTGGACTTGTAAGTGTAAAAGAAAATTACACACGAACAGATGATGCAATTTTTTTTGGTAGCACACTTTTAACCATATTCTCAACCGATATTCTAAAAAGTTATGTTGCACATCGAATCAAAAATTTACTCAGGCCAAAAATAATGATTTGGATAAACCGAAGCATTGGTGTTATCCTCGTTGGTTTTGGGGTCCGAATGATTTTAACAGTTGTAAACGGATAATCAAAAATTAACAATTGTTAATTACTTCAAATTACCAAGTGCAAAACAAATATATTTTTTTTGCTACATTTACTTACCAACCTAATATGCGCGTTCAATACATTTTATTTTCGTTTTTTTTGATTTTTTCATCATGTAAAAAATCAGAGCTGGAACAGGTACCCTTTAATGAAGCTCCTGCCGATACAACAATTTCCAATGTAACAATAGAAAATTACATAACCCGTACTTATATATTGACATTAGGCAGAGAGCCGGATTCTTCTGAATTTAATTCTGCGAAGTCGTTGTTTTCGGCAACAAATCTTGACAGTGCTTCTCGGCAGATTTTTCTGGAAACTGTTTTCAGCAATCAGGATTATCGTCCGCATGTTTATGAAGAAAACCGGATTAACTTACTCAACAATGCAGACACAGCAGAGTTTTCCAATTGGATTTATATTTTTCAATTATTTCTTCAGGATACAACATATCGTATCCAATGGCCGTTCTTTCAATATGAAACGGATCGGTTAATATCTATGAGAAATGCGTTTTCTGAATACTCGAATCACACTATAGAAATAGATGAATTACACCGACGAATGTGTAACAATTATGTTTATGATCAGATAAATATGGGTGCAGCAAATTTTGTTATTTCGACTTTTCAGAATATGATAAACAGAAATCCAACGAGCTCTGAACAACAGTCCGGAATTTCTATGGTCAACGGCAATAATGCAAATCTTTTTTTTCAATCCGGGTCTTCTAAGAATGATTATCTGAATATTTTCACACATAGTTCCGATTATCACGAAGGCCAGGTAATATTGCTTTATCTGAAATACCTAAACCATGTTCCCGGAACTGTTGAAATGGCTGATGGAACTTTAAAATATATAACAACAGGTGATTATACAGCAGTACAAAGAGACATATTATCTTCCGATGAATTTATTGGCCTTAAATGAAAATAATTTCAAAAATATTAATTGCAATTATTGCATTAACAACAATTGATTGTACCAAAGAAAAAAAATATCAGTACAATGTTAATACTGTTACCGTTGAACAAAATGGTGGAGAAAAAAATAACAGGAAATCAACTACTGAATTTATTTCTATAGCATATGCCGATCTTTTCAATACGAATATTTCACAAACAAAACTTGTTAACCTAAGTATTGCTTATTCGTCTTTTGGTGATTTAAAAGTTATCGAAGAAAGAATTATTAAAAATTTCCTTAACGATTCGAATGTTTATATTCCACAATATTCAACTGTAAATAACGATACAACATTATTTATCATCAACAGTTATAAAAAATTCTACAATCGGGAGCCAAATGAATTTGAAAAACATTATTGGAAAGAATTAATTCGCTCTCGTTCTGAAATTACACCTTCAACAATCTATTATGCATTGATGACTTCCGATGAATACAGATTTTATTAAATAAATATTCTGATGAAACGCAGAACCTTCCTTCAAAAAACTGCAATGGCAACCGTTGGTGCTTTTGTTGCACCATATATTCTGCCGTCAGGAAGATTATTTGCAGCCACCGGTGCCCGAAAAGTGAATCACGTCGTATTTTGTCTCTATGCCGGCGGTGTACGTAATCTTGAATCAGTGCATATGAATGATGGGAATCTTATGCCGAATATACTTAGCGGCAACTTGCCTGTTTCATCGGATATTGCAGGAGCCATGGAAAGCCTTCCCTCCTCTCCTTTGTCTCAACCTTTACAAACGTACGGAACACTCTTTAAAGAATTTCGTTATTACAATGGTCCTACCGGACATTATAACGGACATACAGTTGCTCTCACCGGAAATTATGTGGATGTAGATTTAAATTTACGCGAACATCCGCGAAAACCAACCATCTTTGAATATTATAGAAAACATAATTCGCCCCAACAAAGTGCAATGAATTGCTGGTGGGTAGCGAATACATTAGGACCGTATCCGGCGCTAAATTATTCTCAGGCGGGAGATTATGGTCCGGCCTTTGGCGCCAATTTTATTTCTCCAACAAGTCTAATCAGTCCTGAAGTTTTTGATGTTTTAGGAAACCCAAGGTCATTCTCCAGTACAGAGGAAGCGGCAGTAAACAACATCCATCAATTTGTAAATGGAATCTTCAATCATACTTATTCGGATGGATCTGCCGGAGTAATTAATTCTTCCGATGATGCAGCTACGCTCCAGCAATTTATTACGGACCTATATATCAAAGCACAGAATCCATCATTCCTTAATGCATGGGGCGCAAATAATGCAATGAATAACGATATGTTCAATATTCTTTTCGCCAATGAAATTATAAAAACTTTTAAACCCGAATTACTTGTGGTCAATATGCAGGATGTTGATATCTGCCATTCTAAATTCACTGATTATGCAAACAATCTTCGTAAGGCAGATTATGCTGTTGCACAATTGTGGAATACAATACAGCAAACTCCCGGAATGGCAAATGACACTATTTTAATTGTTGCTCCGGAACATGGGCGAAATTTTTATGCAAATACTTCCATCGACATTTATGGACGTGGAGCACTTGACCACACAGCACCAACAGATCCCGATTTTACAGGCGATCCTAAACTTCAAATGGCACGTGAAATATTTTGTTTAGTTGTTGGGCCACCCAATGTTGTTGTACAAGGTCAAGTAATAAATAATATTATGGGAGAAAGCACAGAGATTGCTCCTGCAATTGCAAATATTTTAGGCTTCGATATGGGAATACCGGGAGGAAATATTAAAGACTGGTCAACCTGTCAGTTAAAAGCAGCTTTCGTATGAAGCTATTAATAATTTCAAATTTTATTAAAAGGAAAAAATCAATATTAATTTATTCGATATTTATTCTTTGCCTTGTTTTTTCATGTAAGAAAGAAGAAGTTCCTGAAAACCCATATGATTCCATCGACCGCACAGTGAAAAATACAGGAACTACCGAACCGGATCCTAATTCTATTGTCGGACTTCACAAAAATATTTTCTTTCCAAAATGCGCCAATCCCGGTTGTCATGATGGAACATTTGAACCGGATTATAGAACTGTGCAATCCACTTTCTCTACGCTTGTTTATCAGCGCGTAAATAAAGTAACATTAGATTCTATAAAGCTTTATACCGAACGCGTAGTTCCAAACAATACATCCGACTCATGGCTTATAGAAAGACTTACAACGCAAACTTCAGAGTATATGCCATCTAATGGAGTTCGGCTAAATACTTTAGATATTAACCATGTAAAAAATTGGATCAATGCCGGATGTCCGGATTATAACGGAACCTTGCCAGTTAAACCAAATCTTCAACCAAACATTATCGGTTATGCTGCTTTTGATGCTTCGAATAACAGAATTGATACAATCCGTTTGAATAATCAAAATATAAATCCATTCATCGTTCAATCATCTTCAACTATAACAATTGCATTTGCTGCAACTGATACATCAGATGGAATTGATGGTACAGATCCATCTTTATTTACTGTTAAAGAAATACGGTTTTCAACCGATAAAAATAATTTCAACGGTTCTACTGTAATTTCTGCTTCAGTTTATTTACCACAATATGAAGCCTGGGTTGTAACGGTTCCAATTACAACATGGACGACGGGAACAACTGTTTACTTTCGTATTTATGTAAACGATGGCGACCATCCTGGAGTAAACTCAGAATTTCCGCGAGTTGAATCCTATGATTACTATAAAACATTATATGCTTTTTATGTTCAATAAGAAAAAGTTATTCTTTTTAATAATTATTCTTTTCTTCGCAGGATGTAAAAAAGATGAAATAGTTTTTCCTATTGAGCCGAAAATTGAAGTTGTCAGTATCACACCTGCAAATGCAAAGCAATATGTTGATCCGGTAACTATAAGCATTCATTATGAAGATGGTGATGGTGATCTTGGAGAAAATAATGATCAGATAAAAAATTGCTTTGTAACAGATAACCGAATAGGAATTACTTATGAATACAGAATTAAGCAACTGGCTCCTTCAGGTGCTTCTATTCCAATTGATGGGAATCTGAATATAAATATTGGAGGCCAGGTGTTAACTGATAGTTCCACACAGCAAAATGTCACCTACACACTTTATATTGTTGACCGGGCCGGGCACAAAAGTAATTCG
>JANOVV010000065.1:0-80163 GCA_031417555.1 Bacteroidota bacterium
AGTTGAATCTGCACCCATACATAAAGCTATCGGATTAAATGGATGATCAACAGAACCCATAGGTGTTGACTTGGTAACTTTTCCTTGTTCTGAAGTTGGCGAGTATTGACCTTTTGTTAAACCGTAAATTTCATTATTAAAAAGAAGAATATTCACATTGAAATTTCTTCGAAGCAAATGAATCATGTGATTGCCACCAATTGACAAACCATCACCATCACCTGTAACAATCCAAATACTAAGTTCGGGGCGAGATGCTTTAAGTCCGCTGGCAAATGCAGTAGCGCGACCATGAATGGAATGCATTCCATAAGTTTCCATATAATATGGAAAACGGGATGAACATCCAATTCCGGAAATGAAAACAATATTCTCTCTCGCAATTCCTAATTCAGGAATAACAGTCTGTGCTTGTTTAAGAATACTGTAATCTCCACAACCCGGACACCAGCGAATGTCCTGGTCGGTTACGAGGTCTTTGTTAGTGAATTTTTCTGCTGTAGGTTCCATTATAGGTGGTTAATACTTATTAGATATTAGTTAATAATTACTGGTATGCTAGTTGAATTTATATGATTCAATTTCAATCAAGACAGTTATCAATTTCAAATTTTATTTAAGCATTTCTTCAATCTTCATTGCAATCTCTTCGGCAGCAAACGGCATTCCTTGAATCTTATTCAGTCCGACGGCAGGTAAGAGGTATTTATCGCGAATTACTTTAATAAGTTGTCCGGTATTCATTTCAGGAATAAGTACCTGTTCATAGTTATAAAGAATCTCTCCTAAGTTTTTAGGAAGAGGATTAATATAACGAAGATGAGCATGTGAAACATCATAACCTTTACTTCGTGCAGTTATCACTGCGCTTTTAATAGCACCAAATGTAGAACCCCATCCTAAGATCAGGAGTTTTCCTTTATCAGTTCCGACTTCAATAGTTTGTTCAGGAATATGATCGGCAATTTTTTCAACTTTTGCTTCACGCATACGAACCATGAATTCGTGGTTTTGTGCATCGTAACTAATATTACCTGTTTCGTGTTCTTTTTCTAAACCGCCTATGCGATGTTCAAGACCCTTTGTGCCGGGAATAGCCCAAGGGCGAGATAATTTTTCATCCCGCTTGTAAGGCAAATATTTTTCTGACGAAGTTTTCTCTTTCGCAAATTCAACTTTAATTTCTTTGAGATCGGATGATTTAGGAAACTGCCACGGTTCGGCACCATTGGCAATATAACCATCAGTCAATAAGATTACAGGAGTCATGAAATTAACCGCAATCCTGCAAGCTTCATAAACCATATTGAAACAATCGGAAGGAGTTGCTGCTGCAAGAACAGGAATCGGAGCTTCGCCGTTTCGGCCATAAAGAGCTTGCATTAAATCGCTTTGTTCCGTTTTAGTTGGAAGTCCGGTTGAAGGGCCGCCTCTTTGTACATTGATAATTACAAGAGGTAATTCGAGCATTAATGCTAAACCCATTGCTTCACCTTTTAAAGCAATACCAGGTCCTGAAGATGCTGTTACACCCAATGAACCGCCGAAGCTGGCTCCGATAGCAGAACAAATAGCAGCAATTTCATCTTCAGCCTGAAATGTTTTTACACCGAAATTTTTTTGTTTAGAAAGTTCATGCAAAATATCCGAAGCAGGAGTGATAGGATAAGTACCATAAAAAAGTTGTAGTCCTGATTTTTGTGACGCTGCAATCAAACCAAGCGCTGTTGCCTGATTACCCATTATGTTTCTATAAATACCGGAAGCTATTTTCGCAGGGCCGATCGAATATCGGGAAGTAAATTCTTCACGGGTTTCTCCAAAATGGTATCCGGCTTTAAGGATTTTTATATTTGAATCAAGTATGTCTGGTTTCTTACTGAATTTTTCCTCTAAGAATTTCAATGTATGATTCATTTCGCGGTTATACATCCAGTAAAGAAAACCAAGAACAAACATGTTTTTTGCCCGGTCGATTTCTTTTACTCCAAGTTCAGAACCAACAAGAGCCGCGCGCGTCATTTTTGTAACATCAATTTTAATTACTCGGAAATTATCAAGAGAAGAATCTTCAAGCGGGTTTCCGTCAGTGATATTTGCAAGTCGTAAATTTTTAGGATCGAAACCGTCGGTATTTGCGATGATGATACCTCCTTTTCGAAGAACACGGATATTTGCTTTTAGGGCTGCAGCATTCATTACAACAAGTACATCACAAAAATCGCCGGGTGTATATATTTCAACACTTCCAAAATGCAATTGGTAACCGGACACTCCGGCAAGTGTTCCTTGCGGAGCACGAATTTCAGCTGGGAAATCAGGGAATGTACTTAAGTCATTTCCAAATAAGGCAGCAGTATTGGTAAATTGAGTACCTGTCAGCTGCATTCCGTCACCGGAATCACCTGCAAACTTTATAATTACGTTTTCTAAAACTTCATTCTTTTGTTCCATAATGTACGAGAAGGGGGCTAATTATCAGCTGCTAAATATAAGAAAATATAAAGGTATTTTGCTGAGTAAAAAGCATAATTATCCAATTTGACCGGGATTTTGCAACTGAAATGTTTTTAGCCACAAACTAAAAGAAAAACCGGTCAATATAATCACATCCAATTTTTCTCAAAAATATCCCTTGTATGATAGGATATAATTATCCCCGCCCCTGCCCTGGCAAAAGCATGCATATTTTCCATAACAATTCGTTCTTCATCGATAAAGTTGGCAGCTGCAGCCATTTTTACCATTGTATATTCCCCCGAAACATTGTAACAAGCCACAGGCAATAATGTGTTTTCACGTACGGCTTTAATTATGTCGAGGTAAGCAAGAGCAGGTTTTACCATAACGATATCGGCACCTTCTGTTTCATCAATTGCTGCTTCTAAAACTGCTTCCCTTCCATTCCTGAAATCCATCTGATACGATTTGCGATCCCCTTTTCCGGGAGCAGAGTCGGCAGCCTCACGAAAAGGACCATAATATGCAGAAGCAAATTTAGTAGCATAAGACATAATCGATGTATTTTCAAAATTGTTCTTATCTAAAAGCTCACGAATAGCCTTCACTCTTCCATCCATCATATCACTTGGAGCTACCATATCGGCTCCGGCTTGTGCGTGAGCCAATGCCATTCGAGAAAGTACGTCTAGTGTCACATCATTTTGCACATAATCATTTTTTAAAATTCCGCAATGTCCGTGTGTTGTATAAGCACACAAACAAACATCGGTGATAATATAAATATCATCTTTGAATTGCTTTTTTAAAGAAATTATTGCTTCTGAAACAACTGAATTTCCGTCGTAGGAAGAATGTGCATCTTCTGATTTGTCTTCTCCTGTTCCAAAAAGTAAAATTTTATTAACTCCTGCCTTTAATCCTTTTTCAACATCCGATAATAATGTATCCGGCGAAAACCGATTTATACCAGGCATTGCTTCAACTGGATTAATTACACTTTTACCCTTTGTAATAAAATAGGGATAAATGAACATATCTTTTGACAGATGTGTTTCTGCAACCATTTCTCTTAGCAATGGGGTTTTACGTAATCGACGAAGGCGTTGGATCATTTATTTAATTAGTTAATTGGAAAACGACTTTTGTTTTATTTTAAACTTTAACTGTAAAATTAATATTTTATCTATCGTGATTATTATTATTTTCATTCTTCCCCCGGTGCTATCGTTATCAATCTTTAATCAAACACACTTGCTCCAAACACAGCTCTTGCAAGTCCGGCATCATCAAATGTATCCGGTTGTGCTGAAGGAATAATTTTGTGTTTGCGTAATGCATTAGCTGTTGCATCGCCCATGGCAATAGCTTTTTGTTTTTTTTGAAATGTATAATTTTCAAACCAGGCTTCTACATTGGAAGGTGACGTAAAAACAACTATATCTGCTTTTGGCATTTCTCCATCATTTTTCTTTAATGTTTCATAAACAGCGAGATCAAATACATTTTCTTGTCTTACGAATTGCTGTTGAATGGATCTCATACTTTCTTTCGCTTGGGGAAAAAGAACTTTTGAACTTCCGGCAAGAGATGCAAATTGTTTGCCTGTCATTCGGGTATCCAAGGATGAACCAATAAAATCAGCTCTGTGTCCGAAACGGCGCAGAGCCTCAGAAGTAGATTTTCCGACGCAACCGAATTTTTGTTTTGATAATTTAGGTGTCTGTTCAAAAAAATATTTTACAGCATGTTTGCTCGAAAAAAATATCCAATCAGAATCCGGGAAAAAACCAAACCTGATCGGAATAATTTCTATCAGTGCTCTTTCTTCCAGTTTAAATTCATTTCCTTCAAGAACGCTTCTCAGGTAACTTTCTGAACGATTTGCTCTCGTTATAAAAACATCACAAGGCTTAACAGAATTAATTTTCTCAACGACTCTTTCTGCCAGTTGTTCGGGATTAATTGATTCTGCGCTTACAGATATAGGAAGTTTATCCCAGGATTTTGCTTTTACTACTCTCACAAAGTATGTTTCCTTATCGTCATCATAAATGGCATAAACTCCGACAGGAGTATGACATCCTCCCTGAAAAAGGTTCAACACTTTTCTTTCAATTCCTGAAATATGTCTTATATCAGGATTATCAATCTTCTTTAATAATTCATAAAGCTCTTTGTCTTTCTCTCTGATTTGAATAGCCAAAATCCCCTGCGCCGGTGCCGGAACAAATTCAGCCGGGTCCATTTTTACAACATGGAAATCATTCAAATCAAGTTCAAGGCGTTCTACTCCTGCTGCTGCAATTAAAATGGCATCATATTGCCCTTCTCTCAATTTCGAAATCCGTGTTGGAATATTACCTCTTAAGTCGTTTAATTTAACATCCGGTCGAAAAGCCAGTAACTGCGATTTTCTCCTAGCTGAAGAAGTTCCAACAGTTGAATTTTTTCTTAAACTGAATTTTTTTTTCTGATCAAATGCTTTTTTATTTATGATCAAAATATCTGAAGGATCTTCCCGCTCTGAAACAGCTCCGATAATTAACCCTTCCGGTGATTCGGTTGGAAGATCTTTGAATGAATGAATGGCAATATCTGTTTCCTCACTCAGTAATGCTTCTTCAATTTCTTTTGTAAAAAAACCTTTACCTTCTAACTTATCAAGACTTAATTCTTGTTTTGAATCGCCTTGAGTTTGTATTATTTTCAGGATACAGCTTTGCCCGATTTCCTCCAAAAGGCTTTTTATATAATTGGCTTGCCAAAGAGCAAGATCGCTACCACGGGTACCTATGATTAATGGAGAACGCATTTAATTTATTGAAGATTGAAAATTTAGTGCTTAGCAAAGTGGAAATAGATTATTCATTGAAACAAAAAACTGCGGATTAATTCACCTATTACTTTATCTAAAAATGTCAATATTAATATTAAATAAAAAAATAAATTTCCAATCTACAATATTCAATCTTCAATAATTTAGTTTCTGCTTTCCAGAATTATTTCTTTTGCAAGTATCATTGGAACAGAAATACATTTCTTTTCCATATAGTCGAGCACTTTTCCAAGCACTAATTTGGAATGATCATCCAAACTACGAATATCGTCTGCAAAAACTTCATTCAATGCTTTATCTTTTATTTGTCTGATTTTCTCAGGAACATCCTTCATTTTAATTTCAATCTTCCTGGTTTTAAGCATTTGATGAAAGAGTTCAATATTTTCTTCAATTATTTTCTCAGAAGCAATAATTTCATGCTGTCTTTCAATTTTATTTTTTTCTGCAACCGAACGAAGTTGTGAAATATCTATCAGATCGATATCATTATTTTCATAAACTTCCGGCACAATATTAGAAGGAATAGAAAGGTCAATTACAACTTTTGTTTTAATATCATTACAAAGTAAAGATGAATAAACTTCGTTCGTGATAATTTTTTCGGAAGATGAAGTGCAAACAATTAATATATCAAACCCATTGTCAAATTTTTCCAGTTGTTCTATGGGCAAAGCAATGGCAGAAATAGCATCTGTTGAAAGCATTGAAGCCAATTTAACAGCTTTCGAAAACGTACGATTAAAAATTGTGAAGCTTTTAAAGCCGCGTTTGACAAGATATTTGCTAAGATTAGAATTAGTCTCTCCTGCACCAATCATTACAATTCTGGCGCCCTGTTTGGAATTTCGAATTCTTAATTCTCGCTCTGCCAAAGAAACAACGGAAACGGGATTGTTTGCAATTTTAGTTTCTGTATAAACCTGTTTAGCGGTATTAATAGTTGCTTTAACAAGAAGTCTTAAAAAATCTCCGGTTAATCCTTCACTATTGCATAACTCATACGATTTTCGAACCTGGGTAATAATTTCTCTTTCACCAACAACAAGTGACTCAAGCGATGACGCTACTTTGAAAATATGTCTTAAAGCATTTTCGTCTTCATAAACTTCAGCGTTTTTTACAGCAAACTTAATTTCTTCGCTATCCCAATCACGTCGAAAATGACTAAAAAATTTAATTAAAAAAGTATTATTACAATCATGATGAGTGGTGAAAACAAATTCAATACGATTACATGTAGAGACGTATAAAATTTCATTGATATCACATGTATATTTTAAAAACTCCAGACGCTCTTTCCGGTTTTCGTCATGCAAAAAAAACAAGTTTAACTCGTTTAAAGGAGTTTGCTTGTGTGTAAATGCAATAATCTTTAACTGATCCAATGAGCTTTTTTTTATTCTGACAGCAAAGGTCTAAAAGGTTATTTTTCCTCTGTCATAACACTGTCATGAAGGATAAAATACAAGTGTTATTTCATTTAAGAAACAAAAAACGATATGATCATTATCATGAAGATAAAAGACAGTTTTCGTTAATAGCTTATTAATAAATCTTTGCTACAATGCTTTGAGAAGAAAATCCAATCTTTGCAAACCAGAAAGACATTTTACGAAAACAAAAACATCATAAAAACCGCATGAATTCCGCACATTGGCACTTGTTATTAAACCATTTTCCGATTATAGGGACTTATTTCAGTACACTTTTACTAATCGTTGGTATAATGTTAAAAAGCCATCATGTAAAAAATATCGCTTTGGAATTCTTCACTCTTACTGCACTTTTTGCTATACCAACTTTTCTAACCGGTGAAGGCGCAGAAGATGTACTTATTTCAATAGGGCAGAAAAATGAAACGTTTATTCATTCCCATGAGCAATAAGCTCAAAACGCATTTTGGTTATCCATATCGATAGCTATTATTTCATTTGGAGTATTATTAGGAAGATTAGCTATTAAAAATAATCGAATATTAATTTTCACTATTCTGATTGCCGGAATGGTAAATTCTTCACTAATGGCTCTAGCAGGAAATTCGGTCGGTCAAATAAGACATACGGAAATTCGGACAAAAAATTCCGAATAAAATAAAAATGACAATTAGAAAATAATCTTCCTTGTGAAAAGAAGGTGAAATAATTTCTATTTCCCGGATGTTCTTTTAACTCTCACCTTCCAAATTAGAATTCTTAGTTTCCGAATATGGTGTCGTCTGAGGAATGAAATCATCTTCAGAACCCGGCTTTCCATAGTCATACGGCCAGCGATAAACGGTTGGAATCTCTCCAGGCCAGTTGCCATGAAGATGTTCTACAGGTGCTGTCCATTCAATTGTATTTGACTTCCATGGATTCTGACTTGATTTTTTACCGCGATACATGCTATAGAAAAAATTAAATGCAAATATCAGCTGAGCAAGACCTCCTAGAATTGCAAAAACAGAAACGATAACATTGATGTTTATGGCAGCATCAAATCCTTCGTAAGATGTAAATGCATAATAACGACGAGGTGCTCCTGATAACCCTATAAAGTGCATTGGAAAGAATGTTCCATAAACACTAAATATCGTCAACCAAAAATGTAAATATCCCAAACGTTTATCCATCATTCTTCCAAACATTCTAGGAAACCAATGGTAAATTCCTGCAAACATTCCGAAGATAGCCGAACTTCCCATTACAATATGAAAGTGAGCAACAACAAAATATGTATCATGAAGATTTATATCAAGTGCTGAATCCCCTAAAATAATTCCTGTCAATCCGCCTGAAATAAAGAATGAAACAAGACCAACAGCAAATAACATCGCCGGCGATAAAACGATATTCGCTTTCCATAAAGTCGCCAGGTAATTGAAAACCTTTACGGCTGATGGAATAGCCACAAGCAGTGTTGTAAATACGAAAACAGATCCAAGGAATGGATTCATCCCGGTAATAAACATATGATGCCCCCAAACAACGAATGAAAGAAAAGCAATCACAAGCATTGAGCCGATCATTGCTTTGTATCCGAATATTGGTTTACGCGATTGCGTAGATATAACCTCTGATGCAAGTCCGAGAGCAGGAAGAAGAACGATATAAACTTCCGGGTGCCCTAAGAACCAGAAAAGGTGTTGAAATAGAATCGGGCTTCCTCCGCTGTAATGCAATGGTGCGCCATTGATAAAAATATCAGACAGATAAAAACTTGTTCCAAAACTACGATCAAATAATAACAGCAAGGCTGCTGCAAATAACACAGGGAAAGAAAGTATTCCCAGAATAGCTGTAATTAAAAACGCCCATATAGTTAATGGAAGGCGGGTCATGCTCATTCCTTTTGTTCGCAGGTTGATAATTGTAACAACGTAATTAATACCGCCTAATAAAGCAGAAGCAATAAATAAAACCATACTAATCAACCATAAAGTCATCCCCAATCCCGACCCGGGAATTGCCTGCGGCAATGCACTCAGAGGCGGATAAATTGTCCATCCACCAGATGCCGGTCCCATTTCAACAAATAAAGAAGCCGTCATAACTGCACAGCTACCAAAAAAGAACCAATACGATAACATATTCAGAAATCCCGAAGCCATATCCCTGGCTCCGATTTGAAATGGAATCAAGAGATTACTAAAGGTTCCCGATAATCCGCCCGTTAGTACAAAGAATACCATGATAGTTCCATGAATAGTAACCAACGCCAGATAAAAACTTGGATCAAGTTTTCCGCCTTTGCCCCAATGGCCAATTAGTTTTTCTATAATCGGAAATTTCTGATCCGGCCAACCCAGTTGAAGTCTGAAAATAAGGGACATTATCATCGCAACAAAAGCCATAATAATTGCAGTCACAAGGAACTGCTTGGAAATCATTTTATGGTCCTGGCTGAAGATGTACTTTGACCAGAAAGTATCGTGATGCTCATGATGATCATGCGCTTCTTGCACATGTACAGCATGATCGGATGAATGAGTTGACATTTTATCGGTAATTTATAGAATGAAGATAAAAATTCTTACTGAGTTATAGTTTCGATAATACTTTAACAGCAGTTTTTGGTCCTTCTGCTGTTTTTACTGAATCCGTAATTGCCGGAGTTGCTACTTCACGGGAGAATACATATTGTTGTTTCTTATACCATCTTCTGAAAGCTTCCGGACTTTCAATTACAAGATTCATTTTCATATTGTAATGTGCCACTCCACAGACTTTATTGCAGAGAAGGACATATTCAAACTTGGGATTATTTGTAATCAGACGCATGCTGTCTGTTGTAATCGTTGGTTCAACAAAAAATTCTGTAGTCATTCCCGGAACACAATTCATCTGTGCACGTAAGTGAGGGAAATAAGCACTATGAATTACATCGCGTGAATGGAATTTAAAAATGATTTTTGAATTAACAGGAAGATGAAGTTCGTTTACTATTTTATCATCCTTTGAACTGCTGTCCAATGAATCCACACCTAATGGATTCTGATCTGTAATCATTTTAAAATTTGACTTTCCTAATAAATTATCTTCACCTCCAAATCGTGCTGTCCAATCGAATTGCTTTCCATAAACTTCAATAATCATTGCGTCTGCCGGAGCTGGATTGGTAATGTTAATCCAAAGTTTTAAACCATAAACAATAAGTCCCATTAAAACAATGGCTGGAATAACTGTCCAAATAAATTCGAGCTTATGATTGACCGGCCAGAAGAACGCTTTTTCACCTTTCTTGTGTCTGTATTTAAAGCAATACCAGAAAAGAAGAAATTGAGTTATAAAAAATACAACACATATTAATCCAAAGTTAAGATAAAGATAGCTGTCAACTAAAACACCGTGTTTACTAGCAGCAATAGGTAAAAGATATTTTTTAGCATCGATGGTAAAATATATCATCCCTAAGAAACAAACTATCATGAAAAACATGGACATTCTTCCATTGAAAAGATTATCCTGATGAGTGATATTTTCTTCTTCGCCTTTAAGGTCTCGTACAAGCTCCATCACTCTAATCAACCGCCAGAGTGTGAGGGCAGATAAAACGACAACAACGTATGTCAACAAATTTATCATGGATGGTTTATTCTTTTTTCAATTATTTAATACTGTCGTTTTACCGATTATATTTGATGATGTAAACTTTCAGATAACATTGGATGGTTTTTCGGAACGAGAGCGGCTTTCGTTAATTCAGTAAGAGTTACAAAAATAAATAAGCCAAGGTATCCCAACATTGTTCCGATTTCAATAAAACCAATCTGCCAGTTTGTTCCTACCGTTCCCGGCATAACCATAAGATAAACATCGAGCCAGTGACCGGCAAGAATTATTATACCGCCAACCCACAATATTTTGCTTTGACGTTTTGAATCTCTTGTCATTAGTACAAGGAATGGTGCACAGAAATTTATTAAAAGGTTAGCAACCCAAAGTGTGCGGAAATAATTCCATCGCACTTGATAATAAACAACTTCTTCCGGAAGATTTGCATACCATATCAACATGAATTGAGAAAACCATAAGTACGTCCAGAAAATTGAAAAGGCAAACATGAATTTTCCGACGTCATGCAAATGGTTTTCTGTCACATTCTCCATATATCCACGGCTGCGCAGATAAAGTATGATTAAACACATCATTGCCATTCCGCTAACAAAAAGTCCGATAAATGTATACCATCCAAACAATGTACTGAACCAATGAGCATCAATACTCATTAATATATCCCAGGCAGAAGTTGATGATGTTATAGCAAACAATACAAGGAAAACTGCTGATAATGTAATGCTCTTCTTATAATGTATTAATCCGCCTTCCTGATCTTCCAAAAGACTTTGACGACGAAGCATGTGTGTAAAGCCAATCCAAATAGCAGCATAAATTACTAATCGGATTACAAAGAAAGGAACATTTAGAAATCCGCTTTTGCCTGCCAGAATGTGATCGTATTCAGGACTATTTACATCATAATATTGCGAATGTGTCCAATAGTATAAATC
Organism: Bacteroidota bacterium; assembly: GCA_031417555.1. Taxonomy (GTDB): domain Bacteria; phylum Bacteroidota; class Bacteroidia; order AKYH767-A; family 2013-40CM-41-45; genus JADKIH01. Next base: position 11,292 of record JANOVV010000065.1, read on the forward strand.
ATGATGACCCAGCACAAAAATAAGTATCATTCCTACCATTGCATACTTTAGAAATCCTCCCATAGCTTCAGGCACTCTTTTGATAGCGACCGACCAACCGGCTTGTGCTACATAATTAAATGCCATGAAAAAAGTTCCGCAAAGGGAAATCGCCATGAAATAAAAATTATTCTGCAACAAAACCGCCCATGTGCGTGTTTTGTCAGTCATGAATCCTACGGTAATAGCAGCAATTCCGATCGCAATCATGATCATTGGAATTACTTTATTATTCCGGTTAAGTTCGTATTTTCTATCCATCGTATCGTGACAATTGGTGAAACCTTTTACATTTTTATTGTTGCTCCTGCTTTTACAGAATCCGTTTTTGCGGCTGAAGCCGTCTGATCCTGTGGTTGCTGAAGTGTAATTACATAAAATATTATCTTCCAACGTTGAGTTGGCGTTAATTGCGATGCATGTGAACCCATCATGTTTTTTCCATATTCAATCGTATGAAACATTTTTCCTTCGGGAAGATTTTTCAACTGATCGGAAGAATACGATGGTGGTATGGGTCCATTTCTTTGTACAACAAGTCCATCGCCTTTTCCTGTCGCTCCATGACAATGTGTACAATAATTTTCATAGAGTCTTTTTCCTTCGGCCATATTCGCTTCTGTTTTCTCAAGCGGATTACGGAGTTTTAATCCTGCTTCTTCATAACCTTCCGGAGTATTTGGATAAGGATAAGGCAAGCGATCGTAATCTGTAAAGATAGCATCTCCACGAGCAATAGTTCCTGCAACCGGTTGTCTTGCTGTCATACTATCCGGGAAATTTGGATTCTCAGAATAGGTTTCATACGAAGGTGAACGATACATGTCGGGCATGTATTCATATCCCGGTTTTTTAGGATCGTCATTGGCACATGATGACATCAGTATAATTACTGTTGCCGGAAGGATATATAAGAATATTTTTTTCATTACTCAGTTCACGAAAATTGCATGGATTTATACAAAACATCAGATGCTCCAGACGATTTAATGAGTTCCCCAACTTCACCGGTTTTACTCTCGTCTTTTACATCTACATGTAAAACAAATTTATCATCTGTAATTCTTGGATGCGGAATTGGTGCAGTTACACCGGGAAGAATTTTACTTCTCAAAAGAAAAGTAAGTGCCATACCGTGTGCCGCACAAAATACTGTTAACTCGAATGTGATAGGGATAAACGCTGGAAGGTTCATGTACAACATGAAATTCGGTTTACCTCCGATATTAATCGGCCAGTCATGAATCATCATATACCAGGCCATCCAAAGTGCAAAGGATGTCCCGCTTATACCATATAAAAATGCTGTAATTGATATACGTGTCCGAGGTACATTCAGTAAAGAATCAATACCATGAACCGGAAAAGGACTCTGTAAATCTTTACATACAACGCCTTGTGCCTGAAGCTTAGGAATAGCCTGCATCAAAATTTCTTCGTCGTCGTAAATTCCAAAAATTCTTTTTGTCATGTCGAATAATTAAACTCCTTTTTTCTTGTACTGATTACTTGTTTTCTTAATAATCGTTTTTAATTCCGCCAATGCTATCACAGGAAATACACGAGAGAACACCAGAAAACAAGTAAAGAATAAACCTATAGTTCCAACGAAAATTCCAACTTCGATATAAGTAGGCGAATACATTACCCAACTCGAAGGAAGATAATCCCGGTGCAATGATGTAACAATAATTACAAATCGCTCAAACCACATTCCAATATTTACAAATATTGAAATGATGAATGTCGCCATTACGCTGGTTCTAATTTTTTTCACCCAGAACAATTGCGGTGTAATCACATTGCATGTCATCATGCTCCAATAAGCCCACCAATACGGACCAAAAGCACGATTCATAAATGCATAACTTTCATATTGAACTCCCGAATACCAGGCCATGAAGAACTCAGTAATATAAGCTATACCAACGATTGATCCTGTTAATATGATAACCTTATTCATTAGCTCGATATGCTGAATACTTATATACTCTTCCAGTCCCAATACTTTTCTGGCAACTATCATTAATGTAAGCACCATTGCAAATCCCGAAAATATCGCACCGGCAACGAAGTAAGGAGGAAAAATCGTTGTATGCCATCCAGGTACTATCGATGTAGCAAAGTCAAAGGATACAATCGTATGAACTGAAAGTACAAGCGGAGTAGATAATCCTGCTAATACTAATGATACTTCTTCAAAACGATGCCAGTCACGTGCTGTTCCTTTCCATCCGAAAGAAAGAATTCCATAAATAAATCTCTTTGTCGGATTAATACAACGATCCCGAACTGTTGCCAGATCCGGAAGTAAACCCAGATACCAGAATACCAATGAAACAGAGAAATAAGTTGAGATCGCAAATACATCCCATAAAAGCGGTGAGTTAAAATTCACCCACAATGACCCAAATTGATTCGGCAGTGGAAGCATCCAGTAATCAAGCCATGGCCGCCCTGTGTGGAACAATGGAAAAAGACCGGCACATATTACAGCGAATATTGTCATCGCTTCTGCCGAACGATTGATTGACATTCTCCAACGCTGACGAAACAAAAGAAGGATCGCTGATATAAGAGTTCCGGCATGACCAATACCGATCCACCAAACGAAATTTGTAATATCCCATGCCCAACCCACTGTCTTATTTGCTCCCCATGATCCAATACCATTACCAATAGTATACGCAAGGCATGTCATTCCCCATATCATCGCCGTGAAAGCAATGAAAAAAGAAGCCCACCAATATTTATTGGCTTTACCTTCAATCGGACGACAGATATCTTCTGTTATCTGATGGTAAGATTTTTTTCCGAGTATTAAGGGGTCCCGGACAACCGATTCGTGATTACCACTCATGCTTTTATTTCTATCACTTGAAAATCATATTATCAACTATGCTTCTTTCTCTTCCTCTATGTTACGAACTTTTGTTTGGTAAAATACATTGGGCTGTACATTCAATTCGCCGAGTAAATGATAACTTCTCTCTTCCGGCTTCCACATTTTATTCAATGCGCTTTCCGAAAGATTATAATCACCAAATGTAATTGCATTGGTCGGACATGTTTGTGCACATGCTGTATTCACTTCTCCTTCTTTTACTGTTCTTCCTGCTTTTTTCGCATTCAGTTTTCCTTCTTGCAATCGCTGAACACACATCGTACATTTTTCCATTACACCGCGTGAGCGAACGACAACATCAGGATTTAGAACCATTTTCCCTAAATCGTTATTTATATTGAAATCGAATTTCGGATTATCAGAATAACGGAACCAGTTGAATCGACGAACTTTGTACGGACAGTTGTTTGCGCAATAGCGAGTACCAACGCAACGGTTATAAATCATTTGATTTAATCCTTCTGAACTATGGCTTGTTGCAATCACCGGACAAACAGTTTCGCACGGTGCATGATTGCAATGTTGACACATGACAGGCTGGAAGACTACTTTTGGCATATCACTAGGATCTTCCATTTTCTTTATGTCGCCCTCTTCTCCTTCTTTAGGATCAAAATCACTAGTATAATAACGATCAATACGCATCCAATGCATTTCACGGCTGCGCATAACCTCATCTTTACCTACTACAGGAACATTATTTTCAGCAGTACAAGCAACAACGCAAGCGCCGCATCCAATACATGAATTAAGGTCGATTGACATTCCCCAGTGGTGATTTCCTATTTCATGTTCATCCCATAATGTTACTTTTTCTACAGGCTGTTTCGAAATATCCTTACCAACTTTTACTTCAATAAGCTCCGGTTCATTTCCTGAATTAGGCTCTTTAATATATTTTTTAAGTGTTGTCTCTTTTACAATCGCACGACCCATCATCGTATGATGAGATTGAGTAGCGGCAAATTGGTAATTGTCATCAACCGTTTTCTGAATATCAATAGCTGTCGAATAGGTTAACATGTTATTTACAACGCCAACCAAAGCGAATGCATTTACACCAATAAAATCAGCAGTTTTTCCTGCCGCTGTACGTCCGTATCCAACAGCTATGGAAACTGTTCCTGGAGTTTGTCCGGGTTGAATAAGTACAGGTACTTTTAAAGAAGTGTTGGAAGATTTAACTGTAACAATATTTCCCTGCTGCCATCCTTTTTCACGTGCATCACGAGGAGAAACAGCTAGATAATTATCCCAGGTAATTTTAGAAATCGGATCCGGCAATTCCTGTAACCATGGATTGTTTGCTTGCATTCCATTTCCAAGACCTGCTTTTTCATAAATAACCAATTCCATTCCATTGCCGCTTTTTCCACTTTCGTTTATCAAAGAAAGATCTGAAACAGAAGTACGTTTACCTAGGGAAACTGATGTTGATTTTTCATAAACACCATCTTGTAAAAGTTTTCCCCAACTCACGTCAGAAGAAATATTTTTCCAGTTAGCCTCCATATAATCATGAAAAGGTGTTTTATTACCTGCCCATGAAAGAAGACTTTCCTGCATCTGTCTTGTATTAAATAAGGGTGCAATCGTTGGTTGGCCTAGAGAATAAAAACCTTTCTTTGGTTCAGCATCCGACCATGATTCCAATGGATGATGATCAGGACAAATTAAACCGCACAAAGAAGCAGTCTCATCGGCACGATCAGCAAAAGAAACAGATAGTTCTACTCTTTTTATTGAATCAGCAAATGATTTTCCGTTTGGTAAACTATAAACAGGATTGCAATTGTATATGAAGAGTGCTGATACTTCGCCTTTTTGCATTTCATCAATGAAAGCAAAAAGATCAGCGTCATTCCCTTTTCTTAGTAAACAAGTATTATCAAGATCAATAGTATTTCCATAACTATCGAGCATGGAATTAATTCCATTAATTATTTTTTGTGAAGCAAGATCATTGATTCCACATACAACAAGAGCTTTTCCGCGGTTTGCCCATAATTCAGCTGCCAGTTTTTCAATTACAGGAGCATTAACAGATGCAGACCCCGCTGACTTCATTCCTGCTTTTGATGCAATTGAATTATGCAAAGCGATAATATAAGAAAGCTGTTGAGATGGTTTAATACCTGTACGAATATCAGCATTACTTCCTGTTACCGACAAAGCACTTTCAAACTGATAATGACGCGACATTTCTTTTCGGCCATTATTAAGTTTACGAGTCTCTGCATATTGAGCAGCGCATTCAATCGGTGAAATCCAATTGAGTAGAAAATCACAATCAAATCCTACAATAACATTTGCTTTATTAAACAAATAAGAAGGAATTCCCTCTACTCCAAAACTATCCTTATTTGCCTGTATCATTGCTGCACAGGAAACAGAATCGTGTTGAATATGTTTAGTTGTAGGGTATTTTGCAGTAAAATCAGAAATAACTTTTAATGTCGTCGGACTAACTACGGTAGATGAAAGAATTCGAATCTTTCCTCCGGCAGCTGCTATCGTAGATAATTTTTCAGTTATCGCTTTATCAACTGTAGTCCAATCGGCTATATTATTATTCATAACCGGACCGCGTAATCGTGCATTATCATATAAAGAAAGAACAGATGCCTGTACTCTTGCATTTATTTTTCCTTTTGAAATTGAGCTTAGCGAATTTCCTTCTATTTTTATCGGACGTCCTTCACGTGTTTTTACAACAATGCTTGCATAATCATAACCATCTGCATATGTTGATGCATAATAATTGGCTATTCCCGGAGTTATTTGTTCCGGACGAATCAGATAAGGAATCGTTTTATGAACGGGCGTTTCGCAAGCCGCGAGAGAAGCAGCAGCAACACTAAATCCAAGAAACTTCAGAAAATCACGACGTGGAGTCAGACCTTCTTCTGTTTTTTTACTAATGACATCATCGATAGGAATGTGTTCGAAAAATTCATTGTTTTTCAGACGCACGAATTCTGCATCGTTATGCAATTCATCTACACCTTTCCAGTATTTTTTTTCCATTGTAGGATATTGATGGTTTTTTTAAACCGGATATTTTTTATGCACGATATGTGCGATATATTTTATACTTCTTTTTAATAATGACAACGGGCACACTCTAATCCTCCAATAGTTTCAACAGTAATTAGAGAATCCGACAAGCCTTTGTTTAGTAATTTTTTATGCATATCGTCATAATAACCATTTCCTACCATCTTAACATTCGTCGTTCGATGACAATCAATACACCATTGCATAGTAAGAGGTGAATACTGCATAGCAACTGTCATACTATCCTGAACCTGACCATGACAAGTCTGACATTCAATTTTTCCAACTACGAAATGTTGGCTATGATTAAAGTATGCGAAGTCGGGAAGATTATGAACACGCACCCATTGAATTGGTTTTTGATTCGGACCATACGTGCCTTTATCAGGATCGTAATCCAGAGCCTTATAAATTTTTGCAATTTCTGCAGTACCTGTTTCAGGACCTTTACGAACATACTTATGGCAATTCATACAAACATTTGCAGATGGTATTCCTGCAACTTTTCCTCTTTCAGCACCGCTATGACAATAAACACATGAAATCTGCATTTCACCGGCATGAAGTTTATGCGAGTAGGCAATTGGCTGATCCGGTGTATAGCCTTGAGAAATACCTATGGCCATTAAAGAATACCAGCCTTTAACACTACCGACGATAGTAAGGAAAATTAAAATTACAGCTATAAGTTTTTTATTCTGTCGAATCCATTCACGATTACGTTTCTTATTTGAAATCGGAGCAGGCTCAGGTATTCCTTCTTTATGTCGAACCGCTTTTGCTAGAGTTTCCTGAACACGTCGAAGTACACCACTTAATAAATACAAAACAACGGCTGCAGCTAATAGCCAAGGCCAAATTGGTTTTTCATCAGCCGGTGCACTACCAGGAGGCGGAGGTGGCGGAGTTGCAGGAACTTTTACCTCTTCTGCTTTTACATAAGCAAGTATCGATTTGATTTCATCATCTTTCAGATTGAAAGATGTCATTGCAACTTTATTGTACTCGTTGAATAGCTTAACAGCATATTCATCGCCGCTTTTTATAACAGCTTGAGAATTCTTAATCCATTTTAATAACCATTCTTCATTCCTCCGCTTTGAAATTCCCATCAATGCAGGTCCGATTACCTTTTCTTTTACTGCATGACATGATTTACAATTTGCATTATACAGAGCTTCGCCATCCTGAGCATTCGCCGAGGAAATTGAAAACAACGAAAGAAAAAATACGGTTAAAAGAAATGAAAAATACCTCTTTGTGTTCGGGTAATCCATAGTATTTTTTTAGTCCACTAAATATTAACTTTCAAAACATCCAACCATCTTAATTAATAGGTCATTAAAATGTAAAGGGGTTTGAACGGGTGCAAATTTATCAGAAACAAGCTTTCCCGAAAGTTTTTTTGAAAATTTTTTTAAAAAAACAATTGTATAAACTTTTGAAATTAAATAAATCTATAATTAATTGTACAACCAAAGTTTTTGATAAGATAAACCCCCTTCACAAATACCTAACAAGGAACCTTTTAAAGTAAATTTCACCTTTAAAAAAATTTCACCCCTCATTACTGATAATTGAATCCTCCCATTACCCGATACCAGATACTCGATACCCGATACTCATTTCCGATACTAAAAAACCCAATACAACACCGGTTTGCTTGGACTTGCATCATTATCAAAGCTTGCAATCTGAAGATTGAGCAAATAATTTCCATCTTTTATTTCGTCTTGCACATATATCAATTCACTGATAGTGCAATCAATTCTTGGTGATTCAGGATAATTCCAGAATGCATGATGCGCCAACAATTTTCCGCTATCTTCTTCTTTATCAATACTTGGCAAATCCAATAACAAATGTTTTACATGTAATGTTCTCAAGTAGTTCGCCGCACTCTCTTCCATATATGGCGGATTGGATCCTGAATAGTGGGCATTTATTTTTTTAATATTATTTGGTAATGTTCTGATTATTAAAGCTTCCGGACATTTTCCATTTAATATTTCTTCGAGATGACTTTTTTTAATAATCATGTCTAAGCCTTCGATCTCCGGCGTCACAGTAATTAATTGGGCTTCGAAGAAAAACCGGGTGAGACATTTATAAATTGGATACTTTTCGGAAGAAATATGTCCAACAGTTTCAGTATGAGTTCCATTACCATGTGGATTTATTGTTATCGTAAAAACATTGCAAGAACCACCCTGATTTACATCGCCAATAAAATTTCCTGATTTAAAAGGTTCAATTTTAATCGGTGGAATTTGAAATGCATTTACATTATCCTCGCCTGCTCTTATAGGAATAGATAAATCCAATGGCTTAGACAAATCAACAGAAAAGTTTTTTTGATCAATACGAATTGAAGCTATCATAGTTTAAAACTAATCAATACTTATAAGGTAAATAAACTAGCAAAAAAGTATGCTGCAGCTCCCGCTAATACTCCAATCATCGTTGTCCTCAATGCTCCTTTAATTGGATTCTGGCCTGTAACCTTACTTTTAAAATACCCAAAAAATAAGAGACAAAACACGGTTATGATTGCTGAATATAAAAGTCCCTTTTCCGGCGTTTCAGTAAAAATATAAGCCGAAAGAGGTACAATCCCTCCAACTATATAAGCCAACCCAATATTACGGGCACTTTGTCGTGCCCGGTTAATGTCAGGTTTATCAAGTCCTAGTTCAAAACGCATCATGAAATCTACCCATTTATCACGATCCTTTTCCATTTCATTCATAATGATTTCTTGAGATTCTCCGGATAAACCATAGCCTGCAAAAATTTCTTTTACCTCTCTTCGCTCAGTCTCATAATGCGTTTCAATCTCTTTATACTCTCTCTTTAATTCTGAATCATAATGTTCAATTTCAGTCTTTCCTGCCAGGTATCCTCCTAATCCCATTGCGATAGAACCGGCAATAATTTCTGCAAGACCTGCAGTTACTATTATTGTATTGGTATTTACAACACTACTTAACCCTGCTGCAAGCGCAAAAGGAACAGTCAAACCATCAGACATGCCAATAACTATATCCCGGATAGTGTCTGACTGCCGAAAATGTTCTTCATGATGATGATCCGTTGGTCCGTGCATATTTATTATTTATAAATCGTATGACAAAGGAAAGCAATTTGCAGATGATGTCTTCTTTATTTGAAAATTCTATTTTAATAGAACTTAACTCAAGCGTTATAATTTTTAATATCTGATATCCCGATTATTTTATTTACAACATAATTAATTTCATCTTCAGTAGTAAATCTTCCTAATGAAAACCTGATTGAAGAAAAAGCATCATCATTACTTAATCCCATTGATAATAGAACATGCGATGGTTCCGGCAATGCTGATGTACATGCGCTTCCGGTTGCCAGAGCGATTTCGGGCATTAAAAGTAAAAGTTTCTCTGCTTTCAATCCTTTAAAACATAAATTGGATGTATTCGGAAGTCTGTTTTTAATACTTCCGTTAATAAAAACTTTTCCATTTTCTGTGAGCCTCTGTTCAAGTACTGTTCTTAAATAAGAAAGACGAGAAGAATCTTCCCAATAACTTTCTCCTGCAAGTTCACAGGCTTTACCTAATCCAACAATACCGGGAACATTTAATGTCCCGCTTCGAAGATTTTTTTCATGACCTCCGCCATCAATCTGACCTATAAGAGTAACACGCGGATTTTTTCTTCTAATATATAACGCACCAATTCCTTTGGGTCCATAAATTTTATGTGCTGAAAGACACAGAAGATCAGCATTCAATTCATTCACATCCGTTCTTATTTTACCGCATGCCTGTGTTGCATCTGTAAACAATAAAGTTCCCTTTTTGTGAGCGATATCTGCAATTTCTTTTATTGGCTGAATGACTCCAGTTTCATTATTTGCGAGCATAACACAAACAAGAATTGTATCGGGGCGAATTGAAGAATCTAACTTTATTAGATCAATCGTCCCATCTTTAAATACAGGCAACACTGTAATTTCAAAACCTTGCTTTTCGAGATGCTTGCAAGTATCAAGTACCGCTTTATGTTCGCTTGAAACAGTAATTATATGTTTCCCTTTAGAACTATAGGCCTCTGCAACTCCTTTGATACCGAGATTTATTGCTTCCGTAGCCCCTGATGTAAAAACAATTTCGCTTTCACCACAATTTAAAAAATCAGAAACTTGTTTTCTTGCATTCTTAACAGCCTCTTCTGCCAACCAACCATACGAATGAGTTTTACTTGCCGCATTACCGAATTTATCAGTAAAAAAAGGAATCATGTTTTCAAGAACACGTTTATCTACCGGCGTAGTTGAATTGTAATCGAGGTAGATATTCATTGTGGGAAGTTGGTTATTTGTTAATAGTAAATCGTTAATCGTTAATCGTTAAAATAATTGTTTTGACCATTTTATTTTAATTGTTTTAAGGCATTCGTTTTTCTTTATAATTACCATTAACCACTTCACGACAATTGTATGTTATCAATCAATCTGATATCCTCACAATAAACGGCGGCAAAACATCGGAAGTGTTTTTTAGGATTCCAATCATTTATCGGCTGCAATGATTCTTCTTCCGAAATTTCTACATATTCTACTTTTAATTTTCCGGAAGATTCAATCATTTCAATTGCTCTTTCTTTTATATCAGCAGGGTTAAATTTTTTCCAGTTTTCTTTTACATAAAATAATGTCTTAGAAATCTCTACAGCATCCTGCAACCCTTTTTTGGAAAGTTTCAGATTTCTGGAACTCATTGCCAATCCGCTTTTTTCTCTTACAGTCGGACAAGCAATAATTTCAACCGGGAAATGAATTTTATTGACCATTAAACGAATGACTGCCAACTGCTGAAAATCTTTTTCACCAAAATAGGCTTTTTGCGGTTTAACTATTTCAAATAATTTTGAAACTATTTGCACAACTCCATCAAAATGACCGGGACGATGAATCCCTTCCATCACATCCGCAATCTGACCTAACTCTAAAACATTTTTCTTAATAGTATCAGGATTATATATTTCCTCCACAATTGGAGAGAAAATAATATCGACATTATTTTCTCTCAACATTTTTTCATCCTCTTTGGGTGTTCGGGGATAATTTTTTAAATCTTCAGGATTATTAAATTGAGTTGGGTTAACGAATATGCTAACAACTACAATGTCATTTTCTTTTTTTGCTCTATTTACAAGAGATATATGACCCTCATGCAAGGCTCCCATCGTTGGAACAAAGCCGATTTTCTTTTTCTGGCTTCTATATTTTTCTAAATAAACCGACAATTCACTGATTTTATTAATTATTAGCATTTTATGTTCGTTTAAAATGGTATTATTTGGATTAGTTGATATTATACGCTTGAATTCTAATTATCAATGCATTACATCAATAATAATTGCAAAAATGAATAAATAAACCCGCTTTTTCGTTCCTTCAGTCAATATAAGGCTTGAAGGACTGCCTCAAAAAGCTTATCTTTGCGTCAAATTTATAAATCCAACCTCAAGAATGAAGAAAGCAAAAGTTTTATTTGTTTCCCAGGAAATTACACCCTTCCTTGAGTTGACAGAAATATCAAAAATCGCCCGTCATCTACCACAGGGGATTCAAGAGAGAGGGAAAGAAATCCGGACTTTCATGCCACGTTTCGGTTTGATTAATGAGAGACGCAATCAATTACACGAAGTAATTCGCTTATCCGGTATGAATCTTATCATCGACGATTCTGATCATCCATTGATTATTAAAGTTGCTTCTATTCAAAGTGCCAGAATGCAAGTATACTTTATAGATAATGAAGAATATTTTCAGCGTAAATCGGTTTTTCGTGATGCCAAGAAAAAATTTCATAAAGACAACGAAGACAGAATGGTGTTTTTCTGTCGCGGAGTTCTCGAAACCGTTAAAAAACTAGGCTGGGCTCCTGATGTTATTCATTGCCACGGCTGGATGACTTCTTTAATTCCTTTCTTCGTGAAAACTGGATATAAAGATGATCCTATGTTTAAGAATAGCCGTGTCGTTTATTCTTCTTATTCTCAGGAATTTGAAGAAACAATGTCTCCAAATCTCGTTAAAAAAATGAAAATGGATGGCGTTACAGCTGACGATCTTAAACTTTACAAAGATCCTACAATGGTTAATATAGACATCGCAGCTATGAAATGGTGTGATGGAATTGTAAAAGGAAATGACGAGAAAAATGCTGCAGTAGATGCTTTTCTAAAAAAAGCCAATAAACCCGTTTTACAATTTCAAACATTTGAAGACGATAACGGTTTTGTTTCTGCTTGCTCCGATTTCTATGATGAACTCCTCGAACAAGAACCTGTACTTACTAATTAAGAATGAACAATTTTTTCCGGTTCTCCCCATTGCCGGTTAGGTTTTGAAAGAAATAAATCAAGTTTTTAGTTTATTTAAAAAAAGGATTTCCTCCATAATTGTTTGGAAGAAATCCTTTTTAATACTACTCTTATCTTCATTCATCGTATTTATCGCCGGCGGATGTAAAGACGAAGATGAGCTTGGTACATCTTTACTCCCCACCGCTGATCAACTTTACACTTCTTTTAACGACACTTCAACTGTAAATTCTTCCACACAAACGGAAGATTCCCTTCGTACAGATGAATTATCCTATCAATTGCTCGGAAGCGACGACGATCCGGTTTTTGGTGTTAGCGTGGCATCAGTTTATACCAGTGTTAACCTGGAAGGTACGCCAACATTCGGCTTTCAGCCTGTCGCAGATTCTTTAATTCTTATTCTTGCATATGCAGGATATTACGGTGATACATCCGGTTCTCAAACTTTAAACGTCTATAACTTAACAGAAGATATTCATATCGACAGTTCATACTATTCATCAAAAATTTTTACAAACGATCCAACCGCTATTGGATCTCTTGTTTATACTCCTCGTCCAAAAACAAAAGTCGTTGTGGGTTCTGATACACTTTCTCCTCATTTACGGATTACTTTAAGCAAAACTTTGGCCGACAGCATTGTAGCATTAAATGGCAAAACCGAACTTTCTTCCAATGCGAATTGGCTGGCTTATTTTAAGGGCCTTTACCTTGCCTCTTTGCCTGTCAATTCACCCGGAGCCATATCGTATTTCAACTTTTTCAGCTCTAAACTCACGCTTTATTTTCATGATACGTCGTTAATTAGTAAAAATTATAATTTTTCCCTTGCAGGTGCCCGAATTAATAATTTTACGCATAATTATATGGGAACTCCAGTCGGTAATCAGCTGGCTGATTCATCAATTGGTGATTCTGTTAATTACATTCAGGCAATGGCCGGGGTAAAAACAAAAATTTCGTTCCCATTTCTGAAACATTTTCTTGACTCTGGCAGTATTCTATTAAACAGAGCGGAATTAAAGATTACCACGGGCGAATTAATTCTCCCGTACAATCCTCCCTCTAAAATATTTCTTGTCACAAAAAACGAAAGCGGCGAAATGGTTTTTCCAATTGATTATTTTGAATCAGCCGATTTGTACGGTGGAAATCTGAATACAACCTCTGATGGATATACATTTAATATTGCCCGTCATCTTCAAAGATATCTCAATGGCACTATCAGCAATACCGATTTCTACCTTATTATTTCCGGAAGCGGCGTCGAAGCTAACAGAGCTATTATTAAAAGCGGTAGTAATTCAAATACAAAAATGAAACTTTCTCTTTTCTATACTAAACTGTACTAATAATAAAGATCATGTGTGGAATTGTCGCTTATATCGGACATCGTGATGTGTATCCGATTCTGATCAAAGGTTTACAACGATTAGAATATCGTGGTTATGATAGCGCAGGTATTGCCATATTAAATCATGACCTGAAAGTTTATAAAAAAGCAGGTAAGGTAAGCGAGCTTATAAATTTTACCAAAGGCAAAGATGTAAGCGGTCATGTTGGTATGGGACATACCCGTTGGGCAACGCACGGTGAACCAAACGATAGAAATGCTCACCCACATTATTCTCAATCCGAAAAATTAGCTGTCATACATAATGGTATCATCGAAAATTATTCTTCTATCAAAGCAGAATTAATTAAGCGCGGACATACATTCAATAGTGATACAGACACAGAAGTTTTAATTCATCTGATTGAAGACATTCATGACAATGCTCATGTTTCGCTCGATGAAGCTGTTCGTCTTGCCCTTGGTGAAGTAATCGGAGCATATGCTATCGTTGTACTTTCAAAAGACAATCCAAACGAACTCATCTGTGCAAGAAAAGGTAGTCCGATAGTTTTAGGTGTTGGTAAAGAAAAAAATGAATTCTTTATCGCCTCTGATGCCACGCCGATTATTGAATATACTAATAATGTAATATATCTTAATGATGGCGAAGTTGCTTTCATTCGCGACGGACAGCTCACAGTAAAGACCATTGACAATCAGGTTAAATCTCCTTACATCCATGAACTGGAATTAAAACTCGAACAACTTGAAAAAGGCGGTTACGAGCATTTCATGTTGAAAGAGATTTACGAACAACCACGCTCCATCTGGGACAGTATGCGTGGAAGGATTGATTCAAAAAAAGGATTTCTTCGTTTAGGTGGCGTTGCAGAATACGAAACCAAATTTACCAAAGCGAAAAGGATCGTTATTATCGGCTGCGGAACATCCTGGCATGCCGGACTTGTCGCAGAATATCTGATTGAAGATCTTGCACGAATTCCTGTAGAGGTAGAATATGCATCTGAATTCCGTTACCGCAATCCTGTAATTTATGAAGATGATATTGTACTCGCTATTTCACAATCAGGAGAAACAGCAGATACATTAGCAGCTATCGAACTCGCCAAATCAAAAGGAGCAACTATTTTCGGAGTATGTAATGTTGTCGGTTCATCCATTCCGCGAGCTACACATGCGGGAGCATATACCCATGCAGGCCCTGAGATTGGCGTGGCTTCAACAAAAGCATTCACTGCACAAGTAACTGTTCTTACTTTGATCGCTTTGCAAATTGCCCGATACAAAGGAACGATTACCGATTCCAGATTTCATCAGTTAATGACTGAGTTGGAAGCAATTCCTGCAAAAGTTGAAAAAGTTCTTGGTACCAATGATATTATCAAAACCCTTGCAGCTAAATTCAAAGATGCACGCAATGTACTATATCTTGGAAGAGGTTATGGATTTCCTGTAGCACTCGAAGGCGCATTAAAACTAAAAGAAATTTCTTACATCCATGCTGAAGGATATCCTGCAGCAGAAATGAAGCATGGCCCCATTGCTCTCATCGACGAAAACATGCCTGTCCTTGTTATTGCAAATAAGAATGAAACGTATGAAAAAGTAGTCAGCAATATTCAAGAGGTAAAAGCGCGTAAGGGAAAAATAATTGCAATAGTAACTGAAGGCGATACCATTGTAAAAAAATTAGCAGACTATGTAATCGAAATTCCGGATGCTGATGATCTTCTCATGCCTTTGATTGCAGTTGTTCCTCTGCAACTTTTGTCATACCACATTGCCGTCATGCGCGGTTGTAACGTTGATCAGCCTAGAAACCTCGCTAAATCAGTAACTGTGGAATAATTCCGGGAACATCTGGCCGAACTTTTATTTTTGACTGTTGTTTGATTATTTATTCTACATTGTAGTTGTATTAATCTTAAACGCCATGACAAAATTCAGGTTGAGATTGCTTTTTATTTTTCTGTTTTTTACAATTTCAATTCAGGCACAGGATATTATCCGAACAAAAAAAGATACAATTCAGGCCAAGGTTCTTGAAATTGGATTGGATGAAATCAAATACATCTATTTTAATAATCTTGATGGCCCTGTGTATGTTATTGCAAAATCAGATGTAATCGAAATCACCTATAAAAATGGCACAAAATATTTTAATACTCCTGATCCATATGATGCAAATAAGGAAGTTGCCGTCCGAAATAAAACGCATTCAATTAAATTCGAATTTTTTTCACCACTTGGAAATGATATTGCCTTTGGCTACGAAAAAATGATTAAGGTTGGAACAAACCTTGAAATTAAAATGGCCGTTATCGGTCCGGGTTTTATAAATGATGAAAGGAATGCGTCCGGATTTTGGGTAAAAGGCGGAGTGAAATTCTTAACCAGTCGATCAGAATATTTACATAACGGTCTTAAATTTATTCATGCACTTAAAGGATTTTATATCAAGCCGGAATTTATTTTCAACACTTATTCAATTGATGATTATAACTATTCTAACACTGTTCCAACCCGTACACAAAAGACAAATTTCGCCATTGATATCGTTTTCGGGAAACAATATATTCTTGGCAATGTGATGACTTTTGAATATTATGCTGGCTTTGGATATGGCATTCATTCCACCGGAAAAAACAATTCAATATATGGCTATGATTCTGGTGATGAAGATTATCAATATAGTCATACTTATGGAGGAACAGAATTCCCAATAGTATTAACTGGCGGATTTACACTGGGTGTTCTTTTTTAATTCTGATTTATAAATGAATCAGGTATAAAAAAATAAAAAAGTAAATATTTCAATCCTTTTTTCCGTTTACTTTTAACTATTTTTATCCCTTCAATCAAAACTAACATTTATGAAAATGAAATCACTAATTATTCTAATTGCAGGTATTTTATTTCTTAATAAGTCATCGAACGCTTTAAATCCTTCACGTGAATACAAGGTAAAGCCTGAAAAATACGGTATGGTTTACAAGGAAGAAAAAATAAATACAAAAGACGGCGCTTCTTTGAATGCCTGGTTTTTTGAAACAGCAAAGAAGACTACCAACTGGGTAATTATCAGCGGCAGTGGCGATGGAAATATGGCTGATAATATTGAGATCTGCGGACAATTTCTTTCTGCCGGTTGGAATGTTTTAATGTATGACTACCGTGGCTTTGGATCCAGCAGCGATTTTCAAATTGATGCTGATACATATATTTATCCTCAGTTTCTTAATGACTTGAACGCAGCTGCTGATTACCTGCGCAAGTCGAGAGCAATTACAAAATTTGATTTGTATGGAACCAATATCGGCGCCGGACTTTCCTTGGGTGTAGGTTGCAATCGCACTGAGACACGAAAAATTATTGCAGACGGTTCATGGACCGGTCTGGAACAAATGAAGAAAAAAATAAAAGAGAAAAAAGGAAAAGATGTAATTATTCCTTTTGGCTACGATAAAACTTTTGAACCCATGTATGCCTGCGATAAAATGCGCCCAACTCTCAAAGGAGTTTTACTTATCGTTTCTCCGCAAGATGAAATGATCACTCCGGTAGACATGAAACTACTAAGATGCGCCACACAAACATACATCGTCCCTGCCAGCCCATCGAATGCTGAAAATTTCTCTACCGATAAAAATGTTTATTTCGAAAAGGTGAGTAAGTTTTTGATACAGTAAATGGTTTGAAAATTTGTTGATTTGAAATACGTTTTGTTTGTCCTGCAGTGCCGGTTTTTTTTCGAATCTTAAAATTACTGCTCGGCGTTGTCTAACTCCAGCTGTGATGGACTTGATAACCCAATATTGCTTTCCTACATCTCACAAATATATCAAAACCAACGACGCTTCGACGGACATTCGTCCGTTGTTTTGAGCAGTGTGATATTTATCCACTTTTCATGGCTCATCGTCTATGAATAATTCCATAATCAGATGCGGCGAATAGATAGGCAACAGCTTTTTTCCTTCTGCATTCATTTTTATTAAATATAAGCAGGTTCATATAAGCATGAAAACCGAAACTGTATGGATCTGAATATTCCTTCTTCCTATTTTAGCCCAAAATATTTACAACATGAGAAGTGGCTTTCATTACAACATATATAAAGATAAAACCTATTTCTTAACAATGACAATTGTCGATTGGATTGATCTGTTCACACGTATAGCTCAGAAACAACTAATCGTTGATTCGCTGAAATACTGTCAAGAAAATAAAGGGCTAAACATTTTCGGCTGGTGTCTGATGCCGAGTCATCTGCACCTGATTGCAAACACCAAAATACCGTTTGATCTCGATGATGTAGTGAGGGACTTCAAACGTCACACTTCTAAGCATGCAATATTTCTAATAGAAAATGCACCGGAAAGTCGCCGGGAATGGTTACTTGACAAATTTGCTCATGCAGGAAAGACACATCCTAAAAATAAAAATCATAAAGTATGGAGGGATAAAAATCATGCAATTGAATTGTTCACAGAAAAAGTGACATGGCAAAAACTGAAATATATACATCGCAATCCGGTTGTTGACAAAATTGTTTACCATGAACAGGATTATCTTTTTAGTTCTGCTCGGAATTATTACGGATTACCAAATGTACTGGAGATTGATTGTTTAACTACACCGGTTATTACTTCGTCAAGTAATAATTTCTTTAATCCTTAAGTGTCTTTTAACAAATATTGTCGATTATTAAACTCGATGAGCATTTAATGGTGGATGAATATCACACAACTCAAAACAACGGACGAATGTCCGTCGAAGCAGTTCTTATACCAATATTGGTTAACTTGATTGAATTACATTCTCTATTTTGAAATTCCTTTCCGGAATATGCACTAATTGAAGTACGTTTGGCGGCGTAGTCACGCGTAGGTGAGTTGGTGATCCTAATCAAATTGTATTACTCGCGCTAGACTACTCCGAGCCAAGGGTCCGACTTCAATATATAAAATTAACCCTCCGGTATAGCCACAACCCCCTTTATTTCCGGAACCATACGAAATATTTCTTGTTCTATTCCTGCTTTTAATGTCATTGCACTCATATTGCAGGAACTGCATGAACCATGAAAGCGTAGGTGCACGATCATATCTTCTGTAATTTCAAGAATGGAAACATTGCCGCTATCCGCTTCAAGATAAGGCCGAAGTTGGCTCAATGCCTCTTCAACTCTCCTGTATATTTCCGGATTTTCTAAACGCTTCATGGTAAAAAAATAAAAAAATTAATACGCTGTTGCTCCTACTCTAACCGAAGGTGGTTTGGATGCATTACGAATGGCAATGTTACGAACTAAATAATCAGCTACTTCATGAAATGCTTTCGCTGCCTGTGTGTCTTCATCGAGTACAATCGGTAAACCCGTATCTCCACCTTCACGAATACTTTGCACCAAAGGAATTTCTCCGAGAAATGGAATGTTCAACTCATCGGCAAGTTTTCTACAACCTTCTTTTCCGAAAATATAATATTTATTATCTGGTAATTCTGCCGGTGTGAAATAAGACATGTTTTCTATCAGTCCAAGAACAGGAATATTTATACTCTCAAGCTGAAACATATTTATTCCTTTTCGTGCATCTGCTAAAGCAACATGTTGCGGTGTACTTACTATCACTGCTCCCGTCACCGGCACTGCACTTACGAGTGTAAGATGAATGTCGCCGGTACCCGGCGGCAAATCGATTAGCATGTAATCCAGTTCTCCCCACTCTGCATCACTGAATAATTGCTTAAGTGCTTTCGATGCCATTGGCCCGCGCCACGGTATCGCTTTGTTTGGGTCTACAAGCATGCCTATAGACAATACTTTAACACCATATCGTTCAATCGGAATCATAAAAGATGTTCCGTCTCTTTCATTCACAAGTATTCTTTCTTTTTCTACACCAAACATTATATGTTGTGAAGGACCATAAATATCGGCATCGATCAAACCGACTTTTACACCTTTAGAAGCAAGCGCAATGGCCAGATTTGCTGCTACCGTTGATTTTCCAACCCCTCCTTTGCCTGAAGCAATGGCAATTATATTTTTTACACCAGGTAAAAGTGCATCTTCACTTTCGCGGCCACTGGTGGTTTTTGCCGTCATATTTACAGTAACATTAGCACTTTCATCCACAAAATGAATGATGGCATTGATACATGCTTTCTGAATCAGAGCCTTTAAAGGACAAGCGGCTGTCGTAAGTATTACGTCAAATCGAACATTTTTCCCGTCAATTTCAATATTATCAATCATATTGAGGGTAATAAGATCTTTTTTAAGATCCGGTTCGATGACATTCCTTAAGGCATCGATGACATTTTCACGGTTAATTTCCATAGATTGTAAAGATACGAAGTTGAAAATGAAAATAAGATTTTTGCAATACTATTTCCATAAAAAAATCTTTTAAACCCTTCTAAAATCAAATTCCAATTGCATTCATAAAACATAAAGCTAACAAATATTTAATTTATCTAAAGCCGTATTGAGTTGTTGATATTGAATCACCACCTAATATTTTTACAAAATTTACCCGATTTTTTTTGATACTTAAAACTCACAAGTTCCGCCAGCCGGCGGATGACATTCATGTCGCATAATAATGTGCCGTCCACTTGCCGCCGAAGTAAAGTTGATATAGGTAACAAAATTTTATTGGCGGCAAGTGGACGGCACTCCCAATCCAAATACCTTGTCATCCAGAAAGGAACTTGTGAGTTTTAAGAATCTGTTTTGGAATAAATTATAAAATTGAATTCCCGATTTATTTTAATTTAGTGATGAATCAACAGAAAATTGGTTATCTTTTAATAAGTAATAATTGTTAGCCTAACTAAAATGCAATAGCATTCAGAAGCAAATCATTATTCAATATTTTATAAAGATAAACAGCAATAAATCACTTTAAATTATATTGATAATTTACCACCAACTAATCAAACTCAAGTTCCACCATCGGATCCCAAAAATGTTTTTTAAAATCTACTACCTGATCTTTTTTAATCTTAACACCTTCCTTTTCCAACAGCTTTTGCATGTGTGATGGCGTTTGAAAATGATGTTTCCCAGTTAACAATCCGATACGATTTACAACACGATGTGCAGGTATTGTAGGTCGAACCGTATGAGCACCATTCATAGCCCAACCAACCATTCGTGCCGAACGTGCAGTGCCCAGGTATTTTGCAATGGCACCGTAAGAAGTTACACGGCCTTTAGGTATCAGTCGCGCAACGGCATAAACCTGTTCGAAAAATGAATCAAGTTTTTTTGAGGTCTTCATATTTTAGAATTAATACGAAATTGAATGTAACAGATTTTTGATCCCTCCTTCAGCCAAATTTTTTCATAGGTAGTTTTAATAGAGAGAATTTCATCTTCTTCATATTTACTGTACAAATCATCACTGGAAATAAGTACTTCACATTTTTCTTTTTCTAAAACTTCGATTGAATAATCATACAATGGCTTACTGTCTGTTTTCAAATTTACAACTCCCTGCTGAATCATAAATTGGCGGTACAAATTTAAAAAACGTAAAGAAGTGAGTCGTTTTTTTTCACCTGATGTAGCTAAATGTGGATCAGGAAATGTTATCCAGATTTCATCAACTTCATCTTTACCAAAAAAAGAATGGATATTCTCAATTTGAATTCTTAGAAAACCAACATTTAATATTTTCTCTTCGAAAGCTGTCTTTGCTCCTCTCCACAATCGCGCTCCTTTCCAATCTACACCTATAAAATTTTTTCCCGGAAATTTCGAAGCCAGATTCAAAGTATATTCTCCTCTGCCACATCCTAATTCAAGAACAATTGGATTGCTATTCTTGAAAAAATCCGTTTTCCAATTTCCTTTTAATCCATCATCCTCCGGTGGAAAAATAATCTTAGGTTGAATAAGGTTCGTAAAAGTTTCATTCTCTTTAAAACGCTTTAATTTATCTTTTCCCATAACAGCGTGTGAAATTAGTAAATTGAGTAACGATTAATGGGTTGCCTTATAATTTTCTGAAAGTTATTTTCTCCAATATTTGAAATAATTCTGGATAAATAGATTGAAAATCATAAATAAATCATACTTTTATCTGTCTACAAAGCAATGTCCATGCAGGTTTTGAAAGAAAAAAAAATATTGGTTGCTGCACTCGATTGGGGTATAGGACATGCTACGAGGTGTGTACCAATTATTCGACGACTGCAAAATCGTGGTTATGAAGTTATTCTCGCTTCAAATGGGACAGCTAAAGATTTTTTCAAAAATTATTTTCCTGAATTATTAATTATCGACAAACCGTCGTATAATATATCCTACCCAAAAAACGATTCAATGGTTACTGCTATGGTCAGGCAGCTTCCTTCAATAATCAAAACAATAATACAGGAACATCGTTGGCTGAATAAAATAATCAGTGAATACAAAATCAACGAAGTTATTTCTGACAATTGTTATGGATTATGGAATAAGAAAATTTATTCCGTTTTTATTACTCATCAATTAAGGATAAAATGCCCGGAAGGGGTAAAATTTTTAGAGCCTGTTATCAGTCGAATAATTTCATTTTTTATTCGCAGATATGATGAATGTTATATTCCCGATTTTGCAGGAAGTATTAATTACTCAGGCGATCTTTCACATAGAAAAAAAATACCGGCACATGCAAAATACATCGGCCCACTTAGCCGATTTAGTGAAAACAAAAGTGAACTGGAAGCAGAGCCCTTTGATGTCGTAGTCTTATTAAGCGGCCCGGAACCACAACGGACTATCTTAGAAAATAAATGTTTTAAACTTCTCAAAGGACAAAATAAAAAATGTTGCTTCATTCGCGGATTGCCCGGGAATTCTGAAAGAAAAATAAATTCAGAAGAAATTACATGGCACAATCATCTACCTGATGATGAATTAAAATCCGTTTTATTGAATGCAAAAAAAATTGTCTGCCGGCCGGGTTATTCAACAATAATGGATCTTGCAGAACTAAAAGTTAAAGCATTGCTTATTCCCACACCCGGACAAACAGAACAGGAGTACCTTGCCTCTCACAATAAAGAAAATGAACAATTTGAAGTTATCAGTCAGAAAAAAATCAATCTGAAAGATCTAATCAGAGAAGTGAACCGCCCTGCGGTCAGATTGATGGTTCCGTTTTATTGAATATTTAAAACGATCGCCGCCGTCGAAACAATGTTACTTTTGTGTAAAGAGCGGTCATAAATAAATACATCAAATCGGAAAGTATCTTTTACTGCCAGTGATGACAAAAAAATATCGCAGGAAATATCTCCCTTCAATGATTTATTTTTCACCGTCGGAGTTAAATAAGGCAGCCTCCCGCCAAATCCTGTTATGGATGGACGCTCAACCCATGCTCCATTAACCAGCTGAAAAAGTGTTGCTTGATAATTTCTGTAATACTCACTTGCCGGATCATCAAAGATTGGATGATTTTGTCCAACGTCTTTATAACCAACATCACCATCACCATCGGTAAAACTTAAATTAATTGTAATATTTTCATCAAAACCCTGCGCATTTTGACTTGAGTAAATATCTTTAAAAGTAATTATAGGTTCTATTGGAAATTCATCCGGCTTCTTACAAGATGAAGCAGCAAAAGCTATGAGTATTGATAAATAAAAATATTTGAATTTCATGAATGATTTTGAAAGTATAAATTTACGAAATTATTTCGGTTCAAATCAAACAAAACTTATATGGCATTAATTCTACCCATTAAAAATATTACACCTAAAATCGGCGCCACCTGTTTTCTGGCCGATAATGCCACAATAATTGGCGATGTCGAAATGGGTGATGAATGTAGCATTTGGTTTAATGCGGTTATAAGAGGCGATGTCAACAGTATTCGTATTGGTAAGCAGGTGAATATACAGGATGGGGCCGTTATTCATTGTACTTATCAAAAAGCGAAAACCATTATCGGAAACCGTTGCAACATCGGGCACAATGCAATCATTCATGGCTGCCGGTTGCAAGATAATGTCCTGATTGGAATGGGCGCTATCATTATGGATAATGCTGTTATAGAATCATTCAGCATCGTCGGCGCCGGTTCTGTTGTCCTTGAAAATACAATAGTGGAAACAGGATTTATTTACGCAGGTTCCCCGGCAAAAAAAATAAAAGCGATATCCCCTGAACAAAGAAAACTTTTAGAAGAACTCCCGGATAGGTATATAATGTATAGCCAGTGGTATAATCCAGATTGATCCCAATAGTAATTGAATAATCAGTAATTTCTTTTAGCTCTCTTTTCTCTGCGCCCTCAGCGCCCTCAGCGTTAAAAAAATCCACCTTTACATTCACCACCACCTTTGAAGCAAAGTCAAAATCATTACACCTAACCAACCGTATTACTAAATTGATAGGACAGTGTTTTAACGCAAAGGCCGCCGAGTAGGCAAAGGGGAGTTTCGCCCCTAAGCCTCTCACAGAACCGTACGTGATAGTCTCCCATCATACGGCTCGTGTAATTCTTTTATAATATACAGTACTTCTTGTTTGTCCAGTGATAAAAGAGTTTTGGTTTTGACGTTTTGATTGTAAAGAGTAGTTCTTGAGATTTTCTCACACTTGTGATCTTGTGTTTGTTCATCAGCCATTTTATTAACCGATATTCCAAACAATAAAGTGACGAGCGTAGGCGGCTACTCCCAAATTTTCCAAAGTAGTTTATCCATCCACGTAGTCGTGAATTCAATAGATATGCGATATCTTCCATTTCAATGGTTGTGTTTCGCCAGTGTACGATTGTATTTATCGTGTCCCTGATCTTCTGTTGATTCCCTTTGCTAATCTCTGGTGTGTATATTGTGTAGCTTCGATTCTCGTAAAATTTACTTTTACTTTTCCGCGGTTGATAACTGAATCCCAGAAAGTCGAATTGCACTTTATTGTGCTTCTCTTTCCTCTTGTAGTCGGAGCAGTAAACGATTTGTGTTTTCTTCTCATTCAACTTTAGATGTACTGTCTGTAGTCTTTCCTTGATAGCTTGTAGAATTTCTTCCGCTTCTTGTTTTGTTTTGCAGTGTATGATTATATCATCTGCATAGCGTACAAATTCTGTCTCACTATAATTCTTCTCCAGCCATTTATCTATCGCGTAATGTAAGAACAGGTTTGCTAACAGCGGACTGATTACTCCTCCCTGTGGCGTTCCTTTTCCTCCTCGTTCTATCAGTTCTCCTTTTGTTGTTTGGATTTTCATTTCCAACCATCGCTGCACATACATTCTCACCCATTTCTCTTCAATCATTGCTTCTACCGCTTTTAACATCAACTCATGGTTAATCTCATCAAAATATTTCTCGATGTCCATGTCTAGCACCCAGTCCTGTGTCAGGCAATTCTTTCTTACCTGTTCCAGTGCCTGATGACTGCTTTTCATGGGGCGATAACCATAAGAATGCTCATGAAAGTGTTGGTCGATTTTCTTTTCCATGTATTCCTTTACAACGCTTTGCGCAATGCGATCGCGTAAGGTTGGAATACCTAGTTTTCTCATTCGACCATCTTTCTTCGGTATCTCGACCTCTCTTACTGCCGAAGGAAAATAGCTGCCTGATGTCATACGGTTCCAGATCATGTACAAATGATCTTCTGCATTCTTATCGAATGTTTCCCAGCTTTGTTCATCTACCCCTGATGCTTTCCCTCCTCGTCTTACCTTCTGGTACGATTCAACCACCATTTCATAGGTGATCGGTACTGTTTTAATTACGTGTACATCCATTTAATCCCTTCCTTGAATTTAATCAAGTTGTTTAATTGTTGTTCACTTAGAATTACCAATGCCCTTCGCTCCTTATTGTTTCCAATACCTCATCACTACTATGACATTGTCCGACTTCCTATAGCATTCTCCTAGAGCGTTTCTGTGAGTCCTCTTCCGTTTCTTTTTGAAAGCTCTTTTCTGTTTCGCTTGGATAATGGTTCCCTACAGGATCTCCCAAGTTCTTTGATCAAGCCCGGTAAATAATCATGTCCCCTGTATAACGGTCGGCACGTAACCAATAATCAGGTAATCGTTACATTCTTTTCATCTCCCTTAGCATAGAGTGATTTTGCCAGACGTCTTGGCGGTTTCGTTACTTCATCGGTGGATTCACTTTCGTTCATCTTTATTTACTATACGTGCGTTATTATTAACGCTTTTCTCTACACGTTCACCACCTTTGCTTTACAGCATTAGCAGCGTAGAGTCGTTTGACTGCTCCACCTGAATAGCGCTGTCAATGGGTCAGGTACTAATTAATTAGTACTTCCATCATCTTAATCAAAGCATGTCAATGAACTCGCATTCATTTACTTCATGGCACAAGCTAAGCTCGCAGAGGGGGTGTTTCTTTGCGTGCTCCGCGATCTCTGCGTGATAATTTTATCCTATGAAATACTGGCTTCACACCATTTTCGAAATGTGATTGTAAGGTGTTTTTTCGCGCAGAGGGGGTTAATTAATTAATAATTTTTGAGTTTTCTCTCGTTTTGAATTCCAGATTTTTACAAAATAAATTCCTTTGGAAATATTATTGGCAGGAATTGAAAATGTATTGTTTCCTTTTTGTAGAATGAGCTTTTCTTTATTAATAATTCTTCCCAATGCATCTGTCAATTCCAGAAAGTAAGAGGATTGAATTTCAGAGTTAATATTAAGATAAATTATTCCTGATGAATAAAAGATTTTTAATTCAGCATTCAATTTTTTAGTTTCGGTTATATCCGTAATAACATTCGGCTTTTCAACTAAAACAGAACAACCATTACTGTCGGTTATCAAAACACCATAATCACCATTAAGATTAGCCCGATAATAGTAACTTGTTGCACCGGAAATTAGTGTAGAATCAATATACCACTGATAAGAAAAATATCCCGGTATTGAAAATAGAGTATCATAGTTTTGAGATATACTTGAAGCAGGAATTTGCGGAGACACCGTGATGTAATTTGGAAATGTGAGTGTATCTGAGCCGGTATTATTAATTGCAATAAGTGTTACTTCAAACCTACCGGTGTCGTCATAACAAATTTGTTGGGGATTCACCAGTGTAGAAGAAGAAGGGTTTCCACCGGGAAAAAACCATTGATAAGATGTTGCATTCATAGAAAGATTTATAAAATCGTGGCAATTTTTTTGGCATAGCGTTCTTTTTGCAGAAATAAAATTTGGCGTAGGCAAGCTGCTGAAACAATATTTAACGAACCAATAATCTCTTGATGATTCTCTTTGTTGTGAAACGTCTCCACCATCAACATCTGTAAAAGAAAGAAAAACAAAGCAGCTGTCTTTCGTTTGTAAACCTTGGCAGAATTCAACATGAGCAACGGATGGAAGTGTTTTATCCCACAGTTTATTTCCAAGAGTATCAATAGCTATCGTCCAGCCTTGTTCATTATTAAAAATGTTATATTCTGATTTATCGCCTGAGATGTCGCAATACGACGTTCCGGTAAGGAGAAAGCCGTTATTAGTTTTTGAAACATTATAAATTCCATCATCATTACCGATTCCGCCATAAACTTTATCCCATAATTTATTTCCGAGGCTGTCAGTTTTAACAATCCAAAAATCAAAACTTATATTACCATGATTCATTTCTGATTTATCGTATCCAATTTCAGAATTACTTGTTCCACAAATTAAAATTTTGTCGCCGGGTAATATTAATATATCTGAAAAATTATCTACCGCATCTCCGCCTATAGTTTTGTCCCATACTTTAAGTCCATTTGAATCAACTTTTAAAATCCAATAATCATTTGCAGGGCTAATACTGTCTTGTGATTTACAGCTATTGGCAGGCGATTTCGAGTCCCCTCCTAAAATAAATCCATTATCAGATGTTGAATTAATTGTATATAAATAATCATAAAGTGTTCCTCCATAATTAAAATCCCATAATTTATTTCCATTACTGTCGATCTTTACTATCCAGTAATCTCTGTTTCCGTATGAGTGATGAGACATGTCGGCTGTGCTGTCAGAAAGTGTTGCGCCACCGAGAAGAAATGAATTATTATTTAAAAGCAACATTTTATGAAGATTATCATTTTGTGCGCCGCCATATGTTTTATCCCAGATTTTATTTCCATTTTTATCAATTCGTATAACCCAGAAATCAAATAATGTTGAATTGAGGCTTTTATTATTTTGTGTTTTATCGCCGCTACTATCAGAGTTTGAAAATCCACCGAGCAAGAAACTGGAATCAGGTATTGCAATTGCACATGTCATATAATCTCCATTTCTGCCTCCATAGGATTTGTTCCATAAAATATTTCCTGCGCTATCTGTTTTGACTATCCAATAATCTGCATTACCTTTTGTTGAATCGGTTCTATCGAAACTTAATGACGAAAAAGAATACCCTCCAATTAGAAACCCATTATCAAGGGTTTGTATTATTGTTCCAGGTAACTCGGAGCCGGCTCCTCCATACCTATAATCCCAAATTTTATTATTTGGAGCTTGCGCGTTTCCATTTAAACTGAAGAAAAGAAAAAGAAAAAAATAATATGTTGTTTTCATTAATTTTATTTTTTACATAATTCTAACTAAGGTAATAATTTTTTAAACAATATTGCGAATTAATAAACCCCGAAATATAATTTTTCTAGTACCCATTTTTAATTAAATACGAGTAAATACGAAATAGTGTTTAAACCACAATATATATAAACATGGATCTTGAATAATTTTTGGATATACTCTAAAATTCATCTTTAATTCGATGTAATTTACGGGCATGACAAAAGACAAGCCGAAAAAACATTTTTGGACACGTTTTTTATGGACTATCGGTATTATTATAGTTAGCTTAATGATAGCAATCTGGATAACAGGCAATGCTTACATTTATAAAACTCTAATTTATACCTATCCGGGTATCGATGATATTAACATTTTTAATACCCGAATTATCAATGATAGCGTACCTCAGCCTTGGCCGGTTTCGATACAATACAATAAAATTAAGTTGTCTGATGAGTTAAACAATGAGTTAAATAGAAATAAAAGTGTTGCATTTCTGGTAATTAAAAATGAT
Source organism: Bacteroidota bacterium (assembly GCA_031417555.1). Taxonomy (GTDB): domain Bacteria; phylum Bacteroidota; class Bacteroidia; order AKYH767-A; family 2013-40CM-41-45; genus JADKIH01. The sequence continues at coordinate 40,102 of JANOVV010000065.1, forward strand.
TCGGTTTTATATGAACAGTATTGGGATAATTCTGTACAAAATTCACTTAGCAATTCTTTTTCTGTGTCAAAAAGTATTGTTAGTGTTCTTGTGGGTATTGCAATCCGCGATGGACTAATTTCATTAGATGACTCCGTAGGCAAATACATACCGGAATTTAAAAATGGTGCTAATGGTAAATTAAAAGTTCGGCATTTACTGACTATGAGTTCCGGGCTTAATTGGGATGAAAGTTACAATAGTCTTTTCTCTTTAACTACCAAAGCATATTATGGAACCAATCTTAAAAAACTTGTAACGGGGCTTAAGGTTATTGAAGAGCCCGGAAAAATTTTCCGTTATATGAGTTGCAATACCGTTCTACTTTCAATGATTATTTCAAAATCATCAGGTATGAAAATTTCTGACTATGCGGCGAGGTATCTTTGGAAACCAATTGGTGCAACACAACCTGCTTATTGGTCGCTCGATCGTCAGAATGGTATTGAAAAAACATATTGTTGTTTTTATTCCAATGCCCGTGATTTTGCAAAAATTGGCAAACTATATTTGAATAATGGAATGTGGAATGGCCATATGATTGTTCCCTATAATTATATTAATGAATCTATTGTCTCTAATGGGTGTGTGGATGAAAATGGAAAACCGGTTGATTTTTATGGATATCATTGGTGGTTAATGACTTTTAAAGGACATAAGGTTTTTTATGCCAGGGGAATTCTCGGCCAATACATTATTATAATCCCTGATGAAAATATTATTATTGTGCGACTAGGAAAAATTCGCGGAGAAAAAGATAAAAACAACAACTACTCCGATATGATTACCTATACCGATGGTGTTCTTACTAATTTCGGAACAAAGAAGTAAATAAAAATCCCGATTTCTTTTATCTTTGCAGTTAATTATGCTTAAAGACATACCTCTTCTTGTTGTTGAAAATATTGCTGTTGCCATCGTTCATGAACCCAATGACGAAGGTGCGCTTGTGTGGAATGCTTATCTTGTAAATCTTTATGATCAGGAAATAAGTAATGTACTTGTTAGCTCCAAAGGATATGGAACTTTTGAAGGCCGTGATGTTAAAACTTCTGTCTTGCGTCACCTCATAGGAAATGTTGAAGCAAAAGACTATGCAAAGATAGAACCTATTATGGATAATCTTTTTGGTTTAAGTAATGAATTTTGGGTAAGCTTTTATTTAGGTACCCATATTTATGATAAGAAATATATTTTCCTGCCTGAAACAATCAGTGAAAGTAATTTTACTCTTATACCCGTTTTAAATAAACGAGGTGTAATGATACGTTAAATTTTTCTCTGCTTATATTGGTTGTATTAGTATAAGTATGCGCTTATTTTTGTTAGAATAAATTAATAAATAGCGAAACATGCTCGAAAATATAAATCTTAAAAATATTCTTTTTTTAGATATTGAAACCGTGCCTCAATTTAGTAAATACGAAAATTTGCCTGAATCAATTTCTGAATTATGGGATAGGAAGTTTTCCACTTTTAGGAATGAAGGTGTTGATGAAACACCTGCTTCTGTATATCGCCGTGCAGGAATCTATGCTGAATTCGGAAAAATTATATGCATTTCGGTTGGCGTATTTGCAGACGCTAATGAATTTCGGATTAAATCATTTTTTGGTCATGATGAAAAGAAAATTTTGAATGATTTTTCTGATCTTATTCAAAAATCATACTTCTCCCCCGACAAACTTCTCTGCGCACATAATGGAAAAGAATTTGATTTTCCTTATTTATGTCGCAGGTTTCTTATAAATCAAGTTCCATTACCTTCAATACTCAATATAGCAGGTAAAAAACCATGGGAAGTTGCACATTTAGATACCATGGATCTTTGGAAGTTCGGAGATTATAAATCCTATACAACACTTGTTTTGCTTGCTTCTGTATTTGGAATTCAAACACCTAAAGACGATATCGATGGTAGTAATGTCTGGCAAGTCTATTGGGAAGAAAATAATATTGAAAGAATCGTAAAATATTGTCAAAAAGATGTTCTTACTGTCGCACAAATATTTAAAAAATTTCGTTGTGAGGATTTAATAAAACCAGAACATATAATTTTCCCTGATTAAAATAAATATTTAAAATAATGTGATAATTTCTTTCTTTAAAATATTTCTTTTATCAAAATTTCTTTGTTATTAAAAATTATTTTATCTCCTGCTTTTTTTCCAAAAAATATTTTTCCAATCGGTGAGCTGATAGACAGAAAGACTATCTTTTCATTGTTTATTTCTACCGGGCCCAAGCCAATTAAAAAAAAATATTTTTCCTGATTAGAATAAACATAAGCACCTGCTTCCACCTTATTACAAAAGTGGTTCATGTCCACTTGCTGTAAATAACTCAATTCTTTTTGTGCTGTTTCTAATTGACGAGCATGAATATCTCTGTCTATTTGCGCCATCGCCCGCGAAGTTTCATATTTATCTCCTACACTACTTTTGCCCTCTTCATTGGCTGCATTTTGGGCTTCCAGCATTGCATTTGATGAAGTATTAATTCGTGATTGAAGAATTTGCGCCGCTTTTTCTTTTAAAATATTTTTAAGTTCTAGTATTTCCTTGTCATTCATTCACTAATAAATTTTTCACTTTTAAAAAATATTTCTTTAGTCTTTCCTGTATAAAAGCGTCTTGCAAATGTATCTTTTCTTAATATGCGTTCGTGATAGTATACAAATGTCAGTAAAATTATTGTAATATGACCGAATTCAAAATTTTCCTTAATTAATCTCTCCCGTGTTCTATTCTGGAAATAAATTATATTTGTATTAAATCGTAAACATTTTATTGAAAAATAAATAATCTCGTATTAAAAATTTAACAGCATTTAAACTAAATTGATATGAGTTCGAAAGTAAAAAGCAATCCGGAAATATTAAAATGGGCTCGTAAGACCGCTAAAATTTCTCTTGAAAAAAGTGCTTCTACTATTTCGAAAACATGTAAAATTGAGAGAATAAAAGAATGGGAATCTCCGGATTGTAAAGATTTTCCGACTATTAAACAAGTCGAAAAATTAGCGCGTTTATACCGCAGACCTATTGATGTCTTTTTCCTGCAGTTTGTTCCAAAAGATTTCCCTGCTTTAAAAGATTTCCGGCGTAATAAAGAAGATGGATTGAATACTTCTTTAATATTCATGATGCGCGAAGTTCAGGAAAAACAAGAATGGCTAAGTAATTTTCTCAAAAAAAAGAAGGAAAAGAAATTAGACTTTTCAGGAAAGTATAATATTAAAAGTTCTCCGGATGCGGTAGCTAATGACATAAGAAAAACTCTTGCCATTGGTAATATACCATCCGGTCTAAAACCATTGAAGTATTGGATAGAAAAAGCAGAAAGTAAAAGGATTTTTATTTCATTAAGCAGTAATTATCATACAAGATTAAAACTAGACAGTGATCTCTTCAAAGGTTTCGTAATTGCCGATAAATATGCGCCCTTTATTTTTTTAAATAGCGATGATTGGGATCATGGACAAATTTTTACATTGTTGCACGAACTAGCACATATATGGATTGGCGTTTCAGGGATTTCAAATGAGACAGAAATAAATACGACAAATACTCCCGGTATACATCCCGTTGAAAAGTTTTGTAATGAAGTTGCTGTTAAAGCATTGTTGCCCGAAGATGAATTAACAGCTATGTTACCTAAACAAGACGTTTTAACAATTAAAAATATTTCGCGCGTAAGTCGTAAATTGGGAGTAAGTAATGCGGCACTTTTAAATCGTGCACTAAATTTTCGTTTAATTGATAGTGAAAAATATAATTCTTTGCGCAAAGAAGCAGATAGTGCCTGGAAAGATTTTCTTTTAAAAGAATCCCAAAAAAAGAAATCGTCTGGGGGCCCTAATTATTATATAATGCAATTAAGAAGAAGTAGTAAGGCTTTTGCAAATATCGTAATGGATTTTTACAAAAGCGGTAAAGTTAATGGTGCTGATGCAAGTCGGTTGTTAAAAGTTAAAGAAAGTAATTTTCATAAGTTTGAAAAATATATCTATAAGTAGGCATTGTTTTCTTTTTTATATTTATAATTTGAGATGTACATGTAAATGAATATTTATTCTTAATAAATTCATACTTAATTTATTTTATATCTTTCATTCTAAGATAAAACATATCTTTGTGAAATATTTCATATATTTTATCCGGAATAAATATTTACATAATGATTAATAGAAAACTAGAATTAATAAACGAACAGACATCTCCCTTGTTCAGGATAATGTGGGTTTATAATTCCAATGACGTTATAAGAAAACAGTTTGCAAACAATATTTGCGCTTTTCATATAGGAAATGGATATATCCTTTCTGTTGCGCATAATTTAAAAACTGAAAGTGGAATTGTAAATTCAATGGACGAATCAATTTTTCAATCAGAAATTATTTCAAAATTAAATCCAGCACAAAATCAATTATTGAACCAATATTATCAACTCGATTTGAATACGAATAAACGTTATTCGAATATCGCCGATCCAAATATATCTAAATCTATTATTGATGTTTTCAAACAAATTAATTTTGATAACCGCTGGGTAACCCTAGGACAAAAAAATATTTGTATTCCACATTTAATTGTTCAATTTAAAGAAAATTTATTTTATAACGATGTTGATTTAACAAGAAATTTTACCAGTTCCAATTCGTTTCCTGAGCCGTCTTTAAAACGCCATACTTTTATTATTGAATTAGAATTACAAAAAGCTTTTTACAGCGATGATATTGCTTTGTATAAAATAGTAAATACTCCAAATGAAATAATTAATAAATTGCCAAAGTTGAGTGTAGATTTTTCAATCCTGGATAATTCAATCACCAATTTTTATTGCTTACAAAGTTCTCCCGGTAGTTTCCTCGGCAGGTTATTAAATAATGCTTCTATTGAAGGGTATTCGGATAATTGGTCGGCTTTTACTGATAAAATTGGTGGGAATTATATAATGGACGGTTTGCGTTATCTGATTAGAGGATATTTTCGCTTTGGGTCTTCGGGAGCTCCTTATGTTTATTATAGTGAAGCGGGGGGACAATTTAAAGTCAATGCAATACAAAGTGAAGCAAGTCCAATTCAACTTTCAATAAATAATAACAGAGAAGGAAATTATCAATATGTAAATGCCATTGCTTCGCCTTTAAAAAACATACAGGGTGAACTGGAGATTAATTTAACCGTATAGTATTTGCTGATTAATTTGAAAAATTATTTTGCTTAAAAATTTGTGATTTCTAATTCGTTCATATTCGATAACCTTTCAAACTAAAAATGTATTTATTTTTTGACACCGAAACAACAGGTTTACCAAAGAATTGGAAAGCACCAATTACTGATTTTAATAATTGGCCAAGGTTGGTACAGCTGGCCTTTTTAACTTTTGATAAAGATGGTAACAAAATAAATAGCGGAAATTATATAATCAAGCCCGAAGGTTTTATTATACCAAAAGAATCATCAGCAATTCATAGAATTACAAATGAAAAAGCTTTAAATGATGGTGTATCTTTATCTTTAGTTTTAGATAATTTTAAAAAATCAATTTTACAGTCAGATTATATAGTGGCGCACAATATTAGTTTTGATGAAAAAATAATTGGTGCTGAGTTTTTAAGGATAAAAATGGAAAATTTTCTTTCCGGAAAAAAGAAAATTTGTACCATGGAACAATCAACTAACTATTGTAAACTTGATGGCCCATATGGCTTCAAATGGCCAAAACTTTCCGAATTGTACTCAAAACTATTCAATTCCTCTTTTGAAGAATCACATAATGCCGAAGTTGATATAAATGCTACTGCAAAATGTTTTTGGGAGTTGAAAAAATTAGGTGTTATAAAATACTAGTCTTGTGTTTTTTAAAAACGGTTTAATCAAAACTGGCTTCATGTGCCTCGTTGACAAATCTTAAAATCTTATTGACTCAAATATTTCTATCTTCACAATTAATTGTTAAAGAATATATTTTTCAAAAGAATATTTTCTGAATCGGGACTGTTATCTTTACTTAAACATGTCTACTCCCCTGCTTGAAATTAAAAACCTAAAAGTATCATTCGATACAATAGAAGGAATTGTTCATGCCGTTAATGATTTGAGTTTTACGATCAATAAAGGTGAAACTATTGGTATTGTAGGTGAATCTGGTTCAGGGAAATCTGTGACAGCGCTTTCTATAATGAGATTGCTTCCGACAGAAGGAAAAATTTCGGGAAATGTAATTTATCAAACACCTAATAACGATTCAATAAATTTAACTGACTTGCCGCTATCGGAAATGCAGAAGTTTCGCGGCAATGATATTGCAATGATTTTTCAGGAACCCATGACATCTTTAAATCCTGTTTTTTCTTGTGGTAAACAAGTTGCTGAGGCTATTATCCTTCATAAAAAAATTACATCCACTGAAGCTCGTGAAAGAACTATTGCTCTTTTTGAAAAAGTAAAACTACCCCGTTCTGTCCAAATGTTTGATTCATTTCCTCATCAACTATCCGGTGGACAAAAACAGCGTGTCATGATTGCTATGGCAATGAGTTGCAATCCTTCTGTTCTTATTGCTGATGAACCTACAACTGCTCTTGATGTTACCGTTCAAGCGACTATTCTGGAACTTATGCGAATGTTACAGGAAGAAAACAATACCGGCCTATTATTTATTACTCATGACCTGGGGGTTGTTGCCGAAATAGCTGACCGTGTCATTGTTATGTATAAAGGAAAAATTGTAGAAGAAGGAAATGTTCGCGATGTGTTTTATCGACCTCAACATCCTTATACGAAAGGCCTGCTTGCTTGTCGTCCGCCATTGAATAAGAGATTGCGTATTCTACCCACTGTTCGCGATTTCATGAAAGAAAATGAAGATGGTACGATTACGGAAATAAATAGTTCTGTTATTAATCCTGAAAATGAAATCAGCAAAGAAGTAACGAAATTATTGCATGAAAAATTATTTTCACAAACTCCAATCCTTCAGGTTAAAAATATTAGTGTAAAATTTCCTATTCGTAAGGGAGTATTTGGCAAAGTAACTGATTATGTAAACGCTGTTGATGATATTAGTTTTGATGTTTATCCCGGAGAAACTCTTGGCCTTGTTGGCGAATCAGGGTGTGGAAAAACAACGCTTGGCCGTGCAATCATTCGGCTTATTGAACCCACTTCAGGAAAAGTATATTTTAAAGGGTTCGACTTTTCTTCACTTTATGGACGGGAATTAAGAAGAATGCGAAAACATATTCAAATTATTTTTCAGGATCCTTATTCTTCTCTCAACCCCAGAATGACTATTGGAAATGCCATTCTCGAGCCCATGAAAGTTCATAACTTATTTCCGGGAAACCGTAAGCAAAAAGTTTTTGAATTGCTCGAACGCGTAGATCTGAAAGAAGAACACTTCAACCGTTATCCACATGAATTCAGTGGTGGACAACGCCAGCGAATTTGTATTGCACGTGCACTTTCTCTTCAACCCGACTTCATTATTTGTGATGAGTCAGTTTCTGCTTTAGATGTTTCCATACAGGCTCAAATCCTCAATCTTCTGAATGAATTAAAACGTGAATTAAATTTTACCTGCATTTTTATTTCTCATGATCTTTCTGTTGTTAAATTCATGAGTGACCGAATGATTGTAATGAATAAAGGCAAGATTGAAGAAATGGGAGATCCGGAAGAAATTTATAATTCGCCGGCATCTCCATATACTCAAAAACTCATCGCTGCGATTCCTGCAAATAATCCCGAACAAGTTTTCCTGAGAAAGCAACAACACTGATATTATCTTAACTGTAAATGGACTTATATGCTTAACGTCGATCGTTTTTTCTAACTTGCACCTTTAATTTATGCTGAAAGATTTATGTCCTTACACTCCTGGGCTTTAGTAATTCCAATGGCAAATGAAGAGGCTGATTTTACACCATTTGTAAATACTCTTCAAAAAGCACTAAATGAACTTCCAAATGGTAAAGTTTATCTTGTTGTTGATAATGTATCAAAAGACAATACTTTAATGCTTTGTAAGGAATTAAGCAAAAGTGATTCACGTTTTAATTGCATTTGGGCGCCCGAAAATAAAAATGTAGTTGATGCATACATTCGCGGATATAAAGAAGCCCTGCTCTCTGATTCAGAATTTATCATCGAAATGGATGCGGGTCTTTCTCATGATCCGGCTTCACTAAAAGATTTTATTAAACTATTATCCGAAAAATATCTTTGTGTTTATGGAAGCAGATTTATTGCCGGCGGCTCAATGGGTGATTCCCCTGCTAACCGTCGTTCTTTATCTAAAACAGGTACTGTTCTTGCGAATATTTTACTTGGCACAAAACTTCATGACATGACATCCGGTTATCAGGGATTTCATAGAAGCATAGTAACATTATTTACAAATTATCCGCTTCGTTCAAAAGCACACTTTTATCAGACAGAGATTCGTTATTTATTACGAAACTATAAAAGTATTGAAATCCCAATTTCATATAAGGCTCCTTCACCGAGTGTTTCGAAAAAGGCAATAATTAATTCTATTGAAGCTCTCTTGTACTACTTTTGGCGCCGCATAACACTAAGACCCGTTTCTCTCTAATGGCTAATTCAAATACTTCAATTATTATTACTTCTGTTTCTGCACCAAATGCAGTTATGAAATCCATTGCGGCAGAATCAAAAAAGCAAAATATTGATTTTATCGTCATTGGAGACGTTAAAACACCGGTTGATTTTAACATTGACGGTTGCCGTTACTTTTCGATAAAAGATCAGGAGAACTTAAATTTTCGTCTGGCAAAGTCTCTTCCCAAAAAACATTATTCCAGGAAAAATATAGGATATCTATTAGCAAAAAATCAAGAGGTAATCATAGAAACTGATGATGATAATTTTCCTCGTACTGAATTTTGGAATCAAAGAGAAAGAAATGTATTGTCAAATAAAATACGTGGTGAAGGTTGGATAAATGTATATAAATATTTTTCAAAAAATAACGTTTGGCCGCGTGGATTTCCACTGGAATATCTTGCTTCACCTCATGAACCTATTGAAGAAAATATTCAAAATGTCCTATGTCCTATTCAACAAGGATTGGCGGATGAAAACCCGGATGTAGATGCTGTTTACAGAATGACACAAAAACTACCGTTAAATTTTGAAAAACGAAAACCTGTTGTAACTGGTGAAAAATCCTGGTGTCCTTTCAATAGCCAAAATACAACCTGGTTTAAAGAAGCATTTCCTTTGTTGTATCTTCCTTCTTATTGTAGTTTTAGAATGACTGATATCTGGAGAAGTTTTATTGCACAGCGCATTGCCTGGACATGTGGCTGGCCCATACTTTTTCACAACTCCACTGTTTGGCAAGAGAGAAATGAGCACAGCCTGCTTAAAGATTTCGAAGATGAAGTTCCGGGATATCTTAATAATTCGAAGATATGTGTTTTGTTGGAAAAACTTGATTTAAAAAATGGAGTTGAAAATATTGAAGAGAATCTTTTACGTTGCTATAAGATGATGACGGAAAACAATTTTATAGGGCTTGATGAAATGTTGCTAGTTGAAAATTGGATTCATGATCTGAAATTAATTTAACCATTTGAAGAAAAATACAAATTGATTGCTTTATTATATACTTTTAAAAATTAATGATTCTTAGCAGATTTATAATCCAAAATTATTTTCTCTTTTTAAAATAAAACAGAAATTATTTTAAATAAAAATATTTTAAACCTTATATTAAAAGATACATGCTTTATCTATCCCAAATATTATATTTCAAAATACACCAGATCGCCCATAAACCATCTCTCCATCCAATTTTTTTCCCTTCTTCGTAAGTACGTCCATAGTAAGAAATTCCAACTTCATATATTCTGGCATTTTTTACTCTGGAAACTTTTGCAGTTATCTCAGGTTCAAAGCCGAATCGCTTTTCCTTTAATTTAATTTCCTGGATTATATCAGTACGAAATAATTTGTAACATGTCTCCATGTCCGTAAGATTCAAATTCGTAAAAATATTTGAAATGGTAGTTAAAAATTTATTGCCAATCGAATGCCAAAAAAATAAAATTCGATGAGGGTTTCCACCCATAAACCGGGACCCAAAAACAATATCAGCAAAACCATCGACTACCGGCTGAAGCAGCAAATTAAATTCATTTGGATTGTACTCAAGGTCCGCATCCTGAATAACTAAATACTCTCCGGTTGCTTTTGAAATTCCCGTATGAATTGCGGCGCCTTTACCTTTATTAATTTCATGATTAAATAATTTAAAATCCAATTCTTTGAATTGAATAAAATAGTTTTCAATCGCTTCACGGGTTTTATCGTCTGAACAATCATTAACAACAATAAATTCTTTCTTAATATTATTTAATAATACTACTTGCCTGATTTTATCAAGTATTAAATGTATTGTTCTTTCTTCATTATAACAGGGAATAACTATCGACAGCTTGTTAATCATCATGGTAATAAATCAAGATTATACTAATAGTTAATAAGAATATTCATATAAAATAATAATTACTTCTTTTCGTAAACTTCGATTTTTATGTTATCAATATATAATTCGTTTTTCCCTCTGTACCAAATATAAATTTCAAAATAATCTTTTTCAGAATAGGGAAATGGAGTCATGTAATCAATTTTAAGTGAATTCCAGGTTCCTTTTTCAAATTTATATTTATCTAAATCAAATGCTCTGTATTTCAGATTATATTTATTGTGGGGAAAATTAATAACTAACGAAGCCGGATTTTCTTTAATATCTATCTCCGAATAATAATCAAATGTCACTCTTAACCAAACATGATCCAATTGTTCTTTGACAAGATGATCATAACGAATTTTATACGTTGGGTAGTATGGATTTTTTTCCGATAACAGAGCACTTTTAGGAGGTGAACCAAAATATTTAGTACTTAATTTTGTTGAATCAATAGTGGTTGAGTTCTTATCTTCAAAATTATAATACGCTAACAAGTAATGATTGTATTCATTTTCATTATCAAAACTCTCTGTATAATCTATGCTTCTTATTACTTCTGTTAACTTTCTGTCTTCTTCCGTAACATTTGTTTTTAAAAATGATTTTTTGTAATACTTGAATGTCATTCTATCTTCAGGTAATATCCAATTAACAAATTGCCATGTTTGAAAAAGATTTAAGAAAATTAAAAAAGCAATAATTGAAAAAATAAAATACTTTTTAATATTCATTTTTAAAATTCTCTCAACAGATATACATAATGGGATAGACAAGATCGAATAGGATTGAACAAAATACCTCATTCCAAAACTGCCGCCATTCCACCAGGCTGCCCAACTACTTAATAAATAAAAATTAATGAGGGTAAATAATATAATGAAATTCTTTTGAGCCGGAAGTCGTTTGGGAAGTAGAAAAAGTCCGACTAAGGGGAAAATTAATAATGGTGTATAAATAAACAAGCTTTTCTTAAAGCTGAATAAAACATTTAATATGTGCGGTGAAAGGAAATCAAAACCTTCCGTGTTTTTATATGAATAATAAAAGTAATTTCCTGTTGTAATTTTCCAATAAATAAATTGAGGAATAAAAGGAATGACTGCTGCTAATAAAAGAATCAATACATGCCTGTATTGATTTTTTAGTAATTGAATTTTTGAAATCAAGGATTCTTTATCATAAATTCCCCAAAGGACAGGAATTAAAAAACAAAGAATGTCTGACGGGCGGGTTAATGTAATCCAGCCTGCAGTTATTCCAATTATGAAAGCAGATAAATAGCTGTTGTTATCATGCCATTTTTTAGAAAAGTATAACAGTATAACAAACAAGGTGAACAATAAAGCATGGGGTTGTAGATAATTATTAATTGCTTCACTGAAATAATTGGTTCCTAAAAATAAAATTATCAAAGAAATGGAAACAACGCGATCATTAAACCACTGAATTAACAATCTTCTCAATAAAAATATGCCGGGTAAAATTATCAGAAATACTCCTATTGAAATTGCAATTTGATATGGAGGAGAAAAGCCATCTTTCAAATAATCAGAATTTAGCGCCCACAAATGTCCAATTAGAAAAAATGGAAAATAAAAATACGACATTCCGATTGTGTAATTTGGGACACGAGTGTTGTTTTCGGTATTGTGAATTTGAAAAAGCGTCGGTGAAAATTTATATTTAGTGTGCAAAGAGTCTATTGCCTTCGTTTTCATACCCGGATCATGAAAAATAAAAGACATTGGTAAATATAAATAGTATGACGTTACATCGAAGGTGAGTTCTTTGAAAGAATCATTAAATTTATATTTAGGGAGATTAAAGTGACTTACTACGATAATAATAGAAATAATACATACAATTAAAAGTGAGGTCTTATTCTCCAGCTTTTTTTTATACATAATTTATATATTATTTTTTTGAACTGTGTAAAAATGAAGTTCTCTTTGATAATAAAAAAAATTACACTTTCATTTCAGGAATATCTCCTTCTACTATTAATTTTCCGGCTGTTGCATTTTTAATCTGTTCAACACTTATGCCCGGGGCTCTTTCGAGCAATTTAAATCCACCTTGTGGAAGTACATCTAATACTCCCAATTCAGTCACAATCCGTTTGACGCACCGTTTACCTGTTAATGGTAATGAACATGATGGAAGTAATTTGGATTCTCCGGCTTTATTTACGTGTTGCATTGCAACAATTATATGTTTTGCTGATGCAACAAGATCCATAGCACCACCCATTCCTTTAACCATTTTTCCCGGAATTTTCCAATTTGCAATATCGCCGTTTTCACTTACTTCCATTGCACCTAAAATTGTGAGGTCAACTTTTCCGGCTCTTATCATTCCAAAACTCATCGCTGAATCAAAAAAAGCAGATCCCTGTACCGTTGTAATTGTTTGTTTGCCCGCATTTATTAAATCCGGATCTTCTTCGCCTTCGAATGGAAATGGTCCCATACCCAATAAACCATTCTCGGATTGCAGCACAACATTAATTCCCGAGGGAATATAGTTCGCTACTAATGTAGGAATACCAATACCAAGATTTACATAGTAGCCGTCCTTAACCTCCTGAGCAATTCGTTTGGCGATTCCGATTTTGTCTAACATTTTTTGTGATTTAAAAATTTGGGGAATTAGAATTTGTAAGTGCAGGTTTATCTTTGGGGAATTGGGAATATATTTTTCTGAGATTTTCTGATTAATTTTTCTGCCTCACTGTCCTCTGCTCAATCCTCTTCTCATAATTCTTACCCTGAAAAATTCGATGAATATAAATTCCGGGTGTATGAATATTGTTAGGATCTAATTCACCGGCAGGGACGAGTTCTTCAACTTCTGCAACAGTTATTTTACCGGCCATAGCCATTAGCGGATTAAAGTTTCTAGCTGTTTCGTGAAAAATTAAATTACCATGAGTGTCTCCTTTCCAGGCTTTCACCAATGCAAAATCTGCTTCGAATGCATATTCAAGAAGATAGTCTTTCCCATTAAACTTTCTTACTTCTTTTCCGATTGCAACTTCTGTATCAACACCTGCAGGAGTAAATATGGCAGGCATTCCATAACCTGCTGCCAGGCATCTGGTAGCTAATGTTCCTTGCGGTATTAATTCTACTTCCAATTCACCGCTCAACAATTGTCGTTCAAATTCTGCATTCTCTCCAACGTAAGACGAAATCATTTTTTTTATTAGTCTTGCTTTTAATAAAAAGCCAAGACCAAAATCATCAACTCCTGCATTATTAGAAATGCATGTCAGTCCTTTGGCTCCTTTTTTAACCAATGCAGTAATACAATTTTCTGGAATTCCGCAAAGACCAAAGCCTCCAACCATAAGTGTCATATTATCCTTAAGGCCATTCAGCGCTTCGTCTGCATTTAAGACAACTTTGTTCATTTCACAATATTAAAATCATTTTTGAAAGCCAATATGCTTTTTGATTTCTGGCATCAAATGTATAACATGACAGGCTTGAATAAAAATATTAATTGCACTTAAACAACGAAAAAATCAATTAAAACGAAGAAGAGATAAGAAAAGTTAAAAAGTTTTTATTTTTCTGATAAAAATATTCTGTAATTAAAAATTATCAAACGTTGATTTTTCTTCTCCCGGTTGAGCATATTTATCACAATTTAATTCCACATTCAACGGTTCATCCGGTGCAACAAAATTGCCTCTGGAAATATTAAGCGAGTTGTCTCCATATAATTTTTTCATATAAAGAGCCCAGATTGGCATTGCCGTTCTTGCTCCTTGTCCAAGCTCTAAAGTACGGAAGTGCACTATTCTGTCCTCGCACCCAACCCAACAACCGGAAACTAAATCAGGAGTAATGCCCATGAACCATCCATCGCTTTGATTTTGTGTAGTTCCCGTTTTACCTGCTATAGCATACGGAATTTTATATTCACCGCGTAATCTTGCACCTGTTCCGAATTGAACAACTCCTTCCATAAGTTTTAGCATAAGGAACGCTGTTTCCTCACTGATTGCTTCTACCTTTCGTGGAACAAAATCCTGTAAAACATTTCCATTTTTATCTTCGATACGAGTCAGATAAATGGGTTGTGTCCAAACACCTTTATTGGCAAATGAAGAATATGCTCCAACCATTTCAAAGACTGAAACATCAGGTGTTCCTAGACAGATAGCCGGTACGGGAATAATCGGAGATGTAATTCCCATTTTCCTGACAATTTCAATCATCGCCTGAGGGCCGAATTGTTTCATAAGATAAGCTGAGATGCAGTTAACTGATTCTGCCAGGCCTTGTTTTAATGTTAACATCCCGCCATAACTTGCATCTGAATTTTCCGGAGACCATTGTTCGCCTGAAGGAAGATCAAACGTTACTCTGACATTTGGTATTTTATAGCAAGGAGAATATCCTTCCTGCATAGCGAGGGTATAAAGAAAAGGTTTGAAGGTGGAACCAACTTGTCTCTTTCCTTCTTTAACGTGATCATATTTAAAATATCTATAATCCGTTCCGCCAACCCATGCGCGTACTAATCCTGTTTTAGGTTCCATTGACATAAAACCACATTGAAGAATTTTCTTAAAATATCGGATACTATCCATTGGTGATAGTAACGTATCAACATCTCCCCTCCAGGAAAAAACTGTCATTTTCTCCTTCTTATTAAATGCTTTTTCTATTTCTTTATCTGTTGCCTTGTTGGCTTTCATTGCAATATAACGTTCCGTATGTTTCATTGCATCAGTAAGTATTTCCTTGTGGCCATCCCAAGGATCCTGACTTTTCCAATGATCGTTGAATTTTTTTTGCAGTACTTTTAAATGTTCGCTCATTGCTTCTTCAGCATAGCGTTGCATTTTTGAATTGATCGATGTAAATATTCTAAGTCCATCAGTATATAAATTATAAGGAAGACCTGTTGAATTATTAATATGCTCTTTACACCATTGAAGCATTTCTCCTTTCAACTCTTCCCGGAAATAAGTGGCGAGTCCATAATTGTGGTCTTCGACCTGATACTTCAACTTTATCGGAATTGCTTTAATAGAATCAAATTCGTTTTTCTTAATGAAGTCATACTTCATCATTTGAGAAAGCACTACGTTACGGCGTTCGATGGAATTTTTGTTGTTTCGAACCGGATTGTATCTGGTCGGAGCTTTCAACATGCCAACCAATAAAGCGGCTTCCTGAATATTTAGTTGAGCGGGAGTTTTCGCAAAATATGTTTGGGCGGCAGATTTAATTCCGTAAGCATTGCTACTGAAATCAACAATATTAAGATACATGGCAATAATTTCTTCCTTAGTATATCTTCGTTCAAGTCTGATAGAAATTATCCACTCCTGTAATTTTTGAATTATTCGTTTGAACTTCGAATCAGGAACTTCATGAAAAAGTTTTTTTGCTAATTGCTGTGTAATAGTACTTCCTCCTCCGGCGCTTCCTGCACGCAAAATAACCCGAACCAATCCTCGCAAGTCAACACCACTATGACTATCGAATCGAATATCTTCTGTTGCTTTAAGAGCGTTTAGTAAAACAGGGGAAAGCTCATAATAATGGATATTGGTGCGGTTCTGAAAAAAATATTTTCCCAATATAACCTGATCGGCAGAAATAATTTCTGATGCCAGATTACTGCGTGGGTTTTCAAGTTCATCGAAGGTGGGTAGCTCTTCGCCAATATATCCTTTTGCAGCCAGAAAAAGGACAAAAAACAAAATTACAATGGGAAGAGCAGCCAGTGTCCAGAAAACAAGAATATACTTTCTGAATTTCTTGGGCGCAGTATCTTTTGGCATATGGTAAACTTATTCCGGAGTTGATAAAAGTAGTAAATTTTTAATTTGACTACGGTTTTATCTTCACGAAATATAAACGGAAAATTACCGTTTTCATTTTACTATAATTTTATATGCCATTTTTTAATTGCAAATCAATTTTTCAAATAATCATTTTTTGAATGTATCATTTGAATTTATAATCCGAACTTCTTTTACTTTCAATGGATAAGAGGCTACGATATCGTCTTCTTTTAAAATACTTTCCGGTAAAGAAGATTTAAGTGTGTTGCTATACGTCATTGGTGAAGGTGTATTTGCCCGTAAGCTTTCTGCCAGATCATTTACTTCTGATTCGTCGGTGATTATTACAATTTCCATATTTTGTAATTGCCAATATTTTTTAATTGCAGCGTTTACATCTTCAACTGTTAATTTTGAAAGTAAACCGTCTAATTCGTTGATCCAGTCTGTTCTTCCATAAAAACGGGAATCCATCAGATAACCAAGTTTTTTTGCAGGGGTCTCAACATAAAGTTTCGTGTAGCTTTTTAAAAAATCACGTGTCCCTTCAAAGTTTTCTTTACTTAAGCCATTTTTTATTAATTCATCCATTTCACGAATAGCCATTCGTAATGCAAAATGTGCATGGCCAACTTTTATTTCGGAAAGTTCTTTGTACTGGCCTTTCAATCCTTTTGCTGTTTGAACCGGTCTGATCCATAAGCTGAAATAATTTAAGGACCGCGGTGTACCTGCAACAGGAAGCATGTTAGATCCTCCGTTCTGATACCATTCAATATAAGAATAGTCACCATAATTCATTGAACGGGCTTCGCGTATTTTTTGATAGAGGCGTGAATATGATTTACGATGTTCTCCCAGCCAGCTGTTAGCAACCATCAAAGCTGCAAAATCATTATTGGAACGATTTAGATTCATAGGAAAGCCTGCTGAGATGGCTGATCCAAGAGCGCCCGGTTTTGAAATAATATCGATTGTAATTCCATTGGGTTGCTGAGGTGCAGTTAAAGCCGGCAATACGGGTTTCGTATCGGGAAGCTTATTGATATCACTCTTTAATTGGTCTACCATTGCATCAGGATAATCTCCTGCTATTCCGATAAGAACATTGTTTCTGGTAAACATATTGTTGTATTGCTTCTTAACATCATCGAGAGTAATGGATGACAAAGAAGATACTGATCCATTGGTTAAATGGCTATACGGTGTTTTGTTAAATAGAACGGATTCCAAATACATTTTTCCATATTCTTCATCAGAAGATTGCCTGATTACTTCTTCAACATAATTTTTTTGATTAGATAAAAGACGATCAAAATCATTTTTATCCATTGCCGGATTAAGTAATAGATCCTTTACAACAGTAGTATAAAATTGCTGAAGATATTTTGTCGGTACTTCAAAAGTAAAAATGGAAACTTCTTTGTCGGTAAAGCTGCTCATTCGCGCAGCCCAGGGATATATTAGTTTACGAATTTCTGTAGAAGTCATTTTTTTCGTCCCGCTTTCGATAATCATATCGGCCGCAAGAGTTGTCAGGCCCTCTTTTCCTGATGGGTCACTTATTGAACCATTTCGAAATACGAGGCGAATTACGGCTTTTCCCGACTTTGCAATTTTAAGTTGAACAACTTCCTGAGCAGATGCTGTTGTCGAAAGAATAGCAATTATAAATGTATAAATGAGAATTATTTTTTTCATGTCTTCTTAAATTAAAATTTTACTTTTTCATCTGATGATATTGTTCCAATAGTCAGACGTTCCGGGTTAAAATATTTTTTTGCTACTCTCATGATATCTTCTGAAGTTACATTTTCATACATTCCATAATATGTATTTACTGATTCCGGGTTTTCGGAAATCCATGTGAAGAAGCTTAACGTTTGTGCAATCGCAGTTGGATTATCAATTTGCATAATAATTCCGTTACGGAAATTTTCTTTTGTTTCCATTAAAAGTTTCTGATCAAGCGGTTTTGTTTTTGCTTCATTCAGTGTACGTTCTATTTCTTTTTTAATATATCCGAAATCTGCTGCATCAACCAATGAACCTTCTACAGAAATAAGAAATGGATCTCTTGTTGTTGTAGCATCGGCGCCGAGTGATCTTAATTTTTTTTCATTTATCACAAGTTTTGTAAAGAGATCTGAATTTTCGCTAAAGTATGCTGCACAAAGTATATCAAGAATAGGAAAATCCGTTTCTGTATTACTGTATGCAGGTCCTTTGTAATTCATTCCGAGATATGGTGGAAATCCCGGTTTTTTCAAATTAACATAACGGCTTTCTTTTTGAGCCGGCTCTGTTGGAACGGATGAAGTATACGTTCCCTTTTTCCAGTCACCGAAATATTCAGCTGCAAGTCTATTTACTTTATCAGCTGTTACATCACCGATTACTATAACAGTACAATATTCCGGTCGGTAATAGCGGTTAAAAAATTCGCGGGAATATTCATACTGATTTGGCATGTCTACTATGTCATCAAAAAATCCCATGGTAGTATGTTTGTAAGTATGTAAATCAAAAGCGGTGTTTTGCACCATTTCATTTAACTTGGTGTATGGGTTAGCAGAATTTTTTGTGTATTCTCCTTTTACGGCTCCGGCTTCTGTTTTAAAATCTTGTATTGAATAAGAAAGATTTTTAAATCGGTCACTCTCTAACATAAACATTGTTTCCAGTTTCGAAGCATCACCAGTCATGTGATAAAGTGTACGATCCAGACTGGTATTTGCATTTGCTGAAGCGCCAGTCGATTTAAGAACGCTGCTGTATTTTTCTTTTGGATACTTCTCTGTTCCCCTGAACATCATATGTTCAAAGAAGTGAGCAAAACCTGTTTTACCCGGCTCTACTTCATTTCGTGATCCGGTTCTCACAACGATATAAAATGCAGCAATGCCCGGGCTCTGATAAGGTACCGTTACTATATTTAAACCATTCGCTAGTTTTTTTTGTATGATTTCATATGGGAAAATTTTTGAAGCCGCTTTGGGTGCTTCGCCTTCTTCTATTTCGGGCTGTACTCCCCGAGGTTTAGTTGACATTTGAGGATTTAATACTCGTCTGGTTTTAGGATCTTCCTGAGGTCTCACTTTTTGATTAGGATCCTGGTCACGGCCAATACTAAACAAAGCGATTAATGAAAAGAATAATATGCTTCCGGTAAGAATTTTGAATGTTTTCATCTTTTGTTTTTATAGAGTGACGAATGTATTATTTTACTTCGATCAAAAAAAATCTTTAACATGATTTTAAGAGTTTCTTTTGCCCTTTTTGGCATATATTAAGGCATAATAAATACAGTATTTAAAATTGTAGAATTCTGTGCTCTGCTTCTTGTCTATTCCACATTTTGTTTGAATATTATTTTATAAAATATCGCTTAGAAATAATAACAAAAGCCTTTATTGATTATCAAAATCCTTATTTAACACCTTTTTGTAATAACTTTGGCAAATGAAGGCAATACTAATATTTCTTCTATTACTTCTCGTTTTCAAGCCATCAATTGCTTTACATGTCGATTCGACGCGTACTGAACTTTTGATTTTATTAAAAGAAAGAAAAGAATTATTCGATCAATATTCTGCTTCAATAAATAAAAAAAGCGGATTCTTTGGCAACCGGACAAAAAACGATTTAAAGGATAGCCAGGAAAAGCTTGTTTCTATTGTGGCAGCTGATAATAAAATTATGAATTCGCTAAGTCGCACACTAGATTTTCGAAATTTCGAAAAACTTAATTTGTCTTATGATGTGAATTCTTACGAAGATAGAATCAGAAATTTACTTACCCTCAACGATACGCTAAACAATCAAAATAATATTTACAAAAAAGAGAATAAAATTTTAAATTCAACTATAAAAAAACATCACCTCTATTTTGCAATGCTAATTCTTTTATTGATCTTTTCAGGGATTGTTTTGTTTAAGAAGTTTTTAAGCCGATGATTTAATTATTCCTTTCAATTCTTATCCCAATATCCATTAATTGTGGTAACGGATCAATGCGCATAGCCTGTTCAAGTGTAAATGTATAAACACCTTTTTCGGGAAATAAAAAATTATTTTTAAACAGATGTCTGTTATCCCAAATATCACCCAATCCTTCACCCAGCCATTTTCCTGATGGATCTGCCAGAGTCAATTCAACTGTATCTCGTTCCCTTTTACCTGTAGGTGTTTGGGTTGTAAAAAAAACAAAAAGGTTGCTGAATTGATAACCGCCGGCATTTCGGACATTTAAATAAATATTATACGGTGTGAGGGTGTCTTTTATTTCAGTTGTAAAAACAATATTGTTTTTTTGTTCCCATCGATTCTCCGGAAATTTTTTATTCTCTTCAAAAACTACCTTGCTATCACAGGAAGAGAGAAATAAAAAAATAAATATTAAATAAAGAATATTGAATATTGAATTCCCGGGCTTCTTAATAATAAGAATGTTGTTTCTTAACATTTACTTTTTATGGAAATATTTTTTTTCTGAAGAGTGATTAATAAAAAAGTATGAGGTAATGACATACTTTTTTTAGCTTTTATCTTCTGCTGAAGTATCTTTCTGCTCCGGATTATTTCTGTTTTGTTGATTTGGCATTGGCCTTCTGGGCTGATAGCGTGATTGGTTTGGTTTATTTTGATTGGGTTGTTGTGTCTGATTTAGTTTTTGTTGCTCCGGCCGTTTTTGATCTTGTTGCTTTTGTTGACGCGGATTATTTTCAGACGGTTGATTTTGCCTTGCAGGAATTATCGGCCTTGGAGTTTCAACTTTGGGTTGCTGACCTTCAACTTGTATAGCTTGACTATCATCACTGCCGGATTTTTTTTTCTTCTTTTTCTTTTTCTTCTTTTTTAATTTATCCATTCTGTCGATGCGATCCTGACCAACTACATTTTCATAGTCCGGTAGTATCTCCTTAATTTCATCTTCAGGCAGTGCCAGGTCTGTGGGTTTAACACCTTTTTTATTTAAATCAACAATTTCTTTTACGCGGTCAACGGATAAAACAAGCCAATTGCCGCCTACGCCGCCTTCAATAAGTTCTTTTTGTTCACGGTTTTCATCAACAGTAAATGCATACCATAACAAGCGTTTGAATATGTCAGTCTTACGATGAAAAGCTCTTCCTTTTTCTGTTTCTAATACAATGCTTGTAGAAGGAAAATCCCGTAAAGCATCCATGTAAGAATCCAATTCGTAATTTAAACAACATTTCAATTTGGTGCATTGACCTGCAAGTTTTGCGGGATTCAAAGCAAGATTTTGATAACGAGCAGCACTTGTAGAAACTGTTTTAAAATCGGTTAGCCAGGTTGAACAGCAAAGTTCACGGCCACAAACACCAATACCGCCTAAGCGACCCGCTTCCTGACGCATTCCGATTTGGCGCATTTCTACACGAATATGAAATTCATCTGCAATTTTTTTTATAAGCTCCCTGAAATCTACCCGATCATCTGCCGTATAAAAAAAAGTTGCTTTTTTTCCGTCGCCCTGAAATTCAACATCACTTAGTTTCATTGAAAGCTTCAGTGTTTGAATGATTCCTCTTGTGCGATGAAGTGTAACCGTTTCTTTATCTTTTACCTCATTCCATTTCTCTACTTCAAGTGGCTTTGCTTTTCGATACAATGTTTTTAAACCATCAGGGTTATCTCCGAGATTCTTTCGGCGTAATTGAAATCGTACCAATTCACCAACCATGGAAACCACACCAACATCATGGCCGGGTGATGCCTCAAGAGCAACGACGTCACCAACCTTGAGTTCAACATTGTCTTTATTATGATAAAACTCTTTTCGGCTTCCTTTAAATCGAACTTCTAATATTGGAAATTGACTTTGACCATGAGGTAATACCATGTCTGAAAGCCAGTTATATACATTCAATTTATTACAACCTCCTGTCCCACAAGTGCCATTACTTCGACAACCTGAAGGGGTTCCTTCTTTACTTGTGCTACAACTGTTGCAAGACATTTATTAAAATATAAGGTTTGTAAAAATAATATGAAAAGCAAAAATAGCAAATCTTGTGACAGTCGTTCCTTTTATCCGTTTGATGCTTTTAACACTTTGTGCATTGAAAATGAAAGGTCTGTGAAAAGAAGCTTAGAGTTTGCATTCCTTTCAAGGTGGAAATGAGCTTTATTTAGCGCCTCAGTAAAAGATTCTGCATTTCTTTCATTGACAAATGGAGCAAAGCGCTGAATGTCTTCTAGGTCTTTTCCTTCCAATCTGACTAAAGAACGGTCACCGTAATTTATAAGAAGACATTCCCTGGCGACTGATAAAGCATGGCGGATAAAGTTTTTCTGGGTTTCCCGACTTTCTCCTCCAAATTCCTGTGATAGTTCATTAATTCCTTTAACATTTAACTTAAGGCAATTTCTCATCCAAAATAAAAATTTTTGATTTAAATCGGTATCGGCGTCATCATTTTCGAGCAACTTCTTTGCTTCATTATAATCACCATCTGCACGATGTGCAATTCGACGTGCAATTGTTTTGTCTAAGCTGTGCTTCTCAATTAATGTTTGCATCATTTCATTATCGTTAATACGATTTACCTTAATAAGTTGTGTTCTTGAAATGATTGTTGTTAATAGCAATTCATGATTTTCGGCGACAAGAAAAAACAAAGTATAATCAGGAGGTTCTTCAAGTATCTTCAATAACTTATTTGCCGCTTCACTATTCATTCTTTCGGGCAACCAAATAATAACAATTTTATAGGGTGCTTCAACACTTTTCAAATTTAATCGGCTTAAGATGTCGGCGCTTTCATAAACAGATATAATTCCTTGCTTGTTATCAAGAGAAAGACTTTCCATCCATTCATTGTAACTGAGATATGGATTTTCAATAATTTCATTCCGCCATTGCGGGGCGAAATCTATACTTCGGGGTTTGCTGATCTTTTCCTTTGGCGCAACCGGATAAGAAAAACTTACATCAGGATGAACAAGTTTTTCCATCTTCTTGCAGCCGGAACATTGACCACATGAATCATCATCGGCAGGCGATTCGCAAACTATGTATTGTGCAAAAGCAATAGCTATTGGCAAATTACCTCCGCCTTCCGGACCCAGAAAAAGAAGGGCGTGGCTAATGCGTTTCGCCTTTGCTGAATTAATCAGACGTTGTTTAACCTCTGAATGACCGATTACCGATGAAAATTTCATGATTGTAAAAATAGTAAAAAGAGTATCAAGAATCGGGTATCAGGTATCGGGACTAGATAAAATAATTTGATAGGGTGCTTTAAAATGCAAGTTGCATTAATTTAGCCTTGTTTAATTCCTATTAGATGCTAGATTAATTGCACTTTATTAAAAGGGTTAGTTTAAAAAATAATGCCTTAATACATTATATTAATTATCGATATTGTTGTTACTTAATACATTTTTATACCTTCATATAAAATTCTCCTCGATGAAAAAATATCTATTATTAATTTTACTTTCCTTTTTTTCGGAAATTATATATTCTCAAACTAATTTAGTTTGCACAAATATTTATGCGGAACAGGTGATGAAGGGAAGCTATAATCCGTTAAATTTTCTCCCGCCAATAATAATTAATAATCCTGATTCTATACTTAGTATTATTACCGGAGAGATTTCGCCTGATTCATTGCACGCTGATCTGGATGTATTAGCTTCATTTTATACCAGAAATTCAGGGTCTGATACGGTTTCTGATTCTACAGGAATTGGTGCAGCACGCAGATGGGCTTTTCAAAAATTTACATCTATAGGAGCGAGTAATAATAACCGATTGAAAGCATCTTATCTTCAATTTGACACTACGATTTGTGGTAGTCCACAGCATAGAAATATTTTTGCTGTCCTTCCCGGAGCAGATACTACTGATAAGTCTGTTGTAATTGTTGAAGCACACATTGATAGCCGATGTAAAGTTTTATGTGATGTAAGTTGTTTGGCTCAAGGTATAGAAGACAATGCAAGTGGTACGGCACTAGTTCTTGAACTTGCCCGGGTAATGAGTAAATGTGTTTTTAACCGAACGATAATATTTCTTTTAAATATCGGTGAAGAGCAGGGATTGTATGGTGCAAATGCATTTTCGCTTTATGCTCAACAACAATCAATTCAAATTCATGCTGTGTTAAATGATGATATTGTTGGTGGTGTTATTTGTGGAAACACGTCTTCTCCCCCTTCTTGCCCCGGTTATGCAAATATAGATAGTACGAACGTGCGATTATTTTCTTCGGGAGGTTTCAATTCTCCGCATAAACAATTTGCCAGATTCGTTAAATTAGAATACAAGGAAGAAATTTTTCCTACTGTTTCCGTTCCAACTACAATACAGATAATGTCTGCGGAGGATAGAACGGGGCGGGGCGGGGATCATATTCCATTTCGTGAAAAATCATTCACTTCCATTCGTATGACATCGGCTAATGAAAATGGAAATGCTAATACATCAAGCGTTTCTTATCACGATCGTCAGCATACAAGTGACGATATTCTTGGTTTAAATACCGATCTGGATCCGGAGATTGATAGTTTTTTTGTAGATTTTAATTATCTGCTGCGCAATTCGATTATTAACGCAACCGGTATTTCTATGGCTGCTATCGGACCACTTACTCCCGGTTTAATTGTTACTCTTATAAATGACACAACCGTTGCAGTCTCTATAACTCAACAAACACAATATCATCAATACAGAATTGGTGTTAGAACCTTTACAAATGATTGGGATTCTGTTTATACATTCAGTAATTCATTATCTGATACAATTGTTTTACAAGATCCAAGTGCGGGGATCTATAGCGTGGCAAGTGTCGACAGTAATGGAATAGAAAGTTTGTTTTCAGAAGAAGTATTAGTCGGTTTTGTAGGGATAAAGTATCCCGACTATATTGCAAATGGAATTAAATTACTTCCGAATACACCAAACCCGGCAGACGAACAAACCATAATAAATATTATTTCCGATAAAGATTTAAAAAACAAGTCTGCTTATATTATTATTCGTGATATTAATGGAAATGAAGTCTATAAGATTCCTTTCGAAATTCATCGGGGAGTAAATGAGGTTTTATATAATCATGGTTTCCATGCATCGGGAATTTTTATGTGTACGCTTTATATTAATGGAGAAAAAAATAATTCTATGAAAATGGTTTTTAAAGATTAAAAATTATTTACCTGCCAATGAGGTTGCTTTCCATTATTTCTAACTAAATAATTTTTTTTTAAAAATCAATGCGGTATTTAAAAATAATTATTTGTTTTTTCCTTTTGCATAATTCAGTGTCTGCTCAGGAAATGTGGGGAATCAGTAATAGTAATTTTAGCGGCAACATGGGAATATTTCTGAATCCCGCAACAATTATTGGAGCGCCGTATCAATATGAAATAAATTTAGCAGCTCTTGATCAGTTTGCCGAAAACACATTTCTTTTTTTGCCATTAGATCAAAAAATTATCATGCTTTCATTGACAAATAAAGTGCGTAACAGAAAAAATTATTATACAAACAGTTCCGGTTTACAAAACGGCTTTTCGCATGAGTTAATAATTGGACCTTCATATATTCATAACAAAACAAAATCAGCCTGGGGGATTCATTCTGCTTTTCGTTCTGGATTAAGCATTTTAAAAATACATTCTGAACTTGCATTGCTCTTCTCAGATTACTTTAAAACACCTCAATCATTCGGAGCAAAATTTACTTCCGGCCCATTTTCTTCTGCTTTTGCCTCATGGCTGGAACTTGGAGGAACTTATGGCAAAATCTACAAAGAGAACGAAAAAAATATTGTTAAATGGGCCGCAACAGCTAATGTCCTGATCGGTCAAAACGGATATTCGTATGATGGACGTTCGTTTGATTTCACCTCTGTTGACTCTTCACAATTAGTTATTCATAATTATAATGCAACGTTTTCACATACAATCGATGATAATGGTTTTGGATTTCATGGTTTAGGCTTAAGCACTACAATCGGAGTTTCATATATAAAAAATCCTAACCGCGGTGCATTTGATTGTAATATGAGTAATGATAAACAGAGAAAATATAAATATCGTCTTGGATTTTCTTTGTTAGATTTAGGAATGATCCACTTCTTCGGCGATGCCGCGATTTATAATGTTTCGAACCCTAACGATTATGTTTGGAATGGAGTTGATACAATAAATTTAAACTCTTTCCAGTCAATTGATACAAGCCTCTTAAACCATGTTGGTGGAAATATTCAGAATAAAAATTTCAACATCTGGCTTCCACTCGCAATAAGTGTACAATTCGATTATCAGTTACGGCCTAACGTTTTTGCAAATGCTTCGATTGTTAACCGAATTCATTTTAAAACCAATCAAATTGCCAGAGGCAATCAACTAAATTTCTCATTACGTTATGAACGGAGAAGGTATGAAGGTGCGTTGAGTTTATCTCTGTTTGAATATAAAAAACCATCTCTCGGATTAGGTTTACGATACCGCTTCCTTGTCGTCGGTTCCGATCGAATTCTTCAATTACTACAACTCTCTGATGCGCCTAGCCTTGATTTTTTTATTGGTGTAAAATTTCAATTTTGCAAAAAACCTTTCAGTAAAGGTCCTGATTGTCCTGCTTATTTAGGACAATAATTAAACCGGTATTTTGCAAGTGAATTGTTTTTTAGCATTCCAATATGATTAGAATGATTTCTCAGAGATGTTTTAATCATTGGAGTTTTCGAGAGTTTAATCTACAAAATCCTGAATTTAAAATAAAAGAAACTCTTTTAATTTTAAAAAAATTATAATTATACTTTTGAAAAAAGTTAAATACGCCAACTCATGAAAAATATCCTTGCTGTAATTGCCGGACTTATAATATCGGTAGTTATTTTTTCTTTGTTTGAATTTTTAAGTACGATGTTTAATCCTTTACCAACAGAAATTGAACTGTCGGATAAAGTGGCTATGAAAGAATACATTTCTACTTTACCAATTTCCTCAATGATAATAATTTTAGCCGGTTATGCTTTAGGTTCTTTTTTAACCGGTGTTGTAATTGGTAAAATTTCGAAATCGCCACTTAAAAAACTACCCTTGATTGCCGGTTCTATTCTTACGATTGCTGCAATTATTAATCTTGTTACGATTCCGGCTCCGGTTTGGTTTATGATAATAAATATTCTGCTCTATATTCCATTAACTGTTGCAGGAAATTCTGTTGCTACTAAAATTAATAATTAATGTCAATTTTGTTTTTCCATTTCTTTCAGCATCAAAGCACGAATGTCTTTTACAGGTGAACTTCCATAGCTTAGAAATTTTTCATGGAACTCTTTCAGATTAAATTTATTTCCCATTTTCTTTTTTAATTCTTCTCTGAATTCATAAATTTCAGTATAGCCGGTAAAATAAGAGGTGAGCTGAACCTGGGTTAACTGTAGTCTTTTCCATTTATTTTCTGCTTCGGTTTGTTGCTGAAACGCTTCGTCTATTAAAATCTTCATTGCTTCTTCTTTTGTCATATTCCCTGCATGCACGCTGTAATCAAGAATAAAATTACATGTAGCACGAAGATTCCACTTATAATACATAAGCCACATCGCAGGGTCATTATTACCATAACCTTCTTCCAACATCATTCTTTCCGTATAAACTGCCCAGCCTTCTACCATTGCTCCGTTTTCTAAAATTGATTTAACAATGCTTGGAGAATTGTTGCTATAAACAAGTTGCGTGTAATGACCGGGAATTGCTTCATGGATGTTTAAAATCTGAAGGATGTAATGATTGTATTCTCTCAAATAACTCTCTGCCTTTTCTGCAGGCCATCCTGATAAACTTCCCACATTGTAATATGTGTTTCCTCCTTTATCATATGGACCCGGAGCACTAATTGAAGCGCCTGCTACTCCTGCCATGTAATCCGGTTCGCGACGAACTACTAAGGGTTTAGTAGGGTCCATATACATGAGTTGTTTTTTATTTACAAATTCCGCAAGATCTTTCAATTGATTTTCAATAGCTGTCTGAAATGAATCCGGCTTTACATGATCAAGTGAAAGTTTATCAATTACCATGCGTATCATTTTTAATGAATCAGTAGGGATTGGTTGTTTGTTCATTAGAGTCGGCCATAATTGACGAGACACTTCGGCCATTTTAGCGTGTAGTTCGTTTTTATGATCGACTGCTTTTTTAAACATTTCATCAGCAGTATATGCCGACATAATATCGAATTCAAATTTCTTTTTGTAAAGGTCTTTTCCTAGTCGGAAGCTTCTGGGTTGATCGTTTTTCAAATTTTTCAACCAGTCTACATAACTATTAATGGCAGCAACTGCGGAAGCGGATCGCTCAAGCATTTTTCCCTTTTCATCTGCCGAAAGGCCTGATTTATCGAGAGCTGATTTTAGCTCCTCTTCAAAAATACTTTTGCTTCCATTAATCTGATCAATTGCTAATTGAGTATGTTCTAATGTAGGGTGAACAATATTTTTCTTTGCTGCCTCATAGTAAGCAGGAATGTTTGCCATACGAAGATAAAAATTGCGGAGCCTGTTGTCGATTTTATCGTATCCATTATTGAGCATTTCGCCAAATGTACTTCCCAGATTATATGAAGCAGGGTTCCATACATCGGACTTTAATTCCTGTATAGCCCAATCAGAAGAATGTAGTTGATTAACTATTAAATAATAATCTGTACGGTTATTTTCATTGAGCAAGTCGGGGTTAAATTGTTTCAAAGAATCCAATTCTGCAGCAATAAAATTACGTTCCTTTTTTTCCTGATTTACATCAGGGATATTAAGTATGCTATCAAAATTGTGATATCCGATTGCGCTGGCCCAGGTTGGATATATTTCCCAGAATCGAAGCACGAGTCTTTCTTTGTACCCGGAAAAATTCAAATTGTTTTCAATAACATTTTGGTTTTCCGTTGTGTTTTTCTGCCCGCATGAAATAGCGATAGCGGCAATAAGTAAAGTGACGGTTATTTTTTTCATGGCTGGAATTTGCTTTCTAATATAAAATAGTCTTTGTGTTTTTAAAATTAGATTTATAAATGATTGGATTAATTTTATGCTGCTGCGGTGCATACTGGAATATGCTTAACAGGAAAATTACAGGAGTTAGCAATAAAACATTGCTTGTTTGCATCATCATGTAAAGCATTCGCTTTCTCTATCATTGAATTATTAATCACTTTAACAAGTGGATGTAATGTTACAGAAATAAAACGACCGCCGTTTATTGTATCTTCTTTTAATATTCCTGTGGCATTATCTATATAATCAATTACAATTATTCCTGCATCTGCACATAAATGCAAATACCATAACATGTGACAAGAGCTTAATGATGCAAGAAATAATTCTTCCGGATTATGTTTTGTATTATCCCCGCGAAAAGCAGGATCGGATGAACAAAATATTTTCTCTTTCCCTTCAACAGATATTGTATGGCTGCGATTATACGATTGATAACCGGATGTTCCTTTGCCCAGGTTGCCGGTCCAATTTATCGTTAGCGAATATTTGTGTTCTTTGTTCAAATAAATTTATTTAGTAATTATTGTTTTAAAAACTTTTTGTGCTTTTAAAGACGAAACTTTAGTAAAATAAATGCCTGCATTAATATTTTTTAAATTAAAGCTTCTGAAATTAATCCCTGCTTCCGTTTTCCAGTTTTCTGAATAGACAGAATGACCAAGCATGTCAAAAAGTTCAATAGAAAGAATTTCGTTTTTATCTCCTGCGTAATCGAGAGAAAAGAATCCATCATTCGGGTTTGGATACAAATTACAATCGAGCTTAAGGCCGGGAATATTATCTATCCCATTTATAATCTGAACTACTCTTCTTACCGACCCATATGCATTCACTTTTCCATTACCCCAGGTGTTGTTTCCTCCGGTTTGAATAACTCCGGTAAAACCATCTGTGATTGCTGTCTCATTAATAATGTCTTTTATTTCCTGCGGTCCTAAATCGTTTTTTACCTGTAACATCAATGCTGCTATTCCTGATACAACCGGTGAAGACATCGATGTGCCCAGAAGTTGGCCATAGGGATAATCGCGGTTATTATTTGCATCGTGATAAATATTAACAACAAAAAGATATCCTGATCCAGTAGAAAAATAAGATGAGTCGTATGAGCTTATTGCTGATCCTACCGTTAATCCAGGTGCTGTGATATCGGGTTTAATCCTTCCATCTGTTGTTGGGCCATGGCTTGAGAATCGAACGCGATCTCCCTGCGTTACATAACCACTGTATGTATATGTTTGAGAACTAACATTGGTCCAATTTGTTTTCGAAGCATAGGCTCCAACCGTTATTGCAGATTTTGACGTGGCAATATCCGAAATCGTAATTTCCTGATCCCCATCAACTGCCCAGGATTTACCATAACCAAGAAATGCGCCGTAATAACCTCTGGTAATAGAAACAAAACTGTTCCAGAAATCTATTGTGCCATCGTTTCCTTTAACGCTGATACATATCGAATCGTTATTTGATAATTTACTGTTAAAGTCCAGAAAAATTCTCGGCTTCATATTAAATTCTGATGTGGACGTTATTATTGAAACGAAACACGTATCGCTATTGGATCCAATTAAAAATAAATCATGCATGCTGTCGTCGAGGCAAACAAAACCGGTGGATGCAATTTGCGAACCATTATACAAGGAAACCTGGGCGCAAAAAGTTTTTCCTGTATCGCCCCACATATCTACCCATGTTTTTTTCCCTTCGGGGCTGACAGCAATATCTAAAAATGTTTGCACCAGGGTGTCTGATGGCGTAAATGTTTTCTGAACGTGGATAGTGTCTTGTCCGCTGTTACCCGCAGAACAAACAAATATTTTTCCCGGGCCTGTTAAATTGTCGAGCGCCTGACTAAAAAGGCCGGCGCCATCGTGTGGTCCTAGCGGGCTACCCCAGCTTAAGTTTGCAACAGCCGGCTTATTAACCGAAGCAGCATAAGTGAAAATGTAATTTATACCATCGATCATATCAGAAACACCTGTTGATATCCATTGATTTTTATCAGGAGTAATTCCAACAAGTACTACATCCGATTTGTATGCAACACCACGAAATTTTTTCCCACCATCGGGACTTCCGAAACCGGATCCTGTACAAATTCCGCTTACGTGTGTACCATGTGTTTGATCGTCATCGTAACCAACACCCCACATTGCTGTCGAATCTGTAAGTTCTGTTCCATATACATAACCGGCAGGATTCGGCCCTGAATTATTTTTTTGCAACCATACTTTTTTAACACGAAACCCACTACCGGTAGTATCAAAATACGTCGGGTGGCTGAAATCAAAACCTGCATCGATAACACCAACTACGACTCCTTCACCAGTATAGGTCATTGGTAAATCATATCCTTCATGAACCGAATCAACACGGGTGTCGGCTCTTGCAAAATCTAAAGTAGGAATTGCAGGCTCGTCGATTTGTATATAATCAATTCCGGATATTTGAATAAACCCTTCAACATTTTCAATTGGAATTTGTGCAGTCCAGATATTGCCAGCTTTTGTTCCAATTTTTATTCTTAAAGCATTCAACCGGGAAATATCAATGGCATTATTAACTTTTATTAGAGCACTTATATAAGTTGTGCTTCTTTCTTTTTTATAAGCATAGTTTCGAACAAGGTTTTGTTCTCCGGTTAAATATTTAATTTCTTTTAAATATTTTTTGGTAAGCGGGGAAAGTTTCGCTTTGATACTCTGAGCCGGAACGTTGTCGGTAAATAATAAAATAATGAATGATAGGAGCAGAATTTTTTTCATGGTATGTTTAAGATAGCAGGTAAAGTTATCAAATTTCTTATTATGGCTATTATGATTTATTCTTGATTGGAATGATTGTGTTCAATAATTCAATTCATTTATTTTGTGCTTATCTGCCTGTTTCATCAAGTACTTTTGTATATTTCTTTAGATATTTCAAAAATATATACAAGATTACTGATATGATACAGCTATAGATTAGAAATAAATTATTTATTTTTTGATTGGTAACATAGCACCCGGCTGCATAAAAAATAAAAAAGATTAGGAAAACAGCCACTAAACCATTTTTTTCTTTTTTCAATACTTTCTTCCAGCTAAAAGGAAGTCCGGGCTTTTCGAATTGTTTAAATGCAGGAATAAAAGCCGGTGTCTGGCTTGCCCATAAAGTATAAGTGGTGCCGAATTTTTTTCTTAAAAACTGTTCTTCAGCAAACATTATTCTTTCATAATACACCCAATAGATAAAAATAAAAGAAATAATAAACCAAAAATTAAACGTCAGCATTGCAACACCAAGCCACATGAAAAAATTACCTAAATAAAGCGGATGTCTGACGATTGAATAAATTCCTGTCGAGTTTAATACATCAGCAAGTTGTCCGGAAGTATTCCTTCCCGATGTATTTGCGGGAGTGTGACCAACAGTATAAGACCTGATTATTAATCCAAATAAAGAAATAGATAAACACAAATATTGATAAATGTCCTCTTGTATTAGTTTTTGATTGTCTAATATTTCTGAATTCATTTTTGTTTGCAGAAATATAATAAAGCCTATCACAAGAATAATAATCGGAAATGTTCCTCTGTGTTTGAATAAAAAATTCCCTTGTGATTCCATTTCTTCCTGTAAGGCCATGATTTATTTTTTAAATTGTTTTTATTTCGATTAATTGATTGCCGAAAGTTAATGATTTTGTGAGTATTACTTTATTTTTATTTTTTGATCCTTTCTATGGAAGGAATACTTATCGATGTTATGAAATACAAAGCAACCAAAACAACTGCAACTGCAGAGGCAACAAAGGCGGCTTTAACACCAAATTGATACCATACAAATCCTGTGGCAGCGCTGGCTAGCATTGTACAAATACTTTGAAAGCCTGAAAATGTTCCAATAGCTGTTGCTGTATCTTTTTTATCGGTTATATTACTTATCAATGCTTTGGATATCCCTTCGGTTGCTGCTGCATATAGTCCATAGATAAAAAATAATATGAAGTATATAACCTGGCTATCGCTTAATGCCATACCTAAATAAACAATAGAAAAAAGTAAAAGTCCGATAATCAATATTTTTTTTAAGCCTATTATGTCAGCTATAATTCCAACAGGAAAAGCAAATATTGCGTAGATTAGGTTATAAAAAATATATGCTCCAATAACCATTTGATCATTCAAACCGGATTGCTTTGCTTTTAATAATAAAAAAACATCGGAGCTGTTAAATAATGTAAATACCAGTAAACCGATAACCACTTTACGATAAATCTTTGGGCTTTCTTTCCAATAATTTATAAATGAAAACAATTTTACTTTATTTCCTTCAATTAAAATGTTTTTCTTTTTATCTTTTATATAAAATGAAGCTGCCACAGCAATTAGTCCGGGTACAAATGCAACAATGAAAAGTGTTTTATAATCTTCCGGATAATACCACAAATAAAGCAATGCCAATAGAGGGCCGATTACAGCGCCGAGCGTATCCATCGATCGGTGAAATCCAAAAATTTTACCTTTGGTTTCTGCAGTAGCTTCATCAGAAAGTTTAGCATCACGGGCTCCCGTTCTGATTCCCTTACCGAAACGATCTATAGTTCGTGCAAAGAAAATCCACAATGGAAAAATGAATAATGCCATCATTGGTTTTGAAATGGCACTTAATGCATAACCAAACTGAATAAACGGTGCGCGTTTGCCGGAGTTATCCGAAAGTTTACCAAAATACCCTTTGCTTAATCCGGCAATGGCTTCTGCTACACCTTCAAGTATACCAATTAAAACTATAGAGAAACCGATACTCTTTAAATAAATCGGCATTATTGGATAAAGCATTTCGCTTGCCATGTCTGTAAACAGACTTACGAGTGAAAGGACCCAAACCGTTCTTGTTATATACTTCAAGATTAAATTTATTTAATATTATTTATTGCTTTACTTTTTGATCTTTTTTTAATTAGGTATGTTTTGCAATAAAATAAGTCTGTCCTAATATTTATTTAATCATACCCAATAAAAAAAGGCTACAGAACGCTGCAGCCTTTTAAATTTGAATATTGTCGAATCGCTTTAAAACTTGTAAACAAGTCCAATGTTCAGAAGGGAAATCCCACTTCCAAGTTCTAGAAATCCTCCGAAGCTATCGTTAAAATAATATCTTCCACCGACATAGCCGGTTAAAATCACATCACTTGCTCCGTAATTATAATTATAAATCGTTTCGTTGCTGGTATAACTGACAATCCTCATGGCCAACATCAAACCTCCATAAACATCAAATTTATCGGAGCTTATTCCATTATAGTGGTAAGCGCTTCTTACGCCGAAAATGGTATAGTTCCATTTGCTGTTAAAATTTGAATATCCGTAATCATATTTATAAGTTTTAAATGCAGCATAAGCACCCAAACTAACTACTCCCGAGCCACCCATTGACCACATTCCTCGTTCGAATTGTAAATTAATAGCGGGTGATTGTGATCCATATGTAAAACCAGAACCATAACCTCCCCCAACGCCTATACCAACTCCAATGACATTGGAACCTACATCAAAATGGCCTTGTCCGAAAGCCGTATTAATAACTACGAAAGCAAATAAGCAAGTAATGATTTTTTTCATTTTATGTGTTTTTAGTGTGTTTGTTTCAGATGCTAATTAAAAACAAATATATAAGAAAATCAATTAGTTGATAAGAAAGTTTTTATTTTGCTATAATCTAAACTAGTACTTTCAAAAAAGTTATATAATAAGGGATATTGACATTTAGTATCTTTGAAAAATCTTATGAAAACAATTGATAATATATTATTTATTAATGAAAAAGCACTTATTCGTGTCGATTTCAATGTCCCACTAGATAAGGATTTTAATATTACAGACGATTCCCGAATGCGTGCTACTTTGCCGACCCTAAAGAAAATCCTTAACGATGGCGGCTCTTTGATTCTTATGTCTCACTTGGGCAGGCCAAAGGACGGACCTTCTGAAAAATATTCATTGAAACATCTTGTGAATCATCTTTCAGAACTTCTTGGCAGACCAATTATTTTTGCTGAGGATTGTATCGGAGAAAAAACAAAAATGCTTGCAGTTGCATTAAAGCCAGGTGAAGTTTTACTACTGGAAAATCTTCGTTTTCATAAAGAAGAAGAAAAGGGTGATAAAGATTTTGCAAAGCAACTCGCATCTCTGGGGACAGTGTATGTTAACGATGCTTTCGGAACTGCCCATCGGGCGCATGCATCAACATCTATTGTTGCCGATTTTTTTCCGGGTAAGAAATTTTTCGGTTATGTGATGGCTGGAGAAATTGAAAATGCCGATCGTGTTCTAAACCATCCTGAAAAACCTTTTACCGCTATCATGGGCGGAGCTAAAGTTTCAGATAAAATTCTTCTCATCGAACAACTTCTTAAAAAGGTAGATAATTTAATTATTGCCGGCGGTATGGCTTTTACATTTATAAAGGCGCAAGGAGGAAAAATAGGGTCTTCGCTCGTAGAAGAAGACAAACTTACACTTGCTTTACATATTCTTGAGACTGCCAAAAAGATGAATGTGAAAATATATCTGCCGTCTGATTCAATTATCGCTGATAAGTTCGATGCAAATGCAAACTACCGTGTTTGTGAAATAAATAATATTCCTGATGGATGGATGGGGCTTGATATAGGGCCGGAATCAGAAAAAAACTTCTCTCTTGTAATAAAAAAATCAAACACAATTATATGGAATGGCCCCGCCGGAGTTTTTGAATTTGAAAATTTTTCGCACGGTACCAAATCTGTTGCAGAAAATATTGCCGATGCAACTTCGCATGGTGCATTTTCACTAATAGGCGGCGGCGACTCTGCAGCAGCTATTAATAAATTTAATCTTGCCGATAAAGTTTCTTATGTTTCTACGGGCGGCGGCGCTTTGTTAGAATATATGGAAGGAAAAGTTTTGCCGGGGATAGAGGCTATTTTAAATTAATTGATTTGTTGGTTTATAAATATCCGTTTTTATTTTTCGTCGCGAAACTCTGCGAGCCTTGGCGTCCGTTGCGTTAAAAAACCAACGATCCAAGTTTCCAAAACAGTTAAATAAATTGAAATAAAATAATACCTGCTTTTGTAAAATTATGTTTTTCATATCCTGTAATAAGCCCTGGTAAGTATTTACTAAACAATTTTTTCTACAACAACCCCTGTTCCATAAGCAAGTACTTCTGTAAGTCCGCTCATAACATCATTGGCATCGTAACGCATATTAATTATTGCATTGGCTCCAAGTTCTTCTCCGTGTTTAATCATTAATTGTAATGCTTCTTCACGTGCATTTTCACATAGTTCAGTATAGATAGAACTTTTGCCGCCAAAGATAGTCATGAAGCCGCCTGCAATATTTCCTATAATACTTCGTGAGCGGACTGTGATTCCTCTGACCAATCCTAATTGTTTGACAATCTTATATCCTTCCAGTGAAGTGCTCGTTGTAATTAATGTTGTGTTTTTCATATTGCTTATACTTTTTTAAAGATAACTCAACCACCATTTGTCTCTATTATTTTGTTTATAA
Source organism: Bacteroidota bacterium (assembly GCA_031417555.1). Classification (GTDB taxonomy): domain Bacteria; phylum Bacteroidota; class Bacteroidia; order AKYH767-A; family 2013-40CM-41-45; genus JADKIH01. The sequence continues at coordinate 77,045 of JANOVV010000065.1, forward strand.
ATATCGAACTTTTTACATAATGGATAAAGTATTGCAATTACTCCCATCCACACTAAATAAACAACCCAAAGCCTAAAACCATATCCCCTCAATTGCGGAACATCGGATACCCAATCCTGCAAAAGCATTTTATCCCATCCATATCCTGATAGCTGAGCAAATAACAATGCAATTAAATGGATAAGGTACAGATGGAGTATGTAATAGAAAAAGGGAACTCTTCCGAACACACTAAAGAAGTTTACAAACTTGCCTTTAATCTTTTCGCCATTCGCTAAAAAAATCAGAACCGGACCTAAAGTCATGAGAAGATATAATAACGATGGAGGATATTTCATCGGATTTAAAAAGTTCATCGCCGTTTTTGTAATTGTATCATAGTGCTGCCATTGGAGTGGATCGCCATATATATTTATCGCCCGAAGGATAATAAATAATGCGATTGATGAAATCCCAATAATATTCAGTGCTTTTTTCCTACGTACAGCGTTGTATGAGCTTTCATAAAACAGGCCAAAACAATAGCCTAAAGACATGACGGCAATCCAGGGAACTACAGGGTATCCGATAAAAAATTTAAAATTATCTGAGACTTTAAAAAAACCACCGTCATGAATCATTGCCCACCAAACATTTCCATCAAAATGAATTGTATCAAGAAGGTTGTGTCCAAAAATAAGAATACAACTAAATATTAAAATAAATGTTCTCGGTAGATAGACAAGCGCTGCTAAAAAAATCATACTTATTCCCAATGCCCAAATTACAAACAAGCCGTCCGTTCTGAATTGTACATCAAAAAACCAGGCAAAATTTACAATTGTTATTTCTATAAAAACCAACCATAAACCGCGTTTAAACAAAAAAGCAGAAAGTTCTCCGGTGTTTTTTCTCCTACCAACAAAAAAAGCTGAAATACCGGCAAGAAAACTAAATGTCGGAGCACAATAATGTGTTATCCATCTTGTAAAATAAATGGGTATCGAAGTTTGATTAGGATCAGTTGGGTCGTAAATAAAAGCAGAAAGGTGAAAATAATCTCTTGTATGGTCAAGTGCCATAATCACCATAACCAGGCCTTTTAAAAAATCTATTGATTCAATTCTGTTATTGGTTAATGCAGCCATGAATGATTTTTTTAAAAATAGGCAATACAAACATAATCTAAAATGAATTAAATAGGTAATAATTGAAATAAATTAATTATCATGAAAACTATTTTCTTAATCAACCCCGACACGCTTCCTTTCAACTCATTTCATCCTTTTTCTTTTTTTGTAACATAGAAAATAAGTCCGGCCACTGAAAATACTATAAAATATGTTATTGCCAGCCAATGAATATTTATTCCTTCAGGAATTTGATGTGCGTTCTTAAATATTTTCATAAAGTAAAATAAACTATAAGAATACGGCATAATGAAACCGTATTTGACAGACAATGCAAACAATGACGCAACTAAGAGAAGTAAACCAGATCCAATGGAAACGAAAAAGTTTTTATACTTAATACTTAATAAATATTGCAGTGCAATAATCGGCAAACAGGTAATAAAAAATCCAATGTTGGTTTTTAGGAAATATAAAAATGGAATGGGCCCCGCTGGAAAAGGAATGTTCGTATAAATTATAGATGGGATTATTCCTACAAGTAAAATTCCAATATTGAATATAAGAAAAAACTGAACCATCATCGTTAATACTACTGCATACTTAGCTAAAAATATTGTCGACAACCTTTGTGGTGTTGTATGTACTTGTTTCCAGGAATTATTTTTATATTCCAATTGAGCAATCAGACTTGTCGATAATATTATACCCATTGGTAAAATAAATAAAGCTGTTGGCTCCCAACACTCACTAAAAATGTTTTTCCAAAATAAGGGTGATTTTAATTCTGCAATTAGTTTTTCGCCTTTAACTATTTGTTCAATAAAAATAATAGCCGGAATAAAAATGCCCCCCAATATTACAAGCCAGGAAGCGAGGCTTCTTTTTCTTTTGATCCATTCACTTTGAAAACAATAAAAAAAATTCATCTTTAATTCGATTAATTATTAATTAGGTCAATAAAGATTGATTCCAGATCATTTTTAATAGTGCTGATTTGATAAATATCAACTCCTGCACTCACAAGTTGTTTTACCAAGCCGGCAATTCCTTCGTTATCAATTAATGGAATCGTAATGTATCCATTTACTATTAAAGGTGTTGTACCATTAGATAAAATAATCTGAGCTGTTTTATTTACATCATTTGTATCAAACCGAATTACAGAACTGAGCATTTGTTTTAAATGCAAGTCCGAAAGTGTGCCTTGAAATAAAAGAGATCCCTTATTTATTATTCCAATATGGGTAACCATTTTTTCAATTTCAGATAACAGGTGACTTGAAATAACAATTGTAATATTATGTTCTTCATTTAATTTTTTTAATAGTTCCCGTATTTCAATAATTCCACCGGGGTCTAGTCCATTGGTTGGTTCGTCAAGAATTAATAATGATGGATTATGCAACATTGCCATAGCAATACTCAATCGCTGCTTCATGCCTAAGGAGAAATTCGATGTCTTTTTCTTTCCGGTGTTTTTAAGACCAACTATTTCCAATACCTCGCCGATCCTAGTTGTAGCACAGCGATAAACCTTTTGAAGTAGTATTAAATTTTCCGCGGCTGTTAAATGTCCGTAAAAGGATGGTGATTCAATTAAAGAGCCGGTGTTTTTTAATATTTCAAGCCGGTTCTTTTCAAATGGCTTATTAAAAACATGAATCGTCCCTTCTTGTTTTCTTAGTAGACCAAGTATTAATCTTAAGGTCGTTGTCTTTCCTGCACCGTTTGGTCCTAAGAAGCCATAAATAGAACCTTGAGGCACCTGAAGATTAATGTCCGTTAAAACAGTTTCCTTTTCTGAAAATTTATATGATAAATGTTGAGTCTCTATGCAATACATATTAATAGTTCGGTCATATTATTTATCAATAGTGTCCGGTTATTACTCAAAGATATTCAATTGATTACAGACTTGTTCAGTTAAGTTGTTATTTTCATTTTCTTGAAATGCTTGTTTGATGGGCATTTTCTCGAATAAACTAACAGATAGAATTTGTAAAATAG
>JANOVV010000066.1:0-36792 GCA_031417555.1 Bacteroidota bacterium
ATACATAGAAAGATCAAGAAAATAGATTCGCTTAAGTTTAAGTGTTATTTCATCCGGGAACTCTTAAAACGTGAAATTAAGGTCTCATTTTTGGAAGAAACGTCAAAATAACTTCAGTATAAAATTAGTCCTATATATCTATTGGATAAACCCTTTGACCACCTTTTACGAGTAACATTGACCCGAAAATCCCAATTAATCTGACCGGCTTATTCCTGTGCCAGATAGGTTGATTTTCCACATTGAATACAAAATCGTAAAAATTTCATATAATTGTACTATGAAAAAATGATGTAATCGAAAAATAAATAGCGTTTCGCTACTCTACCTGAACCTGAAAAGTCGAAAATTTTTAATGCACAGGGAAGTTTGGCAAACGCTCACGCAAAGCGTGGGCGTTGCTTTACTTTGTGCACAGGGATTCGACTCCCTCAGGTTCAAGTAGGCAAATGTCCCACGCTGATTTTTTTTGCCTTAATCCAACCAATTAAACTATAAAACCTGAATCTATGAAGTATTTAAAATTATTTATCGTTATGTTTTTGTATTCAATCATTAGTTACGGATCAACTACCGTAATCGTAAATGCATCTGAAAGCGATGCGAAAATTTCAGTCGATGGTAAAGATCTTGGAACAGGAAGTTTAAAAGTTACCGTCCCAAAAGAAACGTGCGTCACAATTAAAATTCAAAAGCCCGGATTCCTTCCCAGTGAACAAACTTATTGTAATAAAAAAGGAATGACCCCACCTCCTAAATCACAATATTTTGTTCTGAAAAAGGACGACGCTATTGAAGCATCTAGCAAAACCGATCAGGCAAATGTTGATTTTGCTATAAAGGTTAATGAAAAATATAATTCTAAAGATGCCTGGAAATTAATTACTCAAATAATAACAGATTACTTCGATGCAATCGAAATAAGCGACCAGGAAACTTCATATTTGCGAACAGCATGGACCGTTCAAACTTTTACTCAAAATACTATTCGATGCAGAGCCATTGTGAAATTAGGAAATACATCCCCCTATACAATTAAAATTAAACTTGTAAGCGAATATTCCGGAGAACCTGGTACAAGTCCAAAATCAGATGAGAGATTTAACGAATGGGATAGAGTTTTGCGCAAATATCAAAATTTGATCAATGATTTTCAAACAAGATTGGGTAGTCAATAAAACACGAATGTTATTAATTTTGTTAATATTATCTCATTAAAACTTAAACATAATCTTTAAATTTTTAAATAATTATCAAGATGAACAGATTTACTCTACACCTATCTCTTTTACTAATACTATTTCTCGTTCAAGGCTCTTTTGCAAAAGAAATTAATGAAGCTACCGCAATGAAAGTTGCTAAAAAATTTTATAGCACAAAAACAATTAATGCGCCTAGCATTGATGTTCAAAATCTAACAATTTCGCTTGTTTATAAATTCGCTATTGAACCTTCATCGAATAATCCGGATAATGATCAAAAAAATCTCTATTATGTTTTTAACATAAACCAATCCGATGGTTTTGTAATTATTTCGGGTGATGATATAGTTGTTCCTGTACTCGGTTACAGTAATAGAGGAACTTATGATGGAAACAATTTGCCCCCCGCTTTTATAAAATGGATGGAGAACTATAAAAAACAAATTCAATTTGCAAAAGAGAATAAAATGGAGGCAACTGATAAAATAGAAACGTATTGGGAAGAATTACTGAATACAAAAAATAGTAGCCCTAGCTCAAATATATCATCAGTAAATTCAGTTAATCCATTGCTTAGTACAACATGGGATCAAGAACCGTATTATAATGATCTTTGCCCCGGAGGCGCAGTTACTGGTTGTGTCGCAACTGCAATGGCACAAATTATGAAATATTGGAATTACCCAACTCATGGACAAGGCTTCCATTCTTATTCTGATCAAAATTACGGAGTCCAGAGTTTGGATTTTAGTAGCACAACTTATAATTGGGCTTCGATGCCAGATAATGTTACTTCATCCAATATCGAAGTATCAACATTAATGTACCATTGTGGAGTTAGTGTTGATATGGAATATGGAGTTGATGTAAGTAACGCATATGTAATTAGCAGTAAATCGCCAATTATAAATTGTGCAGAGTATGCTTACAAAACTTATTTCGGGTATGATGAATCTTCAATTCAAGGGTTAGAAAGAAAATCATATACAACATCAACATGGAAAAATTTATTGAAGAATGAATTAGACAATAGCCGACCGATTCAATATGCAGGTTTCGGAAATGGTGGCGGTCATACTTTCGTTTGTGATGGATATGATTTTAATGATTTTTTTCATATGAATTGGGGCTGGGGTGGTAATTCAGATGGCTTTTTTGAAATTGATGCTCTTAATCCAGGTGGCACTGGTACGGGAGGAGGAACTGGAAGATTTAATGGAAATCAGCAAGCTGTCGTTGGCATCAAACCTAAAACAGGAACTGGTGCATCTACAGTTGATATGTATTCTTCAATCTCAATAACTCCCAATCCTATTCAATTTGGACTACCATTTGATGTAAATGCAGACGTAATTAATAATGGCTCTTCAGATTTTAGCGGTGATTTCTGTGCAGCATTGTTTACATCCACCGGAACTTTCATAGCCTATATAGATACATTATCTACAAGTGGTAACCCTTTACCTCCTGGTTCCCATTATACAGGTGGGCTTACCTTCTCAAATTCGGGTTTGCTCACAGTACCTGGAAACTATATTATTGGAATTTATTATAGAGACTTAGGAGGAAATTGGAATTTATCTGGAGATGCATCATTTACAAATCCACTTAATTTTACAATTAATTCACCTGTTGACTATGTCCAACAATATTCAACAATAGTTGCAACACCTTCAACTTTTGTTCAAGGAGAACCTGCGTCAGTAAACGTAAATTTAATTAACGATAATTCGGCTACTTATTACGGCCAATTTCAGGCTGCTCTTTTCGATTTGAATGGGAACTTTGTCGAAGAAATTGGAACATATAGTGAAACAACAGGACTTCCTCCGGGATCTTCATATATTTCACCATACATTACCTTTAGCACTCCCGTAATTACAGCTGCACCTGGAACTTATATATTAGCAATTCGTGAATTAGAAAATGGTTTTCCAAACTGGTATCTTGTAGGCGGCGACTATTATCCAACTCCAATTAATATTAATGTTGTCGCTCCATATTTATCACCTGATATTTACGAAAGTAATAATACCCAAGGAACGGCCTACACTTTGCCATTAACCTGGGTGAACAATAATTCACATCCATTAACAACCGGTTCAAATAATCATATTGGAACTGACTATGATTTTTACAATATTAATTTACCTACTGGATACAATTATACAATAACTGCAAGAGTTCACGATAGTTATGATAGTGGAAATGGTAATACATATACTAATGATGTTCTTTGGTCTTACGATTCAGGAAGTGGATGGTCACTTGCATACGATGATGTAATGTCAGGAAATATTTTAATTAACGGAGCCGCAACTGTTTCCTTCCAAGTAGCACCTTTCTTTGCCGGTCAAACAGGAACTTATCTATTAGACATTGCTATTAGTAGAACTTCAACTGTTGGTATAAGTGATATTAATAGTATTGACAATAAACTATCCATCTTCCCAAATCCAGCGTCAAATTTTCTGAAAGTTAAATTCGAAAAAAATAATCAAATAGATTTACTAAGCATAAAAAATATATTGGGACAAACTATTTTTAAATTTAAACCAACTCAAATCTCAGAAAATATTGATTTGTCAAATTTTTCAAATGGGTTATACTTTCTTGAAGCAATCGAAAATAACAGAACCTATTCTTTTAAATTTATTATCAACAGATAAATGAATCGGAATTCTCTATTCGCAATTATTCTTTTATTCGGTTGTTGCACTTCAAATAAGCAAATTTCTTCGAATCTATCTTCTTCGACTGATTCTAAAAATAATGAAACCAAAATATCTGAAGATAGTTTAATTGACTTCACTACACCTCCTTTTGTAATAATTTATAAAACAAAAAAAGATTATTACGATAATGTTCCTGTAACACTTAATGATGAAAAAACCGCAATAGTTTCTTATCCCAGTGTAAAAGATATTTTCTTTAATGGGAAACTGGCGCTACCTGAAAAATTGCATGACAAATATTTACTTGATAAAAGAGGTATAAATAGGAATGTTGCCTTTTTAAATATTACATACGAAGATTACAGCAAATTATCATCAATACCTTCATTGAATGAAATGATGCAAATGATTATTGATAAAGATCCATTAATTGAAATGTATAATTGCGGGAGTCGATATCAATATAAGTTTCCTGTTATAGATCTTAACAGAGTTATTGATAGGAAGCAAGTAAATAAATTTAAAATAATACTTTAAAATAAGTATGCTGGAAACTGAGATCAAATTATATGCATAACGACAATTTGGTAGTGGGTCAGTTTGATTTTATTAATTCCAAATCTACTTCTTTGGCGTATTGAAATGAATGATGCTTCCCATCAGGAGTATTATTACTTAACATATAATCATTCCCTTTAGTCACTTCAAATACGTGATTGAATGGATGGGACTCTCTTCCATCGAAAGGCTGTTCTTTAGTAGCTTTAATTTCATAATCATTAATACTGTTTTTGTCTGTGTGAAGCCTCCACATTACACGGTCTTTTAGTTTAAATTTATTTGCCATTTCTTAATTATTTATCGGTTAAAAGTACAATTTCTTCAATGCTCATTATATCCTTTGTTAGTCCTGCTTCCATTGCCGGAGTAACTCTTAATGTTTGATGAATCTTAGCAAAGTTATAATAAACGAAATGTAATGCAATCGCATAGCAATGGTTTTCGATCTTCTTTGAAAATGCATTTGTAAGCCTTGTAAATCTTCTCATGTGCATTCTCATTGTTAGGTTCTGTCTTTCTAGATGAGAAGTTAAAATGTGTTTTTTGTCAGGGTTGCCAAGTTGCTTTACTTTTTTTGCACCTGTACATTCTTGCGGAGAATATTTTCTTTCTGTTGTACTTTCTCCTGTCGGAGCACCATACATTTTTACAAGTTGTACATAATCTACTTTACCTGAGAAAGCATCTTCAACAGCTTCTAAATATGCTTTGTGACCGTCAGATGTTAATTGCACTCTGATCTTTAATCTTGAAGCAACATCATTCATAAAAGTATAAGCAGAATCAGCAGAGTGATTACCAACAAAATAAGAAACGATTAATTTTGAATCTGCGTCTATGGCCGTCCACGTCCATACATCACCGTGACCAAGTTCTTTATTTTCTTCGCTTGTATTTTTTTCTTTTGACCCCACGAAAGACCAGATTTCATCACACTGGATTCTTTTTGATGCAACATTTACAACATGGTTGTTGTGAAATTCCTGACAAGCAATTCCAACTTCAACTAAAAGTTTTGTGATTGTATTTTTACTTGCTCCAGTAATGCGAGATATTGCCCGAATGCTATTCCCCTCTACTAAGAGAGTAACGATTTGTGTACGGGTTGAAAGTGGTAGCTTGTTCATGGGTATAAAGATACGATCTTTACTTGACCAGTCAAGCATTTTGTTCACTTTGTTTGAACTTTTATTACTCTTATTGTCAGATACTTACATATTTAAAGCTAATTATATTGATTTTTGAACATTTATGATTAAATTTGCGTTAGAAACAAATGGAGGTAGGGGGAATCGAACCCCTTGACGGAAGTTTTAAAGACACCTGTACTTACCAAAGTACTCCTACCCCCAAAAATTAACATCCTCCCGACAGGATTCTAACCTGCATCACACCGTTCGCAAAACAGTTGCTCTATACAATTGAGCTACGGGAGTAAATCTTAAAGCCCTCACAATTTGAGGGCTATTTTTTTTTAAAAAGGCAATCCATCATCTTCATCTATTTTTGGTGGTGAAACGACCGTCCGTGGAATATTGATAACGGGCTTAAAGTCTTCTACACCGCGATCCCATTCAAAAAGACCATATTTATTTTCCCCTTGTCGTTCACTTTCCGCCTTTACAAATTGTCCGTCTTCTGGATTCTGATTAGTACTTATAATGCTTGATATAGCAGACACTACCTGTTTTCTATCATCCCGACGTTCCGGTTCATATTTATGAACTATTTCATTTGCAATTTCAGTAGTTGACATTGGACGCCTATTCTTATTTATTACAAATCTTGTTTTCTGAATCCACGTCCATTCCTTATTATAGCCGTCCACACCATTTGATATATAACTTTTATCGCCAGTCAACTCAGTAAGAGCATTCCTAACCTCTGATAATTCTCTAACTAGATCAGCCTCTAGGTTTTTATATAGCTCAACCAATGGCTGACGATTCTTATCAGTAATTTTAATAATTAATTGCTTCATAAGGACTGTAAAAGTAAAATCAATTATTGACAATTCCAAACTTTTCGTTTAAAAGCCTCTAACCTCTCTAAAAATATCGATGTTGTCTGTGTCCTAAAATATGCTATATTTGCACATTATTGTTAATTTTAAATAAAATGGGGGAGAAAAACGAAATTGAATTTATAATGTATGCAGCAAATGACGGAGCTGTTAAGGTGGGAATAATAGTTCAAGACGATACCGTTTGGACGACACAAAGAAACATGTCAAAAGTGTTTGGTGTGACTGTTCAATCAATCAGTCAACACATTTTAAATATTTTTAAAGACGGTGAGCTTCAGGAGGATTCAGTTATCAAGAAATTCTTGATAACTGCAACAGACGGAAAAGAGTATGAGACCATGTTTTATAATCTGGATACAATAATTGCTGTTGGTTATAGGGTCAATTCATATCAAGCAACACAGTTTAGAATATGGGCAACAGGCATTCTAAAAGAATATTTAATTAAGGGATTTGCAATTGATGATGATAGATTAAAGCAAGCGAAACAGGTTTTCGGAAAGGATTATTTCGACGAATTACTTGAACGTATTAGGGAGATCCGGGCATCGGAAAGAAGATTCTATCAAAAGATAACTGACTTATATGCTCAATGTAGCATCGACTACGATCCTAATTCACCAACTACTGTTACATTTTTTGCCACTGTTCAAAATAAACTTGAATTTGCAATCACTCATAAAACAGCAGCTGAAATAATTAAATCACGAGCGAATTATCTGGAACCACATATGGGGTTGGCCACTTGGAAAAACGCTCCATCTGGAAAAGTATTGAAACATGACGTATCAGTTGCAAAAAATTATTTGAATCGAGATGAAATTAGCGAACTGAATCGTATCGTCAATATGTATCTTGATTATGCCGAAAACCAAGCCAGTAAACAAAGGGCAATGACGATGGAAGAGTGGATTATTAAACTTGATGCATTTTTAAAATTCAATGAATACGATATATTAAATGATGCTGGAAATATGCGTAGTGAAGTTGCAAAGGCATTTGCTGAAAAAGAATATGAAAAATTCAGAGTAATACAAGACAAAGAATATATTTCCGATTTTGACAGAGTTGTAAAAAAACTTAAAGAGACAAATCAGCTTCCATCATCTGGAGTTGGCCACGGTTAAATTCAAATAAAAATTATTTTCCCCATCTCTTTGTAGCTGCCTTCTTCGCAATCTCTTTGCGTTGAGAGGCTGTCAATTTTTCTGCTCTTGCTTTTCCACCCTTCAACCCACCAAGCCTACCAAGTTCAACGGCTGCCGGATTCTTACCCTTATAAATATCCGGTTCCTGTTTCTGATTCGTAGCAAGATCGGTAATAAATTTTGCGAGTTCGTTGTTGTCGCGGGGTCTTTTTGGTTTCTTTGCCATGAACAAAGGTAAACATAACCGCTCAAGCATCAAAAAAAGTTATATTCCAAACTGACCCACTACCGACAATTTTAAAAATAATTATTCCATAAAATTATTCTTACCTTGTTCCGAAAACATTTTAAATCGTAAATAATAATTAAATGTAATTATGAAATTTATATTATTATATTTTATGATTCTAATCAATTTTAATGTTATTGCCCAAGATCTAATAATTAAAAGGAATGGCGATTCTTTAAAAGTGAATATAATAAAATCTTCACCAGATGCAGTTGAATTTACTTATCCAAATGAAACCGTAATTAATTCAGAATATAAAAATTCTTTGGATAAAATAATTTATGCAAGTGGTAGAATTGAAGTATGCAGCCGTGAAAAAAAACTTGCGGTAGTTAATGGAGAAGATGATTGGGAAAAAGTAGAACTTACAACAAATGCAGATGATGTTAAAGGATTGACAAAACTTGGTGAAGTTACTGGTAAGTCGGGTTGGGGTGGTGCTGGTGCACAAGGATTAGGTGATAAAAATGCAAGAAAAGCAATAATGAAAAATGCGGCAAAAATGAAAGCTTCAATAGTATTATTGCAAGAAAAGGCTGCAACATGGGCTGTAAAACTTGTTGGAGTTGCTTATAAATGATTCTATTATTATATTTTTAATATTTTTTAATAAATTTATCCGGATGCTTATCGAACACCTCTCCAAGCCCTGTAAATTGGAAAATGATAAACTTCCAAGTCTCAGGTTCGGCCAATTCAATGAGTAATTCTCCATTTGTTTTTAATTGACATTCCGTCCATGTTGTTTGTAATTCATTTGTAGGTAAAAAACTATCATCAAGATTTATAGCCAATACATAGTTACCTATTACACTATAAAATACATTTGTTCCATATACTAATTGTATAAATGGAATTATAAGCTCATTATTCCCCTTTTCAAAAATACGAGGCGCCGAAATATTAATTGAATACTCTGCTTGACTTCCCGCATTATTCGTATTTAACATTACTCTTAATCTTTCTCGTTGTTCAACAGAAAGTGAAAGCCCGCTTCCCATCGATTTAGATATGCTTAATTTCCATAAAATACTTAGAACATATAGCTTAACTTTAGTATAGTCAAGATTGGTCATTCGCCTGAACAAATGAGATCGACCTTGAATATCCTCAATCTTAATATTATATTTATTTGGTGGTGGATTTAAACCAAGAAATACTTCAGAAAAATAATTCTCATAAATGCCTAACTTCTTTTCACATAATGAACAAAGTAAATATTCTTTGTGACCATCCCAATCAGGATTAGATATCACATTAACTGGATCAATATTATTAATAGTAATTTCATAAACCGACTTTTTAAATTTCTTCTTGATCATCCGGTTCTTCTTGTAAAGATGACGGGGATAAATATGACTTTCAAGTAATTTCTCATTTCTAAGACAAAGAGCACAAATACCATTCATGTATGAAAGATACTAAAGCTTTTTATTTACCCGATGATTCTTCTAAACCGATATTTTACATTTAAGAGTAATATGATTAATTAGTATTACTTTTTTATTCAGTCTGGATTACTGAATTGATATTAAAGTCAGATAAAAAACTACATGAAATATAAAAAGGATAAAATAAAATAAGATTTCAACTACATTCAAAACGCATCATTTAAATATTCATTTCCATTCAAATTATTTTGCCACATTTATGCATTAAAATCTGGACGTAAAAAAATATTTCAAAAAAATATCGTGTTTTTAGCTCATTTTCAAAGAAAAAAGAAAGAAAAAATCTGGTTTTCTTTAATCCAAATAAATTGATAAAAGTTGGATCCTGGATAAGGGTTTTTAATAAAATCGAATAAGAAATATGGTCATTTTTTTTCAAAAAAATGGCACTTCTATTCGAGGGACATGAATAAAATTCCGGCTGACTGTGATAGCTTGTATAATCCATCGAGATGATCATTGTAAGTTTCTAAGACAGGAACATTTGCAAGTTGTTTAGGTATTCAGGATCTAATCGATGTTCAAACACTCTATGAAGATACTAAATGCTTATTTTTGTGGGATGAATAAACAAGAACAAGCAACCACTATCAATGCTTTTAATAGGATGGTGGACGAGGTGGTAGAAGGTGAGGCAATTCCGCATCTTTCGAATAAAGGAACTTACAATCAGAAAGGGAAACAGTTATTATACTGGCAATCTAATTTGGCAGGAGCTTTAAGTCAGAATGGGTTGGGTGTATTTAACAACTCTGATAACATCGATGACCTCGATAGTTTATCGGATTCTTTGCAAAATATAATCGGACAGATGTATATTTATAGGGAATTCATTAATGATCCAACTCACGCTCCTGTTAGAGGCGGTAATAAGATTTTTTATAGCAAAAGATACAATGTAGCGGAAAGGGAGTTCGATATTTTGACGAGTTATGCTTATCAAACGTGGTATAACTATTGGGACAGAATAGGCGATATGATAGAATGTTTTTTTCCATTAGGAATAGGGGCAACTTGTATAGGATTTGATTCTGTGATGAAAAAGCTGCCGTTGGTAATAAGCTCAACGTTGAAGAATAGGGGGAGCTACCTTTGGCTCGATAGCTTCTATAAAACAGATTTTCTGACACTCAATAAATTGAGGATTGATGTGGTTCACTACGTTGATACCACTACGAGCACGCGCAAAGAACACATGGCAAACATTACAGATTACAATATATTGAAACAGAAATTCAAGGATAAGAAGGGTCGAGCGGATGATCTCAAACATCAAGCACAATTAATGATTGACGGATGCTTCCATTCCTTGCAACTTCTAGATGACATGTTCGCGGAAAAAGGAATAACGATTAACTCAACTCCGTTGAATGCGCCACCTGTTACTCCATAACTACAAAGGTAAAAACTAAAACTACTTAAATAGCTGAAATTCCTTTCACGCCATCACCTCCCTATACCTCGCATCCGCCTGATCCATTATCTCATTCAATATTTCCTGCAGCTCATCCCCTACTATCTTATTCTTTAAAACTTTCTTCACAGCCAGAATTATCTGAGCCCTGGCGTCCGGTTTCTTAAACCAATCGATCTGTAAATTTTTCTTAATAGCAGTGGTAACTTCTCTTACTATTTCCTTTATGAGAGCGAAATCGGTAAGTGCTGTTTTATGACTGGCAAGAATTTCATAGAATGCTTCTTCTTCATCGGTTAATCCAAGAGTCTGTCTTCGCGAATCTTCTTCCTGCATGTCGCGTGCTACTTCGCGAAGTTTTTCTAAGGCAATTAAACTGTCAAAGAAATGAGTGTGGTAATCATTGATTATCCGCTCAACTTCTGCTTTCAGTTTTTTATATTTGATCAGGTTCTTGTACTGCCGGACTTTTATTTCATTGTTAATGATTTGCCGGATCAACTCCAGCTTTATTTCAGTTCCGCTCTTCTGGACTTTTGCTGATTCTAAAAAATCATCATTGATTATAGAAATATCAAACTTGGCTATACCGGCCATTTCAAAAACATCAACTACGGCTTCACTTTCGATGCTGCGGTGGATCAGATCTTTTATCTGTTCTTCCTTCTTCTTGATATTTGTTGTCGGATACTTTATTTTCCTAACTGCTGCACCTACATGCTGCCAGAAAATGATATCAAGTGTAATCGCTTCAATTTGGTCATAGCTTTTCACAATCGGTGCAAGACCGGATAATTTTTTTTCGTTCAGAAGAAATAGTTTGCACGGGTCATCATCCTTTACAATATGATTAACGGCACGCATCACCAATTTTAACTTATCCCCTTCTTTCATACCGCGCCATTTGGAATAATCTATTTCAGCGGGGAATTGATTTTTAATGGCAGCAATCGTTTCTACTGTCATTTCAAATGCTTCATCTATATCTATTGCAACATCTCCTTGTCCGCCGCTACCTGTATATTTTTTTGTGGCATCTCGCAGACGATCACCAATTCCGATGTAGTCAACAATTAAACCGTTTGGCTTCTCTTTAAAAATTGTCGACACCCTGTTAATGCTTTGTATCAGGTTATGCCCGGTCATTATCTTATCAACATATAACGTATGCAGGCAGGGATTGTCAAATCCTGTAAGCCACATATCGCGTACGATCACAATCTTCAGTGGGTCATCCGGATTTTGGAATCGTTCCTTAACCGCTTCCATTGAATCCTTGGTTCGCACATGTTTATTCCAGGCCGGTGGATCTTTGGAAATATTGCTTGTCATAACCACTGCTATTTCCGGACAACCCTCCAATTTAGTCAGAGCATCATACATCTTCACACAATTCCGGCGGCTCATGCAAACGATCATGGCCTTTCCTTCAATGCTTGCTCCTTCTGTCGTACGCCTGATGTAATGCTGTAAAATATCTTTTGCAATTTCCTCTACCCTGCCATCCGCACCTGCTGCATCTTCAATAGCAGCCCACATTACTTTGTTTCTTTCATTGGTCGTTGAACCGCCCAGGATTTCTTCCGCTTCTTCTTCTATCAATTCATTTGCTAAATGAAGTTTGGCCAAACGAGGCTCGTAATAAATTGGCACAACAGCTTTATCAACCGTGGCTTGTTTTATATCGTATGTGTGAATGATTTCTCCAAACACCTGGACCGTGTCAGCATTCTTGGTATCAACCGGAGTTCCGGTAAAACCAATAAAACTTGCATTGGGTAATGCCCTGCGTAAATTGTGCGCAAATCCTTCTATCAATCCGTATTGAGTGCGGTGACATTCATCGGCAATAACAATTACATTATCGCGTGTGGAAAGTATTGGATGGGTTTCCTCTTTTCCATCCACTGTTTCTTTTAAGCGAAATTTCTCTATCGTAGAAAAAATAATTCCCCCGCCTTCGCCTCTTAATAATTCCCGAAGTTCATCGGTGTTATCTGCTCGGTGCGGAATTCCAACCAAATCTTTTGCTTCTACAAAATCTCCGAACAACTGTTTATCCAGATCGTATCGATCTACCTGTACGACAATGGTCGGATTTTTAAGCTCGGGGATTTGTCTCAGGATGGCACTGTAAATTGCCATCGTAATACTCTTTCCTGAACGGGTAGTATGCCAGATGACGCCGATGCGACCATCACCGATTGGTTTGATAGCCGGTAAAGTATGAGCAAGGGCATATTGCACACCGAAAAACTGGTGATACTTAGCACCCTTCTTAATGAGCCTGCTTCCCTCCTGCGCATGAAAAATATAGAATCGGATATATTTTAATAATCTATCCGGTGTAAGTAACCCATTAATAAGTGTTTCAAGTTCGAAATCCTGCTCGACGATTGTTTTTCCATCAACACTCTTCCACGCAGCAAACCATTCCATGCTGCTGCTAAACATTCCGTGAAGTGTATTTTGTCCATCACTGATTACCGTAATTGCATTATTCTCGAAAACCTGAGGAATATCTTCTATATAATGTTGTATTTGATTAAAGGCATTTTCAACAGTTGCATCAGTATCGAACAAATTTTTAAATTCAAAAAGAACAAGCGGAATTCCATTGACAAATAAAATTAAATCCGGACGTCGGTTATTTTTCCCTTCAATGCTAAACTGGTTGACGGCAAGAAAATCATTATTGAATGGTTCATCATAATCCACACAATACAAATGCTCGAAATGTTCTTTGCCCGATTCATCTTTCCAGGCTATATCAATTCCTTTGCTGAGCTTGATATGAAAATCTCGATTACGATGATGCAAATCTCCACCGACGTTGTAAAGAAATTGCTGTAGTGCTTCCCGCAATGTTTTTTCCGGTAAATGAGAATATTTTTTTCTAAGAAATTTCTCAAGTAAATCCTCAAGCACAACTTTTTTCAATGAGCGATGAACTTCTGCACCTTCCATATAACGCCAATCCGCCTGCTTCAGCCAGTCAATGGCTGCAAGTTCGATGTCGCTTTCTACGAGGTAGTTGTTCATTTAGGCGGTGGCTGGTACTTGTTCGACATTTACTTCTCCGGACATGAGTTTTGGGAGAAGGGTATCACGAAGATTAATCAAATTATAAATCTCTATTTCATTTTGATTTTTCTTACTCAATAAGGATTCCAATAGTAAACAGAATTTATTTTGGGTTTCAAGAGATGGCTTTAATAAAGGATAATCAAGTAAATAATTAATTTGCATGTTAGGCCTTGTTGAACTATCTCCAGAAGCCCTATCGATGTAAATACTATAATTATCTGATTGCATCGCTTGATATACATATAAAGGATTAAAATCTTCATTCATCCTGATTCGAATTAAGCCATTATTGAAAACTGCACTAAGGTCTTCGGGAATAATGGCATTTATTCCAAGTATTGCAGTTCGAGTTACAATAATGTCATTTTTCCGTAATCTAAAATTTTCAAAAACACTATTTGTTACTTCACAAAATCCCCATTCTTGATATGGCCTTTTATTTGCTAAGTCTCCAACTCTTGCACATCTCCACTCAGTTTCATAATCAACAATCGGTGCTCTTTTTATTGCATCCCCTCCAGTATTTGCTTTCTTTATAGCATCTTTTAACTTTCCCATTCTCCACCCCTCCGGCAAATTCTCCGAATCCACATCCTCCACAAAATACTTCTTAAAAAGTGCCTGCGCCATTTGTTCGAGGGTATGGTTCATCTGGCGGTTGAGTTCGATTTTATCATCCCAACATCTTGCAATGCTTAGAATCCCTTCTTGTTCTTTTAAAGAAGGTAATTCTACTTCTAAATTTTGTAGCTGATTCGTATCGAACTTACCTGCTCCAATTCCTGTTGATTCCAATTTCGTATTCAATAAATCTTTATTACCTATTAACCAATACAAAAGATAATATGGATGTATAATAGATTTATCGGCTTCGATAGATTTAATATCTTGATTAAAGGCAACAGGAGATTCAACTATTGAAATTGGAATATCATTATACAATCCGCTTCCTCTTACCAACAATAAAATTGAATCTATTTTAGCTAATCGAGAGCCTTTCTCTAAACCTTCTTGAGTAATTAATATTTCTGAATTTGATATTTTTCTTGTCGTTAAAGTTTTAGCACTTATCCATGGAATAGTTCCATTCCAGTATTTTTTATCCATCTTTGGGGGTGTGCCGCCGGATCGCCATGTTGTAATATCTCCCAGATTAAATCTATTCCAATGACTCATAAGAATTATAGATTTATAGGTGGGAAAATAAATTGTTGTTTTTCCTCATTAGTTAATTCAGAAACTTTTATTGGAATACCTTTTTGATAAAAGCTAGGAATGATCAAGTCTCCAAATACTTCATTTGAACTTATAAACCAAGAAATTCCAGGTTTCAATATAATTAGATCCTTTATGGATTGATCTGCCTTTAATTTAGAAAACTCATTGATGTAATTTGTTAATTCTAATCTTGAGTTACATTTTATTGAAGTAATATCATTTGATTTGGATTTTGATAATTCGAAATCTGGTTCATTTTTAAGTGATTCGTATAGTGAATCTATTGTTGAGCTATATATCGATGAATCAAAAGATTGTTGCGATGCTAATTCATCAATAAATATTGTTTCACAAGGTTTTTTAGCGTATTTAAATTTTAAGTGAGTTATTTTATACATTTTTAAATTAGTTTTTACAAAAGTCTTTATTTAGTTATTTAATGAAATGTTTAATTTGTTGCAAAATATTATTTATAATTTCTTCCTGAAATTGGTCTAATAAAATTTCAATTTCCTTTTTAGTAAGCATCTCATGATATAGTTTCATTAATATTGTTTCATTTTCATTTCGACTAAAACTAATTGTGTATCTATGTTGTTGAAGGCTAAAATAAATATCTTTCCAAATATCAAATGATTTGATTCCTGCTTTTCTAAATCCTCTAAAAGTAATTCCTATTCTAAACTCATTATAATGTTTAGTTTTTTTAAGAGATTGTTTAGCTTTGTTTTCATTGTCATATCCTAGAGTATCCATCCAAATCATTATTTCTGTTTCTAGGAACTGTTTAGAAATTCCTTTTAGAGAAATTAGAAGTTGTTTTTTTAAAGGAAGCAACACTTTTGTAAAAACCTTTTCTGTGTTTATTGTGTTCTTCTTTTCTTTTACCTCCGGATCATTCAATGTCTCCACTAGTTTTTTTAAGCTGTCCAATTTTTTGTCAACCGGTTTTTGAAATTTCTTCGTCTCATTATTTAATTCACGTTCGAGTTCTTTTATAGTTGGCATTTCGCTCTTAATATTTTCAGGAAGTAGTTTGTATTCTGCAACACCCATTGGAGTATTTATACCCTTTAGAGAATATTTCACCACTGTTTTATTGGGAGTTTTACATAACAATACACCTATTGTTGGTTTGTCATCGACTCCTTTCATTTGCGCATCAACAGTATTGATATAAAAGTTAAGCTTGCCTGTATATTCCGGCTTAAACTCTCCCACCTTTAACTCAAACAACACAAAGCAACGCAAATGATAATTGTAAAAAAGTAGGTCAAGAAAATAATCGTCATCCTCTACAAGCAGATTGTATTGGTTTCCTACATAGGCAAAACCACGTCCTAACTCAAGTGTAAACTTTTTAATGTGGTTGATTAGCGCATTCTCTAAATCTCGTTCCTGAAAATTTTCACCCATTGCAAGAAAATCAAAGAGGTAAGGATTCTTTAATGTTTCTCTTGCTAAGTCTGACTGAGGTCTTGGTAAAGTCGCATCGAAATTAGTGATAGCATTACCTTTTCTTTTATACAAACCACTTTCTATCTGGTGAATAAGTACATTTTTACTCCAACCATTTTGTAAGGTCTGCTGAGCATAAAATAATCGTTGGTTTTGTTCCTTTACTCTTGTTAACAATACTACATTATGCGTCCATGGAATTAATGAGACTATTTGTTGTAATTGTGCAACCACCGGTTGCACAATTACGGATTTGTCATTTTGGCGACCTTTTTTACCCCTTGCTTTCGCAGGTATTAGCTTAATATTTGATCCTCGTTGTAATTGTGCAACCGGCAGTTGCACAATTAAGAAGTTAGGATAGGCCTCAGCAAAAGAGCGCATATATTTAATATTGCGAATTGAAAATCCCTGCATGTCCGGAAATTCAGATTTCAGATCAATAGCAAGTTTATCAATAATCTTAGCTCCCCATCCTTCATTCTTTTGTTGTAGTAAAATGGTATTGCCTATTTCCCAATAAATGGAATTGAGTTCTGTATTTACAGAGCGCACAGCACGCATCCTTGCCTGCCTGATCTTTTCTTTCAGGTTGGTTAGAATGCCATCGTAATTTTTTATCGATTTACTTGCCATAGCCAATACATTTCAGATTTTCAGCTATCTTTTTCTCAAGAGATGCGCTTTCCTTAAACTGAGTATTTAATTTATCCACTAAAACTTTCATCTTATCCTCAAACAAAATCCCATCATCTTCTTCTGCTTCAGTGCCAACATACCTTCCGGGAGTAAGTACATTATTGTTTGCAATAACTTCTTCAAGCGAAGCACTTTTACAAAATCCCTCTACGTCTTTGTATTTACCTTTAACATTTCTCCATTGATGGTAAGCATCGGCAACCTGCTTTACGTCTTCATCTTCAAGAACGCGTAATCTGCGTGTTGCCATCTTTCCGAGTTTCCTGGCATCAATAAAGAGAATTTCCTTTTTACGCTGACGGTGTTCGCCGTCTTTGCCATCGCGGTTCTTGCTGAGTATAAAAAGGCATGCAGGAATTCCTGTTGTAAGAAATAATTTATCCGGCATTTGCACAATGCAATCCACCATTCCATTTTGTATCATGTGTTCGCGCACATTTTTCTCACCCTGGTTACCGGTTGTCATCGCACCATTGGCCATTACAACACCAGCAGTGCCTTTGTTACTCAAATGATACCAGATCGTCTGAAACCACATGTAATTGGCATTGCCATCGGTGGTAAATAAGTCTCTCTCACCAAACAATCGCGGATCTTTTTCCGGTAAAATTTCCGGATGCCATTTGCTGATGTTGAAAGGAGGATTCATGAGTGCGTAATCCGCACGCAGATCAGGAAGTTTATCTTCAATTAGAGAATCACCCAGTCGTAAATCAAAAGGAAGATTACGCAATAATAAATTCATTTTGCAAAGACGTAACGTTCCTTCATAACGTTCCTGTCCGTAAATAGAAAGTTGAGAACTATCACCACCATGCGCTTTTACAAACTTGAGCGATTGAACGAACATGCCGCCACTGCCACTCGCCAGATCCAGAATACGTCCGCGCAAAGGCTCAATCATTTCAACCAACAGTCGAACTACAGATCCCGGAGTAAAGAATTGTCCGGCACCGCTGCCTTCGGCCATGGCAAATTTGCCGATGTAATATTCGTACACCCTGCCATAAAGATCGCTTTCCGGGTTTTTAGCCTCTGAAAACTTATCGCTCGAAAACATATTGATAAGTCCGGCTGTCTGAGTCGCCGATAACTGACTCTTGACGAAGATGGGAGGTAATATTCCCTTCAACTTATCATCCCGCTCTGCAAGAATATCATCGATCAGAATAAAGGCATTGTCAACCTTTACTTTTATATCATCACTTGTTGCATTCTCGCGCAGGTAATCCCACTGTGCTTCACGGGGAAGTCGGTAAACATTTTTAGAAGTGTATTCCAGATTATCATTAAGTACTTCCTTCTTTTCTTTTTCTTTGGTTGTATAGTAATCGGATTTTTTATCTTCCAATAACATCCTCAACTCATCAAAGCGGAACTTGTACCTCTCCGAAAGGTGTTTAACAAACAAGAGCGAAAGCACAAAATCCTTATACTGATTTTCGGCTACGGCCCCACGTAATTCATTGGCAGCTTCCCACAATTCATTTTCGAAATCGATGTCGGCTTTTGGTTTGGGCTTGTGCTCTGTTTTCTTCTTTGCCATAATTTGATGAAACTAAAATTTAAAAAGGTGAATTGCGATTAAAATATGAATTCCTGCAAATTAATGAAAAAATGGGGGAAAAGAGATCTATTAGGAAATTTGGTAATGGCTCAATTTGAAAAATAGCTATTTTTGATGCATGAGCGGTTATTCTTTTCTTTGTTCTCATGGCTAAGAAGCAGAAAATACCTAGAGACACCAACGAACTTGCAAAATATATTACTGATCTTGCTACCAATCAGAAACAAGAGCCTGATCTTTATAAGGGAAAAAATCCGGCGGTTGCGGAATTGGGAAGGCTTGGAAGACTGAAAAGCGGGAAAGCTAGGGCAACAAAAATGACCCCTAATAAATGAAAAGAAATAGCTAAAAAAGCAACAAAAAGCTTATGGGGCAAGTGATGCTAAAGGATATATTTTTATATTTGCTTTTAATCTTAATGAAATAAAAATGAGTGAAGTAACAGACGCAGCAAAAACAATACAAGATCACAGAAAAAACCCAATGTTAATTCTTGATTTAAAAGAGGTAAGAAAGTCTGATCTTTTAAATATGCACAAACTTCTTCATGGGAAAAAATTTAATACCCTTGATGTTGTATTGCAAACACCGGGAGGCGATATAGACGCAGCATTCTTATATGCAAAACTTCTAAAGGGGTGTTGTACGAATCTTAATATTATTATTCCTTTATATGCAAAAAGTGCTGGCACATTAATATGTTTGATTGCTGATAAAATATTAATGACAGAGTTGTCAGAACTTGGCCCACTCGATACTCAAATTAGAGAAAGTCAAGACGGCGACAGTCCGGAATACAATTCAGCCTTAAACGGCTTTAAAGCACTGGAACAAATACAACAGCACAATATTTCCACACTAGACTTAGTTACTAAGTTAATATTGGGACGGTATGAAATGAAAATGTCTGAAGCCATTCATTTGTCGTCTGAGTTTTCTGGACAGACAAGTGGTAATTTATATAAGCATTTGAATCCAACAAAAATAGGTGAGTATGCTCGCGCTCTAGAAATAGGTGAATATTACGGGAAAATGATATTAACGAGATATAGGAATTGGAATGAACGAGATGCTGCAAACATAATTAATTTACTTGTTTATAAATACCCATCACACGGATTTGCTATTGATTGCCAAGAGCTTCAAAAACTCGGACTCCCAGCTGAGTTTGTTGAAAGTGAAACCGCATCTAAATTGTTTACGTTAAGGGAAAAATTATTACAATCAAAAAAAACGTCAATAGAATTGATTGAATATGAAACAAAGGGAACAAAACCTTCGAAAGGTTTAAAAACTTCTACAAAAAAGATAAGTGCGGGAGCCATAAAACATGAAAAACATAACGGCTCAGTTTCTGTTTTAAAATAATATATATTTACATTATGAAAACACAATGGACTTTATCTAACTGTAAGAGGCCAAACTCTAAGAACGATACAGACTTCAGCGAGCTTTTCAAATCCGAAATTTTAGATACTAGACTTTTTATATCAGACATTATTTCGAAATCACATCCTACAACGATTCATTCGGAAGAAAAGGCTTTAGAGGGAAATAACGCTAAGAGAAAGCCGTCAAAAACAGCAAATTCCTAATAATTAAGTTTTTAGGCCGAAATCACGATAATTTGATTATCAATTACTTGTATTTATATTGAGCAATATGCTTGACTGATCAAATAAAGAGGTGAATATCTAGACCATAGGTTAGCTACCGCATTTAACCAGCACCCAAATCATTATTCTCTTTAGTAAAAGAAAATTCTATTCGTGCAATCTCTCGCATCATTGGTGCAAGTAAAAATATCATCATAAAACTTTTAGTTTTAGTTGGAATTTCCTGTCAGAAATTTCATAACAATCAAGTTGTAAATGTTGCATCGAAAAGAATACAATGTGACGAGATTGGGTCATTCGTTGGTTCAATAGAAAAAAAACAAGTGAAGAAAATAAAGAACTTGGTCACGGTTACGTTTGGACATGGACTGCGATAGACGCAGATTCAAAACTTATCGTTTCTTGGCTTATTGCTGATCGTTCTGCTGAATCAGCTTTTGAATTTATGAATGATGTTGCAGCAAGATTAAAGAACAGAGTACAAATAACCACTGACGGTTACAAGCCATATTTAGATGCTATTGAAGATGCGTTCTCAGGTCAAGTTGTTTTCTCACAGCTTGTAAAAATGTACGGCGCACCAATAGGAGGAAACGCAACTGAAAGAAAATATTCACCGCAAGAATGCACGGGTGCTAAGAAAGTAAAACAACTTGGCAACCCTGACAAAAAACATATTTCAACTTCTAATGTCGAACGTCAAAACTTAACAATGATAACGCACATGAGAAGATTTACAAGGCTGACAAATGCTTTCTCAAAGAAGATTGAAAACCATTGCTATGCGATTGCATTGCATTTCGTTTATTATAACTTTGCTAAGATTCATCAAACCATTATAGTTACTCCGGCAATGGAAGCAGGAATAACAAAAGACATAATGAGTATTGAAGAAATTGTACGTTTAACTGATAAAAAATAACAGCTATGTCAAAAGAGTATTTAGGAAATGTCGTATCAAAAATGGGTACGACATTTAAAGTTTTTTGGGACGATCAAAAAACAGAAGGCAAAAGACTTGTTTGGATTGCAAATACAAAAAATCCTTTAGGTGAGGTATTTGATAATTTGGGCAATGCGAGTGCTGACACAAAAGAGGGGGCAATGAGTATTGCTCAAGAATTAGCAGACGAAGGAACCTTTGAACATTGATAATATTTCAAACTGTACCACTACCAACTGGTGAGTTACAAGACCTTTTTTCTCTTAACTTTTACCATTCTGTCTGCTATTGTGTAAAACTTTCTCAGGACAAGACACGTGGAGATTATATTACCTAGCCTGAATCAATTATAAAAGAAATAATTAAAGTCTTATCATTAAAAATGAAATAAATAAAATTTGTAGTTCAAGGCTGGTTACATAGTTGACACCATTACTAAAGTTGTAACCGACTTTAAGGCAACCTTAGACAAACACAAGTCCGCCGACCAAAGCCAACTTGACCAAATTAACGGACTACTTCAACATACTAGTTCTTTTGATGTAGTGTTTCCGTAGAAGAAAAATCCTGATTTTAAAAATTTTAATTCTGTTTTAATATTACTTGTCTGGTTCTTTCAATCAAACCATAAATTCAATTATTGCTTTCGAACACAACTTTATTTTCTTATATTTAACAATCGAATAAGTTATAAAAGTGTATTTCTTATTTAAGTATGTAAAGAAATAAGAAGAAATTAAAATACATAATGAGTAGAAGAAAGCGAAAAGTAGTTCAACATAAAAATGAATTTTGGTATAGGCATATAAGTACAAAGAATGCTATTTTAGTATTTATTCTCGGCATTCTCAGCCTTTTGATAAAATCATGTTTTACAACTATGGCTGATTCAAAAATTCAATTTACAAGACAAAGCGTTAGTTGGAAACCTGAAATAACAAGTATGGTTATTTCCCCATCAAAGTATTGGTACTTTCCGTGGATAAAAGAAGATATAATTCCATGGGCTGTGGTTGAAGAAGAAGTTCGAAATGAAATTTTTCCACAAGTTGATCAAATCCTTCCTAATGAAAATTATACCTTTAAATTTGGTTATGGAAATCACATAATTGAAATTCATGATTCTAGAGATTCGGATATTGCTCATTTATGGCTCGGTTATAATATTTGGACTGATGGAAATGATAGTTTAATTAGAATAGGAAAGTCTAACAGAAAGGAGTTATGGTGTACTTATGAACGTCATCCAGATGGATCATATCAAAAAGTAAAGGATTTTAATGTTCCGGATTCATTTAAAGTTAATTTGATTCATTTTAATTATTAAAATTTGGCCTCTGGTAACAAGATATCCACTCCATTTCTCATTCTTCATTCCCCGAAAAATGGAACTCGTCCTGTTCGTGTCTGTACCATCCTCAAAATGGGAAAAAAAAGTGTAAATGTGTATCCTTGTAATTTTAATAATCAAGTGTTTCATTGTCAACTATTTTATTCTTGATAAATACAAATATGTTTATGTTACAGATCTCTTTTAAAAATGTAACAGGTCTTTTTTCCCTTATTGGTTACATTTTATTTATTACTTAATTATTTATTTATAAAATAATATTAAAAAACTGTAACCATTGTATATCAGAGCCTTTTATTCATTTACAAATGCCGGTTACAGAATTACAATTTTTATTAAGTTTTTAGATTAAGGTAAATTAAATGCAGTTTTATCTGATAGAATATCAAAATGATCTGTCAATGGTAGACCGTTCAATTACTTTTGCGTAGATTTAATCTGCACATAAATCATTTCAGTGGTTAGGTCTCCTATTTTGCGAATAATTCGACCTCTGCTATTTTGATACTCTTTTGGGTTATAAATGAAGCCATTTAACTGACACCATGCTTTCATTGCTTTGGTGAATCGGTTGCTCGACCATTTAAGATTGCTATAATCAATAAAATTTTTAAACGCATCCTTCCTACTAACAAAATTGTCAAGATTATCACCTTCAGAGCTAAAGTATGTATCAGCCCATGAATTGAATGCATCTCCCATATCTGAAATCAAAGTTCTTTTCATTACGTGTTCCAAAGGAGGATTCACTTTTCTTGGGCTCGACAAGTAAAACTTCAGACATTGAGACATGAAGTTGAAGAAATAGTTCCATTCCATTTCTGTGAAATCCTGGAATAAGTTTTTTCCAAAATCATCATTTACTTTTCGCTCCTGTTGGTAGGCGTTGTTTTTATTATAATGGTAGTAATCACTAAACACAGTATGAAGCAACCTCCGCTCAGTACTAGGATCAGCATTTTTAACCGTGAAATTCGTTGTAAAGGCAGACTTTGCGGCGTCTTCAAATGGAATTACGGATTGCCTATTGTTTTTAGGATTCACACTAAGTTCACCAGTTATGGATGCAAAAAAGAAATCGAACTTTAAATTTTCATTACAATCATCTATAAGAATGTAGTCAGTATGTTTTGTAACGTTTTCATATATGTGTGGATTATCAGTTAGTCTTGGATTACGGCCATCAAGTGTCACATTCTTCATAAAATGTCGGAGGGCTTTGTAAGCAATCGACTTACCACTACCACCATGACTTTCACCTTGATCTGAAATTTTATAGTCCATAGCAAACACTGCCCATGCTTTTGCTGGATCTTTAAACCTGTGTAGTAGGTATCCGAAGCTGTATATCTTATTTACTAAATGTTGCTTCTGTTCACAAATTTCTTTTTCTGATAAATTTTCACCCTCTATCGAGTATTGAAATTTTTCTTGATAATTTTTTATCTGTTCCTTGTTCCATTGCAATTCCAAAGGCAAATCTTCCAACTCTTTCCGCCAATAAATCCGACTTGTGTTAATTAAAAACTTAAAGAATAAACAAGAATTATCCAATATAGAAATGTCGTGTGATTTGTTTAATTCGTCGTATGTGATGTTAAACATCAGATCAAGTTTCTCTACAAAATGCTGGATCACTTCATCTTCCCAGACGTATTTCCTGACATCTTCTGGCCGGTAAACTTTTATTTCGTCTGCATTTATACACCATGTGCGATTCTTGAAAAATAAATATTGATCCTTCCGTGAAAAATCTGAAAAATCAATTTCAAAATATGCAAGATTACTCATAGAACTTTCGCTGAGTTGATTACTTCTAAAGAAAATATTCCGCAGATTAACGTCTGTATGTCTCGATTTAAGGAAATTATTGATAAAGTCCTTTACTATAATAGCATCAATTTCCTTTACTATATTTCCTTCAATCTTAATAAAAATGTATCCCTCTTTTTTATTATCCTGTTTATACCGGCCAAAACCATTACGATAAAGAAAATTGTAGGATTGCACATTATTAATTTTATAATTGTAGCGAATAAATTCACCGTTCTTTTTGTACATAGGCACGCAATCCCAAAACTGATATGGTAGGGCAGTTTTTACTAGGTTTTCAAAATCTTTTTTAGTCCAGTATCGCAGATAATCCCTCAGATCTTTACATGGATTTAACCTGAAATCTTTTTTTTCAGCAAGCTCTTCAGGAAGCCATATAGTTTTAATCTCTAAAAATTGCATTGCCAACTCATGAGCCTGCCTGATGCCGGTTTTATCAATGTCTGGAAGATTATAAAAATTCTTACATAGTTTTGCAATATTCGTGAAATCACTCCAACTAAGTTTTGCGCTCTCACTGTTCAACCACACGACATTATAATGCATTGCAGCTACGTTTAAAGCGTCCCTTTCACCACTGCAAAGTATAATAGATTCAAGTTTTTCAACTTTCACTTCTCTTTCATCTTCACTTTCGGCATCCATATTTTCTGTTTCATTCTGCCTTTGATAATCATTAAACGCACTGACGCATTGCTTAGATCCAAAAATAAATTTCTCTTCTTTTTTCCCCACATACCTGAACCGGTATTGTTTTTCGGGATTTTTAGGTTGGTAAATTTTTTTCCAGGTTCCATAGTCGAACATGAAAATCGGATATACATCCGTGCTTCTTGAAACGAGAGCCCTTCTATCCTTGATATATGTAAATGACGTCAATGAAAAACAGTCATAATGAGTTAATATTTTACGAAGCTCCTGGTAAGGATCCTCTGGCATTTCTCCTTTGTTATTTCTCCGTGCATCGCTAATCACGGCTTCAATCACTTTGTCAGAAAATATCTCCTTTATTTCTGATTCCGAAAATTTTTCCTTTATTTGAAAATAATATTCACCTTCAGGTTCATTTTCAAATGCATCACGCATTTCGAAATCAGCTTTTGGTAGATTGAGTTTTATAGGATCGTCTGTGATATTAAACTTATCGGCAATTCTCTGAATTGCTTCCTTAAAATCAACATTATCTTCCATCATTTCAATTTGAATTCCGTTTCGCGCCTTCTGATCTCCTCCAAAGTCAGTTACTACCCAGTTCCCATCCTGCATTTTCTTTAGACTTGCACTAGGCGTTTTCTCATCACCCCTAATTTTAAACTTTGTTCCGGCTTTCTCTATTGCTTTAATCGCATCTGGATACTTCCATAAAATTATATCAAGTCCTCCATTTGTGCATTCAAAAATTATTTTCCGGTCTATATATTTCATCTTTTCTATGTTTAACATTAAATACTTGGTTCAACTTGATACTTAATTTAATTTTATATCCTGTTATACTTTTTCAAAGTTTTTAATGCTTCCAATATTTCGGAATGCTTAAAATAAATTCTGCTATTAATCTTA
Source organism: Bacteroidota bacterium (assembly GCA_031417555.1). GTDB lineage: Bacteria > Bacteroidota > Bacteroidia > AKYH767-A > 2013-40CM-41-45 > JADKIH01. Next base: position 26,099 of record JANOVV010000066.1, read on the forward strand.
TGAAATGGAATTTTGTTTTGACGCCTCCATTTATTCAAGGTCACAAGAGAAATTCGAAAGAACTTAGCTACCTCCTTTCGACTTAATAACTTCTCTTCTTCTGATTTTTGTGAAACATTTGAAAGTGCGTCGGCTATACTTTCGTTCAATATTTTTCTTAATTCATCTACATTCATTGTGACTAACAGTTGTTGATTCATTGTTTTTATTTTTTATAGTTAACAATTATGAATCAAAGCTATTTACAAAAGCAAATATGACTTCTATGATTAAAAAGTCATAGAACACAAAGTGCTTACCCAGACTTTAATTAATTAATCTTCAAAGCAATAGTTTTCAAAAAATATTTATAAAATTTAGCATCTATGACTTTGAAATCATAGAGTAAAAGTTTGAATCTAAAGCCACTTTAAGTGGCGCGAGGAGCTGTGTTTGAACGATACGATAATATTGCCTTTTACGTTCTATATGAATCCTGACAACATCACTAATGAAAACGGTGAAAAAAATTTATTTGCGAAAATGTTGTTCGTGAAAACGATTCGATTGTAATTGGTTGTTAATATTTGATGATTAAAATTTCTAATGATTCAATTAAAAGGTCGCATATCTGGATTAAAATTTCCAAAAGTAATTTCATACAGATTTATTAGATCACAAGAATAACTAACTATTAAGCTTTTTCTTCAAATCTAAAATAATAAGATATTCAGGGTAGCTCTCTGGCATATGATTGAAAACACTTCTCAAAGTAGATGGTAAAAGATTATTGCAATTATTAAAATTTTCAGTTATAAGCTTCCTGAAAACTCCTTGTTTATATTTAGTTTTAAAATATTTTTTATGAATAAGGTTAAAAAAATAAATTAAAATTCCCTGGTCCGTTCTTGCATCAATTTTCTTTTTTTCTATTTTTGGACCAAAGCCTATAAAATTTGCTTGCAATAAATCTTGCAATTCAGTCTCAGTTAATATTAGTCCTCCTAACTCCTTTTCATGAGTTAACTTTAAAAAATCTTTTCGAATTGAATTAGTATCTACATCAATGCCACAATCAATACGATCATCATTTTCAATGGCTTTTGAAAAATTATTATTTCTTGATAATAAAGCTTCTTTTCTTTGTTTAAGAATAGATAAAACCTGAACTAAAAAATTTTGAGACGATTCTTTTGAAAAGTAAAATTCACAAAAATATTTTGGTTTTCCTTTTATATCTATATTATCAAGCTTACGTACATCTCTTGACATAATTAAACCATGATCATGACGATGAAAGAAACGAGAATTCAATCCATAACTTAAAATTGAAGTTACCTCAATAGATTTTAATACATGTTCATATTTATCTAGTATTGTATCATTTAATGTTATCTCTGATTCTAAAGTTTTATCATGATTAAGATAGAATTGAATAAAATCATCTGGTGACCTTTTAATTCTATTTAAGATAGTTATAATAAAAATTTGATGTGGTGAAGATAAATGAGGAGGATTATATTGATATATATCATTGTTTAAAAATATATCTTCCATCCTGAAATTTTCGAATTCAAATTCCACGATAAATTTTTGACTTGCTCCTCTTTTTTCATATAGGGAATAAGAATCCTTCTGAATTGTCGGTTGTTCTAAGTTTATTTTTCCATCAAGTACTTCATGTATCCAGAAATACAACTCTTCAAAATAGAATTCATTTGGAACTACTAACAAGTCACTAAAAGTTTGATCAAACAATTCATAATTTAATTCCGTATCGAGATTTGGAAATAATTGGGTATTAAATTTTATCCCAAACGAATCATTAAAAGTTGGTAATTCTACTCTTTTTTGAATTGATTTTTTTCTCGTTGCCATGTTTCAAATTGAAAAAAAATTGGTTTAGGTTTCTTATTAATAACTTTCTAAAAAAAGTTAAGGAATATTTATTCATCTTCAACAAATCTGTATCCAATTTTGTATCCATTTAGAAACAAAAAATCCCGAAAATATTGATTTTCAGGATTTTAATTGTTTACTAAGTAGCCCGTGCGGGAATCGAACCCGCGTTTCCTCCGTGAAAGGGAGATGTCCTAACCCCTAGACGAACGGGCCTTAATTTAAGGAGCGCAAAGGTAATTTATTTTTCAAAATGAGCAATTTTCATGGAACTAATCCTGGTTTTTTGAATTCACTATCTTATCGATGAATCTTCTGCCTGCTCCACTCTTAAAATATTTCTCCCGCTTACGAGCATTTTCCGTTCCTAAAACCTCTTCCTTATAAACTAATTTCCATGGCATTAAAGTGGACGTAAATTTCGATTTACCAGTGTTATGTTCTGATAGTCTTTTCTCAAAATCCCGGGTCATTCCGGAATACCTTTTTCCATTTTTCTCACTCTCCAAAATATAAACAACCCACAAATCGCCCATGTGCTAAAAACATTTAGGATAATTTCGGATTGAAGTAAGATCCAAACATAAATAAACAGGAAATATTTTCTAGTTAGTGCGGGAATCCCCGCCCGACCGCCAAGGGTCGTGCAAATTTTAAAGCTGTTATATCGGTCAGGCGGGCGGGGAACCCGCGTTTCCTCCGTGAAAGGGAGATGTCCTAACCCCTAGACGAACGGGCCTTAATTTAAGGAGCGCAAAGGTAGCTTTATTTAAAAAATTACAAAGAAAAAGAGATGGATATCTTAAAATTGTATCAAGTATCATGAATTATTAGCCAAGAATTGTGATTTATACTAGATTCTGAATGCCTATTTTTTAAAATATAATACTGAATTTGATTAAAAAAATTTCTGGAAATTTCAAAAATTGCTTATTATAAACTACTTACAGGTGTTTTAACTTATCCTTCAATACTACCACCTTCTAATTGAAAACCTAATCGTTTACCTGTGGCAATCCTTGATTGCAAATTGGCTTCCAATATTTCTCTTACCGAAATCTCAGAAATACCTTCAAAAGGTGGGGTAAATGGATCAAAGTCTAAAGCATATAAAATGGCTGATTCTATTATCTTTTGCAAATTCTCTTTATCAAGTTCATTAGCAGAAAAATCATTATACAAATTGCCTAACTGCTTTCCACCCTCCACAAAATAATGATTTTCCTTATTGATGAAGATCCTGGCTATTAAATAACCTACATCATTAATTCGATTTAACCGGAAGCTGTCAGACAAAAAATTATAAATGAAAATCTTCCCACAGAATGCACGCTGTGTATCTTGCTGAATATATTTAGTTCTCCAGATTTCATTTGAATTATCAAAAGTGAAAACGTTTGTATGCATTACAAATAATAGCGTTTCATCTGCCAGAGTAAATTCTGCTTCATAATCGCTGGTATCCTTATAATTAGCGATAATATCTTTTTTGATATTTTTTACAGATGATTTAAGGTCAACAGCAATTGCCGAAAGGTTTTTTTTCAATTCTCCAAAGACAACTTTCGTTTTATTAAATACTTCTTCTTTGAGCAGAACTTTTTCCTGCAAAAGTTTTAGTATTTTTTCATTTGAATATTCCGGCATCGAAGTAGCTTAATAAGATTTCGCAAAAACTACCCTTTGTGTCGAAGGTTTTCCGGTTAAAATACACTTCCCGGCTTCTAATTTATTATTAAGTGGAATACAACGAATAGTTGCTTTGGTTTCATCTTTAATTTTCAACTCTGTTTCAGAGGTTCCATCCCAATGTGCGTATATAAAACCACCCGATTCAATCAGTTTTTTAAATTCATCGTAACTGTCTGCAGAATACGTATGAGTTTCCCGAAAATTAAGTGCTTTTCTGTAAATATTATCCTGAATCTGATCAAGTAAATGTTCAATCTTAAGATGAATATCTGTAATCTGCATCACGGATTTTTCCTTGGTATCTCTTCTGGCAACTTCAACTGTGCCATTTTCAATATCACGTGGACCAATAGCTATTCTTATAGGGACTCCTTTCAATTCATATTCTGAAAATTTCCAACCGGGTTTAAATGTGTCTCTGTCATCATATTTTACAGAAATATTTTTCGCTTTTAAGTCAGACATAATTTTATTGGCAACATCTGAAATACTTTTTAATTGTTCATCGTTCTTAAAGATAGGAACAATTACAACCTGCAAGGGGGCAAGTTTAGGCGGCAATACAAGACCATCATCATCACTATGAGCCATAATAAGAGCCCCCATCAATCGTGTTGAAACACCCCACGATGTAGCCCAAACAAAATCCTGCTTCCCATCTTTGCCTGTAAATTTCACATCAAAAGCTTTGGCAAAATTCTGACCCAGAAAGTGAGAGGTGCCTGCTTGCAAAGCTTTCCCATCTTGCATCATGGCTTCAATACAATAGGTTTCGAGTGCACCTGCAAATCGTTCGTTTTCTGTTTTCAAACCTTTTAAAACCGGAATAGCCAAAAAGTTTTCTGCAAAGGTGGCGTATACTTCAAGCATTTTATTTGTCTCTTCCTTGGCTTCTTCTGCAGTAGCGTGCGCTGTATGGCCTTCCTGCCACAGAAATTCAGTCGTTCTGAGAAAAAGACGTGTACGCATTTCCCATCGAACAACGTTTGCCCATTGATTTATAAGTAATGGCAGATCGCGATAAGATTGAATCCACCCTCTATATGTATTCCAAATAATTGTTTCTGAGGTTGGTCTTATTATTAATTCTTCATCAAGTTTTGCATCAGGATCAACAATGATATTACCATCCGTGTCGTTTTTAAGCCTATAATGTGTTACGACTGCACATTCCTTCGCAAAGCCTTCAACATGAGATGCTTCTTTGGTAAAAAAAGATTTTGGAATGAATAAAGGAAAATATGCATTTACATGCCCGGTATCTTTAAACATTTTATCAAGAATGGATTGAATTTTCTCCCAAATTGCGTAACCATATGGTTTAATAACCATGCAACCTCGAACAGCTGAATTTTCAGCTAAATCAGCTTTTACGACTAGGTCTTGGTACCATTGGGAATAGTTATCGGCTCGTGTAGGTAAATCTTTACTCATAGGAATAGTGGTACGGTGTTTGCAAAAAGTGTGAAACAAAAGTAAAAATAAATACCCTTATCCGTTTGTCAATCAAATTTTCATTAAAAGTAAAAAGATAAAAAGATGAAAAAATTACTTAATCTATTAGGAATAGCCGTTTTAGTAACTGCTTTTTCTTGTACATCAACTAATAAAGCCGGTAACAATTCGGCTGATGATGTATATTATTCATCAAAAAATCAACCTCCTCCACCTCCTCCTCCGGCTCCTTCAGAACCATCATACAATTCGGGTACAAACGAAAGTAATTCAAGCCAGAATAATTCAAGCGAATATCAAAACGATAATTCAAACCAAAATCAGCAAGCTGATTATGCTCCAAGCAATGATTATACAAATTCATCACAATCTTCTGATGATAAAGGGAATACTTACATAACCAATAATTATAATGGAGATTATTATGATTATGAATATTCTTCAAGAATACGCCGCTTTTATACTCCGGTTTATGGTTATAGTTATTATGATCCGTTTTATACAAATACATATATGTATGATTACAATCCGGTCTCTTGGGGAGTAAGTATTTATCTTGGTTACAATTGGTGGGCTCCTTCTCGTTTTTATTATGATCCGTTTTGTTATGGTGGATTTTCAATAGGTTATGGTTATAATCCATATTGGGGATATCAGCCATATAGTTATGGCGGTTCTTATTATCACGGCTACCAACATGGATATAATCACGGTTATGGGAATGGTTACCAGGATGGTTTTTATAGTGGCAATCCAAATCCTTATTATTATAACTCTTACGATGCAACCAGTTCATATTATGGCCCACGCGGAGCAGTTAGCAGCAACAGTCCAAGATTTAGTTCTCAAAGAAAAAGCGAAATTGCTCCAATGAGTGTAAAATATGAGCAAGCTATTTCCGAAGGTCGTATATCGAGAGATCCCGCGAATGGAAAAATCAAAAACGATAATATTAATCACGGTCGACCAAATTCGAACATGAATAATAATTTACCACAGATTTCTAAAGAGCAGAATACCAGAAAAAACGAAACCGGTTCAGATAAAATTAATATTGATCGTGGAAATAATACTGATACAAAAAATAATTCCACAAGACCAAATATTAATCAAGAAAGAAATCCGGTAATTAACAATCAGGATAATAATAACATTCGTAATAATACAGGTACAAAAAATTCTACTCCTGAAATAAATCGTCCGAATAATAATTCTCAGGAAAAAAATAATCAGAATCCAAATTCAGGTCGAGATAATAATTCCAACCCTCCAATAATTAATACTCCAAAACCAAATGTTAGACCTGGAAACAAGCAACCTGAAATAAATAATCAGGATCGAAATCAACAAGAGAATATTCAGCCAAAAAAAGAGAATCAACGGCCTGTAATTGAAACGCCGAAAATTGAACAGCCTCCAAAACGTGAAAATAATTCTCAAAGAAATCAGGACACCCGAATTGAAATGCCTACCCGTCAGGAAAATAAAACTCCTGTATTTACGCCCAGAGTTGAGCCTAAACAATTCAAACAGGAAAGTGCTCCTTCACCTCAACGCTCGCAGCCTTCTCGTCCGGCAGAACAAAATAACAATGGCGGAGGCAGAAGAAAATAATTAGTTTTATAAAAGTATAATTATATAAATATAACTTGTCATATTAATGCCCGCATTTCCAGAATATACAAAAAGGTGTGCGGGCTTTTTTTACTTACCTGTATGAAAACAAAAACCGAAATCCTTCTAAACATTTTAGTTATTTTTTCTTTTCTCAATTTAAAAGCACAAACAGATGTTGATGCTTTCCGTTATTCGGGTGGATCTATTACAGGAACTGCGCGATATTCTGCTATGTCGGGAGCCTTTGGTGCTTTGGGAGGAGATTTTACCACACTCTCTTATAATCCGGCAGGAATAGCAATTTACCGGACTTCTGAATTTACATTTACTCCTTCAATATATGCAGGTTCGAATACATCAAATTTTTTAGGGCAATCGAATAAAGAAATTAAGTATAATTTCAATATTGGAAATACAGGATTAATATTTACCAGAAAACTTTCCAAAGATGAAAATAGTCCGGGTTGGAAAAGTTGGAATTTTGGTATAGGTTATAATCGGTTAAATAATTTTCACAACAGAAGTTTTTATGAAGGTATCAATCCATCAAATTCTTTGCTTGACAATTTTGCAGAAACTGCAACAGGCACAATTCCGGATAATCTTGACGGCTATTATGAATCCCTAGCTTATAATGCATATCTGATAAATCCTGATGCTGCGAATAATTATACAGGAGTAATACCAGCCGGACAAGAGATCCAAAGAAAAACAACAGAGACAAGAGGAACAATCGGAGAAACCGTTTTCACATTTGGAGGCAACTATTCAAATAAATTTTATTTTGGTGGAACATTAGGATTTAAAAATTTACGATATGTAGAATATACAAATTATGAAGAACAGGATCCTGATACACTAATTCCTTATTTTAACCGCTTCAATTTTCAACAAGATTTAACAACGACAGGTTCAGGATTTGATATGAAATTCGGAATGATATACAAAGCAAATGATTTAGTTCGTTTAGGAATGGCCTTCGAAACTCCCACATGGTATACGATGCATGATGAATACAAAAATAGCATGATTGGTTATCTGGATACAGGTGTAGCGAAATTTTATTCAACTGAATCTCCCGATGGATCCTATGATTATAATTTAAATACTCCTTTCAAAGCTATGGGAAGCATTGCATTTATTTTTGGAACAAGTGGACTATTAAGTGCTGATTATGAATTTTCTGATTTCAGTGATGCACGGTATAGTGCCAGCGAATCTTCTTTTTCAAGTGTAAACAGTTTTATCGCCCGTAAATATTCTGAAATTCACTCACTTCGAATTGGAACAGAATGGATGTATGAAAATATTAGTTTCAGAGGAGGAGCCGCTTTTTCATCATCACCGTTAAATGAAATATACAAAGCCGGAAGTTCTGATTTTTCTAAAAAAAGTTTTTCCGGTGGTATTGGATTTAGAGAAAACAATGTTTTTCTGGATTTTGGATATGTATACACTATCAGTGACCAATTTTATCAGCCATATACATTAAGTTCAGAAAAAGTACCCGGTGTAAAGTCAAGAGTAGTAGGAAATAATTTTTTGATGACGCTCAAAGTAAAATTCTAATTTAATTTTGATGAATTAAAAAAATATTGGCAATAATCTAATTCATGGATTTAATCCGTTCCAGTCCGGCCAAGGCTTTTTGATCAATACTATTTTTATATTGTTCATATTTAATTGAAAGACATTTTTTATAATAAAACTCAGCTTTATTTTTCTCTTTTTCTTCTTCGTAGATTTGTCCGAGCATTAAGGCGCTGTTTGCAGCAAAATAATATCTGGAAGTAAGACCATTTTTAATCGTCATTTCAAAATAGTTGATGGCTTTATCTTTTTTCCCGGTCATTTGCATAATTCTACCTAATCTGTAAGTTACTTCCAGTTGTTCATGATAATGCCGGAAGTTCTCTATTTTTCTTTCAGATATTTCAGACAATGAAAGGTTATAATACCCGCCATCAAAAAATAATCGGGCCCGTAATAAATAAACATTGACAATTTCACTGCTTTCTGCCTCCTCTTTTGCTGCTTTATCGTCTTCATTGAGTGCGACTCCGTTCTCCATGCACTTTTTAAGATTCTCTTTATATTTTATTGTATCGCCTTTAATAAGATACACCCAGGCCAATTTTTGATAAGCGGATTTAACATTATTTAATCCTTTATAATGAATAAGGAAATATTCGAAATCTTGTGATGAACTAAAATCCAATTTTCTAAGACGTGCTAAACCTCGTTTATAATATAAATAAATAAAAGATTGATTGGATTCTTGCAAAAGTGTTGAGTTAAGAGTAATGAGAGCCTTTTCATTTTCACCTTGTTTCATGAATATATTTGTATAGACAAATGCGACCAGAGGGTTTGAATTTATTGAAGCAAGAGTTTTATTTGAAAGTAAAAATGAATCAACAGGAATAGAAAAAGAAGAATAAATGCTTCCTAAGTAATAAAGAATTTCGGGTTGATAGGATTTAAAAGAAGTTGACTCAATATTTAAATATAAGGTCCGTAGTTCCCTGATTCCTTCCGTAATATTTCCATCCATTCCTGCATATTTAATAATCCATTGATATTGTTGAGGAACAGAGCCGACAAATACATTCAATATTCCGGAAATCTTTTTATTTAAAATAAATCCGGGAAATAATTTTTCATTATTATGAATAAGTTTGTAAGCTTTTCTGATTTCTCCGGCAGAAATAATATATTCATTAAATTTAATTCGAAGTAAAGCTTGTTGAATTAAAATTTCAGATTCAACAAATAAATGAAATGGGGAAGACGAATTATTTTTATTTTTTTTTAATTCTTCTAAGCGAATTGCAGAATTATTTTTGAGAATTTCAAACTCTGCTTTTCCATCAGTAATAATTGCTTTTAGAAAATCGATATAATTTAAATAGAGTAAGCGTAAATCGTTGCCGGGTTTTTCTGTCTTTTCTTCCTGCAAAAGCAATTCTGCTTCGGTAAAATGAAGAGCAAGAATAGAGGAAAAAGCAAGATCAAGTTTTTTGTCAAATTCGTAATACGCGAAAGAATTCAAAGAATTACTTAGGATAATAATTGAAATAAAAAAAAATTTCTTAATCATAAAAAAAGGGCCCTGAATTGAGGACCCTGAATTTTTAGTTTTATTAAAAAATTATTCAGCTGTTTCTTCTTCAGCAATTTTTGGATCAACAAGAATTCGGCCGCAGTGTTCGCAAACGATAATTTTCTTATGTTGACGAATATCAAGTTGGCGTTGTGGAGGGATTTTATTAAAGCAACCGCCACAAGCATCTCTCTGAACTGCTACTAAACCCAAACCATTACGTGCATTTGTACGAACACGGGTGTATGCTGAAAGTAAGCGGTCATCTATAATTGTTCTAGCTTTTGCTGAAATTTTATGAAGTTGTTCTTCTTCTTTACGCGTTTCTTCAACAATACTTTCCAGTTCTGATTTTTTCAACTTCAATACAGCTTGACGATCATCAAGTACTAATTGAGTTTCGTCAAGCAGAACTTGTTTTGCAGAGACTTCAATAGCATATTCTTTCGAACGTTTGTCGGAAAGTTGGATTTCAAGATTCTGAAATTCTATTTCTTTATTCAGTGAATCAAATTCACGGTTGTTTTTTACCTTCGATTGCTGACTTTCGTATTTTTTAATCTGTTCTTTAGCATCTTTAGCGGCTAATTTTTTCTTTCCCACTTGATCGTTAAAATGCGTGATTTCTTCCTGAATATTTTCAATCCGGGTTGTTAAACCAGCAATTTCATCTTCAAGATCTGTAACTTCCATTGGCAATTCTCCACGGATGGTTCTGATTTTATCAATATTAGAATCAATTTCCTGAAGAACATATAACGCTTTTAATTTTTCCTCTACAGTAAATTCAGAATGATCCATCGCCATAATTTCTTCCAACTTATTCTCAAGCCGGTTAACGTCGATTATTTTTTCAATCTTGCGGGGTTTAAATGTAATTGGTTCTTTAGATTTAAGTTTTGACTTTGATAATTTGGATAGACTCACGTTAGATATATTTTGTTCGTTA
>JANOVV010000067.1:0-33554 GCA_031417555.1 Bacteroidota bacterium
CCAGTCGATTTCTTGTACTTGGGCTTCTATGATCGCCAAGTGGTGTTGGCTGGTTGGGTTTGACGGGTTCGTTGGTTGTGTTCCGTCTTTGCTTGAGGGGGCAGCCGACAAAGTACTTCCTGGCGCGGCTGGAGACAGGTAGTCACCCGCAGCCGCAGTCTGACGAACGCGCTCCCACGCTGCATCGACCAGTGGGCCAGTCGTATGAACTGTCATGGTTGCACGCACACGTAGCTGCCAGCTCAGGCGCTTGCTCCAGAACACGAGCAGGGCGTCGGGCTGGTTGGCAAGCTCAGAGACCTTATTGCTTCGGCTGTCGGTGTAAATACTTAGGCGAGCCAAATCTGCATCGACCTCGCGCAAGACCACCATGCGTGCGTTGGGTGCGCCACCCATTTGTGCGGTGGCGAGCACGGGCGTTCGCCACTCGTGGTGGCGGTCTTGCACGGCGCGTGCTAGCTCTTGCCAGATGCGTTTGCGGATTTCGGGCGGTGTTTGCAGCGCTTCAAAAGGGTTATCCATGCGTTTTTAGTCTGATTTGGCAGTTTTCAAAAAAGGCATGGCCAGTTGTCGCACGTTCACGCGTGCTTTGAGCCTTGCCGCCAGCATGTATAGACCGCCCAGTTTGCGGTGTAGAAATAGCGTGTCGATAGGCGGAATGTGCCAAAAATCCTTATCTAATCCCAAAGCCATACCTGCTTCGCGCAGGCGCGTAGCCATGTCGTTATCAGCAAAGTCATAAGCTTGGGTTGTATGGGTTGTAGTTAGCGGCTCCAGAGCCATCTCGAACATGTCCAGTACAGCGTTTTGGTGCCTTATTTGAGTAGCGCCATCAAAATAACCAATAGCTACAGCGGCCTTGGTCATAGCGGCGCGGTCACCCGCAATGGCTGCTAGCATAAGGTGCTTGTAAGCCTGTCTAAAAGCGGGCGCAAAGCTGCGGGTAGCACCGAAATCAAGCAGGATCAGCTGTTTGCTTTGCGTGTCATAACGGTAGTTGGCAAAGTTAGGGTCGGTCTGCATCAGCCCAAACTCAAACAATTCTCTAAATACCAAGCGTATCAATTGGCTGAGTAATGCATCGCGCTCAGCCTGCGGGGCGCTGGCCATAGATTCCACAGGAACGCCCGCCACATAGGACATAGCCAGCACATTTTTAGTCGTGAAGTCAGCATGCAATTGCGGCACGACAAATTCAGGGCTGTCTGCCAACAGCTCGCCAAAGCGCTTCAGATGCGCGGCTTCAGCTTCGTAATCAGCTTCTTCGCGCAACTGGCGCTTGGCTTCGCGCAGCAATGGCGCAATATCGAGCGTTTTGGGCAGCAAGCCCGACATGCGCAAGAGCGATGCCACGTTATCAACGTCGCTACTGATGCTTTTGCGAACGCCCGGGTACTGAATCTTGATGGCTAGGTCGCGGCCATGAAGGGTTACTTGATATTTACCTAAAGTAGTTTTGCCAAGTGTCAAAGGTTTTTGTTTTTCAATTTTCCTTTCCGGATTGAATTATTTTAATTTCCACCTTTGCTTTAGGCCCCCCAACTTGCCTCTTGATTCTTGTTTCTTGATTCTATTCCCCCCCCGTGAATTGTCAAATTCATTTACTATCTTCGAGAATCAAATTTATGCCTGAAACATCCTTTCATTTTAAGCAATTCACCGTTCATCAGGATAAGTGCGGCATGAAGGTCGGCACCGATGCTGTTTTATTGGGCTCATGGGTAAAAGTAGATAACGAGCAATCCATACTTGATATAGGTTCAGGTACAGGAGTAATTGCATTAATGCTCGCTCAAAAAAGTCATGTAAATATTGATGCCATCGATATCGATGAAAACGCTTTTCAACAGTCGCGCGAAAATTTTTTAATCTCTCCTTGGTTTGATCGTTTAAATTGTAAACACATATCTCTACAGGAGTTTTCGATGAATCATCCCGGAAAATACGATTTGATTGTTACGAACCCGCCATATTTTCATCATGCTTCCAAACCATCGGAAGAATCTAGATTAAATGCACGTCATGGAGATCTATTAACTTTCGACGAATTACTTGATGGCGTAAAAAAATTATTAAATCCCGATGGGCGGTTTTGTGTTATTCTTCCCTGCAAAGAAGGAATAGAGTTTTTAGATAAAGCACAACGTAAAGGATTGTTCTGTCATCACTTGCTGAGAATTAAAACCAAAGCCGATAAAAATGAAAAACGTCTTATTATGGAATTTCGTTTTCACTTTGGAAAGATTGAAGAAGATGAAATAATTATCCAGGAAGAAGACGGAAGTTTTACGCAAGAGTATATTGATCTGACTCGTGATTATTATATTCAACTCAAGCAATCTCCTTCTGCTTTTCAACAAAGCTGATACCGTATTCTTTTAATTCTTTTAAAACAGGTTCGTAGATTGATTTGTGAATAGGAATGTGAACACCCTTCAAAGAAATTTTTCCATTTAATATTAAACGAGCTGCAATAGCAAGAGGCAAACCTACCGTTTTAGCCATAGCAGTAAAAATTGAATTTTCCCCTTTTACAACGAGGGAAGAAGTATGATAAATATTTTTCTTATCAATTGTATATTCGAATTTATGTTGCATTACAATCATGTCTTTATCTGACTCTTTCAGCTTCCACTTCATTTCGAGTAAATGCTGTAATACCCGGGCCGGACTTGCATTTGATATTCCAATAAAATCATCATTTAAAATACCTGTCCATTTTACCATTTCCATTTCTTGTCCGTTGGAAGGAAGGTTCATAAATTTTGAAAGTCGTTCTTCAGTATTTTTACCTGAAATAGTTGCGGGTAAAAAGGCATCGACTAATTCTTTGTATGTTAACTTTTCGGAATTTTCAATTATAAATGAATCGTCGGTGAGTCCAATCTGAACAAAAACATTCCATGCTTTGCAGAAACCGGATTGACGTAAAGTTCCACGAATCATAGTCCGGATATTGTCCAACTGATAAATTTTCCTGTATGATAGAGAGTCTCTGTTTGCATAGCCATCAAAACTTCCATAGCCTTCAACAGAAACATTTTGAATTTCAGTAAACAGTCGGCTATAGGGAATGTATTTATAGAAACCATTTTCAATGTACTTGGCTGTACCTTGTCCGGCAAGAATAACATTCCTTGGATTCCATGAAAATTTATAACCCCATGGGTTGTCATTTGATTCGGGTGCGACGAGGCCGCCGGTATATGAATAGAAAGCATTCATTGTACCTCCCTTCGCTTTAACGTTTTCAATAATTTCCATTGCACTCATGTGATCGATTCCTGGGTCGAGACCACATTCATTGAGAAAAAGCAAACCGGCATTGGAAACTTCCTGATAAAGTTCTTGCATTTCCGGTGAGACGTATGATGCTGTGATGAGATTTTTCTTTTGTCTCAGACATTCAAGTGCCACTGGATGATGCATATTGGGCGGCAGCATAGAAATAACAATGTCGGCATCAGTAATCAGGCCTATTCTTTGTTTTTCATTTTGTATATCAAAACCTATTGCTTTTGCAAAAGGATGATTATTCGTTTTACTTTTTGCAAGTTCTTCGGAAAAATCAGCAACGATGAGCATCCAGTTTTCATCTGAAGCATGATCAAGAAAATATTTTATCAGAGCTGACGAAGATTTTCCGGCTCCAATAAGTAAAACTTTACGCATAAAAAATTAATTTAAAACTAAATGTTGATTTTTATTTGGATTTAAAAACAAATTAAATAGATAAAATAAAACAATTTGACTACGAATGTAAGAATACAAACTATAAAAGCACACCTAATTTTATTCATAAAAATAATTCTTCGCGTAAAGAATGAATTTGTATACTTTTACAACGAAAGGCTAGCTTCTTAATTAAAAAAATGGTAAAATATTTTCTTACTTGCGGATCTGTAATGGCAGCATTAGCAGTGATATTAGGTGCTTTCGGGGCACATGCTTTAAAAACCAAATTATCAACAGATAATCTGCAGATATTTGAAACTGCGGTTCGTTATCAGATGTATCATTCTTTCGCTTTAATTCTTGTTTTTATTTTAAGCGATAAATTAAATACGACATTATTAAATTATTCAGGAGCTTTCTTCGTTGCAGGAATAGCACTTTTTTCAGGATCTATTTACCTTTTGGCCTGCAGGGAATTATTAGGAATTGAAGGATGGAAAAATATACTAGGCCCAATAACGCCGCTTGGAGGATTAAGTTTGATTGTTGGATGGGGATGTTTGATTGCTGCTTCTTTGAAATTAACTATGAAATAAATATAAACAGTTATAATTTAAACCATAAAAAATGAAACTTCTTTTCCCATTTGTTGTTGCTTTGATAATGATTTCCTGCAAGAATAACAATCCATCATCAGCAGCAAAACAAAATGAAAAAACGGCTGATTCTATAGTAGAAAATGTAAACATAAAAAGTGTGGATTCGGCAAAAGAAAATGTAATCGACACAAATAATAACAGGTTAGTGATTATGTTTTATTCGATTGGACAGGGTTCGGAATATGTTCTCAGCAATGCTTTTGAAGATAGTATCGGGAGTTATTCACTTAAATTCGGAAAGAATATTGACTATAAAAAAACTTTATGGGGCCGCGAAGGAGAAATTGATTTTTGCCTCAAATTAAATGAACTTACAACCTCTGAACAGGCAGAATTCATTGCATTAACACGGGCACAGTTAAAAAGTGCAAAATGGGTTAATATTTTTGAAAATTACCCTTGTCCGGCTCGGATGCGGCGATAAAATTATCTAAACCGGAAAGCCTTAATAGTGATAACTATCTTGATAACTGATTCATAATACACGTTTTGAATTTGGTCTATCTGATAAATTTTCATTTTCTTTGTGGACGTTTAAACAGGAACAATAACAATATAATTGACTATGAACGAATTCGGATTAAAAGCAAAAAATGCTACGATTGCTGACTTGGGAATAAAGAATGTAGAAGATGCATATTGGAATTTAACACCGGCAGAATTAGTTGAAGAGTCTATAATTCGCGGAGAAGGAGTATTAACTGATAAAGGTGCATTGGCAGTTGATACCGGAAAATTTACAGGCAGATCTCCCAAAGACAAGTTTATTGTCTGTGATTCAACGACAGAAAAAACTGTCTGGTGGGGAGAAATCAATATTAAATTTGATCCCGACAAGTTTGATCGTCTATATGAAAAAGTGTGTTCTTATTTTCAGGGAAAAACAATTTATGTACGCGATTCATACGCATGTGCTGATCCGAAATACAGATTAAATGTTCGAGTAGTCACGGAGTCTCCATGGCAGAATTTGTTTGCCAACAATCTTTTCCTTCGTCCTACTAAAGAAGAAATTTTAAAAACCATAAAGGCCGAATGGTCAATTATCTGTGCTCCCGGTTTTCATTCAGACCCGGCTTTGGATGGTACGCGACAAGATAATTTTACAATCATAAATTTTACAAAAAAAATTATTCTTATTGGAGGTTCTGCCTATACGGGAGAAATTAAAAAAGGAATTTTTTCTGTTCTGAATTATGTACTTCCACATGAAAAGAAAGTTTTATCAATGCATTGTTCGGCAAACATCGGAATGCAAAAAGATACGGCTATCTTTTTCGGTTTATCCGGGACAGGGAAAACGACACTCAGTGCAGATCCAAATCGTGGACTTATCGGCGATGATGAGCATGGCTGGGCTGATCAAACTGTATTTAATTTTGAAGAAGGATGTTATGCGAAGTGTGTAAATCTGTCGATGGAAAAAGAACCACAGATTTTCAATGCAATCCGTTTTGGTTCTCTTGTTGAGAATGTAGAATTTTATGATGGTACAACAACTGTTGATTACGACAACATCACCAAGACTGAAAACACTCGAGCAGCATATCCTATTAATCATATCGACAATGCAGTTGAACCTTCTATTGCCGGTATCCCAAAAAATATTTTCTTTTTAACTTGTGATGCTTTCGGTGTTTTACCGCCAATTTCAAAACTTGATGCCGGTCAGGCCATGTATCATTTCATATCCGGATATACTGCAAAAGTTGCAGGTACTGAAGTAGGCATCGTTGAACCTACCACAACATTTTCTGCTTGTTTCGGAAAAGCTTTTTTACCGCTTCATCCGACAAGCTATGCCGAATTACTAGGTGAAAAACTTAAAAAAAATAAAGTAAATGTTTGGCTTGTTAATACCGGATGGTCGGGTGGTTCTTTCGGAGTAGGATCCAGAATGAAACTTTCTTTCACACGTGCCATGATTACTGCTGCATTGAATGGAGAACTCGATAAAGTACAATTTGAATCAATGCCGGTATTTAACCTTGCAATGCCAAAATCTTGTCCGGGAGTTCCTGCTGAAATACTAAATCCCCGCAATACCTGGAACGATAAAAATGAATACGATGCAAAAATGAATACCCTTGCTGCGTCTTTTGTAAAAAACTTCGCCCAGTATGCCGATTTCGCCAATGAAGAAATTTTAAATGCTGCACCCAAAATTGCAGTGAATGCATGACTGAATTAGAGTCAAGAATCAAGATAGAGTTTTTACTTTTCCTGGTTCTTGATTCTTGTCTCTTGACTCTCTCTAAATGGACCTCTACTTCGGTCAACCTAACAGTAATAAAATAATTCTTGATGAAGATGAATCCAATCATCTCATTAATGTGAAACGTGTCAGGGTTGGCGAGTTGGTTTCAGTTACAGATGGTGAGGGTGCTCTTTACAAGACAGAATTATTTCAAATTGAAAAACGTTTATGTGTTTTAAACATCCTTGAAAAAGCAATAACCCCCAAAAGACCTTTTCAACTGCATCTTGCAATAGCACCTACAAAAAGTATAGACAGAATCGAATGGTTTCTTGAAAAAGCGACAGAGACCGGAATCGATGAAGTTTCATTTTTAGTGTGCCGTCATTCGGAGCGAAAAGAAATTAAAACAGAACGTTTGCAAAGAGTTTTAATTTCTTCAATGAAGCAATCGATGAAAACATTTTTACCGAAAATAAATCCTATGGTAGATTTTAAAACCTATGTTAAAGGAAATTTTCCGGGAATTAAATTAATATGCACCATGAATACAGAAGGCATAGAAAGTTTTAAAAACAATTATTCAGAGGGAAATAATTTAAACGTTTTAATTGGCCCTGAAGGGGATTTTCATCCGGAAGAGATTTTACTTGCCAAACAATGTGGGTATAAACCAACATCAATAGGAAATTCCAGGCTTCGAACAGAGACAGCAGCAATTAATGTTTGTACATTATTTAATTTTACAAATTCATACTAAACAGGATTGCAAATACTAATTTTGTAATAATGAAAAAACTATTTTTTATTCTTTTACTTTTTTGTAAAACTTCTTTTGCAGGAGATCCCTCAATTAAAATAGCCCTTTTAAAATACAACGGTGGCGGTGACTGGTATGCAAATCTTGAAACATCACTTCCAAATCTTATTAAATTCTGTAATGAAAATTTAAGAACAAATATAATTGCAGAACAAGCAATCGTAGAAGCAGGAAGTCCGGAAATATTTAATTACCCTTTTGTTCATATGACCGGCCACGGGAATTGGGTATTATCAAATACTGAAGCAGAAAATCTTAGGAAATATCTTGTCAGCGGAGGTTTTCTGCACATAGATGATAATTATGGCCTCGACCCTTATGTAAGGCCGCAGATGAAAAAAGTTTTCCCTGAGCTAGATTTTGTAGAATTGCCTTTTTCCTATCCGATTTATCATCAGAAATATGATTTTCCGGAAGGTTTGCCTAAAATACATGAGCATGATGGGAAACCTCCGCAGGGTTTCGGATTAATTTACGAAGGAAAGTTAGTTTGTTTTTATTCGTATGATTGCGATTTGGGTGATGGATGGGAAGATTATGAGATTCATAAAGATTCTCCTGAAACTCATTTAAAAGCTTTGAAAATGGGTGCTAATCTTATTCAGTATGTTTTTAATCAGCAGGATCAGTAATTATTTATTTTTTTATAAGAAAGTTTATAAAAATTAGTTTTTAACTGTTTCACCCATTTTTTTAGATTTTTTTTTATTTCTAATAGCTTTCAAATCAAATAATTCCGTTATTGCCTTCACTTAACACACAGAATTCATGGAACACACAATTGAAAAAAACCCTGAGTTTATTAAGCTTCATCAATTTTTCAAAAAGATGGAGAGGATAGCTGAATCAATGGAAATTGATGATAATGATTTAGATGAGTATGAATATAACAAAGCCTTACCAGAGTACTCTTTTCTGATAAAAAATATTTTATCGATTGCACACAAGCGCAATGAGACTTTTGAAAATCATCATCAATCAGGAGATAATAAAGAAGCTAAGATGGAACTGACGATTAATCAAGATAAATAAAAGATCAGTAGAATATTTTTTACGGAATGGGCAAAAAAAATCCCCTTATCTTTAAGATAAGGGGATTTTTCATTTATGTTTTTATTTATTGAACAACTGCTTTGAAAGAAGCATCATTGAACCATTTAATAAATTCACGATCTTCTGCAGCCATCGCTTTCATGGATGGATTCATTTGAGTTGATTTAGTAAGATTACTAACAACACCTGCGGCATCACCTTTACGAGCAGAAATTACTGCTTTCAGATAATAACCTTTTGCTGAATCTTTATCAGGAGAAGCATCAAGAGTGCTCATGGCACCATCTTTATCACCGGAAAGTAGTTTAGCAAGTGCGGCATTGTAGCTATTCGCATTTGAATAATGAGAAACACCGGCAGCATAGTTACCATTGCGGATATCAAGGATACCCATATTCTGGTTAACTTCAGCACCCGCATTAGAGGCAGAAGCATAATTCATAGCTGCGTTTTTACGATCGCCATTACGGCTGTATACTGCACCTAAATTATTTTTCACGATTGGATTACCGGAGCTTAACTGATCGGCCTTATTAAACTGAGTCATTGCTCCGCTCATATCGCCTTTCATAAATAAAACACTTCCGACATTGTTTGATGTTCTCCAGTCTTGCGGATAAATTCGTTCTGCCGATTGATAGATAGAAAGTTTTTCTTCCGGGGTAGATACTAATGTAGCAGCATAAAGAATTTCTTCGACAGATAATGAATCAGGATTTGATTTGGCAAGCAAAGTAATTTCCTCATCTGAACGGCCGACTTTTTCTCCATTTAAAGTAATCGCTGAACGGCGAAGTTTTGGTAAAACACCTTCTGCGATTTCAGTAAATCCTTTTCCCATTTTTTTAATTTCCATTTCACGAGCTTCAGGATCAGAATTAGAAGCAACAATACGAAGTATCATATCCTTTTGAGGCATTGAAGATTCCTGCATTAACTGCTGAAAGCCGTTCCAGTCTTCATTCGTAGCACTGCGCACGAACATTGAGCTATCAGGACTTATCGTAACTTTAGTTTTAGTTTGCTTACGGATATTTGTTGTCATTTGCGAAGCAAGATATTTTGCAGCAGATTTAGAACGGTTATCGGCTAAAGAAGCATTTAATGATTCTTTACCATCCGGTGAAGCATATCCCATGATTGTAACACCTTTTAAACTGTAAGGAGCAACTGTAAGGGCTTTTAAAGCACTATCAAGGTGTGAAAATTCTACTTTATTAGAAACATCGCATTTCTTTACTTTAAAATTAGAATTTACGTTATATGTATTTATCAGGTAATAAATGTTTCCTGAAAAATCTGCCGGCGTAATACGCTGAAAATTATCTTTTCCGACAATTGTTTTTTCATCCGCCTGAACAAGAAGAGGAGTTACAATAGTTCCATCGGCAATTTTTACCGATCCGAGTTCTTTTGTAGTTTTTCCTTTCATGCCGGTTGATTTAGCCATTAAATCGGCCGCTTTCATATCGGGAGTATAAAGAATCTTATCGTTGTAAGTATAACTTCCGCCTGCTTTTGCGTTGATCTTATTACCTGCAGTTTGAGATTTCTCACCGACATTTGTAACAGACTTAAAATTATGTTCAGCTGTGGAACTTTTAATTAAAGGCGTTACAGTAACATCAACTTTTTTTGCAAAATATTTAGGTGGATATGTTCCTTTAATAGAAACAGCAACAGAGTCACCATGCATTTCAAGAGGGTTTGGTGTAACTTCGTGTTTTACCTGTGGATAATTTTTTGCCATTTTACCGAGGCCATTACAACCAACGATAGAAACACTTAGAAGAAAATAAGATAAGGTCTTAAGCTTATTCATGATTATGAAGTATAAAATAGTTTAATTTAATTTGATCGCAATATTGCATAAAATTTATTTACTACGAAAGATTTTTAATCTTTTTTTGATGCCCTTTTACGCTCATTTTCGTCCAGAAATATTTTTCTCATACGAATTGCTTTTGGCGTAATTTCAAGGTATTCATCTTTCTCGATGTATTCCATCGCTTCTTCAAGAGAAAAATTAATTTTCGGAGTAATTCGCACATTATCGTCACTTCCGGAAGCTCTCATGTTTGTAAGCTGTTTTGGCCGTGTTGCATTTACTACAATATCACCCGGACGAATACTTTCGCCTATAATCTGACCCGTATAAACTTCTTCACCCGGCTCAATAAAAAATCTTCCTCTGTCTTGCAGTTTATCAATAGAATAAGCTGTCGTTTTTCCTTTATCCATCGATAAAAGTACGCCATTGATTCGGCTAGGTAAGTCGCCTTTCCATGGCTCATAAGCTTTAAATCTATGGGCAATGATTGCTTCTCCCTGAGTAGCTGTTAATAAATTATTTCTTAATCCGATTACACCACGTGCCGGAATGTTGAACTCTAAATGAAGAATATCGCCTTTAGGTTCCATAATCAGTAATTCTCCTTTTCTCTGAGTTACCTGATCGATAACAGCTCCTGAAGATTGTTCAGGAACATTTACTGTAAGCATTTCTATAGGCTCACATTTTCTTCCATCAATTTCTTTAATGATAACCTGAGGCTGTCCTACCTGCAACTCATAACCTTCACGACGCATTGTTTCGATAAGAATGGATAAGTGAAGTACACCTCTTCCATAAACATTATACGTATCGGGAGAACCTGTATCTTCAACTCTTAGGGCAAGGTTTTTTTCTATTTCTTTATAAAGTCGGTCGCGAAGATGTCGTGAGGTAACGAACTTTCCTTCTTTTCCGAAAAACGGTGAATTGTTAATCGTAAAAAGCATACTCATCGTTGGCTCGTCAACTGCTATTGTAGGCAATGCTTCGGGCGATTCAAAATCACAAACAGTATCGCCAATATCAAAATTCTCAAGACCAACGATAGCGCAAATATCACCGGCATCAACAAATTCCTGTTTACTTCTGCCGAGTCCTTCAAAACTGTGAATCTCTTTTACGCGTGATTTTAAAACAGAACCATCACGTTTAATTAAAGATACCGGCATGCTTTCACGCATCGTTCCTCTAAAAACTCTTCCAATAGCAATACGACCAACGAAACTTGAATAATCAAGAGATGTAATCAACATCTGAGGTGTTCCTTTGCGAACATTTGCGGGTGGAATAAATTCAATGATTGCATCCAGTAGAGCTGTAATATTATCTGTCGGATGATTCCAATCAGTACTCATCCACCCTTGTTTAGACGAACCATAAAGAGTTGGAAAATTCAACTGATCTTCCGTTGCACCGAGGTTATAAAAAAGATCAAATATCTGTTCGTGAACTTCATCGGGACGACAATTTTCTTTATCTACTTTATTAATAACAACAATTGGTTTCAATCCAAGATTTAGTGCTTTCTGCGTCACAAAACGAGTTTGAGGCATAGGGCCTTCAAAAGCATCTACAAGAATCAATACTCCATCAGCCATTGTTAAAACACGTTCAACTTCACCTCCAAAGTCGGCGTGACCAGGAGTATCTATTATGTTAATTTTGATATCTTTATAACGGATAGAAACATTTTTCGCGACAATGGTAATACCACGTTCCCTTTCAAGATCGTTGCTATCAAGAATAAGATCTTCCGTATGTTGATTATCCCGAAAAAGCTTTGCTTGATGGAGCATCTTATCAACGAGGGTTGTTTTCCCGTGATCAACGTGTGCAATAATGGCAATATTTCTAATTTGCATGTGGTTTTTAATCCGTTTTTTGAATGGCCGCGAAGGTACGTTTAAAAAACGACTCTTTAAATTAATAGAATCAAGAAACATGAGTCAAGAATTTCTATTTTCTTGGTTCTTGATTCTTGGTTCTTTGCTCTTGTCTCTTTTTTTAAAAAATTCCCAGTTTGGATAATTAGCCGATTCGTTTACCTTTGCAACCCCTTAAAAATAAAAAAACAACAACAAATATTTCGAAGTTATGGAGATGATTTTATACATGGTTCCCGGGATTGCAGTGCTGGCACTTATATATTCTGCAATTATTGCAGCTCGTATATCAAAAGAAGATGCAGGAACCGATAGAATGAAACAAATTGCCGGTTATATTTCTGCCGGAGCAATGTCTTTTCTTAAAGCAGAATACAAAATTCTTGCGATTTTCGTAGTTATTGTCGGTTCATTTTTAGTCATTTCTGCTGATCCCGTCTCCTCATCAAAAATTATTGTTGTCGCTTTTGTTGTCGGAGCATTTCTTTCTGCCTTTGCAGGTTATGTTGGAATGCGTGTTGCAACCAAAGCCAACGTTCGTACTACTCATGCTGCCAGAACAAGTCTTTCTAAAGCATTACATATTTCTTTTTCAGGTGGATCAGTAATGGGAATTAGCGTAGCTGCACTTGGAATACTTGGCCTAAGTTTATTATTCATTCTTTTTCAAAAAATGTTTAATGCCGACCTTCAGCTTGGGGCTCCTCTTAAAAGAGTATTGGAAATTCTTACCGGCTTTTCTTTAGGTGCAGAAAGTATTGCTTTGTTTGCCCGTGTCGGTGGTGGGATTTTTACCAAAGCGGCAGATGTGGGCGCCGACTTAGTTGGAAAAGTGGAAGCAGGTATTCCTGAAGATGATCCGAGAAACCCGGCTGTTATAGCTGACAATGTTGGTGATAATGTTGGTGACGTTGCCGGTATGGGTGCCGATCTTTTCGGTTCTTATGTAAGTACAGTACTTGCTACAATGGTCTTGGGTGCTTCTGTTATTATGAAAGCAGATATGCCTGATCAGTTTCATGGAATGTCTGCAGTTATTTTACCTCTTATAATTGCCATTGCCGGACTTGTTTTTTCTGTTGTGGGAACATGGTTTGTTCGAATTAAGGAAAATGGAAATCCGCAAGCAGCATTAAATCGTGGAAACTGGGGTGCAATTATTTTAACTGCAATTGCATCATACTTTATTATACAGAAAATGCTTCCGGCTGAATTTGAAATCAAAGGCATTACTTATACAAGTATGAGTGTTTTTTATACTGTTATAATTGGTTTATTGGTTGGAGCTCTTATGAGTGTTATTACTGAGTTTTATTGTTCAATGGGAAAAAATCCTGTTAAAACAATTGCACGTCAATCTATTTCCGGCGCTGCAACAAATATAATCAGCGGATTAAGTGTAGGAATGATAAGTACGGCATTGCCAATTATTGTTCTTGCTGGTGGAATAATTGTTTCATTCAGTGTTGCAGGAATTTATGGTGTTGCAATTGCCGCTTCAGGAATGATGGCAACGACAGGAATTCAACTTGCTATTGATGCCTTCGGACCTATTGCTGATAATGCAGGTGGTATTGCTGAAATGAGTCACCTTCCGAAAGAAGTTCGTGAAAAAACAGATATACTGGATACAGTCGGAAATACAACTGCTGCCATCGGTAAAGGTTTTGCAATTGCTTCTGCTGCTCTTACTTCATTGGCACTTTTCGCAGCCTTTAAAGAAATAACAGGATTAGAAGTCATAGATATTTCCAATGCAAAAGTTCTCGCCGGACTTTTCATCGGTGGAATGATTCCATTTTTATTTTCTGCTCTTGCCATGCGTGCTGTAGGGCAAGCGGCGAATGCAATGGTTGTTGAAGTACGCAGACAGTTCCGTGAAATAAAAGGACTACTTGAAGGTAAAGAAGGAGTTTCTCCTGATTATGATAAATGTATTCAGATTTCTACATCAGCCGCACTCCGGTTAATGTTGCTTCCGGGAATACTTGCTATTTCTACTCCATTAATTATTGGATTTGGATTTGGTGCCGATGGCGCGCAAGTTCTTGCTTCCGTAATGGCAGGTGTTGCTGTTACCGGTGTATTGATGGCTATTTTTCAAAGCAATGCCGGTGGTGCCTGGGACAATGCAAAAAAGAGTTTTGAAAAAGGTGTTGAGATAAACGGTCAGATGTATTACAAAGGCAGCGAGCCTCACAAAGCAGCTGTTACTGGTGATACGGTGGGTGATCCGTTTAAAGATACTTCAGGACCCTCGATGAATATTTTGATTAAGTTAACAGCAATCGTATCTCTTGTTATTGCGCCGCTTTTACAAAAGCCTGTTTCAATTCCTGCAAAAGCTGAAATTCCTGTTGTTGCTCCTGCACCGGCAAATACGGTTAGTGGTGCTTCTGTTCATCTGCATTAATAAAAACAGGTAATAAAATACTTGTAATTTTTTCAGCCACACAATTTGCGGGTTGTTGTCAGTTTATTTATTAATTCTCTCCAAAGTCACAAACGAATAATCGTATTGATTTTTTTCGTCTGCTTTGAAATCTTCTCTCGAAGTTTCTTTCCAATCATTCATGTCTAGCACAGGGAAAAAAGTGTCGCCATCAATAATTGAATGAACTCTTGTCATGTGAATCTTTTTTACCAAAGGCATTGCTTCTTTAAAAATTTTTCCTCCGCCGAAAATAAAAATTTCATCATCAGTGGAAGAAACAGTTAACGCTTCTTTCAATGAATGAACAACAACTCCACTTTCTGCTTTGTAATTTTTATCTGATGTAATAACAACATTAACTCTTCCCGGCAATGGTCGACCCAGACTCTCCCATGTTTTTCGGCCCATGATGATGTGGTGTCCCATGGTAAGCAACTTAAGCCTTTTTAAATCGGCAGATAATTTCCATGGAAGTTTATTCTCCTTTCCAACAACATTATTTTCGGAAACAGCGACGATGATTGAAAGCATTTTGAGATTTGAGTCTTGAGATATTAGATATTAGTCTTGAGATGTTAGATATTAGATATTAGAATCCTATTATTTATATTGTGAAGTTCATTTATTCTACAGACTACAGACGACGGACTACAGACGACAGACTACGGACTACAGACTACAGACTACAGACTACGGACTACGGACTAAACAGCTACCACCCCTTTTATATGTGGATGCGGATCATAATTCACAATCTTCATGTCTTCATAAGTGAAATCGAAAATATTTTTTACTTCGGGATTAAGAATTAATTGAGGAAGAGGCCGTGGGTCACGAGAAAGTTGAAGATTTACCTGATCAAAATGATTGCTGTAAATATGTGCATCACCAAAAGTATGAACGAATGTCCCGGGCTGAAGATTACAAACCTGGGCAACCATCATCGTAAGTGCAGCATAACTTGCAATGTTAAAAGGTACGCCTAAGAATATGTCAGCACTTCGCTGATAAAGCTGACACGACAATTTTCCGTCTGAAACATAAAATTGAAAAAAAGCATGGCAGGGAGGTAATTTCATTTTATCAATTTCACCAACATTCCATGCAGAAACAATTAGTCTGCGCGAGTCGGGATTTTTTTTGATTTGACTGATCACTTCCGATAACTGATCAATCTCTCTTCCATCATTGGTTTTCCATGCTCTCCACTGCGAACCATAGACCGGTCCTAATTCACCGTTTTCATCGGCCCAATCATCCCAGATTGTGACGCCGTTTTCTTTTAAGTATTTTGTATTTGTTTCGCCGCGAATGAACCATAAAAGTTCATGAAAGATGGAACGTGTATGAAGTTTTTTTGTCGTTAGTAATGGAAACCCTTTTTGTAAATCAAAATGCATCTGGTAACCGAAAACGCTTTTTGTTCCGGTTCCGGTACGGTCACTTTTTTCGACACCGGTATTTATAACATGCTTTAGAAGATGCAGGTATTGATGCATGAATAATTTTTATTTGATGGTGAAATTAAATTAAAATCTGTTGCCTTGATTGAAAAGCCATGTAAATTTTTTTGAACAATATTTCTTACTAAAACCGGATCTTGTGGTAAGTCACATAAGTCTTCTTTCTTTAAAACCATGTGTTTTCAACAAGCTTTAGATTCTAATTTTTTTCATTAATACGTTGCGCAACTTTGCGAACCGTAGCGCACTTATCGTTAAAAAACAGACAATGATATTGACCAACAACAAAACATTTAACCTGAACTTAAGAACATTGCATTAATTTAATTAGCCTTTCACTACTTTAATTATCAGATAATTGTAAAATTGATTTTTCGATTTTAACTAAATGGTGTAACGACGAGGAGCGATACATTGAGAAAACAAATTAGGAGTTTTAGACTTTTCCCCTATCTTTCGACCGCTTAATCACAAATAAAATGGGTATTAAATTTAGACTTATCATATTAAATTTCCTTCAGTTTTTTGTCTGGGGTTCCTGGTTAATCTCTGTGGGAGGCTATATGGGTGGCACATTAGGATTTTCAGGTGTTCAAATCGGTGCAGTCTTTTCTACCTTTGGAATTGCATCTTTGTTTATGCCTGCAATCATGGGAATCATAGCTGATAAATGGTTGAATGCAGAAAGAGTTCTGGGATTGTGTCATATCATAGGTGCCGGACTTTTACTTTGGTCGTCAACGATTTCGGATCCGAATATGTTTTTCTGGGCCATGTTATTGAATTCGATGTTTTATATGCCAACGATTGCATTAAACAATACAGTTTCATACATCGTGCTTGAGCAAAAAAATTATGAGATAGTAAAAGTTTTTCCTCCGATCAGGGTGTGGGGTACGATTGGTTTTATCGCTGCTATGTGGATGGTCGATTTCTTTGGATGGAAATCGAGTAACATGCAACTTATCTTAGGTTCATGTTCGGCACTCGTGTTAGGACTATATTCATTTACAATACCGCAATGCAAGCCGCTTAATTCTAAATCACAAGGTTCGCTGGCAGCTAAAATTGGTCTCGATGCTTTTGTCCTTTTAAAACAAAAGAAAATGTTGATCTTCTTTTTATTCGCCATGGGTTTAGGTGCAGCTTTACAAATCACTAATGCCTTTGGAGGATCTTTTCTGGAAAGTTTTAAAACAACACATCCCGGAACGTTTGGAGTGACGCATCCAATATTATTATTATCCATTTCACAAATTTCAGAAACACTTTTCATTCTGACCATTCCGTTTTTCATGAGTAAATTCGGAATAAAGAAGGTAATGATCATTAGTATTTTTGCATGGGTATTACGTTTTGGTTTGTTTGCCATTGGAGATCCGGGATCAGGACTTCCGCTTCTTGTTTTATCGATGATAATTTACGGAATGGCTTTCGACTTCTTCAACATTTCAGGATCACTTTTTGTAGAAAAAGAATCACCATCTGGCATGCGTGCAAGTGCGCAAGGATTGTTTATGTTTATGACCAATGGCTTAGGAGCTATGATTGGAGGCTATTGCAGCGGATTGGTAGTAGATTATTTTACCGTCGACAATGTGCGAAACTGGCAAAGTATCTGGTTCACATTCACCGTTTATGCGTTGATACTAGGATTAATTTTTCCATTTGTTTTTAAATATAAATATACTGCGGAGAAAAAGGTTGTGGTGCATTAGATAAAAAAGTGCGTCTGTTGGTTGTGAAATCACAAAAAAAATGTTGCCTTCTTTTTAAATAAATTGCCAGTAGCATTTTTTATGGATTCTAACTTATAACCGAAAAGGTCCGCCAACTGGCGGATGACAATTAGGTGTTTTTAATGGGGATGATAAAGTAATGCTAAAAGATGCACTGCATATTTGAAACTATACTTGAAAGAAATTTAATTTAGGGTTTTTTTCAAAAATTAATTCAAATTTTTTCTTCCTGCTAAGTTTTTTAATTTCTTTTTCTCTTTCGATAGCTTCTTTTGGATTATCAAAAGTTTCAAAGTAAATTAATTTAAAACAATAATATTTTCCAGTAAACGTGTCTGATTTTCCTTTGTTTTTTTCATGCTCTCTCAATCTTCTTTTTAAATTATTAGTGACTCCGGTATAAAGAACTTTTTTTCCCGGGTTAGTTAAAATATAAACATACATCATAAAACAAATTTCCCAGGTATATTTTATATCAACAACCCATATAGGATGTATATTCTATTAAATAATTTTCAATTATTTCAGCAAGAAACTTGTTGCATTACTTTTTTCTCCCTCATTAAACAAAATAAATTGTCATCCGCCAGTTGGCGGACCTTTTAGGTTATTAGTTAATTAGTTATATTTCGACAAGTATTTTTTTTAAAACTACATTTGAAATGATAAATACAACTAAGACCATGTATATTATTTTTATAAAGACAGATTTATCGAAGACTCTGAATTACAAGTGAATTTGTTGATTATTGGAAGAAGCTTAAATAGGTTAGCAAATTCTACGCATTTGTAATGTCAAAAAATAAAAAAAAAATGAAAGACGTATCAACTTTTCGATTGTATCTGTTGCGGGCAACCTACCTTCTAGTATCAGTGGGCCTTGCATTTACCATTTGGCCGCAAATAATCAATCACCCAAAATCGTGGCCTCTGTGGCATGGGGTCGGCTGTAGTTTGTTGGGGGCGCTGTCGGTTTTGGCGTTTGTAGGAATCCGATATCCGTTAAAAATGTTGCCTGTACTTTTCTTTGAACTCATTTGGAAATTAATATGGCTGATAGCAGTTGCACTTCCGCTCTGGTCAGCAAATCAAATGGATGCTGACAATTTAGAGACAGCACAAAACTGTTTAATGGGAGTTATTATTCCTTTGGTAATTCCCTGGAAGTATGTTTGGGCAAACTATGTAAAGATGAGTGGAGATAGGTGGAAGTAAACTTCAAAATTCCAATTTCCAAAAATTATCTTTGTGTTCATAGTTGAATATGATTATCGCAATGATGTTGCCTATAAGTTTGTCCTGAAGATTTCAAATTAATTTTTCTGTGCATTGTCGCGAGCTTTGCGTTTTATTCAACGGTAGTTTTTAACCACAAAGTTCACAAAGAATTGCACAAAGATTCACAAAGAAAAAATCTAATTAATTTTCTTTGCGAAACTCAACGCATCGTGGCGAAATTTAAAAATCGGGATGATTATTTTTTCTAAAATCAAAAATCGTTAATCAATGTTCTTAAATCAAAAATATTTTATAAGATAAAACCTCAACTACTCTTCCTCTTATTCATTTCATCTCTGATCCTGCTTGCGCGTTCATAGGCTTCTTCGTCGATGGCGCGTTTGAGAAGTTCTTTCAATTCATCGGAACTTGCTGAGCCTAATTCTTTTTCTGAAAGTTTAGAAACAGGAGGGCGTTCGACATGTTCTTCGATGCTTTCGATGGATGCATTGTCTTCAAGAACGATTCCTGCTGTTGACAAAATAAATTCATACGTATAAATCGGGCAGCCGAAACGAACAGCAATTGCAATTGCATCGCTTGTACGGGCATCAATTTCTAATTTTTTGTCGCCATCATTACAAACAAGTTTGGCATAAAAAACACCTTCGAGGAGATTGAAAATTATTACTTCTTCGACTTCAATATTAAAAGAATGTGCAAGGCTTTTAAAAAGATCGTGGGTAAGTGGTCGAGAGGGCGTCATATTCTCCAGCTCGATAGCTATTGCTTGTGCTTCAAAGGCTCCGATAATTATTGGCAGCCGGCGTTTTCCTTTATCTTCTCCCAAAACAAGAGCATAAGCTCCTGATTGAGTCTGGCTGTATGACAAGCCTATAATTTCGAGTTTAATCTTTTTCATAATTCAATTTTTCCATCTGCGTTTTTACCCGTTAGACGAAATTAGAAAAATTTTTTAGTTTAGGTAAAATGTTTTTTAGTTTTGACTGGCTTTAAATGCTTTTGCTGCTTTAACAAGTTCCGGTACTATTTCAAAAGCATCTCCAATAATTCCATAATCGGCCGCTTTAAAAAAGGGAGCTTCAGGATCCTTATTTATAACAACAATTACTTTTGACGAGCTTACACCGGCAAGATGTTGTATTGCACCACTTATACCGATTGCAATATAAAGATTCGGGCTTATGGCAATACCTGTTTGCCCGACATGTTCTGAATGTGGCCTCCACCCTGAATCAGAAACCGGCTTACTGCAAGCGGTAGCGGCACCGAGAACATTTGCCAACTCTTCAATCATTCCCCAATTCTCCGGCCCTTTCATTCCACGGCCTGCAGAAACAACTAATTCAGCATCCGGAAGAGAAATTTTATTTGTTGATCGTTTCGATTCAATAATTTTTGATGTAAAATCTTTTTCATCACGAGAAGGAGTGAAAGATTCTACCTGAGTCTGAACAGGAGAAGGAATAACTTTATAAGAATTCGTCAGCATACTGATAACTTTTATGTCTGATGTCATTTCGATATAACAAAAAGCTTTTCCTGAAAATGCTCCTTTTTTCACTTTGAAGGAACCATCCATTACAGGCAATTCGATAACGTTTTCGGCTAGTCCGGCATCCAGTTTAACGGCAACCCTTGGTGCGATATTTTTACCGGAGAATCCGGCTGTCATTACAATAACTTTCGAATTCTCTTTTTTTGCAGCCTGTGCAATTATTGAAGCACTTGATTGTGGATTTAGAGAAGTATTTAAATCTACATCGCAGTTTAAAATTTTTGTCACACCATACTGAGATGCTTTTTGCAATTCGTCGGCAGAAATTTTTCCGATGGAAATAGCAACCAGTGGTAAATTAATTTTAGAAGCTATAGATGCTGCAAAGCTTATTATTTCAAAAGCGGATTTTTTAAATTTCCCTTCAGTGTTTTCAATGTAGACTAATACAGACATGGATATTACCTGATAATTTGTTAAATTATTTTTTTCTCTTCACGAATTAATTCGAACAATTTTCCTACCTCATCAACAGGAATCATTTTAACGGAGCTGCGCGGTAAAGGTTTGTCGTAAGAAACCAGTTTAACATTTTGTGTAACTGAAACGGGTTCTGCAACAATAAGCGGTTTGGAGCGGGCTGACATAATTCCTCGCATATTTGGAATTTTCCATTCAGCCATACCTTCAGAAGCACCTGCAACAAATGGAAATGGTGTTGAAATAACTTCTTTTCCACCTTCTATTTCACAATCGATTGTTGCAGAAGATCCGCTTATCGTCAAACTCTTTGCGAAAAGCATACAAGGTATGTTTAACAATTCTGCCAACATCACAGGCATACTGGATCCATTATAGTCACTCGATTCGCGGCCGCATAAAATAATATCGAAAGGATTTTTTGAAACGTAATCTGCAATCTGTTTAGCAACAAAAAAAGAATCCCGCGGCATAGCATTTACCCGAATTGCATCATTGGCACCAATGGCAAGAGCTTTTCGGATCACCGGTTCAGTGGTAGAATCGCCGACCGTAATAACCGTCACCGAACCATTGTTTTCTCCGGCCAAATCAACTGCTTTTGACAAAGCAATTTCATCGTAAGGGTTAAGGATAAAAGTTACACCCGCAATAATAAATTCTTTATTGTCTGCCGAGAAATTAATCTTCGCTGTTGTGTCAGGGACGCTGGAAATACAAACCAGTATTTTCATTTGTATCAGGTATCAAGTATCAAGTATCATGAATCATAAATCTTGATTCCTGCTACTTTATTTTCGTTATTGTGGCGCGAAGATACATAAATAATTATCGAATTTATTGTAATTTCTGACTATGAGTACACGATTGGAATTATTGAAAAGGTATCTTCAGGAAGAACCCGGTGACAGTTTTTTGCGTTATGCTTTAGCGTTGGAATTCATGTCATTGAACGATTCAGAACAAGCATATATCCAACTAGAAAAACTTCTGAATGATGAACCTTACTATCTTGCTGCTTATTATATGGCCGGAAAATTAGCAGAAAGTTCCGGAAAAAATTCACAGGCTATTTTTTGGTATTCAAAAGGAATTGAAGTTGCCAGGCAACAAAAGAATCAACATACGATGAATGAGCTTGAAGAGGCTTTGAATCAGATGGAGTAGAGAACCAAGAGACAAGAATCAAGAGACAAGAATCAAGATAAATTGTAACAAAGACTTTTAGGGCAATACAGATGTTTTCCTAAATTTGCCAATTATTAATTTTACACCCCAAAAATGAAAGAATTACAATTTAGAGAAGCCCTGCGAGAGGCAATGAATGAAGAAATGCGGAGGGACGATAGGGTTTTTTTAATGGGAGAAGAAGTAGCGCAATACAATGGCGCTTATAAAGTGAGCCAGGGTATGCTTGAGGAATTCGGTGAGAGAAGAGTCATTGACACTCCCATTGCTGAATTAGGATTTGCAGGAATAGGTGTTGGAGCAGCCATGAATGGTTTGAGACCCATTATCGAATTCATGACATTTAATTTTTCACTTGTTGCTATTGATCAGGTAATAAATTCGGCTGCAAAAATGATGAGTATGAGTGGCGGACAATATTCTGTACCCATTGTTTTCAGAGGACCTACAGGATCTGCAGGCATGTTAAGTTCACAACATTCTCAGGCATTTGAAAGTTGGTATGCAAACTGTCCGGGACTGAAAGTTGTTGTTCCGAGTAATCCTGCTGATGCAAAGGGATTATTGAAGTCATCCATTCGTGATAACGATCCGGTAATTTTTATGGAAAGTGAACAAATGTATGGTGATAAAGGAGATGTACCTGAAGGTGAATATTTAATTCCAATCGGCATTGCAGAAATAAAAAAACCGGGGACAGATGTTACTATTGTTTCGTTCGGTAAAATGATGAAGATTGCACTAAAAGCTGCTGAAGAATTATCAAAAGAAAATATAAATGCCGAAGTCATTGATCTTCGTTCGGTACGACCGATTGATTATGCATGTGTTATCAATTCAGTAAAAAAAACTAACAGACTTGTCATCGTCGAAGAGTCATGGCCATTGGCAGCAATTGCAACGGAAATAGCTTTTAAAGTTCAAAAAGATGCTTTTGATTACCTCGATGCTCCCATTCTTCGTGTTATGGGCGGTGATGTTCCATTGCCTTACGCTCCGACACTCATCGAAGCCTTTCTACCAAACCCAAACCGGGTAATTAAGGCAGTAAAAGAAGTAATGTATTTAAATAAATGATTTTTTAGGAAATCCGCATTTACAATCATTTAACCGATTTTTTTTATTTTAAGAATATTATTTAATGATTAATTGTACTTGATACTTGATACTTGATACATGATCCTTGATACATGATCCTTGTTACCAGATACTTAATACTATCCCCAAAGTGCCAATTTTAATTTGCCTATCTTCGCGAATTATTAGACAAAAAAAATGATTTCATTTCCCGAATTGGGTGTGGGTGAAAATGTGTTGAAGGCCATTAATGAGTTAGGTTTCAAGGAACCAACTCCTATTCAGCAGCAAGCTATTCCTATACTTTTAAAAAACGAGCGCGACTTTATCGGCCTTGCACAGACCGGTACAGGTAAAACAGCAGCTTTTGGTATTCCATTATTAGAATTAATTGATCAACCTCTTCCTCTTACACAGGCGCTTATTTTAGCTCCAACAAGAGAATTGTGTGTACAGATTACAAACGATCTTATTAAATACAGCAAATTCAGCCGCTCTGTTAATATTACGGCTGTTTATGGAGGAACAAGTATTACAACGCAAATCCGTCAGATTAAAAAAGGAACGCAAATAGTTGCTGCGACTCCCGGAAGATTGCTTGATTTAATCAATCGCGGTGCGATTAATATGAAATCTATCCGTTATGTTGTTCTCGATGAAGCTGATGAAATGCTTAACATGGGATTTCAGGAAGATATTGATGAAATACTCAGCCATCTTCCAAAAGAGAGACGCGTTTGGCTCTTCTCTGCAACGATGCCTCAGGAAGTAAGAAGCATTGCCAATCGTTACATGCAGAATCCTTTTGAATTAACAATCGGCAAAAAAAATGAAGGTGTTGCGAATATTGAACATTTCTATTATGTCATTCATGAGCGCGACAGGTATCAGGCATTGAAAAGAATTCTTGATTCAATTCCTGAAGTTTTCGGAATAATCTTTTGCCGCACGAAAATAGACACACAAAAAATTTCCGAGAGTCTTGCCAAAGATGGATACAATGCAGATTCTTTGCACGGTGATCTTACACAAGCTCAGCGCGACAAGGTAATGGCCCGCTACAGAAGTCATAATCTCGATGTACTTGTTGCAACAGATGTTGCCGCACGCGGAATTGATGTTAACGATATCACCCATGTTATTCATTACAACTTACCGGATGAACCTGAAAGTTATCTTCACAGAAGCGGCCGTACAGCTCGCGCCGGTAAATCAGGAGTTTCTGTTGCATTGACAAACATTCGTGAAATTGATAAGATAAGATTTATTGAAAAAAAGATGAATGCAAAAATTCATCTTTCCAGAATTCCCGATGCCGTTCAGATTTGCGAACAACAATTAATGAATCTTGTAAAAAAGATTCATCATGTTAAAGTAAATGAATTAGGTATTTCAAAATATCTTCAGCCTGTATTTGATGAGCTCGGAGATTTAAGTAAAGAAGAACTTATTAAAAGAATGGTTAGTATTGAATTTAACCGTTTCCTTGATGCATACAGACAAGCACCTGATTTGAATGTTGATCTTGCGCATCCTGGTAAAAGTTCTCAAAGCGGATACAGAAGCGGTGAGCCAAGATTGTTTATTAATCTGGGTTCGATGGATGGCTTAACTGATGAGACAATGAAAAAATATGTCTCTGAAGTTACAGGTATCTCTGCCGGTGAAATTGGCCGTATCGATGTAAAAGGTGTTTATTCTTTTATTGATTTACCTCAGGATAAATTACCAGCGGCAATGACAGCTTTTGATGGAGAAGTTTTTCAGACAAGGAAAGTCAGAGTTGAATTATCAGGGCAGGAAGCAAAGAAAAAACCTTCCGGAAAACGTGTTTGGAACGACAAACCATCGTCTCATCGCAAAGGCGATAAGCCAACACGAGGATGGAATGAAAAAAGTGCTGTAAAAAGCAAAGGTTCGTATGCTAAAAAGAAATGGTAATTAGTCCGCTCAATTTCAGTTTCAAGGCAACATCACGGGAGGCAATCCGTTTAATAATCAGAGTAATTTAATTGGTATTTTAAAATTCACACAAATGGCAGGAATAAAATTCAATGGAAATAGTTCAGCTTTTTATACAGATTTAAAAAGTCGTGTAGATGCTTATTTCAGTGAGCGAAAAATTGATCCACACGGGAATTTTAAAATATATTTGAAATCAGCATTGTATATTCTTTCTTTTATTGCCTGCTATATTGTTCTTGTTTTCTTTACACCTCCGACTATAATCTCCATCCTGCTTTGTGTCGTATTTGGATTACTTACAGCAGCAATAGGATTTAATGTAATGCATGATGGAGGACACGGAAGTTACTCTCCCAATAAATCTGTAAATCGAATTGCAGCTCTTTCATTGAATTTCTTAGGCGGCAGTTCATATTTGTGGAATATAAAACACAACATGATTCATCATACATTTACTAATATAGATGGACATGATGACGATATATTGAACGAACCCTTTCTTCGCCTTTGCGAATCACAAAAGAAAAGAATCTATCACCGTTTTCAACATATCTATTGGGTGTTCATTTATGGATTAATGTATTTCAGCTGGATTTTCATTCTTGATATTATGAAATATTTCAGAAGAGGAATTGCTGCGAAAACAGATATTAAATTTGATCTCAAAACACATATTGGCTTTTGGCTGACAAAAGCAATGTACATAGGGGTTTTTGTCGTTTTACCTTTACAACTTATGCCATGGTATACATTTCTCATAGGATTCGGAATATGGGTTTATACAACAGGTCTTGTTACCAGTGTGGTTTTCCAACTCGCACATGCAGTTGAAGAGACAAATTTTGTTGATGGTAAAACAGAAGTTTTGGAAAATGACTGGGCCGTCCACCAGGTTCTTACTACAGCAAATTTTGGTTCACGCAGCAAACTGCTTTCTTTTTTTACAGGTGGATTAAATCAACAAGTGGAACATCATTTGTTTCCGAAAATTTCTCATGTGCATTATCCTAGCTTGAGCCCAATCGTAAAAGAGACATGCGAAAAACATGGTCTCGCTTATTTAGAGCAGCCTACTTTTTATGATGCTGTTGTTTCTCATGTGAAGTTTTTATATCGTTTGGGAAGAGTTTAGAAATAGTAGTTTTCGAAATCCTTAGGCAGGAGCTAGTGGTTAATAATAACTGTTGGTTTTTAACGCAAAGTGCGCAAAGAGGCTATAGAAGTTTAATGCTTTTTAAATTATAACGAGATTTTAAAACGTCCCGGTTAAGTATTTCTCATTTTTTACTATTTTATTAAAAAACACCTCTTTTCTTACACTACCCCCTTAAAAAAGTAACAATGTTAGAAAAAAAGTATAATTTTTCTTGACACCCCCCTATTTTTTCATATACATTTGCCAAAACTTAGTAATAAAATCTCCGTATTACGATTATGACAAATATTCGCTTCAGAGCATTAGAAGTTGCTCAAAGTCGACCTTCTGTGAAGGTGACGCCTCCATCCAGTAAAATTTCCGATTATTTCGGTAGCAATGTCTTTAATAAAGAATCCATGCAAAAATATTTGCAAAGGGATGCTTATAAGGCAGTTATGGCTGCAATTGAACTAGGATCTTCCGTAGACAGAAGTATGGCTGATCAGGTAGCATTGGGGATGAAAGATTGGGCAAATTCGAAAGGAGCTACTCATTATACACATTGGTTTCAGCCACTTACCGGATTAACGGCCGAAAAACACGATTCATTTTTCGAAATGCAGGACGGAAAAGCCATTGAACATTTCTCAGGAAATGCACTTGCACAACAGGAGCCCGATGCTTCCAGTTTTCCAAGCGGTGGCATCAGAAATACATTTGAAGCAAGAGGTTATACTGCCTGGGAT
Source organism: Bacteroidota bacterium (assembly GCA_031417555.1). Lineage (GTDB taxonomy): Bacteria > Bacteroidota > Bacteroidia > AKYH767-A > 2013-40CM-41-45 > JADKIH01. The sequence continues at coordinate 27,089 of JANOVV010000067.1, forward strand.
CCAAGTTCGCCTGCTTTCATAATAGAAATTGCAGGTGGAAAAACTCTTTGCATTCCAACCATATTTGTATCGTATACCGGAGAGACTCTTGATTACAAAGCTCCATTACTGAAAGCATTACACATGCTCGATAAAGCAGCGGTAGATGTTTGCCAGTATTTCGATAAAGACATAACAAAGGTATTTGCAACACTCGGTGTTGAACAGGAATATTTTCTTGTAGATACTGCTCTGCTTAATTCACGTCCCGATCTTGCGATAACGGGCCGGACACTTTTTGGACATTCTCCTGCTAAAGGACAGCAGTTAGAAGATCATTACTTCGGATCAATCCCTGAGCGTGTTTATTCTTTCATGTTAGACTTTGAAACAGAAGCTTACAAGTTAGGAATACCATTGAAGACCCGCCACAATGAGGTTGCTCCGAGTCAGTTCGAATGTGCACCGGTGTTTGAAGAAATTAATCTTGCCGTCGATCACAATGCATTGCTGATGGACATGATGGATAAAGTAGCACGTCGTCATAATTTCAAAGTACTTCTTCATGAAAAGCCGTATGCAGGAATTAATGGAAGTGGCAAGCACAACAATTGGAGTTTAGGAACAAACACCGGGAAGAATCTTTTGTCGCCTGGAAGTACTCCTAAGAGCAATCTGATGTTTCTTACTTTTTTTATTAATACGATGATGGCTGTTTTCAAACATGCCGATTTACTTCGTGCGAGTATTGCTTCAGCGAGTAATGATCACCGTCTTGGAGCGAATGAAGCCCCGCCGGCAATCATGTCCATTTTCCTTGGAGCACAGTTGACACGAATTATGGATGAAATTGTTCAGTCAGTGCACGATAAAAAAATGTCGCCGGATGAAAAGACAGCACTTAAATTGAACATTGGAAAAATCCCGGAAATACTTCTAGACAATACGGATCGCAACCGGACATCACCGTTTGCCTTCACAGGAAATAAATTTGAATTCCGTGCCGTAGGTTCATCAGCGAATTGCTCCAATCCGATGATGGTTCTGAATACGATGGTGGCCAATCAGCTGGCAGAGTTTAAAAAAGAAGTTGATACATTGATTGACAAAGGCACGAAAAAAGATGAAGCGATTTTAAAAGTGCTGCGTCAGTACATTGTTGAATCTGCCAATATCCGTTTTGAAGGAAATGGTTATGGGGAAGAATGGATGAAAGAAGCGAAACGTCGTGGTCTGTCCAATATTCAAACATCACCGCTTGCCATGGATGCTTATGTTTCAAAACAATCACTGAAACTTTTCGAAACGATGAATATTTTCAGTCATCGCGAAGCGGAAGCACGCCATGAGATTATGCTTGAGACGTATATTAAAAAAATACAGATTGAATCCCGCGTGATGGGCGATCTTGTTATCAATCATATTATTCCGGCTGCAATGAAATATCAGACAAATCTTGCCGAAAATGCAAGAGCGCTGAATGAAATAAAATTACCGGCGGAGTATTACAATATTCAGGTTGATATGATAAAATCGATTAGCACACACATCAATACAATTCGTGCGAAGGTGACAGAAATGATTGAAGAAAGAAAAAAGACGAATAAGATTGAAAATGTACGAGCAAGAGCGATTGCCTATTGTGATAATGTAAAACCTTTTTTCGATATCATCCGCTATCATGTTGATCATTTGGAGATGATAGTAGATGACGAACTCTGGCCAATGGCAAAGTATCGTGAGCTTGTGACGATACGATAGACTTCTTCATTCAAAAAAATAATTTCGAATATTGATTAACGAATGATGATTTTTGAAGTATCAATCAAATACTTTATTATTCATCATTCGTTAATCGCTATTCGGTATTTATTTTCTTTATCTGACAAATAGATCATTGATTCTTAAAATTGTTTTAATCTTCAAAAATCTGGTATTTCACAACGTTGACAGTTAACACCCCTTTTTGTTTTGTTAATACAATCAACTACAAACTAATAACTGTCATCATTTAAAATACCGGGTAAAATCTATTAACAAAAACACATTAAATGTTGTTTGTTTTCGTTTAACTATCATCTTTGTTATCATCGAAATTCTTGTTTTCTTTGTCATTGAGGGAAAGATTCATCCCTATAATTCAATCAAATAAAAAATGAAACTAATTCACCGAATCTTTTTTTCTTTTGTATTTATATTATCGGCTTCAATGGCGCATGGACAGCGCACTCCGCTGATGCAAGCTGATCTTGCTTTTACAAAAGGAGACTTTTATGATGCAGCAACTCTTTACAAAAAGGCCTTTACCAAAGAGAAAAATAAAGCCAAAAGAGCTGAGATAATTTACAAAGTCGCCGAATCGTACCGAATGACTAACGATTATAAGAATCAGGAGGTCTGGTATGCAAAGGCAATAAAAGCCAATTTTAAAGAACCGGCTGCCATCTTGCATTATGCCGATGCTTTAAAAATGAATGGAAAATACGATGAAGCAATCGTACAATACACGAATTATAAAAAATTAGCGGAATCGGACACCCATGGAGACCTGGGAATTGAAGCCAGTCAGCAAGCTCAAAAATGGAAAGACAAGCCAAGTCGCTATCGCCTCGATAACGTTTCAGCCATAAATACCAAATATTCGGATTTTGCCGTCACTTATTCCAATAAAGATCATCGACATGTTATTTTCAGCTCTGCCCGTCAAGAGGCATTAGGAAAAAATAACGATGGCTGGACCGGTGAAAAATTTCAAGATCTTTTCGAAGCATCCTTTGATAAAAAAGGTAAATGGAGCAGTCCAAAGCCATTACTTGAGCCTATTAATTCAAATGCAAGTGAAGGAGCGACAGCTATGGATCCAAAGGGTGAGAGTTTGTTTTTTACCCGTTGTGAAATCGAAAAAGGTAAAATTGGTGTCTGTGAAATTTATTTTACAAAACGTAAAGGAGCTATTTGGGACGAGCCGAAACTTATTCCTTTAGCAATAGCAGATAGTTTTACCGTTGGTCATCCATCACTTTCTGCAGATGAGCAAACACTTTATTTTACTTCAGATATGCCTGATGGCTTCGGTAAAAAAGATATTTGGCTTTCCAAATATGATAAGAAAACCAAAGAATGGGGAAAACCAATGAATGCCGGAAACAAAATCAATTCCGATGAAGATGAATTATTTCCATTTATCACTTCTGATGGAACATTATATTTTTCTTCAAAAGGTCACATTGGAATGGGTGGTCTCGACATTTTTATGGCCAAACAAACAAATGGTGTTTTTGAGGAAGCTGTAAATCTTAAATACCCGGTAAATTCATCGAACGATGATTTCGCCTTTATTGTTGATGAATTAACAGGCGATCGTGGATTTTTAACTTCGGACCGTGACGGTGGAAAAGGCGGAGATGATATTTATACCTGGAGCCTTCCTCCTCTTCTTTTTACTGTTTCAGGAAAAATTATTGATGCCGATACAAAGGCTAATATTGAAGGTGCAACCATTGAATTATTCGGAAGCGATGGTTCATCGATTCCTTTTAAAACTGATAAAACCGGTGCTTATAAATTTGACCTGAAGCCAGAAACTTCTTACAAAGTCTCTGCAACCATGGCGAATTATCTGAATAAATACCTCGAAGTTTCAACGATTGGAATTGAACAATCAAAAGATTTCATCGGTGATTTCGATTTTGCAATGCGTTCTACACTTCGTGCAATTGAATTACCGGAAGTTTTTTATGATCTGGCTAAATGGGACCTTCGCCCGGAATCAAAAAAATCTCTCGATGAACTTCTTCAAACGTTAAAAGATAATCCAACCATTGTAATTGAATTAGGTTCTCATACCGATTCACGTCCGATTCCAATGACTAACGATACACTTTCCAAACGTCGCGCCGAATCTGTTGTGAATTATTTAATTCAGAAAGGCATTCCGAAAGAAAGACTCGAATACCAGGGTTATGGTGCTCGTGAACCTCGTATCTTAATTAAAGACGTTGGAAGTTTTAATGCAGGCGATACACTCAATGATGCATTTATTGAAAACCTAAATTCGAAAAAACTTAAAGAAGAAGCGCATCAATTAAATCGTCGGACAGAATTCAAGGTGTTAAGAACAAATTATGTTAAAGGACAAGCATCCACCGATAATATTAATCTCGAAGCACCAGTAGCAACTATTATAGATTCATCGAATGCAACTCCTACAGCTACTGAAGATGTATCCATAGCTACACAAGTAGATGTAAAAGAAGCACCACATTCTGATATAACTCCTGTAAACGATTCATTACTGGGCTTACCTGTGAAAGCCGGTCCGGGTGAAATCTATGAAGCTAAAAAAGGCGATACTTACTTTTCGATTTCAAAAAATTTCAGTATGACCGTAAAGGATTTAAAAACTCTTAATGAATTGAAAGGCGAATTGCTTTACCAGGGAATGGAATTGAAAGTGACTCCCGGAGGCGACTATGCCGACTACGATAAAAAATTTCATACTGTTGAAAAAGGCGAAACAAGCTGGGCTGAATTAGCAAAAAAATTAAATATGAAGACTTCCGAACTTAAAAAACTAAATAAAGGAATGGATGAAAGTTCATTACGCCCGGGTAAAAAAGTTCGTATAGTACAGTAGCTTAATCCCATTGAATGAAAGCGTTCCGTTATTGCGGGACGCTTTTTTTATTGAAGATTGAAGATTGATTCCGATAGCAATCGGGAGAAGATTTTTGTTTTTGGTAATTAACATTAAAATAAATTGGATATTATAAGATCGCAAGTTCCCTTCTGTATGACAATTTGGTTGAAATGGAATATACAACTCACAGGATTCTTTCTGAATTATCCATTCTTTTTATGAAGATAATTCGAAAACAAGAAATTCAAAAGGAATCCTGTGTGTTACTTACCATATTCTAATAATTAAAAGTCTTACAGTAGGGAACTTGCAGTTTCATTAAGTTATATTTGAGAATAATTACACTAATTAAAACATTCAATACAATAATGCCTGCCCAGAACAAATACTCTTTACGCGGTGTTTCATCTTCCAAAGAGGATGTTCATGCGGCTATAAGTAAAATTGATAAAGGGCTTTACAAAAATTCTTTTTGCAAAATAGTTGCGGATTATTTGTCGGGCAGTATGGATCATTGTTTAGTAATGCATGCAGATGGTGCCGGAACAAAATCAGCTTTGGCTTATGCATACTGGAAAGAGACAGGAGATATTTCAGTATGGAAAGGAATTGCTCAGGATGCTGTTGTAATGAATATAGATGATCTTATTTGTGTCGGTGCTTCAGAAAACATTCTATTATCATCTACTATCGGCAGAAACAAAAAATTAATTCCGGGAGAGGTGCTTTCAGAAATTATTAATGGCACGGAAGAATTTTTAGAATTACTAAGATCCAATGACATTTCAATTTATTCGACAGGAGGTGAAACTGCCGATGTTGGGGATTTGGTAAGAACTATAATAGTTGATTCGACGGTTACATGCCGAATGAAACGTAGCGATGTTATTACCAATGAAAATATCCATGCCGGGGATGTAATTGTCGGACTTGCTTCTTTTGGTAAAGCAACGTATGAGAAAGAATACAATGGCGGAATGGGAAGCAACGGACTTACTTCTGCACGTCACGATGTATTCAATAAAATATATTCCGAAAAATATCCGGAGTCATTTGACTCTTCCATTAATAAAGATTTAATTTATTCAGGTTCGAAAAAACTGACTGATAAAATTTCTGTAAACTACCAATTTGAGGGTAAAGAATTCAAAGAAGAAATAACAACCGGAAAGCTGGTTCTCTCGCCAACTCGTACATATGCGCCTGTATTGAAAAAAATATTCAAAGAAAACAGAAAAGCCGTTCACGGACTAATTCATTGCAGCGGCGGTGGACAAACGAAGGTTTTAAATTTTGTTGATGACATTCACATTATTAAAGATAATCTTTTCTCATTATCACCACTCTTTAAAATGATTCATGAAGAAAGCAAAACAGACTTTAAAGAAATGTACAAAGTCTTTAACATGGGTCATCGAATGGAAATTTATTGCAATGCAGAAGATGCACCGATGATGATTGAAATATCAAAATCATTTAATGTCGATGCAAAGATTATCGGAAGATGCGTGGCTTTTAAGGGAAAGAAATTAAGTATTGTAACGGCGGAGGGGGAAATTGGGTACTAGTATCAAGTATCAAGTATCAAGTATCAAGTATCAAGTATCAAGTATCAAGTATTTTAAAGAAAAAAAATATTAACTAATATCCAAAAACAATTAACTATAAACTAATAACAATTAACCAATAACCAATAACTAATAACTAATGTTACTTGACAAACTAGAAGCAATAAAAAACCGATTCGATGATGTGGAGAGAGAACTCAGTTCATCGGAATCGACAAAAGATATGAAGCGTTATACGCAGTTGAGTCGTGAATACAAAGAGATGAAAGCTGTTGTGGAA
>JANOVV010000068.1:0-31119 GCA_031417555.1 Bacteroidota bacterium
GCGCTTAAGTATCTATGCAAAGAAAATAGCGTTGAGAACCTATGGTTTTTAAACAGTCTAGAAAAAGAGTATTTTAATAGCTGTAAACTTATAAACTCAACGCCATGGAATCAAATGTAGTAATGTCAACACAAAAAAACAATTTTTTGTATGTAGGTATTGATGTGCACAAAAAGCAATGGTCTGTTTGTATTCGGACCGAAGAATTTGAGCATCGAACTTTTACACAACCCGCAAGTACGGAGGTTTTGAATAATTATTTAGAAAGAAACTTTCCGGGCTATTCTATTACATGCGCTTATGAAGCTGGATGCTTCGGCTATTGGATCAGTGAACAGTTGCAATTATTGGGATACAAATGTTTGGTCTTAAACCCAGCCGATATTCCGGGAAGTGACAAAGAGAATAAGCGTAAAACGGATCATGTTGATTGCAGAAAAATAGCGCGTGAAATAAGTAAAGGAGAAATCAAAGGGATTTATCAACCTGATGCTACTCAACAAAGTTTTCGAAATCTATTTCGCCAAAGAAATCAATTAATGAAAGAACTTCGAAAAATTAAGTGTCAGATAAGGTCACTGCTTGCTTTTTCAGGAATTTTCCTCGGAGAAGAAATTGATAATGGTATTTGGAGTCGTAAATTTAAAGAAGCTCTTGGTAACTTATCGATCTCGGGAAATAATAAACTCGCCTTAGATTTGATGTTACGGAAATTAAATTTCTTATATGATGAGTTCCTGGTTATTGAAAAACGATTGCGTGCTTATGCTCGAACCAATCATTGTGATGAATACAAGCGATTGCTTAGTATTCCCGGAATAGGGCCGGTTACTTCAATAGCAATCTTAAGCGAATTGGGAGATTTATCCAGATTCAAGAATATTGATAATCTCAGCAGTTATATCGGATTAGTTCCCAACATCTATCAAAGTGGAGAAACTATGCGGGTAAATGGAATCACCAGCAGATGCCAATCTCTATTAAGATCCTACTTCATTGAAAGCGCATGGACCGCAGTAAGAAGAGATCCAGAGTTAATTCTTTACTATAAGAAATATGTCGGAAAGAAATGTCCAAGTAAGATAATCATCAAAGTGGCCCGGAAATTATTATGTCGTATGTACTATTGTATGAAGTATAAAACCGAATACAAAATAAATCATAAACTGTGTTCAATAAAGTGACTGTAAGGCGAAGTCTGCAGCACTCTTAAAGTTTAAGAGATGACTGCTTGTTTAAGTATACAGCCTTTAATTAAGTGATAATAAATACCTGCAGCTTCTTTTTAGAATGACTGCTAATTGGAGATTTCTTTAAATAAGAAAGGGAACGCAGTAAACTTGTTAATTGCCAGAAAAACGCCGCGCACGCGGCCTGGCTATGTTTTTTCCGGCAATTAACAAGTCAACAACAAAAACACTGTTCAAAAATAAATTTGCAAATGTGCTTTCATTGGAGACTTCGCCCAACTAAAGGGGCTCTTTCGCTTTTAAAAATAAATTAGTCCATAATTGAATAACTAATTAAAACGGTTTTATCCTGCTTCAAACTTGATTTTTTCCCAATCAGAGAAATTTCATTTTTTTATTTGATTTTTATACCTATTTTTAACTTTTAGAATTAAAAATAATCTATATGAAAAAAATCTACCAAACACTTATTTTAACAGTCCTATTATTTATTTCATCTTCCAGTATAGCTGTTGTTCATTCAGTAGTTGTATCTAATTTTCAATTTACACCTGCTTCACTTTCGGTTAATGTCGGAGATACTATTGTCTGGACATTGGGAAGCGGTAACCATACAACAACATCGACAACTATTCCTCAAGGTGCTGATCCTTGGAATAGTGATATCAATTCAAACGTACAAAGTTTTACCTATGTAATTAATGTTGCAGGAACATACGATTATATTTGTACTCCTCATGTTTTTGCCGGACAAATAGTGGCTATAAATACCGGAATAAACTCATTGGATTTATTTTCTAATTTCAATATTTTTTCCGTGCGACCATCCATATATAATATTTCATACTCTTTAGCTCGCTCCGGAAATATCAAAATATCAGTTTATGATATCACCGGTAAATCTGCCAAAATTCTCAAATCATCCTATCAAACTGCGGGTACTTATACAAGTAACTATAATTTTGAAGACCTTAAAAAAGGAATTTATATTTTCGAAATGATTATTGACAAACACCGTTTCACCAAACGACTTGTAATTGATTAAATTATAAATTGATATGTAAAAAGGCCTGCTGAATTTTTAGCGGGCTTTTTTTTGTCTGCTAATTTAATCCCTGTGCTTGTTTAAAAAATATTATTTATTTAAAGGTCAATTTGTCGCTATACTTTTGTTTTCTGTGTCAATATGCCCCAAAATGATCTATGGCAGCTTAATTGACTTAAAGGAATTGTAAAAATAAGTACTATGAACCTAAATAGTTTTACCATAAAATCTCAGGAAGCTGTTCAATCAGCTCAGCAAATAGCTACTTCTAATGGACATCAATCCATTGAACCGGCACATATTTTAAGTGGAATGATTGAAGTTGACGACAACCTTCTTCCTTTTATCTTTAAAAAAGTTATTGTCAACCCGGATAAAATTACCAATGGTATAAGTAATATCATAAATACTCTTCCTAAAGTTGAAGGTGGTAATATATATTTATCAGAAGAATCAAATAAACTTTTTCAGAAAGCAATTGCTCTTGCTAAAACTTTTGGTGATGAATTTGTTTCATTGGAACATTTATTATTATCAATAATTTCTTCTAAAGATAAGACCGGGCAATTTTTACGCAGCGAAGGATTGAATGAAAAAGATGTTAAGTCTGCCATTCTCGAACTTCGAAAAGGAGCAAAAGTTACCAGCGCAAGTGCAGAAGATACTTATAACTCGCTAAATAAATTTGCCCGGAATTTAAATGAATTGGCAAGACAGGGGAAATTAGATCCTGTCATAGGACGCGATGATGAAATAAGACGTGTACTACAGATATTATCCCGCCGTACTAAGAACAATCCAATTCTAATCGGAGAACCCGGCGTTGGAAAAACTGCAATTGCCGAAGGACTGGCGCATCGTATCATCGATGGAGATGTACCGGAAAATCTAAAATCAAAACAAATTTTTTCTCTTGACATGGGCTCACTGATTGCCGGCGCAAAATACAAAGGCGAATTTGAAGAGCGTTTAAAATCTGTTATCAAAGAAGTCATAAGCGCAGAAGGCGATATCGTATTATTTATAGATGAAATCCATACCCTTGTTGGCGCAGGTGGCGGTGAAGGCGCAATGGATGCAGCAAATATTTTAAAACCTGCTTTAGCACGGGGAGAATTGAGAGCCATTGGTGCGACGACACTGGGAGAATATCAGAAATATGTTGAAAAAGACAAAGCGTTGGAACGTCGCTTTCAAAAAGTAATGGTTGAAGAACCAAATACTGAAGATGCAATTTCGATTTTACGCGGATTAAAAGAACGGTATGAAACACACCACAAAGTCCGTATTAAAGATGAAGCGATTATTGCAGCTGTCGAGCTTAGTCAGCGTTATATCTCCGATCGTTTTTTACCTGATAAGGCAATTGACCTGATGGATGAAGCTGCTGCCAAACTGCGATTGGAAATTGATTCAGTTCCAGAAGAACTCGACGAATTAAATCGCCGCATTATGCAAATGGAAATCGAGCGTGAAGCAATCAAACGTGAGAAAGATACAAAAAAAGTAAATGAATTGTCTGAGCAGATTGCCAATCTTCAGGAAGAAAGCAATCATCTGAAAGCAAAATGGGAATCTGAAAAACAAGTCGTTCAGGGAATACAATCCAATAAAGAAAAGATTGAATCCTTTAAAACAGAAGCTGAACAAGCCGAACGTGCCGGTGATTATGGCAAAGTTGCTGAAATAAGATATGGCCGCATTCGTGAAGCAGAAGAAAAACTTCATCAATTGGAAATACAACTTGCTGAAATGCAAACGGAGAATGCCCTAATCAAAGAAGAAGTAGATTCCGAAGATATTGCTGAAGTAGTTTCCCGTTGGACAGGTATTCCTGTAAAACGAATGTTGCAAAGCGAAAGAGAAAAACTTTTACATCTGGAAGAAGAATTACACAAAAGAGTAATCGGACAGGATGAAGCCATTGCAGCTTTGAGTGATGCCATTCGTCGAAGCAGAGCCGGACTTCAGGATATGAAAAAGCCAATCGGTTCATTTATCTTTCTTGGAACAACCGGTGTTGGTAAAACAGAATTAGCCAAAGCGCTTGCTGAGTTTTTATTTAACGATGAAAATGCAATGACTCGGATTGATATGAGTGAATATCAGGAACGCCATGCTGTTTCAAGACTTGTCGGAGCACCTCCGGGATATGTTGGTTACGAGGAAGGCGGACAACTTACAGAAAGCGTACGAAGAAGACCATATTCCGTTGTTCTTCTGGATGAAATAGAAAAAGCGCATCCAGATGTTTTCAATATTCTTCTTCAGGTTTTGGATGATGGCAGACTTACAGATAACAAGGGACGGACTGCTGATTTTAAAAATTCAATTATAATAATGACTTCCAATATTGGTTCACATATTATTCAGGAAAGTTTTGAAAACATGACAGAACTTAATAAAGAAGTAGTGCTGTCTTCTACAAAAAATAAAGTATTTGAATTGCTGAAGAAAACAATTCGCCCTGAATTTTTAAACAGGATTGATGAAGTCATTATGTTTCAGCCTTTGACACGCGACGAAGTAAAAGAAATTGTTAGAATTCAATTTATTGGGCTTCAAAAATTACTTCAACAAAATGAAATTAAAATTACCGCTACTGAAAATGCAATTGAATGGCTTTCTCAATTAGGTTTTGATCCTCAATTCGGCGCAAGACCTTTGAAGCGTGTAATTCAGAAAAAAGTTCTCAATGAGCTTTCCAAACAAATCCTTGCTGGAAAAATCAATAAGAATGATCATATGGAACTTGATGTAGATAAAAGGAATGAATTTGTTTTTCGGAAAGTTAAAACGGAAGTTGTGATTTAATATTACCGAATTATGATTTTACCGGGGGCATAAGAGAAAAAGTAATTCAATACATGGTATGCTCCGCTGTAATTTTTTTTTAGAATACAAAACCACTCGGACCTTTCAAAGAAATACTTCTTACTCCTTCAAAATTTTTCCAGTAACAACAATTTCTCCCGTTTCAATTACGCAGGTATAAATCCCCTTTGCCCATGGTTGAATATTAATTTCAATTTGATCGCTCCCTTCCGTTAGAATTTGATCTTCCATTCTCATTCCAAGCACATTAAAAATAGTTAGCTTTCCTACTTTCCCTTGTGGCAAAGAATATTTTATTGAAACTTTTTCTGTTGCAGGATTGGGAAACAACTCTAACGCAATAGGCGAATAAAATAATTCTATGGTTCCTGTATTTAATCCGCAACTGCTGTCTAAACAACCATTACTATCCAATTTAACAATCCAGGAATCTTGCGAGTTTGGACCGTATGTACTTCCACAAATTATGAAACCATGATCGAATGTTTCTTCAAAATCTGAAAAATAATTATAAATATTTGTATTGTTATTGTGTGCATAATAATGTTCCCATAATTTGTTTCCACTACTATCGACTTTAGCTATCCAACCAACGGGGTAAACGGTGTTACCAGTTTTGTTCCCCACCATCACTATTCCACCATCTGAAACTTCTTTATAAATGAAAATAATTTTAATTTCCGGGGCATTATAAATTGTCATCCATTTGAAATTATAATTGATGTCAAGCCTTGCTAAATATAGCGGATATTGGTAATCACCCATATTGATAGTAGTATCTAAACACCCAACTAACAAATATTCATCAGAATTATAATGCCTAATCTCACCAGCCGCACAAATTAGGGCACCGGAATTAAACGATTTGGTTGAAATTAAATTTCCCTGTAAATCATAGATAACTATGTAAGGATAGTGAATCGGGTAAGCATATTCTTTTGCGCCACTTACAATAATTTGATGCTGGTTATTTTCAATTACTGCAAAGGCCTGTTCATCTTTGTTTGTGCCTATCGTTCGTTCCCATTGTATATTTCCATTGGCATCTGTTTTCACTATCCAATAATCACTTTCAAAGTTTGGAGAATATTTATTTTTGTCACCGACTATTACAAATCCGCTGTCGCTTGTCTGAATGCAATCATAAGCTGTTTCCCAGGATGTATCACCAACGAATTTTACAAATTCAGTATCACCATTTGCATTGAATTTTACTAGAAGTCCATCATTCGTGTTGGTAGTTGATAATGGATTTATTAATCCGCCACCAAATATCCAGCCACCATCGAATGTAGGTTTTAAAGAATTCGACATGCCAACATAAAGCTGTCTATCCTGAAAACCAAATATTTTTTGAAAAGCCAAAGATCCATCCTTATTCAATTTATTAAATTCAATCGAATCATTACCTCTTGTTATGAAAATATAACCGCTGTCCTGAACTTGGTAAATACTGTATGGAAATTCAGAAGAGTAATTATAATCAACTACAGTATCGAAATTTTGCTGGGCAAAAATGTTTAAAGATAATAGGCAGGCACAAAGAATAAATTGTGCCTGTCTTAATGTAGATTTTACTTTCATTTATCTAATGATGACCAATGGTATTGTTTTTAATAATGATCTCCCATCTAATAATTGTACATGATAAACACCGGGTTGCATATCAGAAGTTTGAATTGTTAGGGTGCTTTCATTCAATGAAATTGCTTTAGAAAGTATTTGCTTGCCCTTCATGTCACTTACTATGAGAAATGGTTTTGCTACAGGAGAAGGAAATCTATATGTTAATTCTGTTTGGTTGTTAGCAGGATTTGGGCTAAACTTTAATTCTGCTTCATCATTGAAAGTAAAATAGTTTGTAATCGTGTATTTGCGTTTGGGCGGTGCGGCTAATTGTGCTAATTACAAAGCACGAGAAATAACTTGGAACATCCTAAATTACTTATCAACCGGCAGGAACAAGGCAATTAAAAGAAAAATTAATGTTGGCTATGAAGAAATGGTTTAATTAACGAATTAACGAATTACTGTTACATTTGTCTAACTAAACCAAAAAGCCATGAAAAAAATTCTGCTCATCCTACTTCTCTTTCCTGCTTTTACCAATGCACAACAAATGAGTTGTTGCACGCAAAGCACTACTGAACAATTTAACACGCTTGCTTCTACAGAGGTGTTTGCTGCGGCTCATGCAGCACCCATTCCTTTTCACTTTGTTGAAGAAAAGGGTACGCTGATTACTTATAATTGTGCTGATGGAACGGAAGGAAATGCTTTTGAAGTAAAAGCTGCTAAAGCTTCAAACATCTGGCTTTTTGTTTTTCACGAATGGTGGGGACTTAACGATTATATAAAACGCGAAGTAGAAAGACTTTCCGGTGAATTACCAAACGTGAATATTATAGCGATCGATTTATACGATGGGAAAGTTGCCGAAACTCCGGAAGTAGCGCAGGAAACGATGCAATCTTTAAAAGATGAAAGAGCCCGTGCCATTATCAATGGTGCTTTTAAATATGCCGGCAAAAAGGCAAAGATTGGAACCATAGGCTGGTGCTTTGGTGGCGGTTGGTCCATGCAGGCTAGTCTAATGGCCGGTAAGCAAGCCATTGCTTGTGTCATGTATTATGGAATGCCTGAAGAAGATATTAAAAAATTAAAAAAACTTAACACCGATGTTCTTGGAATATTTGCTTCGAATGACAAATGGATTACGCCAGAAGTAGTCGCGACTTTTAAGAAAAACATGTTAGCAGCTGATAAAAAACTAACAGTTAAATCGTACAAAATGGATCATGCCTTTGCCAATCCGAGTAATCCGAATTATGATAAAGTATCGGCGGATAATGCTCATAAAGTGGCTCTGTCGTTTTTAAAGATTAGATTGAAGTAGAATATTGAACTCTTTCCTACATTTAAAGGATTACATAATTTCATTTAATATTTTTCCAATAAGAAATAGCTGCAATTGAAATCAAAAAAATTAGTATTTTGTATAAATTACAAAGTACTAATTTTTGCGGTTTCCAAAACGCCTTCAAATTACTACTTTGGCGGCGAATGACTGAGCAAATAATTCATCAGATTTTAACCAAACATTGGGGTTACAGCACCTTCCGCTCGTTGCAGCAGGAAATAATTTTGTCTGTTCTCAATGGAAATGATACTCTTGCCCTCCTGCCAACCGGCGGCGGGAAATCTATTTGCTTTCAGGTTCCTGCTATGGCAAAGGAAGGAATATGTATTGTCATCTCGCCACTGATCGCTCTTATGAAAGATCAGGTAGAAAATCTTCAAAAGAAAAATATTCCCGCCGTTGCGGTTATTTCCGGAATGAGCCGCAATGAAATTGATATAGCGCTCGACAATTGTGTTTATGGAAAAGTGAAATTTTTATATGTTTCGCCGGAACGATTATTGTCTGAACTTTTTACGGAAAGACTTCAGAATATGAAAGTCAATTTGCTTGCTATTGATGAAGCACATTGTATTTCACAATGGGGTTATGATTTTCGCCCTGCTTACCTGAAGATTGCCGATATACGACAACTACTTCCTAATGTACCTGTTTTGGCGTTAACTGCTACTGCTACTAAAACCGTTGAAAATGATATTCAGGATAAATTAAATTTCAAATCAAAGCTGGTCTTCAGAAAGAGTTTTCAAAGAAAGAATCTTTCTTATGTAGTCCTTTACGAAGAAGATAAATTGAAAAGACTTTTAAAAGTTATAAGTAATATTAAAGGAACAGGAATTGTGTATGCCCGTACACGAAAAAAAGCGCAGGACATAGCAAATTTCTTAATTCGCAATAAGATTAAAGCAGAATTTTATCACGCGGGATTGTCATCAGCAGCAAGAAATAAAGTTCAGGAAAACTGGATGAAAGAGAAAACAAGAGTTGTTGTTGCCACAAATGCTTTCGGCATGGGAATAGATAAAAGTAATGTACGTTTCGTTGTCCATTTCGATTCTCCGGAGAGTATTGAAGCCTATTACCAAGAAGCAGGTCGGGCCGGAAGAGACGAAGAAAAATCGTATGCCATCCTTCTTTATAGTCAGACCGACAGAGCAGAAATAGAACACCGGATGGAAAGCAATTTTCCTGATTTGAAAAAAATAAAAAATACATATCAAGCCATCGGAAACTATTTAAAACTTCCTGTTGGTTCCGGCAAAGGAGTAAGTTTCAACTTTGACCTAAGCGAACTTTGTAACATGTATAATTTGCCTGTTTCAGAAACTTACAATTGTATAAAGATATTGGAACTTCAGGGAATGATTTCCACGAATGAAGCTGTTGGACTTCAATCGCGCCTTCATTTTCTATTTCGTGCCAATGAACTTTATGAATTCCAGGTAAAGAATCCAACCTTCGATCATTTTATAAAAGTAATACTCCGCTCGTATGAAGGGATATTTAATGATTATGTTCCTATAAACGAAGATGAACTTTCAAGGCGTGCTGTGATGACCAGAGAAGAAGTCAATCGCCAGTTAAATACGCTGGATCGATTAAAGATTTTATCTTATTTACCGGCCAACGATAAACCACAATTAACTTTTCTGGAAGAAAGAATAGATATGTCAAATTTTTACATTGACAGGGAAAATCTTGCTGATCGTAAAAAGAGATTTGCTGAACGGGCTAAGTCATATTTATATTATGCAGAATCGCGGCACCGTTGCCGGAGCCAGATGCTAGTCGCATATTTTGGAGAAACCGATACGCTTCGATGCGGCGAATGTGATTATTGCCTCGAACGCAACAAAGCGGATCTCAGCGATCTTGAATTTGACCTCATACATAATGAAGTTAAGTCAATTTTAATGAAAAAATCTGTAGACTTAAATGATTTGATTGAACAAATGAATCCTTCCTATGAAAAAAAATCGCTGCGTGTAATTGAATGGCTTATCGATAATGAGCAGATCAGATATATTGAAGGTAATAGGCTTGTGTGGACAGAAGAGTGATATTATTTACGAAGTGTTTTTCATGTGCAGTCCACTTGCCGCCAATGAAAATTAGTTTCTTATAGCAACTTTTGTTTGGCGGCAAGTGGACTGCACACCAACTAAATTCGACTTGTAATCCGCCAGCTGACGGAACTTGTGAGTTTAAAGGATCGAAGGAACTATCACAGCTAGGACATATTCAATAAACCCACAAGTTCCGCCAGCTGGCGGATGACATTCATGCAGAGTATTTATGTGCAGTCCACTTGCCGCCAATGAAAATTAGTTTCTTATAGCAACTTTTGTTCGGCGGCAAGTGGACTGCACACCAACTAATTTCGACTTGTAATCCGCCAGCTGGCGGAACTTTTGAGTTCAAGAAAACTAAAGAACGATCGCAGCGAGGAAACATACTTTAAACCCACAAATTCCCTGCTGGATGGCTTTTGTCTTAAAATATATTCAAAAGCGGAATTATTTATTTAATAAATTTGTATTGAAGTAGCAGACTTTGAGTTGAAGCCTGAAAAATAAAAATCATTAGTCTGTCTTAATTTATAATCGCTAAACACTATGAAACTTTCTCTTGATTTTTACCAGCGTAGTAATGTTGTAAAAATTGCTCGAGAGCTTTTGGGTAAAATTGTTTTTAGTTTTGTTGATGGCAAAACTACTGCCGGAATAATTACGGAAACGGAAGCTTATAATGGAGAAGTTGATCGGGCTTCTCATGCTTTTGGAGGGCGCAGGACAGCACGAACAGAAATAATGTACAAAGCCGGAGGAACAGCTTATGTATATTTATGTTATGGTATTCATTCTCTTTTCAATGTTGTAACGAATAAAGAAAACATTCCTCATGCTGTACTTATACGAGCCATTTATCCTGTTGTAAATTTCAAAGAAATGCAAAAACGGCGTACAAATACTAAATCTCCAAAAGAAAAAATCTGCATAGGACCGGGAACTGTTTCTCAAGCTTTGGGAATTCATTATAGTCATTCCGGAAAAAGTTTATTAAGTAAAGAAATTTGGATTGAAGATAAAGGAATAAAAATTCCAGCACATAAAATTATTTCCGGTCCAAGAATTGGTGTTGATTATGCAGGCAAAGATGCTTTATTGCCTTATAGGTTTAGGGTTTTAGATAACGGCTTTTTGCTTAACCAAAAATCTATTATTGAAATTGAAAATTGATTTTAATGTTTAATTTAAATACCCAAGGTTATGCTGAATTTGCAATCAATTACCTTCAGAGCATTTTTCAAGAATAATTAACCCAAAAATAGTTAATTATTAAACGTTGCGAACCTTTGCGCCCGTTGCGTTAAAAATCCGACGTTGGCTAAATAAAACGCAACGAGCGCAACGTTTCGCAAAGAAAAATGGAAATAATATTTGAAAAATCACTAAGAATAAAATATCCTAAAGGTACCAAACAGTAGTGATTTGCAAAACTACACAGTGGGGAGTTTAATAAGTATTAACACAAATAATTATCAATTCCACGCAATAATTATCAAGAAAACCCTCTGGTACTTTCCATCAACATCTTCACATTGTCTTTACAAAAGCCCTGATCTTCTCTGGTAATAAACTCGTAGATAATTCCGGTTAATATAGATGGTTTTGTAAATACCTGAACAAGTCCTGGGCACTTTAATGGATCTTTCGAAGCGAATTCGGCGAATCCTTTATTCTCCCACTCTCTCATAGTTTTTTCTACATCATCAACATGATAAGCGATATGATGTATGCCTCCAATATTATTTCTTTCTGAAACCCATCTTCCGACAATAGAATCCGAAGTGCCATCTGAAATAAAAATTTCGGGTGCTAAATGATAGGTGGAAAATTCTCCGCCGAAATATAGTTCGGTAAGCCAAGGCATGTTTCCGTTTATTTGTTCAGAGGGCAGCAATACCAAACAATCGGCAACGGATTTATCTTCAAATTCAATTTGAAATCCCTGAGGCAAATCTTCTGCTATTCTATATCCGAAACATTTAGTAAAAAATTCTGCAGTCTGAAATCTGTCTTTTACCCGATAAGCTATGTGGTCAATTCTCATTTTTAAAGTTATTTTATTTTAGTCAATGTATCCTTTAACACCGCCTATGGTCAATAAAAAAGGATGGAATGCTAAAAATTATAGGTGAACAATTATATTCTTAGTTGTCAATTTTTAAAAATGAAATTTATTTTGGATTTCTATTTTTGTCGTTCTTAGATGTTTTCTTACACTTTTAAATACGCTTTATCTGATATCAATGTTTGAAATGTGCTGAATTTTCAATTAATAATGATAACAGGCTTTTATTAGCTTCATTTCACTTACAATTCTTACAGATTACGAATGACAATAAAAATATTTCATCCGTGTTTACAAATCCTTCCATTGTAACATTTGCCTGTCAAATTACTTTAACGATCTATGAAAACATTTATAAAAAGTATCATTCCGGCTAATAGCCTTCTTTACAAATCAATCAGAGAAATTTATAATTTCAGATTCTGGCATCCAAGGGAATGGCGCAACGACATACTTCAGGATTATGCAGACTTTAAGGGAAATGTAAAATTTGTTCAGATTGGTTCAAGTAATGGAATTACAGCAGATCCTATTACCCAATTTATTAAGGGAAACAACTGGCATGGTATACTTGTAGAGCCTGTCAGATATATTTTTGAGGAACTGAAGAAAAATTACAGCAGTATAAAAAACAGATTAATATTTGAAAATTGCGCAATTGCCAATGAAAATGGCAAATTGAAATTTTATCGTTTAAAGAAAAGCGATTCGGAAGATCTTCCATTCTGGTATGAACAATTGGGTTCACTCAATAAAGAGGTTGTATTAAAACATAAAGATTCCATTCCGAATTTTGATAATTTATTTATTGAAGATACGGTTGATGCTATTACATTTAAAAATCTTGTTGAAAAACATTCTATCAAAAAGATTGATTTCATTCAGATTGATGCGGAAGGATACGATTATGAAATACTAAAAATGATTCCACTTTCAGAATTTGATGTTGATTTTATCATGTTTGAAAATCGTCATCTTCCTGAGAAGGATTATAAACAAGCCATTAAAATGCTGAAAGAAAATGGTTTCCAGATTGGAACTAAATACAAAGATACTATAGCAGTTAAGAAAGAAATAGTACCTTTTCTTAAGCCTTCGAAAACAAAACGATCTTTCAATAATTTTAACGATAAAAATACAAGTTCAATTGAAATAGCCGGATAATAATTAATCATTATCCTATTTTTTCCTTTCATCTTTTTAAGGTTTCTTTGTGAACTATGGAAAAGTTTGCAAAGATCATCCTTCACCCCAAAAAAGAGCGTTCAATTAAATTATTTCATCCCTGGTTGTTCTCAGGAGCCGTGGCTAAGACGGATGGAAATCCTTCTGAAGGTGATATCGTCGAAATTTTTACTCACGACGGCGAATATTTGGCAACCGGACATTTCCACAATGGCTCCATCAAAGTCCGTATTTTTTCTTTCGAAAAAACAGATGCCGGTGAGGATTTCTGGATCAATAAATTGTCTGATGCGTATCGACTTCGGCAGGGCCTTGGAATTACTGAAAATAAAAATACAACCATGTACAGACTTGTTCATGGTGAAGGAGACGGTCTTCCGGGTTTAATCATCGACATGTATGGTACTGCTGCTGTTATACAGACTCACACATTGGGTATGCATAAACAAATACCGAATATTTTATCGGGATTAGAAAAAATTTACGGAGCCGGACTAGATACCGTTTATAATAAGAGTTCAGATACCATGGGAAAGCAAGGTGTTGAGCAAACTGTAAATAGCTTTCTGCTGGGAGATCTTCAGGAAAAAATATTGAAAGAGAATGATATTTTATTTAATGTTAATTGGGTAGAAGGACAAAAGACCGGATTCTTTCTTGACCAAAGAGAGAATCGCAAACTTTTGGAAAAATATTCAACAGGTAAAAAAGTATTAAACACTTTTTCATATTCTGGCGGGTTTTCAATGTATGCTTTAAAGGGCGGTGCTGCTGAAGTTCATTCAGTTGATAGCTCAAAAAAAGCGATAGAACTTTCAACAATTAATGCGCAACAAAATAATTTTAGTGATAAACATTCAGTCTTTGCCATTGATGTATTCGATTTTTTAAAAAAGTCGGATGAGAAATATGATATTATTGTTTTAGATCCTCCTGCATTTGCAAAGCATTTAAGTTCGGTAGATAATGCAATGGTTGGTTACAGAAACCTGAATACAGAAGGCTTTAAGCGGGTGGCCAAAGGTGGAATGTTATTTACTTTTTCGTGTTCGCAGGTCATTGATCGTACACTTTTTAGAAAACTGGTCTTCCAGGCTGCCGCTCAAGCCAAAAGAAATGTCCGAATAATTCATCAACTTTCACAAGGTCCGGATCATCCGGTTAGTATTTATCATCCCGAAGGAGAGTATTTGAAAGGGTTAGTGATGATAGTAGATTAATTTTATTGAAAATTGATCCCGATAGTTAATGACGTCAATACTGTCTAAACATGTGCCGTCCACTTGCCGCCAATGTAATTTAGTTTCATTTAAGAACTCTAGTTCGGCGGCAAGTGGATGGCACTCCCGAACCAAATGCACTTTGTCATCCGCCAGTTGGCGGAACTTGTGAGTTTAATGTTTATGCCCTCGCAGTGCAGGTTTATTTTTCGGTTCTTTAAACCCACATGTTCCGCCAACTGGCGGATGACAACCATGCTGAGTGTACATGTGCCGTCCACTTGCCGCCAATGTAATTTAGTTTCAATTAAGAACTCTAGTTCGGCGGCAAGTGGACGGCACTCCCAATTAAATTTGACTTGTCAAAAGTCGAATTAGTTATTTATTATAAATTTGCGGAGAACTAACAGATCTTTAATTGTAGTCCTTAAAAAAAATAATTAGCCTGACGCAAATGCGAAAGCTATAGGAATAAAGGTTGGTCTGGAAAAATAATCATTATACATTTTTATATAAAAAACTGTGCAGGTAAATTCTACATATCGTGACGTATTAAAAATTGCTTTGCCGGTAATGGTGGGAAGTATTGCAATGACAATACTTAACATTACGGATACTGCATTTCTTGGAAGGGTTGGTGAAACCGAGCTTGGAGCTTCTGCAGTGGGTGGCGTTCTTTATTTTGCTTTTGCAATGATCGGTGTATCCATCGGAACAGGTGCGCAGATAATGATAGCAAGGCGTTCAGGAGAAAAGAAAGAAGGAAATATCGGTGAAATTTTCGATCATAGCCTGCTTATCCTTTTAGTGTTGGGTTTAGTACTTTTCGCTATTCTGAAATGGGGCTCCCCTTACATTCTCAAATTAATTCTTGATTCGCCTGAACTTGTTAAATCGACAAGCGAATTTCTTGAATACAGATCGTATGGATTAATATTTTTAATGATTGCAACAGTCTTTCGCTCCTTCTATGTGGGTATTGCACAAACAAAAATATTTGGAATTTATTCTTTTGTAATGGCAGCAGTTAATTTCCTTCTCTGCTATGTTTTAATTTTCGGACACTTTGGTTTTCAGTCCATGGGAATTATGGGAGCCGGCATTGCTTCGACTGTGGCTGAATTCATAGCACTCATCTATATTTTTCTTTATACATTATTTAAATCATCCATTAAAGAGTATAAACTTTTTCAGTTTTCAAAAATCAATAAAAGTATGATGAAAACGATAATGGATCTTTCATTACCTCTTGTTGTTCAAAATTTATTGTCAATGGGTTCATGGTTTATCTTTTTTGTCTTTATTGAAAAAATAGGAAAACATCAACTTGCCATTTCGAATATCGTTAGAGGAGCCTATATGATAAACATGACACCCATCTGGGGCTTTTCGGTAGCGGCGAACAGTATGATCAGTAATATTATTGGCCAGTCTAAACAAGAAGAGGTTTTTGTTTTATTAAAAAAAATAATTCGGATTACCATTTTGATAACATTAGTTATGATTACACTAAACCTGCTTTTTCCTCTGGAATTATTAGGTTTATTTACGAGTGATGCTAAAATTATCCGTGATTCAGTAAGCTCATTGCGTATAGTTGATTTAGCAATGATATTTTTTTCATTTGCAATAGTATCCATTAGCGCCGTCAGCGGAACTGGCGCCACAAGAGTAGCACTGAACATTGAAGTAGCAGCCATAGCAATTTATCTTGTGTATAATTATGTCATCACTTTTGTTCTCCACAGCACCATTGAAATGCTTTGGATGAGCGAAGTAATTTACTGGTTATTTACAGGTATAGCTTCTTACATGTATATTAAGTCGAAAAGGTGGATGAGGATTAGGGTTTAGTTGGGGGTATTGGGTATCGAGATCAAGAATCCCCCCTACGTGGCCTTGTTAGAAAAAATTAATAATGTATTTTAATTATTAGAAATTATTTTTGCATAATTTCTACAAAAAATATTAACATTTCATCTAAAAAAATACTCGATACCTGATACCCGATACTCATCCTAATAACTAGGTTTACAACTTTTGTCTGAACCATTGCAGAGATAAATCAAAATTCCTGTAATTTGCATTATGTCAAAAAAGCCAGCGATTGTATTTTTTGGGACTCCGGAATTTGCAGTTCCGTCGCTCGAAATATTATATAATAATAATTTTCCAATTGTAGGTGTTGTAACTGTGCCTGATAAGCCATCCGGACGTGGACAAAAACTCACTTCATCACCTGTAAAGGAATTTGCACTTGAAAACGGACTCAGGGTATTGCAGCCTGCTAATCTGAAAGACGAGGGATTTATTAATGAATTGCGCTCACTCAACGCCGACCTTCAGGTAGTCGTTGCTTTCAGAATGCTTCCGGAAATAATCTGGAGTATGCCTTCTCTCGGAACATTTAACTTACATGCTTCCCTCCTTCCTCAATACCGTGGTGCGGCTCCTATTAATTGGGTTATTATGAATGGAGAAAAAAAAACGGGCCTGACAACTTTCTTTCTTGATAAAGACATCGATTCAGGAAAAATAATTTTCAGGGAACAAACGATGATCGGTAATTATGAAACAGCCGGCGAACTTCATGACCGACTCAAATTAACCGGTGCTTCACTTGTTTTAAAAACTGCAGAAGCCATCCATGAAAAAAACTTACACTTACTTGATCAGAATGAATTAAGTCAGGGTAAAGTATTAAAACCGGCACCCAAACTTAACCGTGAAAATACTCGTATTGATATTCATAAACGACCTGAAGAATTTTGCAATTTTATTCTCGGACTTACACCCTATCCTGGCGCTCATACGCAGCTGAATAATTTTAATGGCATTAGCTTTACATTGAAAATATTTTCCGTAACACCAACGATAATTAATCATCCTCACCCTGCAGGGAAGGTAATGACTGATAATAAAAGCTTTTTAAATATATATTTGCCGGGAGGATATGTTTCAGTAAATGAACTTCAGCTTTCAGGAAAAAATAAAGTTAAAATAAAAGATTTTTTAAATGGATTGAAGATTGAAGGTGACTGGTATATAGAATAATCAATCAGAAAGCCATTAAAATTATTTAAGATTTGTATTAACAGATATGAAAAAAGTTGTTGTTTTAAGTGGTGCCGGAATTAGTGCCGAAAGCGGACTTAAAACATTTCGTGACAGTGATGGTCTTTGGGAAAATTATAGAATAGAAGATGTAGCCACTCCGGAAGCGTGGGCAAAAAACAGAAAATTAGTTTTAGATTTCTATAATGAACGTCGAAGACAAGTTATGAAAGCAAAGCCGAATGCTGCTCATCTTGCTTTGGCTCATCTTCAGAATAAATGTGATGTAACTATTATTACACAAAATATCGACGATTTACACGAAAGAGCTGGTTCAAAAAAAGTTCTGCATCTTCATGGTGAAATTTTTAAATCCAGAAGCAGTATTAATTCATCGTTGGTTTATAGCATTGAAGGGACAGAACTTAATGAAGGTGAAAAATGTGATGATGGTTCGCAACTTCGTCCGCATATTGTCTGGTTCGGAGAAATGGTTCCCGCTCTCGATGAAGCAGCATTGTTGGTGACGAAAGCGGATATTTTTATTGTAGTGGGAACGTCTCTGGCTGTTTACCCGGCGGCAGGACTTGTTCATTTTGCTTCGGCTGAATCAGAAAAATATTTTATTGATCCGGCTGCTGTTGAAATAAATGGTTTCAAATCATTTCGGGAAAATGCAGGAAGCGGAGTTCCGGGGCTTGTTGAAAAACTAATAGAGAAGCTATAATAGAGTCAAGAAACAAGATAGAATAGATAGGATTATTATTTTTAATAATTAAAATATATGTTTTACCATGAGTGATCAAATTTTTAGTACAGAAGTTTTTAAATGGGTGATTTTACCTCTGCTTATTTTTATAGCACGAACGCTGGATGTGACATTGGGTACATTGAGAAATGTATTTATCTCTAAAGGGTTTAGGAATATCGTACCGTTTATAGGATTTTTTGAAGTATTGATTTGGCTTGTTTCTATAAGACAAGTTATGCAGCATTTGGATAATCCTGTTTGTTATATTGGTTTTGCAGGAGGCTTTGCCATGGGAACCTATGTTGGATTAAGAATAGAAAGCCGTTTGGCTTTAGGTTTACAGGTACTTCGTATAATCATTTCTGAAAACTGGCAACCTTTAGTTGATGCTTTACAGAAGCACAATCTTGGAATAACCGTAATCGACGGTCATGGCTCGAAAGGACCTGTAAAAATTATTTTTACGATCGTAAAAAGAAAAGACGTTAGTCTGGTCAGAATGGTATTGAAAAAGGTAAATCCGCAGGCATTTTACTCTATCGAAGATATAAGAATAGCGAATCAGGGAGTTTTTCCGAAGAAAAACACTATTAATTCGAAGATTGACTACCTGCGAAACGTTTTTCCGGATGTTAAAGAAAAGTAGAGTAATAAACTTTCGATTGTCAATAAGAAATTTAAAAAGACATTTTGATAGTGAACTATTTTTTAATTTTGCAGGATATAACTCAAAAAACCTATTAAATAATCAAAATGAAAACGAACACCATCCTTACATTACTGGTTGCCGGAGCCATGAGCTTCACTGCCTGTACAAAGAAAATTGACGAAAAAACTATGGCCGAAATCAATCAATTCGGTACTGATTGGACAGCACTTGGCGAAAAAGCTGCTAACTGGAGCACAGAGCTTATGCAGACTACAGCTAAAGCTAAAGAATTTGCTGCACAACAAACAGCAATGATGAGCAGCATGGCTAATTCTAAAGATCAGGCAATGATGACAAAGATGAATGAAATGACTAGCATGGCTAATCAGGACGCATCTAAATTAGAAGGAATGCAGAATGAGTGGAATGGTTTCAAAACTACTTGGGATGAAACTACTAAGCAATTCAGCGAGTGGAATGCTAAAGTTGTTAAAGGAGAAGTTACACCTGAAGAAACAATGAAAGGTCTAGCTGATTTCAAAACTAAAATGAGCGATGCTCAATCAAAAATTGAAACGTGGAGTACAGCGTACGCTGAAACTAAGACTTCATGCGAGCAGAATATGGCAATGGCAGGAAGTATGATGCCGAATACTGAAAATAAAAAATAATTTTTTATTTTATTGCATTTGAAAAGGTCTGAGAAATCAGACCTTTTTCATTTGGTTAAATTCGTTAATTTCGCTCAACAATGCTTTTGAAAAATTATTAAAATATCTTTTATTACGGAAAGCGGACACCCAACGCATTCCATGAATTACATCCGTTAAAAATATTTCATCCGCTTTTAGTAAATCCTCCACGGTAATTCCTTTTTCAATTAATGGTATCCGATGGGATTGCAGATGTTCGATTACAGTCTCTCTCATAACTCCTGCTACACAAGCTTCCGTTAAAGCCGGGGTAAGAACTTTACCGTTATCAACCAGAAAAATATTTGAACTTATAGCTTCAGCGATCCGGCCATCGGTATTAAGGACAAGGCAATCACCCGTATTAAGGCTATTTTTATGAAGTCCTGCCATGACATAATATAAAGCATTGGATGATTTAAGATTAGATAAACGACTGACAGGCTTTTTAATATCTGTATATAATTCGATTTTTAATCCATGTTCGTTTAAGACATATTCTTTATTAGTTACGGGCGATGTCTCGATGATATAGGAAACGTCATTGCTGTAAGGAGTATATAAGCCGCCATCATTTCTGAAAACTTCGAGCCTGATCCTGCCATTTCCCTTAAGATTATTTACCTGATCGAGATGGCGAATAGAAAGGTAAAGGTTATGAAAAGTGAGATCATCATTGGCATTCATTCGTAATAAATCCATACTCCTTGAAAGACGCGATAAATGTTTTTCGAAAAACAATATTTCGCCCTGCATAAGTCTGATCGTTTCAAATAAAGCATCGCCATATCTGAAAGCTCTGTTAGCAGCCGTAAAAACAGGCTGCGATGAATCGATTATATTTCCGTTGTAGTTTATAAAAGTAGTTGCCATATGCACCAAAGATAATTCCTTATTTACAAAAGTTATTTCAATAGTAAAATATTTCTTAACAAGGAGCTGGTATTAGTGACCTGTTTGGAGCTAATTACCTATATTTTGATAAGGCTTTCCGATAATTTATTTATTATAAAACTTTCCAATAAAAAAATCCTGTCCTTATAAATTTCTTAAAATAGTTTCAGCCGCTTCAATGAGGGATCCATTGACATCAATCTTTAAGGTCTTTACTCCTGCTTTAATCCCCGCTTCTATGTCTCTGTCGGCATCTCCGATAAACCACGATTGTTTTGCATTAATTTTGAATCTGGAGATAGCTTTTTCCAATAATAATGAATCAGGTTTTCGGCAAAGGCAATTACTTACGGATGGGTGATGCGGACAATAATAATATTCTTTGATGAGTACACCTTTGCTCTGAAAATACCGATCCATATGTAAGTGAAGATAGTCCGCATTCTCTTTGGAATATAAACCCTGAGAAATTCCGGATTGATTAGAGATTACGATGAGAAGAAATCCAGCTGAAGAAAATGTATGTAAAGCTTCAGCAACGCCTTCATTTATTTTCATGTCTTCCAGCTGCCAGGTATAATCGCCTCTCTCACGAATGAGTACACCGTCACGATCAAGGAAAATTGCTTTTTGATCAGATTGCATTTCGAAAATAAATTAGCTTGCCGAAAAAATCCAATAATAGCGAAGGCTTTAACAAAAATGTAAATGAAAATCCATAGATCGCTCCCCACATGTGTGCGCTATGGTTTATATTATCACCTCCACGTTTCCCCATATAATAACAATAAGCAAGATATAATACTCCAAAAATAATTCCGGGTAAACAAATAAAACCGTACAGACAAAGACGATGTACCGGATCAAATAATATCATCGAAAAAACTACTGCGGATACAGCCCCTGATGCTCCAAGTCCATTGTACGAAATATCCAGTTTGTGACGATTGTAAGTCGGTATTAAAGACATCATTATCGAACTCAAATAAAGAATTACAAAATATAGTTTTCCCCTTTCACCGAAAGCATCCGAATAATAAAATTCAACAATACTGCCGAAGGAATACAGTACTAACATATTAATTGCAAGATGAATTAAATCAGCATGTATAAACCCTGAAGAAAAAAAACGATACCACTGTTTCTGTGTATTAATGGTATACGGATTAAATATTAATTTAATGTACAATGAGTGATTCTGAAATGCAAGTGCACTGATGATGATTGTGGCGATTATGAAGAGGGTGGTCATGGGAAGGGTTGTATCAAGTATCAAGAATCATATATCAAGTATCATGATAAGGGAGTCGAATTATAAATTAGAAATACAAATTTAGCAGTTTCGGTTGGCAGGTAAAATAATTAAATATCTAAATAAAATCCTGATACATGATACTTGATACATGATTCAAAATATAAGATACATGATACAAAATTTTATACATTAAACCTAAAATGCATTACATCGCCATCGTTAACGAGGTATTCTTTTCCTTCGATGCTTAATTTTCCGGCGTCTCTGCAGGCGGCTTCTGAGCCGTAGCGGATAAAATCATCGTAATGGATAACTTCTGCTTTTATAAATCCTTTTTCAAAATCGGTATGTATTACTCCTGCAGCCTGTGGTGCAAACATTCCTTTTGTAATTGTCCATGCGCGGACTTCTTTCACGCCGGCAGTAAAATAGGTAGATAAATTAAGCAGTCTGTATGCTGCATTTATCAATTTACTAACGCCTGATTCGGCTAATCCAAGGTCTTTCAGAAAAGCTTCTCTGTCTTCAAAACTTTCGAGTTGTGTAATTTCTGCTTCAATTGCAGCGGCAATAACCAACACTTCGGCATTTTCTTCCTCGACTTCTTTCTTTAGCAAATCAACATATTTATTTCCTGTATTCACAGCACTTTCATCAACATTGCATACATACAAAACCGGTTTTGCCGTTAGCAAAAAAATGTCGCTGATAAACCGTGTGTCTTCACCATGCACCGGAGCACTCCGGGCTGATTTTCCTTTTTCAAGATGTGCTTTATATATTTGAAGAATTTCGAGACACTTTTTTGCATCTTTATCACCGCCTGATTTAGCTATTTTCTCTGTACGGGAAATTTTCTTTTCGACACTTTCAAGATCTTTCAACTGAAGTTCCGTATCGATGGTACCTTTATCACGGATAGGATTCACAGAACCATCTACATGGACGACATTCGGATCATCGAAACATCTAACAACATGAATGATTGCATCACATTCACGAATATTACTTAGAAACTGATTTCCCAATCCTTCTCCCCTGCTAGCACCTTTTACTAAGCCGGCGATGTCGACAATTTCGATGGTAGTAGGAACCACACGTTCGGGATTAACAAATTTTTCAATAATATTTAATCGTTCATCGGGAACTGTTATAACACCGAGATTGGGCTCGATGGTACAGAATGGAAAATTAGCAGCCTGGGCTTTGGCGTTTGATAGGCAATTAAACAATGTCGATTTACCTACATTCGGCAGTCCGACTATTCCGCATTTAAGACTCATAAAATTTTAGTAGTGATTAGTTGAGAGTTGTCAGATGTAATTGTCACCTGTTATAAATTATTTTCCTGTGGTTATGCTTTGGTATTTTAATGTATTAGCAGGATCTACAAGTGTTAACACCTGAAGAGCTCTGTTTTTTTCATCGTTGGTAGCTTGCGAAAACAGATTAATAAGTTCATCCGCTTTTGCCGTAAAAAAAATCTGCATTAAAAATGAATTGGGTTTATCCTGGTAAACTTTTTTAAGTTCAGAAAGATTATCAGTAATGGAACTTCGGGCATCTGCTATATTATCGGTAAATTTATCAAAGCCTTGCCTGTGGTAAGAATAAATAAAGGCACGCATTGGTTTGAAAGAAACATTCAGTAAATTCTCGACAAGCCAGTAACGGTTTCGGGATGTTTCAAATGCTTTCCATCCTCGTTCAGACAAACGTTGGGCATTATTTGCAATCGTTTGTGCTTTGGCAAAATAAGGAGTTCCGCCTTCCGGAGAAAAAGAATCGAAATCCAAACCTATGATAATATAAGCATAATATCCAAGCACTGCAGTCAGGTTAGAGTTAATATTGGACTCATCAAATTCAATGGTTTGATCCTGTACATAACGAAAACTAAAATCATTATCCTGATGATTAAACATTGGAGAATTATATGAACTATTATAAACCGGCCTGCGCGACTGAATCTGAATGCTGGCTTTAAATTCATCGGTAGAAACTCTTTCAGAGATAGTAATGACTATACTACATTCAATTCTTTCCTGATTGAGATATTCTTCATTGGTCCATTTCCTGTTATTGAGAAAATCGCGTAATTCAGTTTGTAAATTATCGTAAATAGTTTTATCACTTGCCTGGATCTGAGGCGTAAGAATTGAAACCTGGCAATTCAGTTCTTGAGTGTAACCTATAGAACAATATGCCAGAATACTAAAGATTGTTAAAAAAAATCTGAACATGTATTATTTTTTAATGGTCGTCATTAGTACATCGACCAGGTCACGAGCAACTTCTTCTTTCGGTTTTTTATCGTAAGAATGTTCTTTACCCGATCGTTCAATAATAGTAACTTTATTGGTGTCAATTTCAAAACCTGCGCCTTCATCGTTAAGGGAATTTAGAACGATAATGTCGAGGTTTTTCTTCTGCAGTTTTTCTTTTGCATGTTTTAATTCATCGTTAGTCTCAAGTGCAAAACCAACGAGAAACTGATTTACTTTTTTCTTATCACCCATACTTTTTAAAATATCGGTTGTTGGGATTAACGACAATGAAAAGGGATTATTTTTTTTGGAAATTTTTTCGGAAGATGGATCGCCGGGTTTATAATCGGCTACGGCGGCTGACATTACAATGATATTCATATCACCAAAATTTTTCATGCATGCTGAATACATTTCTTCTGCCGATTTCACATTGGTTCGTTCTACGGAATTATCTTTTAAAGAAAGATTGCTGGGACCTGTAATAAGTTTGACGGTGGCACCGCGTTTTGAAAGTTCTTCAGCAATTGCGAACCCCATTTTTCCTGAAGAACGGTTTCCTATGAAACGGACCGGATCAATATCTTCATACGTTGGTCCGGCTGTAACGAGTGCTTTCATTCCACGCAACGGCAGGTTTTTGAAAAAAAAATCTTCCAGAATAGCGAAGATTTTTTCAGGCTCTTCCATCCTGCCCTCACCGATTAATCCGCTTGCCAGTTCACCTTCTGTAACAGAAATGATATGATGATTTTTAAAAGTGGAAAGTTTTTCGAGATTTGATTTAACGGCAGGGTGATTATACATATCCAAATCCATTGCCGGGGCAATAAATACAGGACAACGTGCAGAAAGGTAACAAGTAAGAAGATGACTATCTGCAATACCGCAAGCCATTTTAGCAATTGTATTTGCTGAGGTAGGAGCGACAATAAATACATCAGCCCATAAGCCGGCTTCTACATGATTGTTCCATTCTCCGGTTTCGGGATTATGTGATGAAGAAATTACCGGTTGTCTGGAAAGTACGGATAAAGTAAGAGGAGTAATAAAGTTCTTTGCAGAATCAGTCATAACAACTCTTACTTCAGCACCTGCTTTAATTAGCAGTCGAACAAGTATGGCAGCTTTATAAGCAGCTATACTTCCTGTAATTCCCAGAAGAATTCTTTTACCCCGCATTTTATTTTTTTATACAAATGAAAAAATCCAAAACGGTGAAGTCCTGGATTCATTCAACGTTATTTCATCTTTAATTATTGGTCTTCGACCTTATCCATAGTAGGATTCCGGAAATAAATTTTGTTCTCCGTAAATTCCTGCACAGCGATTAATGTAGGTTTTGGAAGTCGTTCGTAGTATTTAGAGATTTCAATTTGTTCACGGTTTTCAAAAATCTCCTCGAGGTTGTCAGTAGAAGAATTGAATTCAGAAAGTTTTGAATTTAATTCGTCTTTCATTTCGCTGGCAATCTGATTGGCTCTTTTTGAAATTACAACAAGAGATTCATAGATATTCTCGGTCTTTTTATCAAAGTCAGGAATATTACGTGTTATTGTTGTGGTTGCTTCTGATTTGTAATTCATGGCTTATATTAGTTTTGGGAATTCTGTTGTGAAATTCGTGCACTTATTTTTTCTAATTTTTTTTGTGCTGAAGCAAGTATATCGTCAGCTTTCTCCCGGTTTCTGCTTTTCGGAAATTCAAGAACAAACTCTGAATGTGCGACAATAGTTTCGTTATATCTTTCTGCCTTTTTTTCTTCAATACTATTTTCCGCAAGTAAAAAAGTAGCTTTTACTATTTTGAAAAGAACGTCTTCTCTGAAATTGGTAGAAGGGAAATCGTGCAATAAGATTTTATAAGAAGTGATAGCCGCTTTGTAAGAATCCATTTCATAATACATTCTTGCATTATCATAACTCTTAAGCTCCAGTTTTCCCCGAAGCTGGTCAATCAGCATATTGCACTGATCAAGTTTTGAAGAGTGCGGATAACGATCCGTAAACAATTGCAGTTTATTAATTGCTTTGATAGTATTTGTCTGATCAAGCGAATATTGCGGTGAATCCTGATAAAAGCAATAGGCATGCATGAAAGCACATTCTTCGCTCAATTCGCTGCTTGGGAAGGTTTTTGTAAAATTCTCAAAATCGTATGCAGCTGATTCGTAATCTTCGAGTTTGTAGTTGGTATAAGAATAATAATAATATGTTTTTTCAGCTTTTTTAGTGCCTCTGAAAACGGTAATTAACTCCTCCAGCAGCGGTAAAGCCTTATAATAATCACCGTTGTCGTATAATTTAATAGCTAAATCCAGTTTAGCATCCATATCATGACCTTTTTGAATACGTGTGTAATTACTACACGAGGTAATCATCAAAAATAGGCAAAATAAGCTAAAAAGACGGGTTTTCATTAGCGGGCAAAGATAATAAAATTCGTTGAACGTTAGAGTATTAACGTTCAACGAATATAATTATTCTTTTATAATTTTTTTGAAAGTAGTTGACTGACCGTTTTCAAGGACAACAAGATAAATTCCCGGACTTAGGTTTTTTCCCATTTTCAATTGTCCGGATAGTTGTCTTAGCTTTTCCGTAAAAATAGTTTTTCCAAGAATGTCTTTAACTGAGATAACAGACGAAGTATTATAAGAATCTAATTTATAATTGATTATTACTTCGTTACTAAATGGATTTGGATAAGCATTAAGAGAAGAGCTTTTTTCTGAAATCTGATTTATTTTATTGATGAGCTGACCGGTGATTTCAAATTGATCAAATGCTCCTTCAACGATATTGCCCGGATTATAATCTGCAATTTCAATACTCAGCTGCATGTTCGCTGTTGGTGTAATTAAAGAAGCAATAGGATAAGAAAATGCAACCCAATCTCCAATCTGACCATCTATAGGATTAATTGTCTCAACGATAACGGATGTTATTCCATTAGATAAACTGATTCTCATCGTATCGTTGGGTTGACCGAAACCGAGAACATCAATAAATCGTCGGTAATAATTAATTGATGGATCAATATAAATACTTGCATCAAAGATGGGAGAATTCAAAATGGTATTACCGTTATCAACATCATGAGTATTGAACGGGCCAGTTCCATTATCAGTTACAAAACAAAAAGTACCGCAATCGGAAGTAACATCATTTTCAGGATTAATTTCATTTGATGAATTATCATACGTTCCAATAGGATCAGCGCGCTCCCAGGCATTTTGTGAAGTTCCGTTTACTGTCCAGCCGAAATCAAAAGTAAAATCATCATAATATCCTCGTGAAAGAATTGCTGATAATGAATTTCCGGGACTAAGATTTATGCTTGTACATGCAGTATGATATCCCCATATACCGGCAGACATTGTATAAGTACCGGGAACAACAGCGGGAAAAGAAAATAAACCGTTTCCATTGGCAGTTGTTGTATAGAATAAACCGTTTCCTTCTAAAACTACATTTGCATTTGCAATAAATTGACCGTTGATGCTATCAGTCACCGTTCCGGAAAAAGCAAAAGTTTCCAGAGGTGTAAGTAAAATATTTAATGATGTCAATACTCCATTTGTTAATTGAACATTGGAAATTGTTTTCGTAATGTATCCGGGTTTAGAAACTCTGATAGTATACGAACCGGCAACAGCTGTACCTGTTCTATATTCTCCGGCTAAATCAGAAGTTTTAATAATTGATGTTGAGAGTATTTCAATTTGTGCACCGTTTAAAAGTGATAATGAAACGCTATCGCTGACAGTTCCTTCCAGGTAACAACCTCTAATATAAGTAGGAGTAAAAACAAAAAGGCCATTATCAATATCGGAAGCTACAATAGTTCCCGATGGAAGAAAAGGATAAACTCCCCAACAACCGTTAAAGCCATTACCACTTCCTGATGGATATGTATCGTAGTGTGCAACCTCGATAGGATTTCGTGGACGAGCCTCATCGACAATAACAACACCTTCTTTATACCAGGAAGTAACAGCATAATCATTCAGGATATGAGTATTGTGAACGATAGCTCCTGAACCGGGAGCTGTTTGAAAACGGGAAAGTTCTTTTATGTTTGCCAGATCAGAAATATCATAAGCCGCTAAAAAAGATCCGCTGTTTTCATCTGTAGTAAATAATGTTTTATGATCATCCGATAACCAGGTATTGTGAACAAAATTAGTTGGCGTTGTTTGAGTGGCAAGTAAAACAGGATTCATTTTGTCTCTTACATCAACGACAGCAAAAAATCCGGAATATATATGAGATTCATACATTGTATCATTTAATACATAACCATCATGAACATAAGCAGCAGCTCCACCTGACGGAAAAGTATATGAACCGGCATAGACAGGATTCCACGGATCAGACAGATTTATAAATAATGAATTACCCGAACCAATATTGCTTCCATATAAATACAAAAATCCTTTAGCTGTATCACAATGAAGAGCGTGGATGGTATTTAATTGATTAATAATTGCTCCATCACCCAGATATTGCTTAGTATAAATTGTGTCGGGTAAATGACTCAAGTCGATGATGGTGAGACCACTGGCGCCATCTTCTGTGGTTACATAGGCATATTTACGATAAGTTTTCACTTCACGCCATTCGGAAGTAGGACCGGTAATTGTAAATTTAATGATAGGATTGGCTGGTATAGTTACATCAACAATATCAAGTCCAAATAAGGTTCCAACCAGGGCATATTCATTTCCCAAGCTGTCTACATAACCGCCAATGTTTGCCAAAGCCGTAGTTCCATAACTTAGATTAGCCTGAAGCTGAAGGTTTTGCGAATAACTTTTAAGATTAATAAGTACTAACAACAGTAATAGAATTCTTTTCATATTTCTTTATTTAATTAGGGATGGCAAAAATGGTATTTTTAAATGATATTTTAACCATTCCTAATCAAAATGACAATTTCAGGATAAGTGGTCTTATTTGTTGATTATTGGCTAGTCAAAATGAAACTTATGCTTGCATTTTATTTCAAAATAATTACTTTTGCCCCCATCTGATGAAAAATTGAGCTAAAAAAGAGCTTCTATTTTGTAATCGAAACGTTAATGAATTAGTGAATTAAAAAAATATAAAGCAAAAACAACGGTAGATTTATTTGAAAAAATAAAAAACAATCGGGGCCCAATCGGTCAACACGCGAAGGATACTCACGGTTATTTTACATTTCCGAAATTAGAAGGTGAAATTGGAAGTCGGATGGTATTCAGAGGAAAAGAAAGACTTGTTTGGAGTTTGAATAATTATCTTGGTCTTGCCAATCATCCTGAAGTACGTAAAGCAGATGCTGAAGGTGCGGCTAAATATGGTTTAGCGTCACCTATGGGAGCCAGAATGATGTCGGGGAATACCAATCATCATGAAAAATTGGAAAATGAAATTTCCGAATTCATGGGTCAAGAAGATACTATCTTATTGAACTACGGATATCAGGGAATGGTTTCAGCGATAGATTGTTTAGTAGATCGTCACGATGTAATTGTTTACGACAGTGAAAGTCATGCATGTATTATTGATGGAGTTCGTTTGCATATGGGTAAACGTTTTGTCTTCCCTCATAATGATATAAAAAATTGTGAAAAGCAATTAGAGCGAGCGAAGAGAATAGTAAGCGAATCAGGTGGATCTATTTTAGTAATTACAGAAGGCATATTTGGAATGAGTGGAGATATGGGCCGATTAAACGACATTGTCAAACTGAAAGAACGATTTGATTTTCGTTTATTTGTTGACGATGCTCATGGATTCGGAACAATGGGTAAGACCGGAGCAGGAACTGGAGAAGAACAAGGCGTACAGGATCAGATTGATATTTATTTCAGCACGTTTGCAAAAAGCATGGCCATGGTTGGAGGTTTTATTTCGAGCCGTGAAGATGTAGTAGAGTATCTTCGTTATAACATGCGTTCACAGATTTTTGCAAAAACACTTCCTTCGGCGTTTGTAATAGGAGCTTTGAAAAGACTAGAACTGTTGCGTAGTCAGCCAGAGTTAAAAGATAATCTTTGGAAAGTTGTAAATGCTTTACAGAGTGGATTGAAAAAAGCAGGTTTTGAAATTGGAAAAACGCAATCACCGGTAACACCTGTTTATATGTCAGGCACTATTGGTGAGGCTACTAATCTAATTTATGACATGCGGGAAAATTATGATATTTTCTGTTCTATGGTTGTTTATCCTGTAGTTCCTAAAGGAGTAATTATTCTTCGTCTTATTCCTACCGCAGTACATACATTAAAAGATGTTGAATATACCATAGATGCATTTACAAAAGCATATGTAAAATTAAAAGCAGGCGAATATATGTCTGATAAAATTGCAGCATTTTAATTTACTTAATTATTAAACCCCCAAATAACACAACCAAATAAACTAAACCCCACTCAAGATGAAAGAATACGAAAAAATTAAACAAATTTTAGCTGCTATCGAAGAAGATGTAATTAAATTCTCTGAGAAAGGCAATGCTGCTGCTGGAACACGCGTTCGTAAAGGTCTTCAGGATGTAAAACGAGCTTGTCAGGAAATGCGGGATGCTATTCAGGATTTGAAAAAGACAGATACACCTAGCTAGAAAATTTAAAACCCTGGTTAATTTCCGGGGTTTTTTTAAACACAATAGTTATTAATTATCATTTTGAAAGCATACGTTTTTCAGGATGAAAATTGGCAATTTAAGATAGTCAATTATTAATTTCTTTCGTTTTAAAAATATTTTGGTGAAATTGATTTATAGGAAAAAAACATTTTTTCTATAGATTATTTATTTACGTACTTATTTGGCGAGGTAGCTCATCCCGATAATCATCGGGAGATTAGAGCGCAGGATTCATATCCGCCAGTGGGCGGACGGGGGTTCGACAAATAAAAAGAAATGAAAAAATAAAATGGCGAGGTAGCTCAGATGGTTAGAGCGCAGGATTCATATCCGCCAGTGGGCGGACGGGGGTTCGACAAATAAAAAGAAATGAAAAAATAAAATGGCGAGGTAGC
>JANOVV010000069.1:0-92657 GCA_031417555.1 Bacteroidota bacterium
ATGGTTGAAAAATATTTTTGAAGTTTTACCGGATTGGAAGTTTAACCGACTGAAAGAACTGCTACCTCCAAATTAATCAACCGCGATTTATAAACTATTTTTTTCTAGCTTGCTATATGCTGTTGGTCGGACGGATACGTTATAAGCCGTATCTGGAGCATTGGAGGCAACGTCCGGAACTGCAACCATAATGTGTATTCCTAATTCACATTTTAAAGATAATCGGATTTCGATAAAAACGTAATTTAAAAATTAAATTTAGGAATAGTTTTTTCTAGTTTCTTCAAATCTCCTCTTCTTTCAGCAAACTTTTCAAAGCTTTTTCCCCCAACGCCCTCAAAAGGTATAATAACTACACGGTTTTGAAGATCATCTTTATACTCCTCTTCGTTATTCGCTATTACTAAACTGTCTGAATGTAATTTCATAGCCCTGCTTTTAACAAATGGCTCAATAAAATAAACAACCTTAACCCCTGAAAGTATTATATGGCGGGCACAGTTGTGGCAAGGGAATGCTGTAACAAATAATTTTCCATCTATAACTCTATTACCGGCTGATTGCGAACCTTTAATAATTGCATGTAGTTCTGCGTGTACTGATCGGGAAAATTCGAGCAATCCTTTCACCTGAAGTTTTTTTATGGCATCTATAATATATTGTTCTTTTTCACCTAATTCCACTCCTTGTAAAACCAGATTCTTTTTAATTTCCTCCATAATGAAATCATTTTCTAAATCTTTATGGCATTTCGGTGTAACATTCTGTAGTCTTGGGTTAGTCCACTGAAAGCAATGATTATCATGATTTCTTCCATAAACGCCTCCACCGGCTTTTGGTACATCATTCCACCCTGTTGTAATTAAACCGCCATCCTTATCAGTAAGACAAGAGCCAACTGCCCTTGATAAGCAGTGACTTTGAAACATGGCTGTATAAGCCATGTACATATTTATTTCCCGTTCGGTAGGAATAAATGCCCCATTCACACGGGTTATAATTTTTATAAATCGTTGCCACGATTTTTTTACTAATTCAGCATCATCAACAAATGGATTAAGGTAGTAATCGGCATGCATGTATACATTGAGAACATCTTTGTCAAATGAGTTGTTCGAGTCTAATTCTATTATATCAGGAGTCAACGCTAATATATAGACATTTAATTGAGCAAGTGCTTTTAAACCAACGAGCAATGACTCATTTTTAATCCCACTAATAAGGATGATAGTGCGTTCTAATTCTGAAATGTATTTACTAACTATTGTAAGAAGATCGCTTGTGATATATTTTCGATCATAATAGGATACAATATCAGCATCCGAAAAGTTACTAAAGTGATTCTTGTAAACATCTGCAATATCAACTAATATACAATTTTCCGCAAATTTTAATTCAATTGGATTATCGTTTGGATTAAGAACAAGTACTACAATTTTTTCCATGTTAGAGCTGTTTGTATGTGAGTGCAGAGATCTTCATACGCATATTTAATTTCATCCATTCTGTTTTCAGAGTAAACAAATTTCGGTTTTACTACCCAGCCAATGAAGTTAGGATCATCCTTAATGGTACGATAATTCCAAATACGGGAGCTCGACGAAAGAAATATAATGGGTAAATCTTTTAAACGATCAATTGATTTTATGACCTCTTTATAAACTATAAATCCTGAAATTTTTTCTGAATTAACCGGGTTGCTCACAAACTTAACATGATTGTCGCTTAAAAAAAGATCGGAGATAATATATTTTATATTATTATTTTCTTCGATTAATTTTAGTAGGCCGGCCTTTACTTTTTCAAGATCTTTGAATTCACTTCTGCTTAACTGAAGACCAACAATTTTATGAGGAATCACTTTCCCTAAGGCATATTTTAATGAACAAAACATATCGTCCATCAAAAGTACTTCTGTTTCCTTATCGCCGGCAATTTTTAACTCAGACATTAATTTACCCCTCCAAAAATTAACAGCATCGGGTTCATACATTTTTTGATTTTCAGGTGCTGTTTTAAATACATCTAATGCAACGGGTAGTTGCCGATAATTGTTAACTTCCAGATCGGGATAAATAGATGGGTTGATTGCCAAAAGTTGCTTGTGGCTATGAAAACCATAAAAAACAAACGAATGTTTTTTTAATAGATCGGCTTTTTGTTGACTGATGATATAATGATAAACATCTATTCCGTAAAAAAGCTTCGATTTAAAAATGTTTCCGGCTGATTTACTATTGAACAAATGAAGATAGATATGGAAACAAAAATCGCTGTCGGGTTTATTTATAAACAGTTGTTTTAATTCAAACTCTAGATGAATGCGTGATTCAATACGTTTGTCAAAAATAAAGTCGGAGACATTTAATCGCGACTTAAATAAACATTCGAAAAGGTAAAACCCATTGTCGTCAATTACAAAATGTTCTGTCCTAGTTGAGGAATTTGAATTCATTGTTTGTTAAAAATAGTATCAATTTTACTTCGTCTCCACCTGTAAATACTTTAAATTATTTAAGCACTATCTCTAATTTTTACTTGTAAAAAATTGTGGTACTATATTACTGAATTTTTACTATTAATTATTTTGTTCATTAACTTACAAACAGGTGTTAAGCAATGTTTTTTCTCTTAGTTTTACCCAACGGAATGTGTTTCGGTGAAACTATTTCAATACCGGAAAGTCCGAATTAAATGACTCGAAACTAATCCTTCAGTTGAAACGGAAATAGAATTATATTATTGAAAATCAATAAATTGTAATTAGTTAAAAAATTCCTAACGGTTACTAACTAACATTGTAATCTTTTAATGTGATTCAAGTTAAATACATTTCTTTTCGATACACAGAAGGCAGACAGGTATTGCATGACATCACTTTTAACCTTGAAAAAGGAAAAACATTAGCGGTTGTGGGAGCATCAGGTTCCGGTAAATCTACCCTGTTACGAATTATCTCAGGCATTTTGCCTGGTACGAACAGCAACCGGCTCCAAGGAAATATTTTGGTAGAAAACCAAACTCCCGACCAGTATCGCCAGACCGGAAAACTAGCTTTTATGTTTCAGGAAGCTACACTAATGCCCCATCTGACGGTGAAGGAAAACATTGAACTACCCTTAAAAATTAAAAGCAAAATTGACCCTCAAAAGGTAGCTGACCTCATTAAGGTAGTTGGTTTGGAAGAATATGCCAACTACTTGCCCAAACAACTTTCGGGAGGGATGAAGACACGTGTTGCTTTGGCAAGGGCTTTTGTAACTGAACCCGAATTGCTTTTGCTTGACGAGCCTTTCTCTGCCTTAGATATTGGATGGAAAAGCGACTTGTATAAACGGCTGGTTTCTCTTTTTCATACAACAGTGGTTATCGTTACCCATGATGTGCAAGAAGCAATTTTACTGGCTGACGAAATCATTGTGTTAAACCGCCATGGCAGCCTTCAGGCGAATTTTAGTGTTAATACAACTCTCAATAGTACTGACCGGGTGCATGATATTGCCGGATTTGTAAACGACCGAGCTTTTAAAGAACTCTTTCCCGTCTTACAGCATACCATTATTCTGGATAAAGACAGACAGAATATCAATAACAATAAGGCTAATGAGATACTTCATACCATCTCCCGAAGTGCAGGAGATGATGCAAAGGAAAACTTGATTGAGACCAGTCTGTTGGATTCATTAAGGGAGTTTACTAATACAGAAAGTGTAAACCAAAATCTGGTTAATTGCTTTGCAAAAGCAAAAACCGACCGACTCAAGTATATGCTCCTTTGGGATATTTTGGAATACACCAACCTTCCTGATGAAGCGCACAAACACTACATTGATTTCTATACTAACAACCTTGTTAAGTTCTCGAACATGTCAAGGCATTGGTATAAAACACAAACTGATGAAGCCTTCTTTCAAATATTGAAAGGCAGGATTGAAACAGCAAAGGGATATAACCAAAAGAAAAAATGGATTTACATCTGCGATTTATTTGCGGTGAGCCAGTTACCGGA
Source organism: Bacteroidota bacterium (assembly GCA_031417555.1). Taxonomy (GTDB): domain Bacteria; phylum Bacteroidota; class Bacteroidia; order AKYH767-A; family 2013-40CM-41-45; genus JADKIH01. Next base: position 4,010 of record JANOVV010000069.1, read on the forward strand.
AGTGAAATTTTATCTTGACGAAATTGAAAACGGTAAAATTGAAGCCATAAACTTCCCATTGGCGAAACAGGCTGCGAATCATATAATATCAAAAATTAAAAATGCGCAACAAGATTCTATACATATTGCTTAGCATTGCCTTGCTTGCCGCATGGGAGTATTTTGGCAGTAGCAGCCAAACTGCCAGGCTATTGCTTTCGTCTCCTTCGTTGATTGTAAAATACTTTGGCGAAAACACCGCTTTATTGATACAAGCCACTAAGGTTACCCTTATTGAAGCTGCTGCAGGATTGCTGATTGCAGCCGCTTTCAGTTTTGGCATGATGATCCTCTGCTTTTATTTTCCCAAACTGATGGATTTTGTGTTGCCTATTATGGTTACCTCTCAGGTTATTCCGCTTATTGTATTGGCTCCGTTTTTCATTATCCTGATGGGCATTGGTTTGGGTTCTAAAATTGCAATGGCAGCACTGATGTGCTTCTTTCCCATATTTGTAAACTTTGCCCAGGGTTACAAAGCTATCAGCCCAAACATCCACGAACTCATGCACATTTACAATGCCGGTGCATGGACACGCATAAAGCAGGTTTACTTTCCTTTATCCATGCCGAGCATTATGGCAGGACTGAAAATTAGTGCAACACTGGCGATAATTGGAGCCATTGTAGCTGAGTTTAACGGAGCAGAAATGGGGCTTGGAAAAAACTTGTTTTTAGCAGCCAAAAGATTAGAACCGGATTTAATGATGAGTTCTCTGTTGCTTTCAACTATGTTAGGTGGATTGTTTTTTGGCATTATCTATTTCATTGAGAAGAAAATTATTAATTGGCTATAAATTTTAATAGTATGAAAAATATTACATTACTATCAGTTCTAATTACACTTACGTTAAGCTCATGTCAGTATTTTGAGAAGAAAAATAACAATTCAACAATGTTGAAAGCCACTCTAATTGAAGAATGGTTTCCCAGTGCTTGCTTTTTAGGTGACATGGTAGCGATGAATGAAACTGCTAAAGAATACGGTATTACTGTAGAGGTTAAGCCTGGAGCAGATGATGTTGACCCCGTAAAATTAGTTTTAGGCGGGGTTGCTGATTTTGGTGTTGCTGGCGGAGATAGAATTTTAACAGCTAATAATACTGGTGCTGATTTAGTTGTATTAGGTGCTATAAACTATAAAAGTCCAACTTGTTTCATTGCTTTAAAAGAAGCACAGATAATAACAGCAAAGGATTTTGAAGGGAAAAAAGTAGGTGTAATGACAGGAAACAACACTGAGTTTGTTTATAGGGCATTGGTAAATAAAGCAGGATTGGATAAAAGTAAAATTACGGAAGTGGAGGCACCTTATGACTTAGCGAGTTTTATTACCAAAGCCTTTGACGTTAGACCTGCTTTTGCTTATGATGAAACAGTTTCACTAGACATACAAAATATTGCTTATACAACAATTAAGCCCGAAGATTATGGAGTAAACTTTGTTGGTCCTGTAATTTTTGCTAAAAGAAGTTTTGTTGGACAGAATAGGGATTTGACGCAACGGTTTATTAACGCAATGGCTAAGGGTTGGGAAGTTGCATTAGAAAATCCCGAAAACGCTATAAAATACCTAAAAGAATACGACAAGAATATTGACACTTCAAGAGAATTAAAATCTTTATTGAAAGGAAAAGAATATTTTGCAGGAGAAGCAGGAAAGCCATTGTATTTGAGTAAAGAGAAGTGGAGTGCGTTTATCAATGAATTAGTTGATTTAAAACTTGTTTCACAATCCGAAAATAACTACTCCTGCTTTGACAACTCTTTTGTAGAAAATTATTATATCAGTAAACAAAAATAAATGCTTGAATCATTGAATAATAAATTAGAGTTTAAAAAGAGAAATCTTCTGTCGTGGAAGAATAATTCGGAGTTTTGGTTAAATTCTGAATTAAGGCAATTAACCGACACGAAAGAGTTTTTACTTCAAAAAATCCCCCAATTATTTAACTTGAAAAAATCTCATTTACCGGTTGTAGTTGATATGGGAACAGGCAGCGGTTGGGCATTAGATTTACTTTTAGAATTGAACATTGAAACGCAGTTTATAGGATTAGACTTTAATGAATTTTTTATTACACATCTCAATAAAAGATTTTCGCATTTACATTCAGCAGAATTTCATTGTGTTGATTTAGAGGAAGACATTCCTAAAAGTTTGCTTAATAAGGCAGACATCGTTTTTAACTTCTTTAATTTTTTTGAAACTGCCAATATTGAAAACGCATTTAGAAATGCTACATTAATGCTAAAGCCCAATGGAAAATTAATAATTATGACTATTGACAGTTACTACCTGATGATGGCTTTGGCAAAAAATATGGCAGAATTAAAATATATTCTCAAAGTATATGATGAAAAAAGAGTAAAAGGTGAAGTTCCTTTTTTCTTTCAGAAAATAGATTTGGGCAACGCTGAATCTGAAAGCTATGAATATGCTTCAGTTTTGTATTCATTCGAAGATTACTTTAAGGAAGCTAAAAAAAATGGTTTAAAGTTGAGCGATTATTGTGAAGTAGTTAAAACAGCCAAATACATTCCAAAGGTCTATAAGTACATTGTGTTTGAGAATGAAAACAGATGAAGCATTCATGAAGAAAATTGGGGAATACCTTAAAAAAGACATTGAAGGCTTTATTAAGGCGGTTAGTGCTGAATTCAATAGCGAACCGTTTACAATTTATGGACTTAATGTTTCTGTTTACCTGCGGAAAAGTGAACGAAACAACAATATGGAAGAAGTTTATGAAGTATACAGTCTTGATTGCAGTCAAAATTTACCCTATTACAATATTATCTGGAAGAAGTATTTAGAAAATTATCAAAATAAATTCTCTCACTTTGAATTTAATGGACACACGGATAAAGGTTGGTATGATAAAGATGTAGTTTTCTCACCACAGGCAAATGAAAATAATTGTTGTAATGATGAAGTTGTTTTTTCTGAAGTTCAAAAAGAAGAAAAGCCCAATACGGAAGTTCATTTCATTAATGTTGATGATGGCTGGATAAAATTTATTAACGAGTTAGAAAACGATCTCATAAATAGAGCCTTTAATCTATCCTGGGTATCGTCATATATTCATATCCCTAACTCAGAATTTCTTGATTATCCAAAATGGTATGTATCTTGTTATTTGTTAGTTGATGTGGGTAATAAAATCAATGATAAACGGTTTTATAAAAGTGCTTTTAGACCTGCTATATCTAAATTGTTGTTTAATACTTCTTTGTCCTTTCATGAGCTTCTAATAGAAAACAAACAAGTTGATTTGGGGCTTCAAGCCACCCGTGCCGCTATCTCACAGGTGATGGCAAGAAACACCAGCCATAACATTGGGGCGCATGTGATGAATAAGCTGATTGGGGATTTAAACTATGATACACTTTTTGAGAAAAAGAATTACGATTCTACTGAGTTAATCTTATTATACACCGATACTATTAAAAAATGGAATCAAGAAAGACAAAAAGACAAAAAGCAGGTATTAACTGAAGAGGAACAAAATAACAAAATCCTATTAGACCAAATCTCCATCTTCAACAACTACGTAAAATGCCGTATGGATTACTTGGCAGATATTTCGTTTGGCACTCCGCTAATGCAAACAAATAAGTATGCTTATGCCGACCTTTTTAAAGAATTGGATAAAGTTAGGTTACTGTTAGAGCATATTTCCGGCTTGGATGACTTTAAGTTTGAAATTAAGTTCAAGAAAAACGGAAATGATTTAAATGACATCAACGATTTGCTTGTTGCCATCCCTAACGACATTCTCGGCACACAAGCATTTTACAACATACTGGAGAATATTATCCGCAACTCTGCTAAACATGCACAAAAGCCAACGAATAAGGATGAAAATGGAAAGGATATTATAATGCCAACCATCTTCACTGTTAATTTCATTGACACATTAGAAGTCGATAAAAAACCCGTAGTGAATTATTGTAATTGCAATAAGGCAGATTGCAATAAAGCCCATAAAAATGAAATTGAAAATGCACTGAATGAGTTTATTGCAGTTGAAGTGTATGATAGTATCTCACTTGATGGAAATGCCAAAGGATTGGATGAAAAAGAAATTAAAGAATTCAATGACAATACCAGAAATTCAGGAAATCAAATTTCAAAAATAGAATGGCTGGTTTACAACCAAAACAAAAAGCTTAACGAAAATATCCTCATTGAAAACAGTAAACTCCGTTCCTATTCATTGGGCTTGGTAGAAATGGATGCCTCAGCCGCTTACCTGCGCAAACGCCCGGTAGAATACATCAACCACCAGAGCTATGATATTCAATATGATGAATCATGGAGTAGAAATACTGAAAAAAACAAAGAAGAAGGTAGAGATCAAATTACTTATCGGGGCACTAATTGCCGACATTTTCTTAAAGCTTTCAAAAAAATCGAAAATGATAAAAATTACCTTGGCTATCGCTTTTTCCTGCATCGCCCGGCTGTAGTGTTGGTGGTAACGGACCACGTTCCCAAAAACCAAGAAGAATTAAAAAAGCAAGGTATTTGGGTTATTACTCCTATGGTGTTTGCGGAAGAATTGAAAGAAGGAAAAGTTTATTCGCATGAGTTTGTGGTACTAGATGACTGCATTAAGCTTGAGAAAGTAGGAGAAGTTGATTTTTTGGAATACTACAAAACTTCTTTACCGATCAGGGTTTTAAAAAACATAAATGAGCTTTCTGCGTTATTGGCAAAATCTACCGATGAAATTGAGAAAGGCTGTTGGGAGGAGTGGTTTGAAAATCTAAAAAATAATAATCCATGTGAAAATCATCAGATCAACCATAATAATCTCTTTTTTAGCGTCAAGGAAAATTACAATGCAGATGCTTGCCATTCTATAGTCTTATTAGACCATTTATATAAAGAAGATGGAAGTCCTGATATTGCAGCCGCAAAAGAACTTTGGTCCATTTTAGAAGAGTTGAAATGTTTCGTTGAGGCTTTGTCAAGTTTGGCTCAAGCAAAGTTGCCAAGTTATTACAAGATTATTAATCAATATTGTAAGAATGAAATGAGCAATAAAAAGAAGTTGAAATGTTACATCCGAAGTATAAATCAAAACATAAAACAAAGAATTGCAGAAGCAGTCTTTGCTAAAGTAGTTGTGATTGACGAACGCATTCAGGAAGCAGCAGAAAGCAGGGACTTTATGACAATCAAATTTGATAAGTTGTATAAAAAAATGAATGTAATAATTCCGAAGAAAGACGATATCAACTTGTCTGCAAACTCATACGATGTTACCCTAATTAATAAACTCAACAAATACTTAGGCCTTCCGTTAGAAGAAAACGCAGAGTGTAGTGAGATTACACCTGTAACCAATAGTTTAAATGCCAATGATTTTATACTTATTCATTACAGTATTTTTGAAAGGATGTTTAAGAAAGACGAAATTAACAACAAGATAGAAGAAATTGCAAATAAGGGAATCAATGTAGTTATTACTTCAGGACGGGGCACTCCTGAAAATTTAACTCCGAAAGTACGATTTGTAAACTTGTCGTCAGTAATTAACGCCTTTGTTGACATAAGAAGCAAATATCTAATTAACTATCTACTAAATTCATCACGAAAATCAAATAAGATATGAAACAGATATTCATTACTACAAACAAAACAACTCTTGAAGATTTATTCAGAGAAACATCATATGAAAATGATGCAAATTTATTTAGGATTCCTTTCACGCTTTCTGAAGGAGATCTAACTTTCTATGCTGTAAGTGACACATTGGAATTCCCAGCCAGTTATAATATTGATAAAAATAACGATGGCATTCTATTCCACAATTCATGTTCTGAAGAAGTAAAGACAAAAATTACAAATTCCTTTAATCACTCTAAAGGAGGCTCTCATGTATCTATGAGTTTACATGAGAGTGTTTTCAAAATTATATTTGGCAATGAAATAGACAAAATAAAACGCATTATACAACAAGTTTTTCCAACATCAGAAGCAATCCTTGGCAAAAAATTGGACCTCTTGCATAATTTACTCGTTCCACCTGTTGATTTTACCGAAGTAAATAAGCAATGGAAAGAAATAAAAAAGGCGGTAAAAGCAGCAAAGGATTCAGATATTAAAGTTTTAATTTCTAGTGATGAAAATGCTTTAAGAGATTTTGTTAATGAATCAACAGGCAAAACAGATGCTTTTGACCCTAAATATTTAGAAGCCCTCCGCAGCCTACGTGATAAGCTGCTTGTATCCTAACGTCAACTAACTCATCACCAGTCTAACAATGTGAACCAACCAACACTACATACCGGCTTAGAAAATCTGCTTGAAGAAAGCCGAGTGAAAATTCAGTTTCCTGATGTGTTGTATTCTGCGGCTTACCATCCAGGTGCGCAAGATGTTAGAGGTTCGGGTTTGGAGCAATTGGTAAAGCTCCGTTTGCTGCACCCCAATACTCCGGTGTTGTTTTTTTCTTTTCTGCCTTTGAAGCAATTACTTCCTAAAGATGAATTTGATGTGTTGCAACTTCCCGGAACGGAGTTTATTCAGTTGCCATGTTCCAAAGAAACCATTATTCAAGCGGCTTCAAAGCAAAACGCAAAGCCACATGGTGTTCATGATACTGCATGGAAAACCTTTTCAGAAAGAGCTTGTAAATCTATTTTAAAAAAGCGAATCGGTATCATTAAGCACAAACAGGAATTGGCATTTATCAATAAAGTTGGCTTAGGGTTAAGGTTAGCTATCGGTAATGTGATGACTTATCCCGAACTGAGAAGTGAAACGATGATACGCTTTAACGAGAGATATGAAGCTATGCTTGTATATGTCCGTAATTCTCAAATAGAGGAGATACTTAAACTTGGCACTATAGTCCAGCAATCAGATGATGCCTTTTTAACCCTTATTTCTAACTTAGTTAAAGAGTTTCTTTTTATATCTGATTACACGAACAAAAAAAAATTTACAGAATTGAAACAAGCTATTATAAAAATACAAGATGTCATTACCATTTTAGAAACCCTCCAAACAGAATAAATGGATCAAAACAGCCGGAACATATTATTTATAGACGACCACAGCAAGCAATACCTCCCCAACCTGGAGATAGCTGCTAAAGCAGCAGGTTTCAATCTTTTTGCAGCCGACAATGTGCTGGAAGGTTTAGCGTTTTTGGAAGATTATACTACTGCGCTAGATGCCGTGATTTTGGACCTTGGTTTTCCTAAAGGGGAAATGCAGGGAACGGATGCGCTGCAAAAAATAAAGAAGAAATATGAACATCTGCCCGTAATTATGCTCACCGATAGTGATTCTGCTGCCGATATAGATAAAGTAGTGAAGTGTATGAAAATAGGGGCTTACAATTATGTAGGCAAGAAAACCCTGAACCCGGTATATCTTTTTCAGTTGGTGGAAAATGCTTTGCAACAATGTCGCCTGGTAACTTATGCTAAAGCTTCTAAGAAGCCCACTACTGTTCCTGGAATATTTTATACCATAACTCAAGATTATAATTACGGTAGATTCCGCAAGCGGGCTTTGTTTGGTTTTGAACTTTCATCGGTGAGCAAACCTGCCAATGAAAAGGAAGAACTGAATTTGAAAATGAATGCTATTGCCTGGCATGAAAATCTTTTGAAATCAATTTCTACTCCTTTCCGTGATTCTCTTCAAATCAACCTGAAATACATTTCTGAAAACGGCAATCTTAAATGCCGTATTATTTTTTCAATTCTTGGAGAAGATGCTGAAAAACTAAAACAGCGAATTGCAGACACTCATCATGATGTGAAAGTTTTTTTCAATGGAGTTGGCGACAAAAGCAATCCCTATCTTTTTGACTGTATCAGTGAAGAACAGATTTTGAAAGATGCCGTGGAATTTACGACAGATTATAAATACAACCTGTTTTTCCGAAATCCGATAAAAGTCAATACAAGTTCAACTATCGGTTTCAAAGCTTCCAAAAGCGAGGGTCCAAAAATTTTGGACAAAGTCTTTTTGTATCACCCTAATGAAATTTTCCCGATTCCACTTGAATTAAGCTTCGAAAATGAACTGTTCCAGGCCTTAAGCGTGCAACAGAATTACACCGAAATAGATGTGCAAATTATGCCTAAAATACTAATGATGGAGGAAGTAGAGTTACTGAGGCTTATTGGAAAGAATACTTCATTGATTCAAAATTCACTTTACAATCAAAAGGAATTGGAGTTGTTTGCCGACTATTTGAACAAATTTCTACTGGGTACCAACGAAAAGTTCTTAATTAGTGTATTGCTAAAACGAAAAGGTGGACAAGTTCAGCAACATGTAAAAAACACCGTGCAGAATTATTTTTTCGGAAAGGCGCAAGTGCAATCGCATTTTAGGGATGCCGATAAACTGATGCGTTTTAAAACCGAAGCGGAAGGAAAAATAAATCAGTTGCCTTTTTTCTATTCGCTGAATCAGGCAATACAAGCTTTTCACTTACCGTTACCCGACTGTAAGGGATTGGATGGTATTACTACACAACCAAGTTCGTTTACCCAATTACCCAAAAACCTCCCGGAAAGCGGAATACTTTTAGGCGAAAAGAAAACCGTTAACGGAACTGCACCAATAAGAATCAGTGTTGATGCATTGGCAAGGCATCTTTATATAATGGGACAGACAGGAACCGGTAAAAGTACTTTGCTGAAAACCATGATAGCTGATTGCCTTCAAAAGAATTACGGGTTTGCATTGATTGACCCGCATGGCGATTTATTTGATGAAGTGCAGAAACTGATACCAAAAGCCAAGCGTAACAAATTGGTGGTATTGAATACCACCGACCCGGAAAATTCTGCCAAGCATAATCCTATTGGCTACGATGAGGATAACCCGCAATCTAAATCACTGGTCATTAATGAACTCATACGCATTTTCGGTTCTCTTTATGATATGCGTCAGGCTGGAGGGCCCATGTTTGAACTATATCTAAAAAACGGTTTGCTGTTGGTGATGGATGAAAAGGTACAGGAAAAATACAAACATGCCACATTACTCGATTTTGTCAATGTATTTTTTGATGATAGCTATCGGAAAGAATTGATTTCGCTTTGTGGTAATAAGAAGGTGGCAGATTTTTTTAATATAGCTGCAAAAAACTCAGGTGATTGGTCGTTCTCTAATTTTGCTACCTACATTACCAGTAAATTGACACGCTTTACGGATGATTACTATCTCACTCCTATTATTTCCAGTAAAAAAGGCAATATCAATTTCCGTAAACTAATTGATGATGGCAACATTCTTTTAGTAAAAATGGACAAAGGATTAATTGGTTCTGACAATGTGAGTTTGTTGGGTCAAATGCTGGTGAGCAGTATTGTATTGGCGGCTATGTCAAGAGCCAATATGGGAAAAACTGAGAGAAAACCGTTCTACCTTTTTATTGACGAGTTTCAGAATTTCATTAAAGGCGACATTGGCAGTGCATTATCGGAAGTTCGGAAATATGGTTTGAGTTTAACGCTAGCAAACCAAACGTTGGGGCAATTAGAACAACGCTATGCGGAACATGATCTTGTAGAATCGCTAATGGGCAATGTTGGCAGCATGATTTTCTTCCGTCCGGGTATAAACGACTATGAAAAAGTGAAACACTATTTAGAGCCGGAGTTCAGCAGAGAAGATGTATTGAAGCTGCCCAATTTCAATTGCATCAGCCGCCTATTGGTTGATAATATTCCTTGTGAGCCATTTGTTTTTCAGAATAAATATGAATGATATAATTATGGATTTAGACAAATTCTTAGAAGCACAGGAACAACAATATGGAATAGCCCTTTCTGAAATTAAGTCAGGAAGGAAGTCGGGCCATTGGATGTGGTTTATATTCCCACAGATTACGGGTTTGGGATTTAGTGATGTTTCAAGATTTTACGCAATAAAAAATATTGAAGAAGCGAATGCTTATTTAAAACATGAAGTTCTAGGGTTCCGGCTTAAAGAGATTTCTAACGCATTACTAAAGCAAGGTACTATAAATGCCAATCTGATTTTTGGCCGTCCTGATGATTTAAAACTGCAATCGTGTATGACGCTTTTTGCTATTGCAGATGAAGAAAACTTAGATAATGTCTTTGAGAAAGTTCTTTCTAAGTTTTTTAATGGCAAGTATGATTATAAAACTATTCAAATTTTAGAAAAGCAATCCTGATCATTGTAACCAATGATTGCGTTTCAAAAACAACAAACAAATAGACAGAAAGATGAAATACCTGATTATAGACGATAATGTGAGTTATGCAAAACTCCTTTCTAAAGAATTGAATGAGAGTTGTGAAATCTTTATTATAGTCGAAAATGAGAGTAATGCAAAACTCCTTTCTAAAGAATTGAATGGAAATTGTGAAACCTTTGTTTTAGAAGTCGAGCTAAGTAAAGTGGCGGATTCAATCAAATCTAAAATCCCGGAAGGAAATACCGACACGGTTATTCTAATTAATATTAATTTAAAAACCGGAAAAGCAAGACAAGAACACGAAGGGATCACACTATTAAAATGGCTTCGACTAAAAGAGTGTAATTCTCATTGCATTTTATATTCATTTCAATCACTTCACTCAATAGTAAAAGCGAACCCACTAAACAGCATATTGTATTCAATAGGAGTTTCATTTATACAACTGCCATTTTCTTCTATAGAAATTTCTGTAATACCAAAAGGAGAAAAAGCTAAACGTGATAACTTATTGCCGTATTTCAGAGCAGAGATTGATTTAGTTAAGATCAGGCATGAGCTAGCGAATATTTGGGCTATTCATAGAATGAAAGAGGTGTTAGGCATTGAAAAAAATAAGGAAAATAGCAATTATAGCATCCAAATTTTAAAATTCCTATCTGCGGACTTTAGCAACACCGAAGAATATAAAAACGATTCTTTATTGAATCAAATCAGAACATTTCAAGCTAATGGGAAAAAAATATTTTATTATGACGATTTAGCCGATGAATGGGCAATTCCTTTAGAAAAGTTATTTGGCAAGGATAAAATTGAGGTAATCAATGCAAAAACAGTGAATCAGGGTACGTTACTTCATCGTATTCAATTAGAGAAACCGGGTTGCTTGTTACTAGATTTGAGATTAGCAAATGAAAAAGATGTTTTAGATGTTTTGGAATACTCAGGTGGCAAAGTTTTACAAGAAGTAAAAAGACGCTTTATTACACTTCCAGTTATTATGTTCACAGCCACCAATAAAGCTGAGAATGTAAGAAGGTTGCTATCAGCGGGTGCAGAATATGTCTGGACGAAAGAGGGAATTGATGATGGTATAAATAATCAACGGTCACTTCAAAATATCAAAAATCTTCTTGATGTAGTGATTACGGCACTTGCAAAATTTAAGAATCAAACCTATGAAATGATTTATGAGGCAGAGATAAAGTTTAATAATGTAAGCACGGGTATTTTTCCTAATGTAAATTGGAGTTTTCCTATAAAGAGTTACAACATATATATTGATGCTAATTATCTAATTAATAGCATAAAAGACGGGTTTCTCCATTCGTTTCATGAGCTTTTACTGAAAAAGCCTAAAAACTTGCGCATAAAAATTCATGAAGATGTTGTTCGTGAAATCCTCAACATTAGCCAACAAGATGAAAGATTCGTAAATCGCAATGCAGCCTTGGACAGAAATAATCCTTACCGAGTTCCTGTATGTCGGTTTTTATTAGAAAAAATATTTGAATGGCGTCAATTGGGTTTGGTTTGGATTGAGAATGAAGGAGGCCAGGACTCTACGATTAAAGAAGTCGCAAAGTTAAATTTGCCTGATTTACCACAAGATATAAGTTTCGAGAATCAAATTGAGGAGAAAACTTCTTTTTGGAAAAGACTTTTTGTTTCTGCCGAGGAAAGTAACCAAACACAATTGGATAAAATCAATGCCAAAGTCAGTGAGATTAATAACACAATTGATAAAATCAAGAACACAATTGAGAGTTTGCCAGATTTTGAAACATTGAAACTACATGCTGATAATACATTCATAAATATTATTCCCAATGATTTGGCACAAGGCAATGTTATCCTAGTTACAGATGATAATCGATGTGCACACGATGTAGGTAAATACTTTCGGCACAATCCGCTAAAATACATAGTAAAACAAGAACAAGATTATTGGATTGAGAAAACTAGAAACTATGCCCCGTGCAATGTGGAGTTTTTAACTAATGGCCCTGCCAATCTTTATCAGCACAAAAAAGTTAATGAATTTAATAAGATAATTGGAAAGTGGTGTAAAGAAGACGTTATAGCCGTTAGAGATATAAGAGATGGAATTGTTACAGGATTTCTTCCAAATAAACAAAATCCAAATGCTTATTCAGGTGCATTTATTTTAATAAATGGAAATAAAACCGGATTTCTTCATATTAATAGTTTAGGCTCTCTTAAAAAGACAACTAATAAAATTAATGATATAGCAGAAGTTTTAAGTAAAGGGGATTCAATCAAGGTGGAAATAACAGAAATAAAAGCAGATGGTAAAATATCCCTTAAAGGAATAAGTAAGATTTTTCCCTAACCCCCATAACTCCTTCCCTCTCTATAAATAATAAACACCACCACGCATGGCAAAATACGCTGAAAACAACTTACTGAGAGGAGAAGCAATTACGCATGAAACCACTTACCATTGGATGCACTTTTTTACTAAAGAAGGATTATTTACCCTGTTTATTCTTCCGCTTATTCAGCAATACACCGATGAATATGTGATTACCAACCGCAGGGTAATAATCAAGAAAGGATTGATAGCCCGCTACACGCTGGAAATGAACCTTCAAAATATAACGGTGCTTCCTACAAATGACCGTCAACTTACTTTTAATGCTAAGCAAAGTATAAATCGTAAATCTCGGAATTTGGAGGAGGTAAAACCAGGTAATGAATATACTGGAATTGTAAATTCATTTCTTACAAATAATAAAGCCGCAAGAGTTAGAATTGATAAAGACATAGATGGATGGTTGTATGAGGGAAGCGATTGTAAGCTTGTTTCATCTCCAAACGAAAAGGACATTAGACAGGTGCTTGAGATAGGTGATATTTTAAAAGTAAAAGTGAAAAATATTATCAAAAAAGTACAAGGAAAAAGTTCAATAATTCTTGAAGCGATAGAAAGAATTATTACCACCTCCCGACCCCTTCCCTCAGTTTGAAAGCAAACACCACCTATAATATCAAGATATGTTGAAAATTATCTGCAAAGCAGGAAAGTCATCACAATTATTTAATAACCCAAATTAAAGTGGAAGCAAAAAACACCGTACCAATTATAGTCTGGAGTAATAATTCGGATTTCGCCGGATCGCTTTCCGTTAAAATACCGAATAGTGCAATTGCTGTTTCTCGTGATGAGTTGCATTCGGAATTGGAAAAAAACAAAAAAATCAATTCAATGATTGTACTTGCGGAATTGATTTGGGACCATCAGGGTAAAGTAATTTCACAGCAGGAGTTTGCCGGAGTTAACCTGATAAAAACACTTAGAAGAGATTATGATTTGAATGTACCTGTTTTATTTGTTTCATTTATGCCATTAAAAACCTTGTTAAAACCGGACAGGGAAATTATAACTGCAATAAGCCATGGATATCTGCAGTTGCCTGCCACTCCACAACAAATGATTGCTGAGCTAAATAAACTCAACAAACTTTCACCTGTTGAATTGCTTGACATACAATTATTTTCCTGCAGCCCGGCCGGAATTATAAATTCCAAATTACACCAGTTAAGCGGGATTTCTCAGATAGTAAATATAATAGACAACAAAGAAATAAGAAAAGTTATTATACAATGCCTTGAAGAAATTCATGAAGTTTATCATGAATCCCCTGCAATGTGTATAAGTGATTTCAATAATAAATTTACTTCCATTGATAAAAAGAATATTAATGAAGTTCTTCAGCATGTATACAATGAGGGGCAATTATTAATTAATAAATACAGTACCGGACTTCAAGCAGAAGGGAATAAGGAGGTTGCCCGAAAACCCTGGACCGCTTTATTAGTCGATGACGAAATAGGTACAAATAGTCTTCTCGCAAAGAAGTTAGATGAAGCGGGTGTTGATTTAGTATACACCGATTCCGGCGAAAAAGCGCTTGAGATATTAAAGAGGGATGACGGGTATAGAAATATGATCAGTATCATTATATCTGATTATCGTTTAAATGAAGTGAAAAATAATTTAATTCATCAACAAAAAATGCAAGGGTATTCTTTTCTACAACGTGTAGGAGAAGACTTTCGTTCAAGAATACTGAATGCAATTGTATATTCGGGCATGCCACGAAAGTTTCTTATGGAGACCTTCAGTTCATTTACGATTCGTCCGGAAATATTTTCAAAGAAGGATTATGCTCCACATGATGAACAAGCAACTTCAATTCTTGTAAACCGGATAATTGAAAAAGGGGAAGATGCCTATAACACGATGGTTGCATTACCAATTTCCTGTAAAGGATGGGAGAATCATTTACACAAAACCTATTTGCTATATCGCAATCTTCAGGATTATCCTGCAATGGAATATAAAGTTTGTGAATTCTGCACAGAATGGGTTAAAGAATTTAGAATCGGAAATAACCCCGCTTCTCCAATGATAAAAGGAGATGCATTTGGCCCAAAGAAAAATGAAAAAGAAGAAGACACCATAAATCGCTTTATTGCATATTATAAAACAAGAAGGTTGGCTCAATTTCTTCATTTATTTTTTGAAAATAAAAACGAAGACTCCTCTGATAAAATAATATCCACATTGGCGCATCCAGATAGAAAAATGGATAGCCCATCTGCAAAAAGAGGGTTTTTCTCTCAGATTCTCGGATTTAAAAAAGAGGAATTTCCTCTGGGTTCAACAATGGAGGATCTTTTATGGTTTGAACGCGACTTGCAAATTCCTGTTTTGGGAAGCTATAAAAAATTCAGAATAAAAATGAATGAAGCCGAGCAGAAGCTTGGAAAATACATAAGTGGGAATTCAAAATTAAAAAACGATCTGGTGACCAAAAAATATTCTTTTGTCGGAAAGAACAAACAACAATTGTATTTCAATCCTTCAAATAACAACCCATATTTTTTTGACACGAGTGATCTGGGAATCAGTATGGAATGGATAAATACGCATTTAGATGGCTTTAGCGAATCTGAATTAAATGATTATGTTTCAATCAACGGGCAATTATGGAGTTAAACGTGAACACGTATAAACTAAACAGGTATGTCTTAGGAGTATTACGGGCAAGCAGGAAAAACGCTGAAAATTTAATAGCAGATAAATTTAATGCCTTTTATAATTGGAATGTCGGGAATCTTACCGGAGATAAATTAAAGAAAGAATTAGAGGACTTAATAGAAAAGGAAAAAGTATCTGAAAAATTGGAGGCCAATCCCGAACTCTATGCAGATTTGGCTTTAATTTATCAAATTTACTTGAAACAAAAGAAGGAAAATGTCCAGGGAAATACAGATTGGAGATCCATTCGTAAAATATTTCAGGATGAAAAAGGAAAGGAAAGTGAAAAACTATATGGAAATATTAATTGGGATTTTAACAGAGTTGTTTCAAGTGAAGTAAATAGTAAGAAAAGCAAGCTAGGCGTATTTAAAGACAATAATATAGAATCAATGATTGACGATATAAAGCAATTATTAGAAGAAAATATTGAACAAGGTGAGTGGTTTATAAAATATGTATTAAATAAAAATAAATATAATTTTGCAATTATTAATGTTAAACTCGAAAATCCGTCTTTCTATTTTGAAAAAGCACTCAAATTAATCAAAATTCATTTAAAAGAGCTGAAATGCGAATCGGAGTTTTCTATCAATGAAATAACTCTGCCCGATAAAAGAAGTTTATATATTAAAGGTAGTTTTTCTTTACCAACGTAGCCTTTTTTTTACAAACAAATACTAACCCTCTGTCTGACTTCAGGCAGGGGGTTTCTATTTTCTAATGCATTTATTTCACAAAACAAACAGATACTAACTAAAAAATAATTAAGTTATTGAATATGATAATTAAGGAAGTTAACAGAAAGGAGGATAATATGATCGATTAATTAATCGGGAAGTTGCAGGTTTCACAGCAATCTTCAGGCAAATGCCGGAAGATTGCTTTAATGAATATAGAGCAAAAAAAAATACTTCTTAAGAAAAAACACTCGGAAAATAAATATAAATAATCCAATTAAGAACAAAAAAAGAAAAAACACATGAATGGCATCCTGAAATTTGCAAGCATCATAAGTCTGATAATAGCAACATTAAAACTTGCTTTTGCCGGGTTACTTTCCCAGGGGTGGGTTGTTTTTATATTGATTTGCGGAGTAGTAATTCTTGCCGGAGGACGAAAAGTTCTGATAGTAACTGCAGCATTTACGGGTTTAGTGCTATTTATTCGGATTTACAGTCGTGGCAATGATGTCCAAGCCGGAATACTACTTAAGCATCTTATAATTCTTGCATTGGTTTTATTTGGAATATACACAATGCTGAAAGGTGTGTCAGGATCAAAAAATAATAACAGATACTAACCATAAAAATACATAGAGATATGAAAAGGGAAATAAATATGTCAAAAATTGGTTTATTGGTTTTATTCGCAATTCTGAATTCAGGTTGCTTAGGAAACTCCGAAAATACGAAAAATAAAATAATGGTTGAGGAAAATTTAGTGATTCTAATTTATGACATATCAAAAAGCAATGATTCCTATGCCAATCTTAACACCGGTAATATCGAAAAACTTTATATTACTATTGGTAGTAATGGTGGCGGGGTATTTTATGGGATACATGTTAAATCAAACTCAAATATGCAGGATCCGGTAATGTACCAAGTTCCATTTTTAAAGCAGCTCGATGTAAAAGGTAATCCTTATCAACAGGCAAACCGAAAACATAAAAACAGGCAACTCGAATTAATATTTGATTCTTGTATGCAAAATTTTAGAACAGTTCTTTCAGAAAAATTTGTTCTTCCCAAAATTCACAACTTCAGCGACATAAAAAACGCATTGGAAATAGCAAGAAATATAACAGAATATGCAATCTATAGTAATCATAAAAAAAGCATAATCATCATCAGCGATCTGGAAAATGATCTCTCACCAGTAAATGGAATAGATAAAATGAAACCCGTAAATTTTATCAACGCAGTCAATTTACTGCTGGTACGACCATCCGGTCGAATTAATATACCTCAGATAATTCCAAATGTCAAATATTCGGTTTTCACAACAATTGATGATGCTATAAGTTCATTATACATACAAAAAAATCAATAGCCACATGACCAATACTTCTAGCATGCCGCGTTACAGAGTTGATAGGACTTTTCTCTTGGCTTCTGATGCAAGCTTTCGGTTTGTTAACCTTGAAAAAAAGCATCGTATTAAAAATAAAAATCGCGAACAGGTATTGAATGATATAGGCGGTAAAACATCTCCAACCTGGATTATTATGTCAGTAGTGGGATTGTTTGCCGCCATTGGTTTTGGAGTTTATGGTGCATTTAATGCTCAAAGCGCAATAGCAGGATTAGTAGATCCAATGGGTGAGGGGAATATACAACCGGAGATTTTATTAATAATAGGAGCATCTATTTCTATTGTAGGGATGATATTTGGCCATCTTATTTATGAAGGAATTTATGAAGGAATAGAAACAGACATTCATACTGGTAAAAAGACGCTGACATCAAAGATCTGGCTTAGTGTTGTTGGGTTAGTTGGGTCAATTGTATATGTGTGTTATCAGTTCTATTTAGTTAAAGCTGCCGGCGTGGGAGCGGGTGTAAACGAAACGAGCAGTCTTTCATATATTCCCTATGTAGTAGCGGGCATTGCAATACTTGAATTACTTATTGGTGCTTTCATTCTTCACAAGGCTTTTGGATACATTGTTCTATTTGTTATAAATATGCTTCTTGGCAGTATTGTTCGCCGCATGAACGTTGCTGCCAGACTAACAAATGACAGTTATCGTCAGTATATTCAGTTTGTGGACACTTACAATTTTGAAAACTCAGCTCCAAAGATTGAAAGAGAAGGCAATCCCAATATAAGACAAGCGATTGCCTATTACTCAGGGGTAAATCTACAACCAAGCAAGGATCAACCGGATTTAATTCAGGATAAAGATTTGCAAGCATCCGATTCAAATGAAGAAAATTCAGTTTTAGTAAATAATTCATTTGGAGAAAATAATGAAAAGGTTGTTGAAGCCCGGAAAAGAGAGAATCAACACGAACAGACTGAAAAAATTGTTGAAGAGTTTATAAACGATACAACAGATCAGGATTTAACAGTATAATATGAAAACTAAAAAAACAACAACATGTCAGAAATAACAACCGGAGCAGTGTCCTTATCGCTCATTGGAGCACCAATAAAAGTTGGTGCTGCTTGTATTGATGTTGCCTTATTTGCAGGAAGATATTGTGTGAAGCAATATGATAAGATGCTTGAGGAGATCGAGGAAAGCAATGAGCGCTTGAAGTGGTTGGACAAACAAGCAATTTCTTCACCAGTACAAATGGCAGAAGAAGCAAATCGTTTGCAGAAAATGGTTTCCGGACATTCATCTTTTCTAAAAATGACGGAAGGGATGAATGATATTCAAAAAAACATACTCGCAGGAACTATTGCAACTCAAAAAAGTCCTCTGTTTAAATATGTTCCGTCTTTACTACAAAACCTTTCTGAAAATGAAAATGCCTTTGAAACGGCATTAAAACAGGGAACAAAAAACTTAGCTCTTGACAATTTAAAATTTATAAACAATAAAATCAATGATGCTGCTAAGGCAACTGGATTTACTGCTAAAGTAAAAATTCTTAAGCAGACGGATTCTATATCCGACATTGTATTTGTAGATAAGCATAACAGGAGATTTACTGCATATTGTAAGTTAGATCGGCAAATGAATCCATCGCTAGCTCTTGATCTGGAAGGATTTCTATGCGACACGAATGAATGCAGTAGAAAAATGGATGAGATAGTAAAATACCTTCAGGAAAATGGAGTGCCTTTTACATATAAAAGGATCAAGCACAATCAACCAATGGGTGTGCTGCGTAAAATATTAAATAAGAGTAATACTACTAAGAGTACAAGCGAAATAAAAGATTATTTGCAAAGTAAAAATAATTTGAATCCGGCTCAAAACAAACAAAACCAATGAAAGAAACCAATTCCATAATCAGCAAGGATGCCGCATTGAGCGCATTAGAAAATTTGCACCATGCAATTTTAATAACTGGTAATATCTTTGACTTGCAGGTTGAGCCCGGATCAAGCACCCTTTTTTATCGGCCACTCTACCTTGCAGAAAAACTACACGAGCAGGGGAAATTTATACTACGATACAGCAGATCAACAGGGTTAAGTATTCACAGGTATGCAGAAATTAGTAAAGAAAAAAAAGTATTGGATGACATATTGCAACGCACCGGGTTAATTAAGTTTTTAGGGAGCAGGGATTTCAGTCCGACAGAAGTCATTGAGATCTTCCGGGGACTCAAAACAATTGCAACCAACAAGTATTCTGTGCCGTTCGTGCTAATCATAGATTATGCTCCTCATCTTACATCCTCTCAATCACTTGATCGTGAAATGCAGATTGTAGCCGAAACCATTAGTGATATCGCTAATTTGCCTTCAGTACAGAAAGCAGGTAATTCGATAGTAGTTTATACTCATGAAGAAAGCAACCTCAGTCCACTGCTAAAAGTACTTCACAAGGTACACTATAGTTATCCCGGATTGAGTGAATATGAGCAATTTTTTAAAACAATTTCTGAACGTAAGGATGAGTTTTCAGAGACAACTCTTGAAGTGAATGAAGCGGCAAAATTATCAAGAGGATTAAATCTTACACAGCTGGCATCTCTGTTTCGTGAAGCAAAATCACAAAACAAATTAATAACAAAAAGCGAGATTATTTCTGAAAAAGAAAAATTGATTGGTCAGATTAGTGAAAAAACACTTAATGTCTTGTCTACAGATATATCTTTTGATGATCTTGCCGGACTGGAAGTACCAAAAAAAATATTAAAAAACTTTGCAGAGAAATTATCCATTCAACACTCCTCTTCTCCAAGAGCGATTTTATTGGCAGGACCTCCCGGTACTGGAAAAACGACCATTGCATCAGCCTTTGCGAATGCTTGTGGATTTAATCTCGTGGAACTATCCGATGAGATTAAATCTATGTGGGTTGGGCAATCAGAAGCGCGTCTATCATTAGCATTGCAACTGATAGAAAGTCTCTCGCCGGTAATTCTTTTTATTGATGAAATAGACCAGGCGTTTTCCAATCGTTCCAGCGCCGGAATGGATGGAGGCGTGAGCAGTCATTACCTGAAAACTCTTTTTAAATTTGCCGCCAGAGATGATTTAAGGGGTAAGATATGTATAGTGGGCTGTAGTAATACACCGCAATTGCTGGATCCAGCATTGATAAATAGGTTTGTAACGGTTCCGTTGTTAGAAGCAACTCCTATTGAAATGGCTGCCATTTTTCCAAAAATTCAAAAACGTATTGCTGGCAAAGAAACTATTGATCCGCACAATAAATATCTATTAGAGGGATGTGAACAAATTTACAGGAAGGGCGCAAGTCCTCGTCAGATATTTGATATAATAAACAAGACAATATCAAAATATGGTTTCGATTTCAGTGAAGAGAATATTCTAGAGAGTTGTATTTCCTTTCGGAGCAATGGAGACCCGGTTAGTGGAGCCTATTCATCGCTCAGTGCAATCCGATTAACTGCATTTGATGATTATTTCCCTTGGGCAAATAACACAAAATACCCCCTACCCTGGTATTTGGAAGGTATTGTAAATCTTAATGATGGCACCATAAACGATGTAGAACTTAACAATAAATTGAACGAATTCAAATCTAAATCCAGATTTTAAAAATGAAAAATAAAATTCCTGGCAACAGCATTATTAGAGAGTTTGAATACTTGATTTCTAAATACACGGGATTTAAGTACTGTCTTTCGGTTTGTAATGCTTCTACAGGAATTCTAGGTGTTGTTTATTCATTGGGATTAAGCGGAAGTGAAATTATTACAACACCATTAACATGGTCCGGATCCATTTCTGGATTAATAGCATTAAAATGTAAAATTAAATTCTGTGATGTTGAGCCAAAAAACTTGACTATTGATCCAGATCAAATAGAAAAACATATCACTCCTGAAACTAAGGCAGTATTATCAGCAGATTTTTTAGGGTATCCTGCAAGACTAGATAAACTTAAGCAGATCTGCAAAAAACACAATTTATTTTTAATTCATGATGCAGCTTCCTCTTTTACAACCAAGTATAATTATATGCATACAGGGCATTATGCTGATGTTACAATTTTAAGTTTTGGAAGAAAGAAAATTTTTAGTGTCGGAGAAGGAGGTTGTATAGTAACTAACAACAAAAGAATATATGACCTGTTAGTAAAATATCTTATGCATCCAGAAAGGCAAAATACTGAAGCCATGAGAACCAATTCTTTTGCACTGAATACTAATATAAATCCATTGGCCGCTAAATTTGGAATTGATAATTTCGAGTATTTCATCCACTTAATAGAACTCCGTAAAAAAGAAATTACATCAAAATTAAAAAAAATCGGAATAAATGAAAACGGCATTCGTGATGATCCTAACTATTATAAAATTATAGTATCTCCCGGGTCAGCAAATAAATTTAAAAGCAAAACTGTACTAGGAATACTACCTTTTCAAAAACTCATTTTCAATGAAACACAACTTACCAATTTTAAAAATCAGTCCAAAAAAGAATATCCAATAGCTGAAAACGCATTAAATAATTATAGAATTATTTCGAAGCTCTAATGTTATCTATTTTATTAGGTATTTTATTATTTGTGGTACTCTATTTTTATATAACAGATACTATTCGATTACTAACACAGTCAATTCGTGCTACGGGTAGAATGATTCTGATATTAATCTCCATAATCTCTATTATTACACTTTACTTTTATTTTAACTAAAACGAATTCGCTTTCTGCATATGAATGGAAGTAAATTGAAAAAACTATTTATGATGTTGCTTATTGATAAGATGCAATGAAGCCTTAATCTCTATTATTACACTTTATTTTTATTTTAACTAAAACGAATTCGCTTTCTGCATATGAATGGAAGTAAATTGAAAAAACATTTTATGATGTTGCTTATTGATAAGATGCAATGAAGCCTTTTTATAATCGTGAAGATTTAACTTTTGATGGAATAATTGAATCATCAGATTTAGTTTAATTGAAAATAATCTTGGAAGGATTTTGTCCCGGCCTCAATGCGTTTGAGAAAATTGTTGCACTTAGGTTTGGATCCGGATAACTTAGTGATTTTAGCATCCATTAATCAGCTCAATCACATTTCAGACAATTTCCCCAATATCCTCACCATCGCCATCGTATCCATCCCACAATACTCCAACATCTGCTTTCTCAATTCTGAATGATCGCTTTTCCGGTCAAAGATCATTCGCTCAAAAGCCAGGCTTGCATCTCCACCGTTATTAATTGCCAATGAATCATAATTTAATTCAGGAACAAGGGCAGGTAAAACTTGTTTGATAGAATAGGAGCCATGCATTGTGTGTTTGTAATAGATGCGTTGTTGGAAGGGTGTCATTAAATCTTTAATGCGATCGATTCTTTTAAGAATTTCTTTGGAGAATTTGGGAAAGTCAACAGCTAAAGCATTCAAACAACTTTTTTCAAAACTCTGATTGTAGGTTAGAATATCTCCGGGAGACATTGTGTCAGATAAAAGTTTTTCGATGAAGGTGAGACGGGGATCGGAAGTTGGATCGGCAAGAAATTCAAAGTGTTGCAGGGATGAGTTTTTTTTCTGCAGGTAATGTAAGGAATACTGAAATGGGATTTGCTGATAAGGCTTGGATTGATCGTAAAGAGGAATCGCCGGATTGAATGTTTCGAAGTCGAGAAATAGAAGAGGGTACGAGATGCTCTTCAGAAATTCTTTGATGCCTTTTTTGTCGATGTAATCTTTTTTCTTAATAAAAAATTCAACCTGCTGGTAATACTTTTCATTCGTTATATCACCGGGCTTTACGTCTTGGTAGCTTACAATTCCATTTTCATACAATTCAAACTTCTTATCCGTACGCATTCCCGAAATGTCGAAAATAGAATTTGCCGGTATGTGTGACCAGCAGTGTTCTGTAAAATCACAGGGATAAGGATCTGAACAATGCGGGCCAATGTCGACTTTCGGAACTACCTTTTGGTTACTAACTTTTTTCAGCTCATCAATTTTCTGTGCAATGAATTCCTGATTCTCTAGTACAGCATCGTGGACAGATTCAATGTTGAAGAATTGTTCAACATCGAGCTTTCCTTTCCGAATGTATTGATTGTTGATATGAACAATGGAAATATCACTCAAAGCTATTCCGGAATTGGTGATGACATAATATTGAAGAGAAGCATCCAGAACATACGTTTCTGAAATAGAAGTTGAACTTTTTACCTCATACGCGTTCCATTTTCCGTTTTTCTTCACCAGAATATCAAGGACTGCAAGAACGCCATCAAATTGAAAAGCCGCTTCATAAATAACTTTTACTCCTTCATCAATCAGTTTCTGCGTATGGACAACAGCTTGCTGGTATAGAAAATTATTTGCCGGACTCGCATCCGTTCCTCCGGGAAAAAGCTGCTGTGCCAATTCACCAACACTTGTACCGCGATCGAAAATGGCTTGCTGTTGAACGGAAATTTCTCCTCTGAGATTGTAGTTGTGTTTATAAAGATATAACGACTTCGGGCATTGACATCCTCGGATGAAGGTGGATTTGGAGAGAATATGGCGGCCAGGTTTTACGAACATAGTTTGAAGAATATACGAAAAGTTAATAAAGCACTATCGAATAAAATACCAAGCCGCAAGAACCAAAAATAGTATGGCAACTACATTATATATTTTGTTCTGAACAGGAAATTCATATCCGCAAACAGGACATAGTATTGCTTTTGAATCAACTTCCATGGCACAGGAGGGGCATTTTTTTGTTTTCATTCTGATAGAAAATTTAGAATCGGGTAGAGGTAGAGAAAGAAAGACGTTTTTTAAATTTCCTTTTTTTCAATATACCACCAGGTTATTAACTGAGCCCAGCCTTCATGAACATTCGTAGTCTTCATTTGCTAGTTCTTGATTTGCTTTAGTGTTGAAGTTCGTATATATAGCAATTAATACGATTTGGTAATCAGAAGACTAAGTGGTAATTGTTCAGGGAGTATTAATTCCTTAAAAATTATTTCACCAAAAATATTACATAGTGAGAATATCTGTAATTCTGTATCATTTTTTTCTACACCTATAATGTACCAAAGGAAATTTAAACAATTAAGTTCAATTGGTAATAGTTCAATTTCTTGGAATTTCCCACTACTTATCCTGTATTTGAAATGAATGAAAAATCTTTCTTTGATAGCTTTCGATATAGGCAATAAGTGTTGCCAACCTCTAGTTTGTAATTTTACGCCAACGTGATTATAAACTGTGTCATTTGTTATTTCACCAAAAAGATACCTGAATTTTAATTTATAACTTTCTCCTTTTGAATCTATTTTTGATAAAAAGGTTATTTCTTTTTTTGCAAGGTAATACCCACCCGACAATTTAGATTTCTTAATTGGAATTTCTAAAATTGATTTTAAGTTATCAATATCATTTAGAAGTGTTTCTTCTGAAATCACTAATTGTTTTTTTGTGATGTCTTTGAATTCTTTTTCACAATGCTTTTTGAGATCAATTAGGGAAGCAGGCGGATTATCTTTCAATCTACTTTCAATGATTGAATACAGGAGAATCATGTCGGACTTAGTAGCCATTATTATTTAAATATTATTTTCCTTGTTTAAGTTTACAATTTTTAAATATTTATTGTTTGGAAAATTGGAATTGGAGTCTATATTTTATGCGTGTTTAGGTTGTTTAATGATTAAGAAATATCTTGTTGTTCCACTACTAGAAAGCATAACTCGAATATCTTTTTTATATATGGATAGGCAATCAGAAAGTTGATCAACTCTGATATTAATTTGATTATTCGCGTTTGTACTTCTATTTCTATGTTGATAAATTACAATTGACTTACCATTTTTATAAGTCTCCCTTATTTCGTCATAATAAACATATTTAACTGCTTTAGGATGAAGTTTGCCTATGGAATTAATTTCAAGTCCGTTGTCTGGATCATAGAAAATCACATCGCATTCTTTTAATGACTGTAAACTTTTATCGTGCCATTCAAAACGCTTAGTTTCTAAAGGAATCTCCTCTGAAAAAAAAATTGTATTAGAAGGTAAGATGTCAGATGATTCAATACTCCTAATAGTCCTTGTTTTAGGATTACTTATAATTATTTTCAGACTTTTAGATAATTCCGGATCTAAGCGGTTATCGCTACTATCTAAATAACCAGTAAATTTACCATCCTTATTTTTTTCATCTTTTACCCAGCACCAATTTATTCCAAGAATTAGGTTTGTTTTACATATATTTTTTAAGAGCAAATATTTTGAAAAATCTCCCGCATCACCTATGTATTTGTTTTGCATTTAAATTATTTTGTTTTTATTTTATTAATGACTGGCGCTTGATCATCCTTTGCATCTAATAGTTTGAGATAGTATTTATTATGTATTTCATACCATTTTAAAGATTCATTACGGACCCGCTCATTTAAGTATTTGTTATTTACACTTAAATTCCATGTTAAGTCAATTAATGAAATATCAGCATCATCAAACTTATGCAGTTCGAATTCATTGTCAATAGTAATCTTCAATTTTTCCAATCGAGAAATTTCCTGATTGATTTTAAGTTCATCGGAGGCTAAATGGCTTTTATCACTAATACTGCTATATATTGAGTTAATTGATAGTAGAATAACTAATATAAATACAAATTTTTTCCATCCTCTATTTAGAAAAACCAGCCATATCCACTTAATGCAATACACTAAGAGATTATTGCTTTTTAATTGGCTCCGAATTTCATTTTCTTGTTTTTTTCTTTCTTCCCTTGCTAAATTCTTCTTTTTATATTCTAATTCCAGTTTAAAATCCTCTGCTATGGCAGAATTTAAAACACCATCATCGGAAATGTTTTTGTTGATTTCTTTTGTACTAGCATTGTTATCTTCTTTATCGTGATATACAGTATAAATATTTTGAGTGTGTAATTTCGGAGAACTCATCAATCTTTCAATTAATGACTTTAATTCTTTTGCATCCGAGATTGTGAAATTTTTTGCAATAATTTCCCCTTCACCATTGCTAATAATATTAACATTAGTTCCGAATCCTGTATTATGAATATCGATAGTGGCGATTTTATCGATGGGAATAGTCTTTGAATCTTTACCTATTAGAAAAGAATTCCTTTTTTCCCACCTGACGAAATCATCAGTTACTATTATTACATCCGGAGTTAATAAGTTGCCACTTCGGGATAATGCTGTTTTAAATCGTTGCTCCAATTTTATAAAACTTAATTGCGATTATATGCGGACATTCTTAAAAGCGCTATGTATTATCTTCTTTTATTGTAAGCACCAACTGTTAAATTAAGTTATTGCGCTGAGCTAATAAATAAATAATTTTCTTAAAATCTGAATCTGATAATCTATCCCCATCCATAGAAGCAATCTGGTCTGAATAACTTGTAGATCTTCCTTTATATATTTTCAATCCTTCAATAGTCATAATTTGATCTGATGAGCTTGTTGAATTCCCTTTATATACTTTGTTATGCTCAATATTTATTCCTGATGGATTAGTTTTTAATTCATCGGATGAGCTAGTAGAATGCCCTTTAAATATTTTACCATTATCAGCTGTATAAATTTGATCTGATGAACTGGTTGAATGCCCTTCGTAAATTTTTGTAGCCATATTTCTATTTGCATGTTATACTGTTTAAAATAAACTCAAGTGAGGACGTTATTTGCTCTTGTTTGATGGTCTAAATTTTGCTCAATTTAGCAATAGATTTCGAATGTACCAATCCTTTTCATACTGTGCTAAGGCTTAGGAATTTTAGAAGCGGCGTATAAAAATCTAATGATTTCTGTTCACCACCGGTTTTTTCCTGTGGGCTTATCAGACGTTTCCTGCCAAACCTTTACTGTGGTTGTTTTATTCGCACCGACCAACTAATGAAGATTAGATCCTGGTTAATATCTTAGCTGCAATCGTGACGGCATTGTTTTCGTATCCCTTCTCTGCAAGCTTGATTATTTTTTCTTTGATAACAGTCGGCCCCCAGAACAACCAGCCCCTATTAAAAAATACGATTTCATTTCTTTCTCTTGACCTCTGTAAATCTTACCGGCAACTAGGCCGAAAGATATTTTCGTTTCCTTCCCAATATGTCCGGACTCACACCAATCATAATGTAATCGTTTCGCCAATACATTCCGGTAGTTTTTCGCTGTGAGCAGCTTGTACCTTCCGGATTGTACTTCCTGTTCAATAGCAACTTCATCATAGTAAACACCAGGACTGTCGAGAAAAGATTTCACTTCTAAGAGATATACTGTGTCTGAATTGACATCGTAAGCAGCAATGTCAATTTCCGGTCTTGGAGTAGATGGTTTTTTGATAACACGTTTTTCTTCAGACGTCAAATTTATCTTAACTGAGTTTTTAACCCAGAAGCACTCTTCCTGTAATAACTGACAAATTATTCTTTCGAACTCATCCATTTCTTTTTTACACGAGAGTACATTGCTTTAAGAGATGATGCAAACAGAAGGATGAGTATTGAGAAATTGTTATCGAGTGAGAATTGTTAGTAATCGCATAGGATTCAATGTAAATAAAATATTTGGCAGGGCTTGATGATTTGGAAATTGTCAGGCATTTAAAATTATTAGTGTATTTTTGGATATACAATTCTATTTCGAAAAATTATGAAGGCTAAATATCTTTTCTCAATATTAGTTTATTTATTTCTTATCAAATCTGATCAAGTAATTGCACAGCCGAATACATGGGTTCAATTACCGGATTACCCTGGTGCCTCTGATAGATATATGGTTGCGTTTGGAATCGGAAATAAAATTTATGCTGGAACTGGCGGAATCACAACGTCACCTTATATGGCCGTAGATATATGGCAATTTGATTTTATTACTAATAGTTGGATAGCAAAAACAGATTATGCAGGGTTTCCAAAACGAAATGCTACTGCATTTACAATTAATGGTATTGGATATATTACGGGCGGCAATGCAGTTGACATGTGGAGCTATGATGCCAATTCAAACAGTTGGACACAAAAATCTAATTTCCCTGGAGGAAGTAGAGTTGATCCTATTTCATTTTCAATTGGAAATAAAGGTTACTTTGGATTAGGTTACGGAATATTTTACGATAATGATTTTTGGGAATATGATTCTAACTCCAATTTATGGACCCAAAAAGCTTCATTTGCCGGAACGGGAAGGGAGCAAGCGACAGGATTTGCGGTTGCCGGATACGGATTTGTTGGATGCGGTTATGACGGATCGCAAATAAGAAAAGATTTCTGGAAATACGATCCTAGCAATGATAGCTGGATACAAATAACAGACATTCCGGGACCTGAGCGGTACTATGCTATTTCGTTTATAATAAATAATTATGGATTCGTTGTCGGTGGAGAAAATGGATCTTTAATGTTAAATGATTGTTGGGAATATAATCCGTATACGGATAGTTGGGTTCAAAAAGCAAGTTATCCTACATTAGGCATTTCAGGCGGAGTCGGATCGTCGGCAAATGGATACGGATTCGTTGGAACAGGGGATGACGGAAGTAATTTCGTTAAAGTATGCTTTAAGTATATTCCTGATCAGAATGTGAATATTAATATACTGCATGAAAAATCATTTTCAACGATTACCAATTCAGATCATTCGTCATTCACCTTATCTGGTATCAATAATTCTGAACAGGTGGATCTATATGATGTCACTGGACATTTGATCAAAAATTATAAAATGCCTAATGGGCAGAATTCATTTACTTTCTTAATGACCAAACCGGGGATCTATTTTGTTGTCATTTCCGGAGGACGCAATTTTTCAAATACTGTTTTTAAAATTTCTGTATTGTAAGTCTTCTCCTTCGAGCGCCTTTTGTTAGAAACCTTCAGGAGATCCTATAAAATATATTTTTACTAGCGACACATTTTGGCGCAGCCCAAACCTATATTTGTGGGGTAATTCAAAGCTCCCCATTATGCAGAATACCTTAAGCCAGTCACCGATAAAGATCAAGAATACCTCGATGGCTGTATTTGAGGAGAGTCCTAAATACATCAACGGTAAAAGAATGTTTTATGCTTACCACGGAATATTTCCAAGCTACATATCCTTTCGAAACATTTCTACCGAGAAGACTATTAAGTGGGCGGAGTCTGAACTGAAGGATCAAATAATGCACAAACATTATCAAAGCATCTCATTATTTAGGAGTCGTAAATCTGGGATCATAAATGTAATCTATATTCTTTCCAATGAACTTGTTCTAGATATAGAGGATAGTGGTGCCGTTACTTTATTGTTTTCCGAAAAATCTGAAGCGGCAGCTCTCGGCATTCAAAAACATATCGAGAAATTCCGTGTTCGCAGAAACTCAACCAGAAAAATAAATTTAATAACCGAAAGAAGTTATGGCTTGGACTTATTGCCCATCAAAAATAAGAAACCTAAACTGGACCTCAACCTGAATTACAATGATGATCTCCTCGCTGTGCATAACCATCTTGTAAAGAGTTTAAACAAAAAGAATAAATCCGGACTGGTGTTATTTCACGGAATCCCGGGAACAGGAAAAAGCACCTACATTCGCTACTTAATCCATAAAGTAAAGAAGACTGTCATCTTTTTGCCACCAAGGATTGCAGCCAATCTGGATTCTCCAGGCATGACATCCCTTTTGGTAGATAACCCGGATTCCATTTTTATTATCGAAGACGCAGAAGAGCTTATTAAATCGCGAGAAGGCAACGGCGGTTCGAGTATTTCAATGCTCCTTAACTTGACTGATGGTATGCTGGGAGAGAGTATAGGTGTTCAGGTAATATGTACATTTAACACTAATGCAAAAAATATTGATAAAGCGCTGTTGAGAAAGGGAAGACTAATTGCTTCGTATGAGTTCAAGGAACTACAGGCAAATAAATCTAAGCTTTTGTTGGAGAGTCTTGGGACAAAAAACTATATTACAGATGGAAATATGACGCTTGCTGACATTTACAACGTGAAAGAAAATCATATTTTAAGTTCTTTTGGAAATGGGAATAAAATTGGTTTTTTAAACTAAATGATGGCGAATCATTAACTTTTTAATAATAATATCTCAGCATAATCTCAAATTAAAATGAACAATCCCCTGCATGAATTATACGATAAGCTAAATATTTTGAATGTCCCATTGCATTTAAAATGTCCTAAATGCAACATCTGTTGGCCAGAACCAGATGACAAAGAAATAAAACCAGATAGCGCAAAGGAATTATTTATTTATTATCCATGGATTGGAAATAAATATGAGAACCTTAGGCTACTTGTTTTAGGTATAAATATGAATCAAGATTCAGGCGAGGGCGACATTTTAAAGCAAATAAATTATGTAAGACAAGCTAAAGAAGAAATATTAGAAGGAAAACAAAGACTATTAAGAAGTAAAGGCTACAGTGGAACAATTTATTGGCATAGGCTACCTTCTTATATTTCAGTTTTATTAGAAAAAGAAAATATCATATCTCTTTCTTGGCATGAAGATTTTCCTTCTAAAGAAAATATTGCAGAAGCCTTCGAATATTCTTCTATAACAAATATTATTAAATGCTCTCCAAATCAAGATAACAACAGAGGAACTCCAACATTTTCAATGTGGAAAACATGCTCAGAGTTCGTTTTGAAAGAGGAATTAAAAATTCTTTTGCCTAATATAATATTAATATTGGGTCTTGACAGTTACACTCACTACAAAGAAAATATATTTGATATAATACCAACAGAAATTGCTAGTAACAATTCTTTTAAAAAAGGAAAAGGATTAATTAATAATCTTGAAATTGAATTTTATATTATTATTCATCCAACTGCATCAGGAGAAAATGCTGGTAGTAGGCGATCCCTTATGCTTGAATTTAATGAGTTTCTATACAAGGATAAAGTAGATGAAATCAAATCAGGATTGAATTTAATTGCTCATAACAATGATATAGATATTGTTTTTTTTAAAGAGACTTTTGGTAGGGGCGATTCAGGATTTCATTTTTATAATAAAAATTGGACAACTAATATTTCAATTGGCTTCGGGTTTGATGAATCGTGGGGGCGTAATTTATTTTACGGAATTTATAAACGGAACAAATTGAATCCTGATGTAATAAATAAAATTAGAAAGGGGTTCGTTATCGGTCCTGATAGTAATCAATCTGAAAATTTTCCCTTGTGGTTTTGGTTTTATGAAAACGAAGATAAATCAAAAAATATTTTCGTTAACATGGATATGAATTTATTTCTTGTTGAAATAGAATTAAAATTAGTACAAATGCTAAATTGGATTAAAGGGGCTCAAATAGAAGCAACATGATAAGTGTTGAATAATATATTAAAAGATAATTCGAAATTATTTAATTTATGTCAAATAACAAACGTCGCTTCTTCCTCCGTTACATCTCCATAATCCATAAGCTTAGAACCAATCCAGCCTCCTTCGATGAGATAGAATCTTTTCTAAAACGACAATCCTTAGATAGCGGTGAATATCTTTCCATTTCAAAGCGGACGTTCCAGCGGGACATCAATGACATCCGGGAGATATTTGACATAGATATTAAGACCGATAGCTCCAACAATTACTTCGTCTCAGATGATGGTGACTTAGCAAGAAAGACTCGAGTGCTCGAAACCTTCGATCAACTCGATCTTCTTTACAGAACGAAAAACCCTTCCAGATATATTTACTACGAAAAACGCAAATCAACCGGCACAGAGAATTTTCATGGAATCCTTCATGCAATACACAATCGATTCCCGATAAGCTTCCGGCATGAAAAATATTGGGAGGAGTCCGTAACTTATAGAACAGTTGAGCCGCTTGCAATAAAAGAAAGCCATAATCGGTGGTACATTATTGCGAAGGATAGGAAAGACAATCGAATCAAAACTTTCGGCCTGGATAGGATGTCTGAACTTCAATTTGAGAAAATAAGATTTGACTACCCTAAAGATTTTGATGTCGATGAAATGTTTAAGTATAGTTATGGTGTTATAACCGATAAGGGGAAACCAGTAGAGATAATTTTATCATTTGATCCCGAACAGAGAATGTATTTAGGCTCGCTTCAAATCCACGAATCACAGGAAGTGATTGTCAATAACAAAGATGAATACCGCATCAAATTAAGGATGCACGCAACCTATGACTTGATCAAGGAGATATTGTCTTATGGTGAAGATGTTAAAGTCATAGCTCCAGTCAGCCTGAAAAATAAAATACGGAACCGATACAAAAACGCAGTTAAATTATATTCTTAATACAGGCGGAATGAATGAACATCAGAATTTTTTCGATAATTTATTAAATGAAACTGAGAAGGCTTATCTGGCTTCGGAAATTAAGAAGGAGAACTTATACTATTCAGTTTGTTCTACTCCGATATTTATAAACTCGACCTTGTTGCTTGGTTTTAATTGGGGTAAGAGTAATGATGAAGCTGATAAACCTCAAAAAAAAATACCAATCATTCCATTTAAACAAATTCCGGACCTCGGTTCATTTAAATGGACTATAGATTTCTTTAATAAGTATTTGCCTCGAGAAAATCTTCAAGAATTTGTTCAAAGCAATTTTTGTTTCTTTCGTTCTCAAAAAGAGAATGATATTTCTTTATCGGATTTGAAACTATCACATCCTTTATTTGAGTCGTTTATCACGTATGTTCAGCCGAAAAGAATAATATGTTTTTCCGCAAGACTCAAACAGTATTTCGAAGATAATGGTAAACTCTTTGATTGTGATCCGAAGATAATTTCATCCGGACTAAAAACAATTTACACTACCAAAGCGAAAATTGATATTAATGATCGTAAAATTTCGATATTTTTTCTACCTCACCCGAATTACCCTATTCTCGGATCAGCAAGACATGAAGCCTGGAAGCATTGCTTTGTCAATTCTGTTACATCCATTTCAAACGAACAGTAATTAACCGGTTCAATTAAATCGTTGACGCGGATCGATGCAATAGACACTAAAAAAATGATATATGGTTGTGTGCCAAACGATGAGCAGAAACCTGTAGTTTGTTTTGCACTTCTTAATTCAATCCCTGATATTGAATATCTCATTATCAGCATGTGTTTGCACTGATTATTTTTCCTAATAAATATTTGATGTACAAATGTTGTATCAGAAGTATCAAGAATTTCCTTTCTCAATAGTATCAAAGTATCTCCATTCCATTCTAAATTAGATAGTACTTGGTAATCCATTCCTTCGCGATGATATGCCTCAATCCTTTTTTCTGTCGGGTAAGGTGTTGCAGCGATTAAATTTGAAAGTTCCGAATTATAGTGAAATTGTTTGTCTTTCGGGCTAAACAACCAGAACTCATCCCAGCTATTACCAGTTGCACCAGTCGAGAAATTAACTTTGAAATCAAGATAACCGTCAAAATTCATATCCAGGAAATCTGCATTGTAATCTTGATCGCAAGCATAATTATGATCCAACAAATATCCAGATTGAATAACCTTTTTTGATTTATTATAAATTTCAAATGATTTTCTTCCCTTACCATGACAGATAATTTTAGCAGAATAGATTCCGGTGGTATCTGGTTTTTCTGGCAAGCAATTTACATTTGCTTTTTGTACATTACAGCAATACGCAGGTCTAAAGAATTGAGCTGTTGATCCTTTGTAAAGTGAGTAAGAAATTTTGGGTTTTACTTCTGATGAATCATCCTGGTTAATGCTATCCGATAACTTTGCAACTTGTTTAGTATTTTGATTTCCACAAGATGCTAAAACAAATAAGAAAATCATTAACGTGCTTCTCATGAAATATTTATTATCAATGAATGTTAAATAAGACTACTATGATAAAACAAAATATGACACTAAGAAAAAGTAAAATTACCAATAAGTTGAGCCACTAAAATAATGATACTTTTTTTTGAATGCTTAATTCCAAATTCAGTTACTGGAATTGGTCAATTAATTATCCAGGTCTTTATAGCCAATAGAATGCCTAAAACAATAACAGAAAATAAAATAAATGTCATTGGTTTGATTTTTCTTTTTGCCAATAAATCGTAATACCCACCTTGATTTGTTATTGGAAATCCCGCATCCTTCTCTACAACCAAATCCTGATATACTTGAACTGAATTATACCACCTATAAAAACCAAAGCAAGTCATTATAAAACCAAATACGAATGCAACAAATGAGGATTTATTTACAATGTCTCTTGTAACAAACTCCTCCTTCAAATGCTTTTGTGCCGTCTGTCTTTCTTCACTTAATGCGCTCATTTCGCTCATCAACTTTTCCTGCTCATTATACCAAAATCTGTATATGTTGTAATTTGTACTGTCTGCAATGAATTGACCTTGTTCATTTTTTGTCCACTTCAATTCTCCGATTCGATCTTTTTCTAATGAGTCGTATACATGATTTACATAGACCCCTTTTTCAAAGACTGAAATTAATTTGACGCTATCAATATAGTTTTGTCGGTCGTATTTAATGTTATCGAGGTAATACGATTTATCTATGTAGATTGGAAAAATGAATGACAGGATGCATAGAATAACTCCAACTGTTGCAATGAATTTATAAAGATTATCGAATGGGATTGACCAGCTCATTATGGACTTAATTGGGGTGAATAATATTCTTTAATAACATGATACAGGTCGGCTCGCATATCTTCTTTTAATATTTTAAAATTAACAACCTTATCGGTTTTAAAACAGAATTTCATTGACGATATTGATTCATTTGTAATATATTTAATGTCAATTTTTTATCACTAATGTTCCTTAATGAAATGTATTAACTCCTGTATATCAATATAGATGTAATAGAAGATCCTTTTCTCCCCAAGTGTTATCACTCCATAATTCTCTCCTTCTAAATAGAAAGGAGATAAATCCTTGTCAAATGTGAAACAAAATTTTACACTATTCAAAACTTTTTTTCGTACATCCTTTTTAATATTCGTAAATATTTTAGGATAGAAATAACTTTTAGCAAGTTCTGTTTCGGTTTTTAAAAATTCCTTTTCCGTAATTGAATTGTCAAACCCGATATACTCAACGCTTGAAAATAGGATATGTAGTTTAGAAAAAACAAATTCGGCTTTTGGTTTTAAAAATAGAGTATCTACTTTAGCTTGAACTGATGGTTTCAATGTAACCACCGGAACAAATTCACTAATAAAACTTGTCTCTATATTGAATGGATTAAAACTCATCCTGCAGTAAGTATATTTCTTGTAACTTAAAATAATTTCGTTTCACAACTTTAATATCATTTTCGTCGAAAGTTCTATTAAGATCAATGACAATCTCTGAGTCTATTTCCTCATCATCATAGAAACAAGGTATCCAAAATTCTGATTTTGTATGGCAGCCGGTAAAGTTTAGTTGAAGTGCTAATTCGTATACAAGTTGCTTTTTAATATCGAGTTGGCGTTCTTCATTAAGCGAAAAAGCTTTGCAAGTACTTTCTTCAACATATTTGTAATCTACCAGTTGAAAATCAACTATACGTGGTTTCTTTTGAAGAAGCAAACTTAAGTTCAAAGTTGAAATGTATTCTTCAAGAGCAGAAGAAAAAGCAGTCAAATGTTGTCTTGCAACACTTTTCAAATTTTCGTCCTCAGGATTTCGAATATAATTAGGATTTTTGTTAGCATATTCTTCAAATATTCGGTATATCTCAGAATAATCATAATCGTCACTTCTTGGTTGCATTTTTAAAAAAGCAACTTCCTCCCGGTTATCCTTTACTTCTGTCCATCGAAAAGCCCTTCTTAGATGTTCTGTAGTAATTCTTCCATCAAAATCTAAATAAACTAAATCAGGTCTAAGTTTTCGTCTTTGTCTCCAATCGCTTTCACGATTTATTTGAAGGTAAAAAGGATTTTGAAAAAAACTTTTTATTTCGGGGAGGCCTCCAACTCTATCCGCAAAAAGAAACGTGGAATAATTTGTTTGTTTAGCCGCTGCATAGCACAACTCTTCCCAAACAACGGAGAAATTATTTATACCCCAAATATTTCCGTCCTCGTCTTCCGTAAAATCATTTTCACCATATAAGAATGTGTATACCGCTTCATAAAAATGCCAAAAGTCAGAATCTTTATAAGATATAAATCTGTCGATGTCATCAAGTATTTCTTTAAGAATTCCAATTGTCTGCTCAAAACTTTCAGTATCAAACAAAGAACTTTCAGTTGTCAAATGAGCCTCTCTGAATTCTCTTGCTAAAGATTTTACTCTGATACTCTCAACTTCTTGTTCCAATGCGGATTTTATTTCCGAATAAATGAAACAAAACATTTGAACCAAGGTTGGGCTGTCAGCATCAATTATTTTTTTCTCTACCTCTACTTCATCAATATACATTAACCCTTCTTCAGGTTCAGGATAAATAGCTTTATCTAAATATTTGTGAAGTTTACTGTAATCAATGTTTGAGGATTTTGAAAGTTTATTTTTAAGGGTAAGAATTAACATTTCATTATACGCATCAAGAATGCTATCAAAAACAGTTAGCTTACTGTATGTGATAATGTCAGTATCCTTGCCGACTAATTTATAACCATTTTCGGTTTCTTCAAATCCATCATATTGCCCTTCTTCAGCTAAATTTCTTTTAGTATCATAAAGTTTACGATAGGTCTTGTAAGTTTTAAAAAATGTTTTTTTCACCAAACTAAAATTTCCCGTTGGAAATTTATCGAACCCTTTTGGCAGACAAAACTCTAATCCGGAATCAGTATTACTACGTCTTATTCCAACAAAAGAATACAACCTGTCGTCTGCAGATGTTGTTTGACTTGTTACTACTTTTAGGTTTTCGAGATTAAACATCAAACAATATTTCTATTCTGAATTTGCCAAAAGAAAACCTCAAATAAATCAATGAAATCACCAAAAGTAACAAGTTTCTTTTTATCTATTTTTCTATCATCTTGTCTTCCCACATTTAATAAATCTAAAAGCGGTTTCTTGTCATTAATGAAAACGCTATCCCAAAGAAAAAACATTAGCTTATTTCTAACTGATTCTGGATTTATTTTTTCTCCGTTTTCAAATTCACATTTTATAAAAAAATATCCAATTTGTTTATCTTCAATCCTTCGTATTTTTTCAGAATGACTTTTAATGAATGAGTTTATATTATCAACAAATTTTTCCCATTTCTCTCTGTTGTTAAGTGCATTGGATACTTGTAAATCAATAGCATTAAATCTGTTTACATCTTTTCTTTTGATGTCAACAAATTCCCAATCCCATCGTCTTTTGAAAGCACTATCCATAAAATAAATAGAATTGTCCGAAGTATTCATTGTAGCAATAATATGAAGATTCGGAGGGATTTTTATTTTTAAATCTTCCCCAACCTTTATTTTTTCTAATGGCGTCTTAATTTTTTCATATTCATAGATAAAAACTGTTTTATTTCTACGTTCAGTTTTCACTTTTTCTATACCTGTCAAGTCAAGTAGTTTCTGAAACTCCAGTTCGGAAATATTTATTTCATAACTACTCCATCCATCAGTTTCTCTATCTAATAATTGGAAAGCAGTGCCAAATACAGCTGCCGAGTTTCCTCTATTAATTTCGTCAATGATCAAAACGACATTTTGTGGTTCACTTCCATCCTCTACATCAAGTATATTTTTATATGCTTGGGCAAGAGCTCTCAAGAAATGTCCCTCATAA
The DNA here is from genome assembly GCA_031417555.1 of Bacteroidota bacterium. Classification (GTDB taxonomy): domain Bacteria; phylum Bacteroidota; class Bacteroidia; order AKYH767-A; family 2013-40CM-41-45; genus JADKIH01. The sequence continues at coordinate 42,133 of JANOVV010000069.1, forward strand.
AAGTGGTAAGTAACCTTACCCTCCTTGTTAGTCAACGGTAAAAGTTTACCCATAAAATCTCCGTAACTATATTCCGGATGGAAAACTGTCTTTATGCAGTTTTTGCTTTCTCTTTCAATTTTAAGTTTGGGCAAATACTGATTCACTATTGTCCAACTTTTTCCAGTACCTGGACTACCAAAAAGAATTTTCTGCGTAACTACCATAAGATTTTTAAATTTATGCTTTCAATTTTTTTGCCCGTTTGAAATTCTACAAATTGTTCTTGTGACATATTAGTATCTATTTTTATTCTCAACACTCTTCAATTTCCGACAGTTATAAAAGCAAAACAAACAAGTTCCTTTCACCTTAAATTAGCGTATAATATTATACACTCTCCATATCCAAAATCTTCCACGTCTTTTCCGCAGACACTTCTCTCCAACGAAACATGAGCGAAACATCAATGGCTCCCGATGGCTCCTAACGGCTCCTAATATAAACAAAAAAGCTCCATTTCAGCGAATTGGAGCCTAACGGCTTCTAATGAAACCAATCTGGAGGTCCCGAGCGGATTTGAACCCAAATACAAGATTATGTAATCCATTTCCCTTTAAAAAATCCTAAAAACCAACAAATTTCTACTCGAGCTCTGTTCAGATTTTTCAACTATAATAAATAAACTATTGCTATGTAAACAAAAAGATCTATTGAGATCCATTTTTATTTCCTGATTTTTTTCCTTTATTTCCTTCTGTATATTTTTCTATTTTTTTCTCATAGCTTGTTTTTATAAGATAAAATTCCCTGTAAACGGCAGCTCATTTTGTAAACTAACCCAAAAGTCGGCCAATTATAAGCTGAGAAAGGAAACACAAAAGTTGGTGTTTAAATAGAATTATTTATTTTTCCCCAAAATTAATCACCCTCTCCAACGCATCATCCACATCCTTATGAATAAAATTTGCCTGGTAGCCGATGGTAGTCTTAAGATCCGAATGCCGGTAAAGTTTTTGAAGTGCTTGAGGAGAAACTTTATCGGAGGCAATGTTTCCGAATGTATGCCGGGAAATGTGCATGGTGAGATTTTTCTTTATTTTACAATCTGATGCAAGCCTTTTTAGGTATTTATTAATTATATAATTTGCATTACGAACCTTTTTCTGCAGAATCAATGGAGTGATTGTATGAGATTTATCGAGGTATGGAAAAATGAAAATATTTTCTTTTTTACTTTTTTTATATAAAGATAAAATATTGTTCACTTTATCGGGTACTTTAAATGAAACCATTTTTTTATTCTTTCCCATCCTATAGTATAGGCGTCCATCTACAAAGTCTGTCCATTTTAATTGTAAAACATCAGAGACTCTGATTCCGGCGAGAAAGAATGAGGCAAGCCAGATATTTCGTGCATTCCATTCATTACTTCCAGGAACTAATTCTTTATTTTCGATAAGTGCAACTTCAGCTTCGTTTAATCCGATTTTATGAGTTTCTTCAAATCGTATTTTAATTTTATCAGGGCCAAACGGATATAAGCTTTGTTCAATGAGACCAAGTGAAATTGCTTTATTAAAGAGATAACGAATTAGTATAAGGTAATTCATAACAGTTCTATCATTCACATTTCTTTCTGATTTTAAGTGAATCATAAACCTGCGGAGTAGGGGAGGATTAATTGCTTTAAATGGAATGTCTCCACCGCCTAAAAATTCGTAGAAATATTTTAATCTCCCTTTGTCTGTTGCAAGCCTGTTATACTTATTAAGCTTTTCTAAATCATCCAAGTGAATTTTTGCAAGGCCCTCAAATGTCTCTTTTGTTTTACCCGATAATTTCGCACCTATCATTTTCGCTGGAGTGTAATTTGTTGAATCTTCTGATTGGAGCACTAACCTATGTGCTTCGTTAAGTTTGATTTGGATTTTATTATTTAGTAATCCGGAATTCGGATACGACTTCTTAACTCTGGATTCTTTCTCATCCCAATCTTTAGGTTTGATTGATTCGCCAAGATAGATGAATGAAGTTTTTCTATCCTTAATTATTCGAATAACTAACGGATATATTCCTTCATCATTTACTTTTTTTTGTCGCAAAATTACCTTGATACTTCCCATAAGAATTTGAAATTGATTTTGAGTTTACATGATCACAGGATCAAAGATCCTGTGATCATTTGGTACAACATAGGTACAACATTTTGCGTTTTGCTCCAAATTCAAAAAGTCTCTAAAAAAATTAAGTAGTTGATAAATAATTATATAGTGTTCAATAGAGACCATTTGAATTCATCAAAAAACAGTTTGGTTCGGACTTAAAATCCTGTGGCTGTAAAGCTGTACGAGTTCGATTCTCGTCCCGGGTACTGACACAGAGCGAGTGAACAGTAGCTTTCTGTTCACTCGCTCTGTTACTCATATTCAGACTGAGGTTCAGACTTTAATCAGTTTTCTTATTATTTCTCAGATTAATTTTCTAAAAGTAATTCCACTCGATGAGCATTTAACTGTGGATTACATGCCAGCCTCGCGTCGAGCAGGCACGGAAATCTCACAACAAAAAACGACGGATGAATCCCGATTACTATCAGGACTGTCGAAGCATCAGTGGGTTTTATAGTTGAGTAATAAGCAAGTCCTGCTCAACCGGAATATTTATACTAAAATCTCTGTTTTTTTGTACAATTAAACTACTATCTTTGGGTTTCTAATAATCAAAAGTGAGAAGGTTTACAGTTATACTATTTTCATTTCTTTATTTGATTCCAGCTATTGGAGTTTCTCTGGATCTTCATAAGTGCTGCAAACAGATAAAAATTATTTCAGTTAATGCCAATCATAAAAGCAAATGTCCTTGTGGTACAAATATGCCATTGGGATGCTGCAAAGACATTCACTTATCAGTAAAGATTGTTGATTCACAAAAATGTTCTAATAATACAATCGCCCCACAAGCAAAATTTTTTAAACAACTTTTTACTCAGACTTTAATTGTTTTATGTGAAACATGTTTTTCACAAAATGAATATTTTGATTTTTCAAATTATCACGCTCCTCCTTTTAAAAGTAAACAACCTGTTTACTTAGCGAACAGCGTTTTCCTTATTTGATTTATTAGTTGTAACAATTGTTTAGCCGCATTCTACAGAATGACGGCTTTAAATGCATTATTTTTATTCTAAGCAAATCAATTTTTACAATTACTTAACGAATCATATTAATAATGAAAAAAAATATCAGTTTATTCTATGTGTTAATCTCATTTAATGCAATAGCACAAAATCCAGTACCTATTCCTGATACATTAATTGGGTCAACTTTCAATTTGAATATGCACACAGATAGTGTTCAATTTCTTCCTGGAATAAAAACATTTACCAATGCATATAATCAATATTCTTATTTAGGCCCAACATTGATTTTAAATAGAGGCGATAATGTAACAATGAATGTTACCGATAATATTGGCGATACAACAACGGTTCACTGGCATGGCTTACATGTTCCTGCAATGGATGATGGAGGACCACATACATTTATTCTTGCCGGGAATACTTGGAGTCCACAATTTACCGTAATGAATCACGCATCAACATTCTGGTATCATCCGCATACACATATGAAAACAGGTCAACAGGCAATGCGAGGTGCTGCAGGATTAATCATTGTAAGGGATTCAATTGAGGCAGCTTTGAATTTGCCCAGGCGATATGGAACTGATGATTTTCCGATTATCGTGCAGTCTCAACAATTTGATGCAAACAATCAAATTGTTTGGCGTGGTATGCATGATAGCATTTTACTTGTTAATGGAGCAACTAATCCTATGTTGGATGTTCCATCCCAGGTTGTTCGTCTTCGCTTATTAAATGCTTCGCAAGAACGCAACTTCAATTTCGGATTTACAAGCAGCCGTTCATTTTACGTAATCGGAAATGATGGTGGCTTATTAAACGCTCCCGTAACGGCAACACGAATAAGATTATCTCCCGGAGAAAGAGCGGAAATCTTAATTGACTTTACCGGAATGACCGGGCAAAATATTTATCTGATGAGTTATTCTTCTGAATTTCCAATGGGAGTACAAGGTGGTACTCCAATGCCTGGAATGGATACGGCAATGTATAGTCCAATAAATGGAATCGATTTCGACATTCTTCGATTGAATGTAATTGCACAAACTGCAAATCCAGTTACTTCGATTCCATCAACATTAGTCACTGTGAGTCCATGGAGTCCGGCACAATCGAACATTACAAGACAAATTACAATCGCGGCCCAAAACATGATGTCAATGGACGGCCCTTTTTATTTTAATGGTTTGTTATTTGACATGAACAGGATTGATTATCAAATACCATTAAACAATATTGAAATCTGGTCCATCTCAAATCAAACGATGGTGGCACATCCTTTTCACTTGCATGGTATGCAGTTTTTCGTTTTGGACAGAGATGGAATTGCTATTCTCCCGCAGGAATCAGGATACAAAGATGTCGTAATGATTGCTCCCCAGGAGACGGTACGATTTATTACAAAGTTTGAAGACTTTACGGATACTTCAATTCCATATATGTACCATTGTCATATTCTAATGCACGAGGATGATGGAATGATGGGACAATTTGTTGTTGTTCCCAATACGACATCTATAAATGAATCTCTTGCGAATACAATGTTTTCTGTCTTTCCAAATCCGGCGAATCAATTTATATCTATCGATGGATTACCTACCGACATTAAATCAATCACTGTTACCAATGCGGTTGGGCAAAAAATATTCTACCAAAACTTAGAATCAATTAATACAAAGTTAACTCTGAATACAACGAACTTGAAAAGCGGAATATATTTTATTACGCTAATTACAATCAATCATTCATCAACACAAAAAATTTCAATAACAAACTAATCTGCAATGAACCCGTTGAAATATATTATCGTCATCTTTTTATTTCAAACTATTTTTGTAACCAATTCTATCGGACAGTATTCTATTTCCGGGCAAGTGAATGATAGTTTATCAAATGGAATTGCAGGCGCACGAATTACTTTATTTGATTCTACTCTTTCCTATTTTTCAGAAAAGCGAACTGATGTTTCCGGAACGTTTAGTATTAATAATATACCAGCAGGAAATTATTCATTGGGAGTGGAAAAAATATCAAAGGAATATTTTCAACAAACGATAACTGTTCCAATGAGTACTCAACTTGGAATTACACTTCAACGAGAAAGTCAGCCTGGAGGCTGGACAACAATAATTCAATCTCCCGAAGCGCTTGGTGGAACTAATTTAGGAATACTTATGCCAAACGGTAAAATATTTTATTGCCACAGCACTAAAGACCCGTTTTATTTCGACCCGTCAATTAATGATACGATTCCCGCAATCGGAGATACTTCTGTTCTAGGCTGCACCGGACCTGTATTGATGCCGAACGGGTTGGTAGTTATGGCAGGTGGAACATTGCAGGAAGTTTATGGTCCTGGATGTAGAAGAGTGAAAACATTTGATTATACAAACAATGTGTGGGCATTGCGTGATAGTTTACTTGACTACAGATGGTATCCAACAGTTACTAAACTTGCGGATAATAGGCTATTGATTTACGGTGGTGGAAATCTGAATAATCCACAAAGAACAAGTTCTTCCGAATTATATGACCCTGTTACATGGACAACTCAATGGACCGATTCACTGTCAATTGGGAATGAAGTTTCTCCGAATGTATTGTTGTATAATGGCAAAGTCTTGATGACTCATCGTCCACCCATGTTGTTTGACCCGGTAACGATGCAATGGGATTCTGCGGGACAATTCGTTCAAGGTCCGCGAATGCCAAATGGTGACCATGCTGACCATGAACTTGTTCAATTATCCGGCGGAGATGTTATGGCTATTGGATATAAATCTTTCAATGCTAATCTTGGAACTTTTGTTGAGCGATACAATCATATTACAGATTCATGGTCGCTCGGTTCGAGCATTTCGCCAATTCGCTCAAGGGCTAAGACTGTTTTATTGCCGAATGAAAAAATTGCAGTCATCGGTGGTTATAAGGAAGATTTAAATGATACGACTTCTGTTAACCAATGGGGTTATATGAATTTATGCGATGAATACGACCCGGTTACTGATTCATGGAGAAGATTATCAAGACTAAATATTCAACGTGAATATCATTGTAATGCAATATTGGTTCCTGATGGAAGAGTCATAGCTGTGGGCGGTGAAGGTCAGCCAGGAAATGAACCACCATTTAGTTATATAGAAGCCTTTAGCCCTCCCTATTTATTCAGGGGAATTCGACCGGTTATAACTAATTTATCTACAAATAATTTTCAACGTGGTGCATCAATAACATTTGATATTGCATTAACTGATTCCGTGACTAAAGTATTTCTGTATAGTACTCAATCAGTGACTCACTTTATGAATACAGGCAATAACAGATTTGTGGATTTGAATTTCAATCAATCCGGTAATACAATTTCATTAACACTACCTAACGATTCTTTATTAATTCCAGATGGCTTTTACATGCTATTTGCAATGGTTGATGATATTCCGAGTATAGCAAAAATTATTTCTTTAGTTGGAAGTTTTACAACTGATATTCATGAGCTTCAAAGTTCTACTAACATCACAATTTATCCTAATCCCTCATACAATACATTAACAATAAATAATAAGAATTTTGGAGATGGAATTTTTTCTGTGGATATAGTAGATATAACTGGTAAGGTTTTGAAGGAGTGGAAAATGCCTAATAAGATTGAGACGATACCAATTAATGATTTGCCAGTAGGAAGTTATCTGATTCGATTCAAGTCGGAAAAGTATAATGAAATCAAGAGAATTATAGTAGTTCGATAAAAATATTAAATAGATGATACTTTAAATTTTATATCTCTAAAAGTTAAAATCAGAAATATTTTCAAAGTGATTTAAGAAAACCTAAAATGAAAAAAAGACTTATTGCTCTTCTGGTATTGCTGTTGACAGCATTTTCCAACATAACTTATGCTCACTCCCACCATAATGATTCATTACAAATTACAGCATCAGATTCTTTAATGCAGAAGGAAATGGCAGAACATCAGCAAATGGAAGCCACAAGTGCTTTTCCAAATTATCATCCGTTAATTGTCCATTTCCCGATTGTCTTATTGTTAATTGCTGTTGTTTTTCAATTGCTCTCTTTTTTTTACTTCAAAAGAGAATTTAGTATTGTAACACTTATTCTTTTGACGCTTGGTGTAATTACTGCTTGGCTAGCATCAAATACGTTTCATGCGATGCCAGGAATACTTACCGGGCAAGCAAAAGAAATATTTGATACACACGAACAGATGGCCACACTTACGTGGTGGTTCTCTCTTGCAGCTCTCCTAATAAAATTTTTTTCCCATTTTTTCTTAAAAAGAAAATGGTTGTCAGAAGCATTAGTATCATTGCTTTTGATTTTATCAGGCATTACTGTTTCTATTGCAGGTCATCACGGAGCAATGCTTGTTCACATGGAAGGTATTGGACCGATGGGTAAATATTTAGAATCGTATCGCTTTCCTGAAAAAAGCTCTGACATAAATCCACAGGCGATGATAACCGCAAAACCAGAAAAGGAAAAGGAAGAAAGCAAAACAGGAGAGCAGGAAGAAGACCATCATGTTGGTGAAATTGGAAAAGGCCCTCATGGTGGAACGATTGAAGAAGCAGACCCTTTTCATATTGAAATGGTCACTGACGGAAATGACCTCATTTTTTATTTATTAGACAGCGATGCAAAATCACTTTCCATTAATAATATAACTGGGGGCGTTAAAATGGAATACGCTGACAAATCAAAAAATACCATAGACTTGATGATGATGGATGGAAAACTTACAGCCATGAAAGCCCAAAATGGAAAGTCATTTTCAGCAATTTGCAAATTAAATAAAGACGGCAAATCCTATTCTGCAACCTTCACAAGCAATAAAGATTTACAAGTGAAAAAATAGTCGAAACAATTAATTATAAAATAAAAATGAAAAAGTTACTGAAAGCTATTTCTCAAATCGGGTTAAGGTTTTTGAAAGCAATATTCATTCATAAAAAATCTTGTTGTAAATAAATTAATAAATCAAACAATATTAAAAATGAAAAAATCAATTATTGGAATATCAGTAATATTTATGACTCTCGGTATGGGAATTTTAATATCGTGCAATTCTGGAACAAAAAGTTCAGATAATCAAGCTAATTCATCGGATGCTGCAACGAAAAAAGCAGTGCAATCACAGCCCGAAGCAAATACGAAAGCGGAAGAATCACATGAAGTAGATAAGCCCGGAGCAGGTCCTCACAAAGGTATCCTTGAAGAGGCAGGAGAAAAAAACCATATTGAAATGGTGATGAACGGAAAAGATGTTGCCTTTTATCTTTGTGATGATTTGACGAATCCAATTGACGTTAATGGTTGGACAGGCAAAGCTGACTTTCAGTACAAAGATGGAAAATCCAAATCAATTGACCTCATGATGATGGATGGTGCACTTACAGCAATGGGTGCAAATTCAGGTAAATCTTTTAATGTTGTTACAACTTTAACAATGAATGGTCAATCTATTTCATCAAAGTTCAGCAGCGAAGGCAGCTTCGAACACAATGATAGCAACCAGAAATAGAAAAAATGTTATTCAGTCAAAATTTGAATCTATATAATAAAAAAAAATGAAAAAAATAATTCTCATTATTGCCCTAACGACAATCTCATTTGTGCAAACATCATTTGCGCAAACCGATAGCAAACAAGTATTAAATGAAATGTTAACTTCTTATCTCAATCTTAAAAATTCTTTGATTGTTGATAATGCCGACAGTGCAAGAGCTGCAGCCAGGAAAATATTTAATGCAATTGACAATATGCCAATAGAAATGCTCCCTCCCAACCAACATAAAATATGGATAAAGTATTCTGACAAATTACATTATGATGCCGAGCACATTAAAAGCCCGGTCGATATTGATCATCAGCGTGAACATTTCATAACTCTGTCTAAGAATATGTATGAGTTAATGAAGGCATTAAACTTCAATATTTCTGATCTCTATTATCAGTTTTGTCCTATGGCAAACAATGGAAAGGGCGCTTACTGGTTAAGTGAAACCGAAAAGATAGGTAATCCATACTTCGGAAAACAAATGCTGACTTGTGGTTCAACAAAAGAAACCTTGAAGGCAAAACAACAGTAATATTTGAAATGCATTTCAGGTATTTCATTTGCCCAAAGCAATGACACTGCTATGGTAAAATCAGAATTAAAAGAATACACTGAGCGAATAAATAGTATTTAACAATAAACAAAAATAAAAAATGAAAAAACAAACGGTAAAATTAATGATGGTGGCAATTGTAATATCTGCAATTTCCATTTCATCATGCAAAAAAAATAAAGATGATGAACCTACACCTGCAAACACGGATATTTCTTACCCTGCACTTTATGTCGTGAATGGTACATCCAATAATCTTTCGGTAATTGAACTTTCAAGTAGCACCATTAAACGCACGCTAAGTTTAAACAATGCACAGTATCCGCATCATGTTTATTTAAGCCCCGATAAAAAATTTATTGCTGTTGCTATTGCAGCAATGGATTTAAGCGGCGGACATAGTGGTCATGGAATGGGCGGCGCAACCAAAGTAATGATCTTAGATGCTGTTACCGGAGAAATTCATCATGAAATAAGTACAATGCATCTGCCACACAACGCGGCTTTCAGTCCTTCGGGTTCCGAACTTTGGATTCCTCAGGCAGACACTGTTCAAGGCACAGTGCTGGTTTATAATACTTCTGATTATACACTAACAAACACTATCAACGTAGGAAAAGCGCCATCAGAATTAACTTTTTCATTTGATGGCTCAATGGTTTTTGTAGCAAACACTATGGACGGAACTGTTTCAATGATTGACCCAGCAACAAAGGCAATTATGGCTACTATACCGGTAGGTTTGGATCCCGTTGGAGCATGGCCTGCACCAAATGGTAAAATGTATGCCGATAATGAAAGCGACATGACTCTGTCAGAAATAGATGTGATGAATGCAAATGTTACTGCTACAATAAATCTGGGTTTTATGCCTGGTTATGTTGCTTTCAGTTCTCATCACAACGAATTATGGGTAAGTGATGCAACAAATGGAAAAATTGTATTCTTTGAAAACATAGGGGGATTTTGGACTGCCGCTGGTAATCTTTCAACAGGGACAAATGCACATGCTATCATTTTTAATAGTGATGGAACAAAAGCTTATGTTACTAATCAAGGTGCAAATACTGTTTCTCTTATTGATGTGGTTAATCATGTTAAACTACTTGATATAGCTGTCGGCAATAAACCAAATGGTATGGTAATAAAAAATTAAGAATCTGAATCCAATGAAAAAAATAATAGCTGGTATAAGTTTGATATACCTGTCCGTTATGTCGTTTGCTCAAAGCAATGACACTGCTATGGTAAAATCTGTATTGAAACAATACAATGATGCTGTTGAAAAACTGGATGTCACCGGGACAGAAAACCTGTTTACTGCGGATTCTAAAATATTTGAATCGGGTGGCAGCGAGGGTAACTATGTCCATTACATGGAACATCATCTCATCCCCGAATTCAAAGATTTTAAATCTTTCAAGTTCAGTAATTATACCATAGAAGTACTGGTTGATGGGAACTATGCATTCGCCAGTGAAATGTACAACTATTCAATTTTAGTTGCTAAAGATAATGCAGAAGTCAAACGCAAAGGCGTATCCACATCAGTATTGAAAAAAGTAAATGGTGAATGGAAAATTATGATTAACCATAACTCATCAAGAAAATAATATAAAAAATGTATCTAAAAAAAATAATCTTAATCTTCCTCTTTTTCACAATACATTCCTTGGTGCCCGCCCAGGATATGAAGGGCATGGATATGCATACAAAAGAGAAACCAAATAAAATTCAATCCGCAACTTATACCTGTCCAATGCATCCGGAAATTCATGCTGCCAAGCCGGGTAATTGTCCAAAATGCGGAATGAAATTAATTAAGGAAAAATCTAAAGCTGTTTCAACTCCGACAAATAATAAACTGGATGAAATGCATGTACCCATGCAAGACAGTTCCAAGAATAAAAAGAGTGATATTAAAATGCCTGTCCGTCCGTCAGGCGGAGATGATAACAATTCATCTCATGATATGGATAAAATGGAAATGCAAAAGGCAAACGTGGGGCCAATAAAAACTATTACTAATAATACCCCTCCACATACTGTCCGCTACGATTTATACATTAGAGATACTGTCGTAAATTTTTCAGGTAAATCAAAACGTGCTATAGCAACGAATGGAACCATACCCATGCCTACCTTGACATTTACCGAAGGCGACACGGCAGAAATATGGGTGCACAATGAATTGAACGAAGAAACATCCCTTCATTGGCATGGACTGTTTTTGCCTAATCAATTTGATGGCGTTCCCAATCTTACTCAGATGCCGATTAAGCCACATACAACACATTTGTATAAATACCCAATCATTCAGCACGGTACACATTGGTATCATAGTCATACCAGTTTACAGGAACAAATCGGTATGTATGGTGCATTTATCATGAACAAAAGAAAAGAGTGGGACATCCCTACATTGCCTGTTGTGTTAAGTGAATGGACAGACCTGAAACCTGAAGAAGTCCATCGTAGTTTGCATAATGCAACAGATTGGTTTGCTATAAAAAAGGGTACGACACAAAGCTATACTGAGGCAATAAAAACGGGGCATTTCAAGACTAAGGTTACCAATGAATGGAAACGAATGAACGCAATGGATGTAAGTGATGTGTATTATGATAAATTTTTAATTAATGGCAAAAATCAAAATGAGCAGCCTCAATTTAAAGCGGGAGACAAAGTAAGACTAAGGATAGCAAATGGTGGTGCTTCAGATTATTTCTGGCTTACTTACTCAGGTGGTAAAATTGTTGTTGTAGCAACAGATGGCAATGATGTGGAACCGGTAGAGGTTGACAGGTTAATTATAGCCGTCTCTGAAACGTATGATGTAGTTGTAACCATTCCCGATAACAGGAGCTATGAATTTTTAGTTACACCGGAAGACCGCACAAAATCAGCTTCTCTTTGGTTAGGCAGCGGAGAAAAAGTATCGGCTACTAAATTGCCTAAGCTAAAATATTTTGCCGGTATGAAAATGATGAACGACATGATGGACATGAACGGTAACATGACTGAAATGGAAGGGATGAAAATGCAAAATCAGGAAATGGACATGAATACTGTTATGTACCCCGAAATAACCGGTGAGGAAAAACAAAAGAATGAAAAGAAAAAAAATAATGTGCAGGAACCTGAAATGAACAATATGCAAATGCCCAATAATAATAGTATGCAGGGTATGAATATGGAAAGTGAATCACCTGATATTGTTACTTTGAATTACGGTATGCTTCGTGCAACCGAAAAAACAACTTTGCCATCAGGTTCCCTTAAAGAATTAAGATTTGATTTAACGGGAAATATGAACCGGTATGTGTGGACATTAGATAATAAAACAGTATCGGAATCGGATAAAATTTTAATAAAGAAAGGCGAAAATTTAAGAATAATAATTTTCAATAATAGCATGATGCGGCACCCCATGCATCTGCACGGACATGATTTCCGAGTCTTGAATGGGCATGGAGAATATGCGCCTATGAAAAATATAATTGATATCATGCCGATGGAATTAGATACAATCGAATTTGCAGCAACAGAAAGTGGTGATTGGTTTTTTCATTGTCATATTCTTTATCACATGATGAGTGGAATGGGAAGAGTCTTCAGTTATGAAAACTCACCACCAAATCCCGAAATTCCAAATCCCAAATTAGCACAACGAAAATTATTTAGTGATGACAGAGAGTTTCATTCAATGGCAAAAGTTGGTTTGGAAAGTAATGGCAGTGATGGTGAAGCAATGCTCGCCAATACTCGTTGGAAATTAGAAACGATGTGGCATTTGGGCTATCATGATGAGCATGGCTATGAAAGCGAAACTATGTTTGGTCGTTACCTTGGTAAAATGCAATGGTGGTATGCTTATGCTGGTTTTGATTACCATTATAAAAAGGTTACTGATAATGAAATGAAAAATATATTTGGTAGTGATTACTATAATTCATTTGGTCAGGTAAACAATAAAAATGACCGTAAAGCATTTGTTGTTGGCATTGAATACACATTACCTATGTTATTGAAAGCCGATTTTAGAATTGATACTGATGGCAAATTTCGTTTCCAACTAATGCGGGAAGACATTCCCGTAACAAGCCGATTGCGTTTCAATCTCATGGCAAATACCGATAAAGAATACATGGCAGGGTTTCGATACATCATTACAAAATATTTCGGATTATCAACCCACTATGATAGTGATATGGGATGGGGAGCAGGTATAACATTTACTTATTAAAAATATGTGATTTATATAACATACATCTAAAATTGTGTAACACTTTCCTAATTTAAGATTCGCACTATTGTACAGTGAAAATCCATATGCGGCTCATTGTAAACAGAAGCTAAATTCAGACATGATATAAATCATATTTTGCTCTGTATTTAATCATATATGAGATAATGTGCACTTAATAAGTTTGTCGTAGAATTTTAAAAATGAAAAACCTGTCATTTATAAAACGAACAATAGTAATTCTACTTTTAAACTTTTACTTTTTTGCAGTAAATGGGTTTGCTATTGAAAGACAGTTTTGTTGTGGAAAACTTGTTAATATTAATATTTCATGGGGCGATGAAAGTAAATGTCCAATTTGTCCAAAGAATAAAAAATGCAATAAAGATTGTTGTAATTCAAAATTTGTTTTTCATAAAATTAACGATTCACAAAAATCAAGTCAGCAACTTAAAATAAATGAAGCGAAATTTTCTGTATTATTATTTTCATTGCAAGTATATGTTTTTACAACTATTGATAATGTTTTAGATAAAGAATTTTTAACATTTAACATCCCTCCATTACTTCTTCACGAGCCGGTTTTTATTGTCAACCGGTCTATCCTTATTTGATTTATTGATTTCCTTTTTGTTGTCATTAATTTCATTCAATCAATGATATTGTTTGTTGTGCGTACCTACTCTTAGCGGGCAATGTACCGATGGAAATGGCGAGACAAGAACATCATAAAATGATGATTATTGATTTCAAAAATAAGTATTAAGTAACACTCAGGATTACATTCATTTATTCAAAAAATGTCATACCTAATGTTCTGATTTAAAAATTCTCATTTTCTATTGAGTTGACTCATAATAGTGATGCTTAACAATGCAAGTGAAATGATTAATAAAAAACTAATAAGCAAAAGCGGACATAATGCAAATGAATTATCAGAAATGGTCAAATCAATGGGTCATCCGGAACGATTGCATATTTTAAATCTGTTGTCCAATTGTGGATGCGATAAGCTGAGTGTAAAAAATATCTATGAAACTTTGAAACTTGGACAACCGATTGTCTCAAGACATCTTGGTATCATGAAAAGGGCCGGACTATTGAAGAAGGAAGTGGATGGAAGAAATACTTATTACTGTCTTAATTTAGATAATCCAGCTTGCTCTTGTGCAAAAAAGATGTTCACCAAATGATTATTTTATCATGAAACATTCAATTATTCACATAACACAATACATACTACCATGAAAAAATATACAATATGGATGCTCGTGATTTGCATCATTCCAATTTTGCTTCTGTTTGTTCTTCCGACTTTGGGTTTAGGTGAGATTGCTAATGATTTTATACTTCTTACAGTACTTCTTACAATTTTTATGGTCATGCCTGATAATGTTGATGACACTGATAGAATGGGTGATGCAGTTCATTTAAAAAATTCCGGAAGAAATAAAAACAGTTTTAAGATTGACCCAAGAAAACTTGGGCTTTCAATTGGATTTACATTTTTTCTTCTTTATATCGGGTGCATGTTACTAATGTATTTTTTAGGACATGATGGGACAATAACATATTTCAATAATATGTTCCACGGTATTGATACTTCTTCAATCGTAAAAATGAATGTAACTCCTACTGAAGCATTCGCTGGTATAATTGAAATATTTATTCTTGGCACATTCATCGGAATATGTATTGGTGGTTTCTATAATATTTTACTCAGGGGAAGATGATAGAAAAAATAATATCCTGGTCAATTCATAACCGCTTTTTTGTGTGGATTGGAATAATTATGATTATAGTGGGAGGAGTATATTCCATTTACAAAACTCCTGTTGACGCACTTCCGGATTTATCAGAAAACCAGGTGATTGTTTTTACAGAGTGGATGGGTCGCAATCCTCAAATCATGGAGAACCAGGTTACCTATCCGCTGGTATCGAACCTGCAAGGTATTCCTAAAATAAAATCCATACGTGCAGCATCTATGTTCGGTATGAGTTTCATTTTTGTTGTTTTCAATGATGATGTGGATGTTTACTGGGCGCGAACAAGAGTTTTGGAACGGCTGAACTACGCTCAGAAATTTTTACCTCCCGGAATCACTCCTTCACTTGGTCCTGATGGAACAGGCATCGGTCATGTGTTCTGGTACACGCTAGATGCACCTAATTACAATCTTGGTGAACTTAGAGCATTGCAGGATTGGTATGTAAAATTTGCATTGCAGCATGTGGATGGTGTGAGTGAAGTTGCTTCGTTCGGAGGTTTTCAGAAACAGTACCAGGTTTCAATAAATCCTTACAAACTTTTGTATTACAACATTCCGATGATGGATGTTGCCAAAGCTGTTTCAGCAAACAACAAGGATGTTGGCGGAAGCTTATACGAGTTTAATAGTGCAGGATTTATGGTACAGGGGCTTGGTTATATTGAAAGCATTGAGGATATAAAAAACATTGCTGTCGGCTCTTACAAAACTATTCCAATCAAGTTGAGTGATGTAGCAACAGTTCAGATGAGCAGCGATTTGCGTTTAGGAATTACGGAAGAGAATGGTGAAGGTGAAGTGGTGGGTGGAATTGTTGTATCTCGTTACGGAGAAAATGCAAAAGATGTGATTGAACGTGTAAAAATAAGAATGAAAGATGTAGAAAAAGGTTTGCCCGATGGAGTGAAATTTAAAATCGCATACGACCGCAGCAATCTTATTCTTGCTTCTATTGATACACTGACAACTGCATTGTGGCAGGAAATTTTGATTGTGGCATTTATTGTAATCCTTTTCCTGTTTCATGTAAGAAGCGGACTTGTTGCAATCATCTCCATTATTCTTTCTGTTTTAATCGGCTTTATTTTAATGTCACTTTTTGGAATCACTTCAAACATCATGTCACTTGGCGGAATTGCGCTTGCAATCGGTGATGTCGTTGACCCCGGAATTGTGATGGCTGAAAATGCATATCGCTCATTGACAGATTATGCAATTAAAAAGAAAACGGAATGAAAGATAGAATCGCAAATACAAAAGAGCTTTCTAACGAGGAAAGAATCAAGATTGTAGAGAAAGCAACCACTTCGCTTGGTCGTTCTGTTTTCTTTTCTGTTATCATCATGATAATTTCTTTTTCACCGATTCTGTTTCTCACAGGGCAGGAAAATAAATTATTTTCTCCTTTAGTGCTCACCAAAACATTTTCACTTCTTGGCGCTGCTATTCTTGCCATCACGGTTTCTCCAATGCTTGTGAGAAGTTTGGTAAAAGGAAAGCTAATACCCGAAAGCCGCAATCCTGTTTCAAATTTCTTCGTTCGCCTTTATAGGCCGGTTCTTAACTTTTGCATGAACTGGAAAAAAACAATTCTCATCTTATGCGCTGTAGTTGTTATTGCCAGTATTCCTCTGATTATAAATATCGGAACCGAATTCATGCCTCCTTTAGATGAGGGTTCATTGCTGCTAATGCCTGTAACTCTTCCTGATGTTTCCAACTCTGAAGCAAAACGGATTTTACAGGTGCAGGATAAAATCATAAAAAGTTTTCCTGAAGTAGAAAATGTTTTAGGCAAAGCAGGAAGAGCCTACACTGCAACGGACAACGCACCTATCAGCATGATTGAAACCATTGTTGTTCTCAAGCAAAAATCACAATGGCGAGAAGGAATGACAAAAGAAAAACTCATCGCTGAAATGAATGAGAAAGTACAGATTCCCGGAGTTACTATCGGATGGACACAACCGATTATCAATCGTATCAACATGCTATCAACCGGAATCAGAACCGATGTTGGTGTAAAAATTTATGGACAAAATCTCGATAGTATTTATGATATTTCACTGCGTGTTGAGAAAGCTTTAAAAGGTGTTGAAGGTCTTGCAGATTTGTATGTAGAACAACTTACAGGTGGAAAATATTTAACAATAAAAATCAATCGCAAAGAAATTGCACGATATGGTTTAAGTGTGGATGATGTAAACATGCTGGTTGAATCTGCATTGGGTGGGATGAATTTAACTACTACGGTAGAAGGCAGACAACGATTCAATGTGAACATTCGATTGGCGCAGGATTTCAGAAATGATTTATCTGAAATCAAACGCATCCCTGTTCAGACATCTCAATACGGACCTGTACCGCTTTCTGCTTTAGCTGATATTTCTGTCAAGGAAGGACCGCCAATGATTAATTCTGAAAATGCTTTGCTGCGCGGAACAGTTTTGTTTAATGTAAGAGGAAGGGACATGGGAAGTGTTGTGAATGATGCAAAGAAAAAAATTGACGAAGCGTTTAAAAAACTTCCCAAAGGATACTTCATTGAATGGAGCGGGCAATATGAAAATCAGGTAAGAGCGCAGAATCGTTTGAAGATTATTATCCCCATTGTTATGCTCGTAATCGCTTTCATTTTGTATTTCACATTTCGTTCTGCAAAGTCGGTGCTTATTGTTTTCATAAGCATTCCGGTTGCACTCGTTGGTGGCGTTTATTCACTCTATTTTTATCATGTAAATTTTTCCGTTGCAGTCGCTGTAGGATTCATTGCGCTTTTTGGAGTTGCAGTCGAGGTAGGCGTTATAATGATTACCTACCTTAATAATTCTATTGGTGAATTAGTCAAGAACAATTCCAGTATCACTTCCAATGACATCAGAACTGCAATTTTCGATGGAGCGACACCGCGTGTGCGCCCAATCCTGATGACTAATCTTGCCAACATACTTGGATTAATACCTGTGCTTGCATCAACGGGAGTTGGAAGCGATGTTATGAAACCCATTGCCATTCCATTTGTGTTCGGGTTAATTACTGCCGTCTTTTTTGTGCTGATAATTCTGCCTTTGATTTACGAAATAATGAAAGAACGCGAACTTAAAAAATTCGGAAAGTTGCAAATTTTAGACATTAAAGAATGAAAATCAGAATTCAACATATCACCATTATTCTCCTGATGTCTTATTCGGCATCAGTGGTCGCTCAGGATACCACACATCTGAGCTTGCCAACTATTTTTCAAAAAATAGAAGCATCGTATCCTGAAATATTGATTTATGAATCAAAAATTAAATCTATACAAGCACAGGCAGACGGTGCAAAAAGCTGGATGCCGCCAACAGTTTCATTAGGACTTGACAGGTTTCCGTATGATTTTTCAATGCTAAATTCAAAAGACGACCCAATGAACCAAGCAGGTCTTATGTTTTCGGCAGAGCAGATGATTCCGAATGGAGCTAAGCTGAATGCAAAAAAGAATTACATCAAGTCGCTTACAAGTGTACAGCAGAATAATGCAGATTGGACAAAAAATATTCTTCGTAACAATGCAAAGCTGCTTTATTACCAGCGTTATGTAGCAGAGAAAAAAATGAAAACGGTGGAAGAAAATCTTCAACTTCTTAATCTTTTTATTGCCACTGCCAAAGAACGATACAAATATAATCAATCTGATTTATCTACTATTTACAAAGCGCAGGCAAAAATCACTGATTTAAAAAATATGAAATCCATGTTGCTCTCACAGATGGCAGAAAGCAATATCGGCTTAAACATTTTAATGAACCGCGACATCAATACTGCTTTCAGTATTGATACAAGTATAGCATTAAATAATTATGATACTCTTCTTTTTGTTGACACTTCAACAATAAAACGTAGCGATATTCTTTCCATTGAAAACTCCATCGCTTCCATGACTTTGAATCAGAAGTATATGTCCTCTTTTAAAAAATCTGATTTCGGAATTAAAGCACAGCACATGCAGATGTACGGAATGCCAAACCAGTTTTCTGTGATGGGAATGTTAACTATTCCTATTGCTCCCTGGTCGTCAAAAATGTATAAGTCGGAGGTAAAATCAATGGGATTTGAAATTGCAGCCATGCAGAAAGAAAAGGAGACCATGCAACTGATGGCTCTAAAAATGAGTACTGAAAAATTAATCATGTGGAGATTTGAAAAGGAACAACTGAATAATTATGTAAGTGAAATTATTCCCTCGTATGAGAAAAATCTGGAAACATCTTTATTGGCATACAAGCAAAATACCGGAAGTTTTTTCCTACTGCTCGATGCTTGGGATATGACGTTGATGAAACAAATGGAATACTTAGATAAACTCAACAGTGTATTGAAGTTGCAGGCGGAATACGAATTTGAAACGGAGAAAAAATAAAATGAAAAAAATATTTCTGCATAGCATATTCATTCTTTTATTTATTGTTGGATGCAACAGCAATAAAAATAAGGAGAGCGATGAAATTAATACTATGAGCGACATGCCGGGGATGAAAGCGCCTGCCCGTCCTTCCGGCGGGGATGATATGGCTGGAATGAATCATCAACAGAAAAATTCAGATACCGCACTTCAAAATGTTTTAGCACCGGCAAACAAAACTGTTTTGTCAAATGCGGAAACAATTCATCCGATAGTAAAAAATATTACTCAAACTGTTTATGCTTCGGGATTCATTGCCTTTGATGAAAGAAGAAATAACAAAGTTGCAGTTCGCACAGGAGGAAGGATTGAAAAATTGTATGTGAAACTAAATTTTCAATATATACATAAAGGGGATAAAGTGTTGCAGTTGTACAGCCCCGAATTAAATACTTACCAGGAAGAATACCTACATCACCTGAAAACAAAAAGTGATACAAACCTACTTGAAGCAACAAAACAGAAATTAGAATTACTCGGACTTTCTGAAAAGCAAATCAGTGAAATTGAAACAAGTGGACAAACATTAAAATCAATCACTGTTTACAGTCCTTACGATGGATTTATTTTTTATGATTTTCAACAACAGAAAAATAGTTCATCTCAAAATGCTTCGTCCGCTTCATTCGGCATGAATGGCATGAGTAACACGCAACAAGCAATCACAGCAAATACAATGCAGTCAACTGCACGAATCAGTGAAGGTGATTATGTAACCAAAGGACAAACATTATTTGTACTGAATGATTGCGAAGAAGTATATGCCATTGTTGCTTTTGATGCAAACGAAGGAGCAGAAATAAAGGCAAATCTTCCCGTGAAAATAAAAAGTCAATTGCTGCTTGACGATTCCATTAATGCAAGCATCAATTTTATGGAACCCGCATTTAAAGAAGGACAAAAATTTATTCAGGCAAGAGTTTATTTGAAAAATAAAACGCTGAAATTAAAAATCAATTCTATTGTGAACGCTGAATTGGAATCAAAAGGAAATTATCTCGTTGTCCCATCTTCTTCAATTTTATCACTTGGCAATAGAAAATTTGTTTGGCTGAAAATAGAGAATGCACAAAAGGAAAACAAAATGTTAAAGGCAACAGAAGTTATAGTGGGAAAAGAAACAGATGGATTCACTCAAATAATTTCAGGAATTACAGATCAGGATGAAATTGCAAAGGATGCGGGATACTTGCTCGACAGCGAAAGTTTAATTAAACCTGATGAAAAATGAAAACTGAAATAAAAATATTATCTTTTGCAATTCTGTTTTTTCTTGTGGGATGCACTCAGAAAAAAGAAATAAGAGATGAGCATGCCGGAATGGATATGATGCCGAACATTGTGAAATTGACATCACACGAAAGTGCATTAATCAATCTTACTGTTGACACCGCAAAAATAAAAGCTATTTTTGAAACTTCTGATTTTGTCGGCACGGTTACCATTGATGAAAATAATCTCAGCAACATCAGTTCACGTGTGAATGGAAGAATTGAAAAATTATTTGTTCGAAATCCTGGTGAAGAAATAAAGAAAGGACAAGCACTTTACGCTGTTTACAGCGAAGAACTATTATCCGATGAAAATGAATTTCTTCTCTCACTTGAACAGCAATTAAATTACACAGATCAAATAAATACGGTTAATACTTTGGTGGAAGCATCATATAAAAAGCTTTCACTGTGGGGTTTAACTGAAGCACAGATATTGGAATTAAAGCAGAATAAAAAGACTTCACCAACAATAAATTATTACAGTAATGTAAACGGATATTTATCAGCACTGAATATTAATGAAGGAGAATATGTTACTATAGGAACATCACTTTTTGGAATTGCTTCATTGGAAACCGTTTGGGTTAATGCCGAAATTTATCAGAATGAACTTTCTTATCTATTCCAAAACCCTGAAATTGATTTGGAGTTTGATGCATTACCCAATGAAACGTTTAAAGGACAAATCATTTTAAATCCTCCCGCGCTTGATGCAGACAGAAAAGTATCTTCCGTAAAAATTAGTGTGCAGAATACCAAAGGAAAAATAAAACCAGGAATGATGGCAACACTTTCAGTTAAAAGAAATCTGAAAAAAACACTTGTCATTTTCAAGTCATCTATTGTTCTGGGCAAAAACTCTACCTCTGTTTGGGTTCAAACATCATCCGGAATGTTTGAGAAAAAAATGATTGAAACAGGAATAGAAAATAAAAACGAAATTGAAGTGATAAGCGGAATTTCGGAAGGTGACCTTGTTGTTTCATCAGGCAGTTATCTTCTCAACAGTGTTTTTATTTTAAGGAATGGAGCGAACTCGATGGGGGGAATGAAAATGTAAAAATATTTATTAAATATATAAAATAATTAGATCTAGCATATTGCAATAGTGGTAATAAAGAAAATATTATAAAGCTAAATAAAATGAAAAATAAAAAAAGAACAACAGCAATGAAAATACTTTTAGCTACTGACGGCTCTACACATAGCAAAGCTGCGGTTGAGGAGGTTGCCCGCAGACTATTCTCGCCTAAAACGGAAATTCGAATTATTTCTGTTATTGACAAGGTTGCATTATCTAGAAATATTGGATCAATGGGGGTGTTGGACGAATATTATGCAGAAGCCAAACGTAATGTGATTAAAGTGGCTAAGGATGCAAATGAATATGCTGCAAATATTTTGCGAAAAAAAAATCCAGCTTTAACTATAACAACTGTTGTTATTGAAGGTTCTCCTAAAAGTGAAATCCTCCAAGAAGCCGAAAAATATGGAGCTGATTTGATTGTGGTTGGTTCGCATGGTGCTGGTGCTGTCGAGCGTTTTTTGTTAGGTTCGGTTTCTCATGCGTTGGCATTACATGCAAAATGTTCTGTGGAGATTGTGCGTAAATAAAATATTCTGGTAACATAGTTACTGAAGAAAATTTTAAAATAAATAATTATGCATAAGTATGATGGATATCATTAAATATTAATTCACAAAGTAGTGGTAATTATTATGAAAACAATCAAAAATTTCTCTGAAATGCGATTCAGTATATTCTAAAATTAAAAGTAGTCAAAACGGACAAATCAATAATTTTAACGAAAGCGGTAAACAGAAAAGTAAAAAATGAAAATGATTAATGGATAATTTAACACACTTATATTAGTTGTAATCTTAAAGAAGCGATTTCAAATAAATTTATCCTTATAATGCCTGCAAATAATTTTCGCATAAAGGGTTTAACCCATGTTCAGGTGCTTGAGGCAAGGAAGAAATATGGGATCAATAAATTAGATTATAAAAAAGAAAATGTTTTTTTTGATGCTTTAAAACGAATAGCAAAAGAGCCAATGGTGATTTTATTATTAGTGGCATCGTCTATTTATTTCATTAGCGGAAAAACAGGGGACGGAATTTTTCTTGGCTGTACCATTGTTTTGATTTCAATCATTTCATTGTATCAGGATTCGAGAAGTCGTAATGCCTTGGAAAGACTAAAAGATTTTACGCAACCAAAATGCAAAGTAATTCGCAATGGAAAGGCGGAGGAAATAAAGAGCGAAGAGTTGGTGATTGGCGACTACCTGATGGTTGAAGAAGGTACATCCATTACTGCCGATGGCATCATTGTTCATTCCAACGATTTTTCCGTAAACGAATCTATTCTTACAGGGGAATCTTTATCGGTTTATAAAGATTCAACAAAGGTGGATAATTTAATTTTTAGCGGAACAAACGTTGCGAGCGGATTAGCAATTGCTATCATTACTGCAATAGGTAATTCAACAAAATTAGGAAAAATCGGAAAAAGCTTAGAAAGTATAAAAGAAGATAAAACACCATTAGAATTACAGCTAAACAATTTTGTAAAAAAGATGGTTATAGCAGGAACAGTCGTTTTTCTAATTGTTTGGACTATCAATTATTTTCATTCTTATAATTTATGGGATAGTTTACTAAAAGCACTCACACTTGCAATGAGTATTTTGCCTGAAGAAATTCCTGTTGCTTTCACCACTTTCATGGCGCTGGGGGCCTGGCGGTTGATGAAATTAGGAATTGTGGTTAAACAAATGAAAACCGTTGAAACATTGGGTAGTTCTACAGTGATATGTACCGATAAAACAGGAACTATCACAGAAAATAAAATGAGCCTTGCAAAACTTTATGTACTTACTTCGAAAAAAATTTCTGATCCTGAAGATAAACTGAGTGAAGAAGAAAAAGAACTAATCGAGTTGGCCATGTGGGCAAGTGAACCAATTCCATTTGACGCTATGGAAGTGGCATTGCACAATGCATATCTGCAGGTAGTGGTGACAGATGAAAGACATCATTATAAAATGGTTCACGAATATCCATTGGAAGGAAAGCCACCAATGATGACCCATATTTTTGAAAATAATTCAAACAAACGCATCATTGCCGCCAAAGGCGCACCGGAAGCTTTGATGAACGTAAGTAACCTCACAAGTATTGAGAAAGAATTAATAGAAAATGCGATTAAAACTTTAGCAATAGATGGCTATCGATTATTAGGAGTTGGGGAAGTAATTTTTAGCGGCAACAACTATCCTGCAACACAACAGGAATTTCAATTCGCTTTTAAAGGCATTGTCGCTTTTTATGATCCACCAAAAAAAAATATTCATAAGGTGTTACAAGATTTTTATACTGCCGGTATTTCAGTAAAGATTGTTACAGGCGACAATACGCTTACTACTACAGCAATTGCCAAACAGATTGGATTCAGAGGTTATGAAAAAAGTATAACCGGCGAGGAGCTGATGAAATTATCTGATAGTGAATTGCAAGAAGAGGTATTGAACATTAATTTATTTACCCGAATGTTTCCTGATGCAAAACTAAAAATCATCAATGCATTAAAAGCAAAAAATGAAATTGTTGCAATGACCGGCGATGGTGTAAATGACGGACCAGCATTGAAAGCTGCACATATCGGTATTGCTATGGGTAAAAAAGGAACCGAGATTGCAAAACAAGCCGCTTCCTTGATATTGTTGGAAGATGATTTATCCAAAATGGTGAATGCAGTGGAGATGGGTAGAAAGATTTATACCAATCTAAAAAAAGCAATTCAATACATAATTTCCATACACATTCCTATTATTCTAACAGTTTTTATTCCACTAGCCTTGGGTTGGATTTATCCAAATATATTTTCACCTATACACATTATTTTTTTAGAATTAATTATGGGACCTACGTGTTCAATTATTTATGAAAATGAACCAATGGAAAAAAACACAATGATTCAAAAACCTCGTCCGCTATCAACCACTTTTTTCAATTTGAAAGAACTAACTACTAGCATTATACAAGGTTTAATGATTACAGCAGGAACTTTAATTGTGTATCAATATTCAGTACACCAGGGTTTCAGTGAGTCACTTACCCGTACAATGGTTTTCACTGTTCTTATAGCCGCTAATATATTTCTAACTTTAGTTAACCGCTCATTTTATTATTCAATTCTCACTACTTTGCGCTACAAAAACAATTTAGTTTTACTTATTATCGGTATCACAATTGGAATAATGGGATTGCTGCTTTATCTTAAACCTTTGACAAGGTTTTTTGAATTCGAACATTTAACTTTATTTCAACTTTGGATTTCTGTTGGAATAAGTTTCTTATGTGTAATTTGGTACGAAGTAATAAAATGGAGGAAGAGGACAAAAAATATGAACAAGACATTTTAAACGCTGCTTTGGAAATATAATATATATAGTATGAAATTGATACCTGTAGCACACGAACTCATATCCAATATGAGGGCTATTTTTCAAATAAATAACTCTGACCTCAATTACCTTAACGAGGAACCGCTAAGGGCGGAGTTATTTAGTTCTTATCAGATGGAGCGTTTTGGCAAAGCATTGGCATATACTCATAAATTGAGTACGAAACCTGCACAGGATCATTTACTCAAACGGCTTGCGGATAATGAAATCATTTTGCACAAAGTGCGTAAGCTTATTACAGATTCAATAAAAAGAAAAAATCAAATTACACCTGCAGCTGAATGGTTGATTGATAATTTTTACCTGATAGAAGAACATATCCGTAACGCAAAAAAACATTTTCCTAAAGATTATAGCGAAGATTTACCTCAGCTTTTAGATGGTGCATCTGCAGGATTAACGCGTATTTATGATATTGTACTTCAGATAATTTCTCATAGCGATGGAAGAATAGATATTGAGAGCCTGAGTAGTTTTGTGTATGCTTACCAAACAGTTACAAATTTAAAATTAGGTGAATTATGGGCAATACCTATTATGCTTCGCCTTGGACTTATTGAAAATCTCAGACGTGTTTCTGCAAGGATTGCTATTGACAGAGTTGATAGAAATCTTGCCGATTATTGGGCAACAAAAATGATTGAAACAGCAGAGAAAGATCCTAAAAACCTGATACTGATAATTGCAGACATGGCCCGATCCAATCCTCCGATGGTGAGTGCATTTGTGTCTGAATTAACACGGCAACTTCGAGGAAAAGGTTCCGATTTGGCAATGTCACTTAACTGGATAGAGCAGCAATTATCTGAAAGCGGATTGACAAGCATTGAATTGATTAATGCGGAAGTTCAAAAGCAAGCGGCAGATCAGGTTTCCATCAGTAACAGTATCGGCAGTCTTCGTTTATTGGGCGCAATGGATTGGCGTGATTTTGTTGAAATACATAGTATTGTTGAACAAACACTTCGTGAAGATAATGGTGGAATTTATGGTTCAATGGATTTCTCAACACGCGACAGGTATAGGCATGTTGTGGAGCATATTTCAAAAAAAAGCAAATCATCAGAGCATGATGTTGCCCGAATAGCAATAAAGTTAATGCATGAAAATGCTAACAGGAATGAAAATGATAATCGCACCTCACATGTTGGTTATTACCTGATAGGAGAGGGGGTAATACAAACAAAAAAGCTGGCGAAAATGCAAGTGTCGTTTATTGAAAGGATGAGACAAGTTCTACAAAGGTATTCTTTCACTTTGTATTTAACTTTTATACTGATATTCACAATAGCCATAAGTGCAGGTATTTTAATACGAATGCATTCGGATACAAACAATGGTTGGCTTCTATTAACAATAGCTTTTCTTTTATTATTATGCGCAAGTCAGCTTGCAATATCTATTGTCAACTTTTTTTCTACTTTATTGGTAAAGCCGCATTTGTTGCCAAGAATGAATTTCTCAAATGAAATTCCTCCGGATTGCCGCACGTTGGTTGTAACTCCGGTAATGCTTACTAATTTTGAGGAAATAGACAACTTGGTTGAAGCCTTAGAAGTTCGTTTCCTGGCAAACAGAAGAGACAATTTACATTTTGGCTTATTGACAGATTTTACGGATGCTTCACAAGAAACACTACCTGAAGACCAGGCAATCGTAGATTTTGCACAGCAAAGAATTGAAGAACTAAATAAAAAATATGGGCGAGAAAAAAGCGATTTGTTTTTTCTTTTTCATCGACCGCGACATTGGAATTCCCAGGAGAATGCATGGATGGGTTATGAAAGAAAACGTGGAAAACTTTCTGAATTAAATTCATTGTTGCGCGGCCATTCAAAAGAACGTTTTTCACTTATCGTAGGTGATCAATCCATTTTTCCGCATATAAAATACATAATTACCCTTGATGCAGATACACAACTACCATTAGGTACAGCCTGGAAATTAATTGGATCGATGGCTCATCCTTTAAATCGTCCATGGTACAGTGAAAAAAAGAAACGGGTAACGAAAGGTTATGGTATCCTTCAGCCACGGATAACAATTAGCTTACCCGAGATCACTGGTTCGTTATACACTCGTATGCATGGAAATGAGCCCGGCATTGATCCGTACACCCGAGCATCTTCAGATGTATATCAGGATTTATGTGCAGAAGGTTCCTTTATTGGTAAAGGAATTTATGACATAGACATTTTTAAAAAAGTACTTGATGGAAAATTTTCTGAAAATGGTATTCTAAGTCACGACCTTTTGGAAGGATGCTATATACGATCAGGTTTGTTGAGTGATGTACAATTGTTTGAAAAATATCCGGCCAGCTATCGTGCCGATATGAAAAAGAACTCACGTTGGGTTAGAGGGGACTGGCAGATTTTCTCATGGTTTTTACCTTTTGTACCGGGCCCAGGAAGGCATTGGTATAAAAATCCAATTTCAAGATTATCCCGCTGGAAAATATTTGACAATATCAGGCGTAGTCTTATTCCTGCGGCACTTACTGCGCTGATTTTACTCGGATGTATTGCAATGCATTCTTTCATTGTATGGATAATTGCAGTTTCTGGGATTATTGTTGTTCCGATTATAATAACTTCCATCTGGGATACTATCAGGAAACCTAAAGATGTCATATTAACCCATCATATCAAAAACTCAGTACGTAGCATTTTAGAGATTGGCATAAAAACATTATTTACGATTATCTGCTTGCCTTACGAAGCATACTCCAATTTGAGAGCAATAGCGCGTACGTTATGGAGAATGCTTATTACAAGAAAAAAACTTCTTGAATGGAACCCTTCAGCTAATGAAGAAATTAATAACCAAACAAGTTTAGCAGCATCTTATTCTTCCATGTGGTTTGAACCTTTTCTTGCCTTAGTAGTTTTTGTTTATTTAGTTATTTATTCCCCATTGAATATAATCATAATTGGACCCATATTATTCCTTTGGCTCATTGCACCCTTTGTCACCTGGTGGATAAGTAAACCATTGGCGAAGCAGGTTTCCTTACTTAGCGAAGAACAAAATATTTTTCTACTTAAAATAGCAAGAAAAACATGGAGTTTCTTCGAACGTTTTGTAGGGCATGAAGACAACTGGTTACCCCCTGATAATTTCCAGGAACATCCGGTGGTTTTAATAGCACATCGTACATCTCCTACAAACATTGGTCTCTCACTGCTTGCCAATGTAAGTGCCTGCGACTTTGGATACATAACAACAAAACAGCTTATTGATCGAACAACAAAAACAATAAGCACGTTGAATAAAATGGAGCGCTACAAAGGACATTTTTTTAATTGGTACGATACAGAAACATTAAATCCATTACTGCCAAAATATATTTCCACTGTGGACAATGGAAACCTTGTTGGACATCTGCTTGTATTGAGACAAGGTTTAATGGCTATTCCTCATCAAAAAATTCTTGATTTAAAATTATTTAAAGGACTTCGGGATACGCTGCTTGTTCTTACCGACACATTAGAAGAAAAAAATATTGGGTTACTTCAACAATTTAAGAGTGATTTGGAAAAAGCATTCAGTTCTGATTTAGTTACACATCATGAAGTAAAATTTTACATAGAAGTGTTAACGAAAAGCTTCCTCCCTATTCTTGAAAAACTTAATAATGATCCGGAGAGCGAAACGTATTGGTGGAAGCAAATGCTTAATAAACAATTGGAACAGGTGAATGAAGAGTTGCAAATTTTTTCACCCTGGTTTTTGTTAACGAGTGCTCCAGTTAAGTTCATGGATTTTGTTTCTCTGAATGCAAATTCAACATTGAAAGAATTATTAATTACAGAACGGCAATTACAAGTAGAAGTGGAACTTCGGCAAGATGCGAACAATACTTCCATTGAAAGCGAATGGCTTGATTTGTTTCAAACTTCTCTTGCCACATCAATTAGAAAGTTGGAGGAGCGAATTACTTCAATAGAATATCTTGCGCAACAATGCAATGAGTTGGCGGAAATGGAATGGGATTTCCTTTATGACAAAGCCAGCAATCTGTTTACCATTGGTTACAATGTGCAGGAACATCATAGTGATGTAAGTTTTTATGATCTTCTGGCATCCGAAGCCAGGTTATGCACATTCATTGGCATTGCGCAAGGAAAATTACCCGAAGAGAGTTGGTTTGCATTGGGTCGTTTACTAACCAACGTAGATGGAAATCCAATTCTTCTTTCCTGGAGTGGTTCCATGTTCGAATATCTTATGCCGCTTTTAGTAATGCCTACTTATGAAAATACACTTCTGGACCAATCCTGTAAGGGAGCGGTAGAATGGCAGATAGAATACGGGAAACGGACTGGTCTGCCTTGGGGAATTTCAGAATCCGGTTATAATATGATAAATGCTAATTCCAATTACCAGTATCGTGCATTTGGCGCTCCCGGTCTGGGATTGAAACGTGGTCTTGAAGAAGATTCTGTAATTGCACCATACGCGTCTACACTTGCTCTAATGGTATCGCCCGAAAAAGCTTGTGAAAACCTTGAGCTGCTTTCCGAAAAGGGATATGAAGGACGACACGGATTTTATGAAGCCATAGATTTTACACCATCGCGTTTACAACGCGGACAATCCAGCGCTATTGTTTATTCGTTCATGGCACATCATCAGGGAATGAGCCTGCTATCATTGGCATATCTACTTCTTGATAAACCCATGCAAAAACTATTTGAAGCGGAGCCACGGTTTAAGGCAACACTTTTATTACTTCAGGAACGAATTCCAAAAGCGACAACCTTTTTTGCTCACACCACAGACATAACAGATATTAATTATGCAGCGAGCGGCACAGAAACAAGAATAATCAATACTCCGGATACATCTATTCCTCAGGTACAATTACTATCGAATGGCAGATATCATGTAATGGTAACAAATGCAGGTGGTGGCTACAGTCGCTGGAAAGACCTTGCAGTTACACGGTGGCGCGAGGATGGGACATGCGATAATTGGGGAACATTTTGTTATATACGCGATTTGAACAATGAAACTTTCTGGTCAAATACGCATCAACCAACACTAAAAAAAGGAGAAAAATATGAAGCTGCATTTTCTCACGGTCATGCTGACTTTCGCACTACCAATAACGACATAGAAACACATACAGAAATTGTCGTGTCTCCTGAAGACGATATAGAAATGCGAAGGGTGCGCATAACAAACCGTTCTGACATTCGGAGAACTATTGAGGTTACAAGTTATGCAGAAGTAGTACTTGCATCTGCCGCATCTGATTTGATTCAGCCTGCATTCAGCAATCTCTTTGTGCAAACAGAGATCATCCCCCGTAAACATTCAATCCTTTGCACACGCAGACCGCGCTCAGCTGAAGAACAACCACTATGGCTTTTTCATTTAATGACGTTACAGGGAAAAGAGGCTGAAGAAATATCTTATGAAACTGACCGAATGGAATTTATTGGTCGTGGAAATACAATCGCGAATCCACAAGTGATGAACAAGTCAGGTCCGCTTTCCGGAAATCAAGGTTCAGTTTTAGACCCTATTGTTGCAATACGATATAAAATAACTATTGAACCTGAAGAAACTGTTACCATTGATATGGTTATTGGTATTGCAGAAACTAAAGAAGTTTGTCAGAGCCTGATTAATAAATGCCAGGACAAACATTATAAAGATCGTGTGTTTGAACTGGCCTGGACGCATAGTCAGGTAGTGCTCAGACAAATCAATGCTTCGGAAGCAGATGCGCAATTATATGGCCGGCTTGCAAGTTCCATTTTGTTTATGAACTCTGCATTCCGTGCTGACACTTCAATTCTTATCAATAATCGTAGAGGGCAGTCCGGTTTATGGGGCTACTCTATCTCCGGTGATTTACCTATTCTTCTATTGAGAATTGAAAAGCAAACCAATATGTTTTTGGTCAAACAACTTGTACAGGCGCATGCTTACTGGCGCTTAAAAGGGCTCGCTGTTGATCTGGTAATCTGGAACGAAGAGCATAGTGGTTACAGACAGGTATTTCAAAATGACATTCAGGCTCTTATTCCTTCCGAATTAGTTGATCGTCCGGGCGGTATTTTTGTTAGAGCTTCAGATCAGATATCAAATGAGGATCGTATATTATTTCAAACAGTAGCACGTATTAATATTTCCGACAATGGTGGAACCTTAGCTGACCATATTAAACGTAAACCGCTTGCAAAGTTGGTGATCCCTTATTTCACACCGATACCCACGGATGAACCTATAACAACATCTATTCCTTTACCAAAAGATCTGATCTTTTTTAATGGGTTAGGAGGTTTCTCCTCTGATGGCAGCGAGTATGTTATAGTGATTGAAGATAAAAACAGGACACCGGTTCCCTGGTCAAATGTAATTGCGAATCCTGATTTCGGAACTGTTATTACAGAAAGCGGAGCAGCATATACCTGGACTGAAAATGCACATGAAATACGGCTTACGCCCTGGAATAATGATCCTGTAAGTGATTTAGGCGGAGAAGCTTTTTATCTAAGGGATGAAGAGAGCGGACATTTCTGGTCAACTACTCTTCTTCCTGCAGGAGGTCAATCACCTTACATTACACGTCACGGATTTGGCTATAGTATTTTTGAACATATTGAAGACGGAATTTATTCAGAAATGTTAGTGTATGTAGATATTGAATCAACTGTTAAATTCAATGTATTAAAAATACGAAATCAATCCGGCAGATCGCGTAAACTTTCCGCTACAGGCTATATAGAGTGGGTTCTTGGCAATAACAGAATGAAAACCGCTATGTATATCCATACTGAAATTGATCCTGATAGTGGGGCACTTTTTGCAAAAAATCCATACAGTACTGAATTTCTCAACCGTGTGGCATTTTTTGATGTTGATTATTTAAAAAAATCTTTTACTGCCGATCGTACTGAATTTATTGGTCGCAACGGTACATTGAAAAATCCAGATGGAATGTTGCGGCAAAAACTTTCCGGAAAAATAGGACTAGGATTAGATCCCTGTGCAGCCATTCAAGTTCCTTTTGATATAGCAGATGGTGAAGAACTGGAAATTTTTTTCAGACTTGGCTCAGGAAAAAATTCGCATGATGCAAGTGCAATTGCCCGACAATTCAGGGGAAGTGTTGCTGCACATGATTCATTTGAAAAAGTAAAAAACTTTTGGAAACATACTGTTGGCGCTTTGCAGGTGGAAACTCCTGAACCAGCTATTAATATTATTACAAACGGATGGCTCACATACCAAACTCTTTCATCCCGGCTATGGGGGCGCAGTGGATTTTATCAATCAGGAGGAGCATTTGGGTTTAGGGATCAGTTACAGGATGTGTTGTCGCTACTTCATATTGTGCCACAGCTTGCGCGCGAACAAATTTTGCTCTGTGCATCACGCCAATTTAAAGAAGGTGATGTACAGCATTGGTGGCATCCGCCAATCGGTCGAGGTGTTAGGACCCGTTGCTCAGATGATTTTCTTTGGTTACCTTTTGCAACCTCTCTTTACATTTTACACACCGGAGACTACGGGGTGTTGGATGTATCCTCTACTTTTCTGGAGGGACGT
Organism: Bacteroidota bacterium; assembly: GCA_031417555.1. Classification (GTDB taxonomy): domain Bacteria; phylum Bacteroidota; class Bacteroidia; order AKYH767-A; family 2013-40CM-41-45; genus JADKIH01. Next base: position 75,152 of record JANOVV010000069.1, read on the forward strand.
CAATTAAACCCGGGAGAAGAATCTTATTATGATCTCCCTATTCAATCCCGTAAATCTGCTAACCTTTATGATCATTGTGTGCTAGCAATTAAACATGGATTCAATTATGGTGAACATGGACTACCATTAATTGGTACAGGAGATTGGAATGATGGTTTTGATAAGGTAGGCAAAGATGGAAAAGGAGAAAGTGTATGGTTGGCATTTTTTCTTTATGAGATACTAACTAGATTTGCAGAAATTGCAAGTTTACGTAAAGATTCAACATTTGCTGATGAGTGTAAAAAACAAGCACAGCAATTAAAAGAAAACATTGATAAACATGCCTGGGACGGAGAGTGGTACAAGCGTGCTTGGTTCGATAATGGATCGCCGCTTGGATCTTCAGGTAATGAAGAATGTAAAATTGATTCCATTTCCCAAAGTTGGTCCGTTTTATCAGGTGCAGGAGATGCCACACGTGCACATTCAGCCATGGAATCGGCATACAAAAAACTTATACAAAAAAATGTCGGCATCATTCAATTATTAGATCCACCATTCGACAAGTCTGAACAAAATCCGGGTTATATAAAAGGATATGTACCGGGAGTAAGGGAGAATGGCGGACAATACACACATGCTGCAATATGGATGATAATTGCTTTTGCCAAATTGGGCGATTACAAACGGGTTTGGGAATTACTGAACATGATCAATCCGGTTAACCATGGCAAAACTTCCGATACAATTGCCATCTACAAAGTAGAACCATACGTTGTAGCGGCAGATGTTTATGCATGTGCGCCACATGCCGGGCGGGGTGGATGGACATGGTACACTGGTTCTGCAGGATGGATGTATCGTCTAATTACAGAGTCCTTTCTTGGATTGCAACAGGAGGCAAACAAACTTAAAATAGTTCCATGTACACCGCAGGAATGGGAATCATTTAAAATACATTACCGCTACAAAAATACTGTTTACCACATACTGGTTACACAAAAAAATAGTACGGAAGAAATGATTGTAACTGTTGATGGATTGGTACAAGAAGATAATACGATTACTCTTGCTGATGATGGCATAGAACATAATGTTCAAATTGCATTTAATCGCGAAGAAACAAAAGAATTACATCTGTCATAATATAAAAAGAAAAATTCATACACTTTTAGATAGTATAACATCTATTCCCGAATTTATTTTCAATACTATCACTAACCACTACAATTAACGGATCCATCAGCGTTGTTGAAGTGTATTTTAAAAATTTATCAGCAATTATATTTGTTATGAACCAGACTCGCAAAACATGATATTAATCAGCTTGTGTTCTGATTAAGATCACAAGTCAAAAGAGTTTGTTAAACTATTTTTAGAAATGGATAAATTACAAGTAACTACTGGGCCACATGACGGAAGGCTACAACTATTAAAAGTAATCGAACTCTTCGTTGAGTAAAAAAAGTAGATTTATTGAAGAAAACTCCAACAATGACCACTTTTTATAAACCTCACGTTGAAATTTAAAAGCTGAATTCGTTGAAAAGAATACTTCAAATTAAAACGAAATATTACTCGTAAAGCAAATAGCAATGAGTGATTAATGTAACGTATTTTTGGAATTGTGTAACATTACCTTGAATAAAAAACTCACATTTGATTACTGAAAATTCAGGACACTTGTTGCAAAGAGAAAAAATTCAAGTATGACCTAAATCAAATGCTTCCCTGTCAATAATATTACTTAAAAAAATATTCTCATAGTACTATTGACAAAGAACTTAAAAAAATGAAGAACAATCCATTCATAAAGCGAACAATAGTTATTCTGCTCCTAATTAATTACTTTTTCGCAGCGAATGGGTTTGCTGTTGAAAGCCAATTTTGCTGTGGCAAACTGACTAGTATTAATATTTCAATGGGGAACGAAAGTAAATGCCCCATGTGTTCAAAGAATAAAAATTGTAAAAAAGGTTGTTGCAATTCAAAATTTGTTTTTCAAAAAATTAATGATTCACAAAAAAAAAGTGAGTTACTTAAATCAAATCAAACTAAGTTTGATATTTTAGTTATTTTAATTTCGGAATTTTTTCAAAGTACTATTGAAAATACCTCGGTTGAAAATATTTTAGCCTTCACTATTCCGCCTTTACTTACACATGAGTCGGTTTTTATTGTCAACCGGTCAATTCGTATTTAATTTATTATTTTCTTTTTTGTATCGTTGGCCCAATTGAATCAATGAAATCGATTGTTGCGAATTACTATAGCTGTTAGAGCAACCAATAATTCATTTGTACTTATTAATTTTTGATGACATAAAATAAGATTTTAGATAATAATAATTCAGTTCAAAATACAATTAAAATAAAAAAAATGGAAAAAAATCAGAATGACAAACGAAGTCAGCAATCTGACAGCGAGTCAAATCTACAATCAACAAAGACAGATACTGATTCTCTTCAGGATGGATTGAACATTAACATTCAGGATACAGCGAAAGTGGAAGAAGAAACAACTTCTCAAAGAAGACCGCAATTCCGATTAAATGAAAATAATAAAAGAAGAAATTTCTAAACTTGTTTGCTAATAATGACAAAATGAAAAAAAACTATGAGTTAGAAGGAATGAGTTGTGGCGGCTGTGTGAGCAACGTAAAACGAGCATTGCTGGAAGTTCCGGATGTTACAGAAGCAGATGTGCAATTGCGTCCACCTCGTGCAGTTATTTCAATGAATAAATCCATTGATGTTGACGAATTGCAAGCACAACTTAATAAGGTGGGGCATTATACAATTAAAGAATTGATTTCATTATAGCCAGTAATTTAAAAACTAAAATTATAAATCTAAATCACTATGAAAAAGAAAGAAAGAAAAGCGTTAAAGAAAAAACTCCTCACTGCAATTAATAAGGTACTGAAGGATAATAAAGATGACCTGAAAAATAAAACCAAGAGAGCTATTAAAAAATCTATCAAACAAATTGTGAAGAAGACCGATAAAAAAAAGGAAAGCGTTTCTACAAAAAAGAAAAAAGTAGTTTTGAATACAGCTAAATAAATAATAATAATTAATCAATTCACTCTTAAAAACAATAATTATGTTCTACGAAGGTTATCATTTCTGGGGAATGCACCTTTCATGGTGGTTTATTTGGGCAATACTATTTTTTTGGATTTTCGCAACACCTTATGATGTCCCCGGTCAACGAAAGAAAAAAGATTCTCCGCTTGACATTTTACAAAAGCGATTTGCTTCAGGGCAAATCACTAACGAAGAATATCATGATAAGAAAAAAATAATAGAAAATGATGCACGATAATTCATGGGGCTGGGGAATGGGTTATAGCATGTGGATTATTCCGCTTGCCATTGTTCTCATAGTTGTATTTGCTTTGAGATACAGACGAAAAAAATAAATATAAAACGGCAGTAAGAAATGCAAAATGCCTGGCTTTCTATTTTACCTCCCTTAATTACCATTGCTTACGCAATTTGGTCTAAAAAGATTTTGCCTTCGCTTCTCTTGGGTTTATTAGTTGGAAGCTACATACTAAATCCTTCACTGATTGGAGGTGTTGAAACTGCAATAGAAAACATCATTAAAATATTATCTGATAAAGATAATTTGCAAGTGTTGTTGTTCCTTTATTTATTCAGCGGCTTAATAACGCTGCTAAGAAAAGCAGGCGGCATCAGTGCATTTTCAACTTTAGCAGGCAAACATATTAAAAGTGAAAAAGGAGTTTTTTATATTTTATGGGCATTGATTCCGATTACTTTTATTGATTGCGCATTCAGGATTATTGGTGCAGGTTCAATTGTAAGTTCGCTTGCTGAAAAAAATAAAATTGCGAAGGAACGTCTTGCTTTTATGCTCAACAATACTGCAAGCCCTGTTGTTGAGTTAATTCCCATCGCTACCACTTTCGTGGGATTTAATATTGCAAATATCGGTCAGGGATTAAAAATTGCCGGAGTTCAAAATCAATCTGCTTACAGCACTTTACTTCATGCAATTCCTTTTGAATTTTTTAGCATCGTGATTCTTATTATTACTTTTCTTTCCATCTATTTTCAATTTAAAAAACCTGCCGCAGAAAAAGAAAAGCATCATACAAAAATGGAAATGTCTGATGGAATGAATATGGATATGAAAGACGAAAAGCCCGAAATTAAACCGCGGCTTTTTAACTTGATAATTCCAATGGTGGTAGTAATCTTTTTGAGTTTCTTTTTCTTTTGGTATTTTGGAAAAGTCAAGGGTGGAGTGAACGGGTATATTTCATCTGTCATTGCAGCTACCGACCCTAACAAAGCAATGTTGGTGGCTTTATTTATTTCAATGTTGATTACGGGTGCCATTTATTTTTTCCAAAATTATTCACTGAAAAAAATGACCACAGATATAATTTCAGGAGGAAATGAACTCATGAATATTTTAGCAATTCTTATTGTAGCTTGGGCATTAGGTGCTGTTACGCAGGATTTACATTTAAGTGATTTCATTAAACTGCAATTAGGTTCATTACCTGCATGGAGTATTCCTGTATCTCTTTTCATTGTGGCTTCTGCCGTCACATACTTTATAGGCGAAGGTTGGGCTGCATCTTCTTTAATTATGCCTTTCGCTATTTCACTTGCAGTAGTCGCAGGTTCAGGAAATCCACTTTGTGTTGCAGCCGTAATCACAGGAGGAACATTTGGAGATACTACTTCACCCGTTGCAGGAATGGCTAACATGTCATCGAGTATTGCTCATGCCGACCATACAAAATATTTAAAATATGCCAGTCCTTACAATTTTATTGCAGCAGGAATAGCAGCAGTTTTATTTTTAATAGCAGGATATTTTTATAAATAATTATAGCAATTGCTCAAAGGAAATAAAAAATGAAATCAATTAAAAACTTCTCCGAAATCCGCCTAAGTGATTTGCCTCTGGTGGGTGGTAAAAATTCTTCGCTTGGTGAAATGTTCAGCGCGTTGTCTTCAAAAGGTATTCGTGTGCCTGATGGTTTTGCAGTAACTGCAGATGGCTATTGGAAATTTCTAAACGAAAATAAACTTGTTGATGAACTGAACACAGTTCTTTCGAAGCTTGACAAAAATAAATTCAGCAATCTTTCTGAAACAGGTTCTAATGCTCGCAAGCTATTGTTGGAAGCTGCATTTCCTCCTGAATTAAAAAATGAAATAATTTCTGCTTACCAAAAACTTTGCGAAAGAGAAGGGAAGAATATTTCGCTTGCAGTTCGTAGCAGCGCCACAGCAGAAGATTTACCCAATGCAAGTTTTGCAGGGCAGCAGGAATCGTATCTGAATGTGCGGGGAGAAGAAAACTTAATTAAAGCGTGTCAACGTTGTTATGCTTCGCTCTTTACTGATAGGGCGATAAAATATAGAAATGATAATGGTTTCGAACATATGAAAGTTGCTTTATCAATTGGTGTTCAGCTAATGGTACGTTCTGATATAGCAAGTTCAGGAGTGATGTTTACAATAGAGCCTGATTCGGGTTTTGAAAATGTAGTATTGATTTCCAGTGCCTGGGGACTTGGTGAAAATGTGGTGCAGGGAACTGTAAACACGGATGAATTTCTTGTATTCAAGCCATTGTTGAATAAAACGAAACAACCCATCATTTCACATAAACTTGGAAGTAAAGCAAAAACAATGATTTATTCTGAAAAGAATGCTACTGTAATTCTCAAACCGGAAGATGCGATTGTAAATCTTGATACTACATCAGAAAAAAGAGAACAATTTACTTTGAATGATGAAGAAATAATTCAATTGGCAAATTGGGCTTGTGATATTCAGAAGCATTACAAATGTCACATGGATATTGAATGGGCTAAAGATGGAGAAAGCGGAAAACTATTTATTGTACAGGCACGACCGGAAACAGTACACAGTAATAACCCGAATCGCCAATTATTTCGTCAATATCATTTGACGGAAAAAGGAAAAGTTCTTTGCAGTGGAATAGGTTTGGGAAATAGAATTGTAAGCGGTAAAGCGCGAATCCTTCATTCACCTTCTGAAATTTCAAAACTGAATGAAGGAGATATTTTAGTTACCGGTCGTACAGACCCCGATTGGGACCCTGTTTTGAAAAAAGCGGCAGCAATCATAACTGACCAGGGAGGTCGTACATCACATGCCGCAATTGTTGCCCGCGAAGTAGGTGCGGTTGCAATTGTGGGAACCGGTAATGGAACACAGGTAATAAAAGAAGGACAGGAAATTACAGTATCCGCTGCTGAAGGTGATACAGGAAATATTTACGAGGGTTTATTGAAGTGGGATGAGAAAGAAATTGACATCTCAAAAATTCATAAACCGGAAACAAAAGTGATGTTAATACTTGGTCATCCCGATGAAGCATTTCGATATTCATTTCTTCCGAATGATGGTGTGGGCTTGCTGCGAATGGAATTTATTGTGAGCAATGCAATCGGTATTCACCCGATGGCCCTTAAACATTTTGAAAAAATTACTGATACAGAGGCAAAAGAAAAAATTGAAAAACGCACGAGACAATTTCGTAACAAAGAAGAATTTTTTATTCAGAAACTTGCTGAAGCTACGGCCATTATTGCTGCAGCATTTTATCCCAATGATGTGATTGTGCGAATGAGCGATTTTAAATCGAATGAATACGCAAACCTTCTTGGTGGAAAACAATTTGAACCGAAAGAAGAAAACCCGATGATTGGTTTTCGAGGAGCATCGCGCTATTATCATCCGCTTTACAAAGAGGGTTTTGAATTGGAATGTAAAGCCATGAAAATGGTGCGAGACGAAATGGGATTGACTAATGTAAAACTCATGATACCATTTTGCCGCACTGTTACAGAAGCGCAAAAAGTAATTGAGGTGATGAAGGAGTTTGGATTAACACGAGGAGAAAACGGTTTAGAGATTTATGTGATGATTGAAATTCCAAGTAACGCTTTGCTTGCAGAAGAATTTGCAAAACATTTTGATGGTTTTTCCATCGGCTCAAATGACCTCACTCAACTTACACTTGGCGCTGACCGTGATTCAGAATTGTTGAGTGAAATATTCAGTCCGTTCGACCCTGCTGTGATGCAATTGATTAAAATGACACTTGAGAAATCAAAAAAGTCAGGAACACACACCGGCCTTTGCGGGCAAGCGCCTAGCGATTATCCTGAGTTCGCAAATTTCCTTGTGGAGAATGACATTGACAGTATTTCATTTAGTCCGGATGCATTAATAAAGGGAATTGAAAATATGAATGCTGCTGAAAAATTGCGGAAAGAGTTTATTCCGATTCACTCTTGAAATGATGAATGTATTGTAATCATAAATAATATTACTTCAACAATTATAATACAAAAATAGAAACAGCTTTAATAAACTAATTGAAGAATTATAAATGCTTGATTTATTAAATAACCTTCTTACACCATTCTTACTTAGCCTTATTGTTGCCATGGGTATAGGGTTAATTGTTGGTATGGAAAGGGAGTTTGAAAATCTTTCAGGTAAAGAACACTTTGCGGGACTTCGCGGATTTGCAATCATGTCAATCTTAGGGTGTATAATTACTTTTTTGGCTGAGAAGTTTAATATCAATATCCTTCTTGTATCTGTGCCGGGTGTGTTTCTTTTCATAAGTGTATTTCACTATTCAAAGATTAAGAAAGAGAATTTCGGAATCGTAACTGAATTATCACTAATACTCGTATTTTTTCTTGGTGTGCTTTCCGGTCTTCATTACATTAAGGAAGCCTTAGCAGTAGCTGTAATTGTTTCTGCGCTTTTAACTCTTAAGGCTAAATTCAATGAAACAATAAGCCGTGTAACACAGGATGAATTGTATGCCTTTATAAAATTCATTATTCTTTCTCTTTTGCTTCTCCCGTTTTTACCTGACAAAAATTATGGTCCGGGTGAAATAATCAATCCACGAAGCATAGGTTTTGTAATAGTAATTGTTTCATCACTGAGTTTTATCGGATACTTCATCATTAAGTTTTTTGGTGCCGAGCGAGGTATTTTGTTTACCGGTTTTTTAGGTGGCACATTTTCAAGTACGGCAGTAACATGGGTTTTCAGTAGCCGGGAAAAGGAAAATGAAAATCTTTCTGTTCAATATTCAACGGGAATTATTATTGCGTGTGCAGTGATGTTCGTCCGCGTATTAATTATAGCGGTTTTGTTTAATCAGGAAGTGTTTAAATGGCTTTTTATTCCATGCGGTCTAATGATAGTTAGCGCTTCAATTGTTGCTTTTATATTAAAACGGAAAGCCTTATCACCATCATCGTCTTCTCCAATTCAATTAGGAAATCCTCTTGATATCAGCAATGTTCTTTTATTTGGCTTGCAGTATGTAGGGATTACCTTCTTTGTTTATTATGCTAACATTTATTTAGGAACGAAGGGTTTATTTATTACCGGAATTATTTCCGGTCTTGCTGATGTAGATGCCATTAATATAAGCATGTCAAAGCTCAGTTTAGTCAAAATTAATCCGTCAATGGCTGCCATTGTAATTTTATTAGCGGTATTAAGTAATACCGTTTTTAAAATAGGAATATCGTATGCGAAGGGTTCAAATAAGTTACGAAAGCAGGTATTGGTCGGACTTGTGCCTTCCATTTTTATTGCTCTTTTAAGTATAGCTGGAATTTATTTAAAGGCAAACACATGAGTAAATTAAAACTTGATACTATTAATACCAAAGCTCCGAAAGAAGCTAATAAGAAAGGGTATAAACGTAAAATGGAAAAACTTCGTGAGGAGTTATTCTCTTTGCAACATTTATTTTACGCCTCACATGAGTACAGCTTTTTAATTGTTTTTCAGGGAATTGATACTTCCGGTAAGGATAGTACCATCAGTCACGTATTTTCATGTGTCAATCCGCTTGGAGTTCAAGCCACGTCATTTAAAGCACCATGCGATATGGAATTGGAGCATGATTATATGTGGCGAATATTTCAAAGACTTCCTCAGAAAGGAATGATTCAGGTTTTTAATCGCTCTTACTATGAAGATATATTGGTTCCCACTATTCAGAAAACACTTCCTCGAAATAGCATTGAAAAACGATACGACTTTATAAATGAGTTTGAAAATCATTTGCAAAATAATAAAACTATTGTTCTCAAATTCTTTTTGCATATTAGTAAAGGTGAACAGAAGAAAAGAATTCGAGACCGACTTAAAGACCCATTAAAAAAATGGAAATATTCGGATGAGGATACAAAATCTTCCAAAAAGTGGAAAAATTATATGCAGGTTTATGATAAAATATTAAACCGTTGCAGTTCACAAATTCCATGGGTAATTGTTCCTGCTGATAATGAATGGTATAGAAACTATATAGTAGCATCCACGGTAATAAAAAAATTAAAGCAGATGAATTTAAAATACCCGGATATAAGAAAAAATAAGTGATTTTATAAATCTTAAATCAAAAATGAAAGTAGCAGTTTATAGTTTTCACAAATTTGAGAAAGAATATTTTTCTAATGCTGAATATTCAAAGCATGAATTAATATATTTTGAAACACATCTTTCATTGGAAACAGCTCAGCTTGCACAAGGATGTAATGCTGTAAGTATTTTTGTAAGTGATGATGCTTCATCAATTGTACTTGATAAATTATACGAATTAGGAATACGCTTCATTGCTCTTCGCTCTGCTGGCTTCAATCATATTGATATTGCAAAAGCGAAACAACTCGGTATTCGCGTAGCTTGTGTGCCTGAGTATTCCCCTTATGCAGTAGCAGAACATGCTGTTGCTTTAATGCTTGCCTTAAACCGAAAGCTTATCCGTGCTCACAATCGCGTGCGCGAATCGAATTTCACATTGGATGGTTTGGTTGGATTTGACGTGCAAGGCAAAACTTTTGGACTTATCGGTACAGGAAAAATTGGTTCTGTTCTTGCAAAAATAATGAATGGTTTTGGTTGCAAAATAATGGCAACTGATTTAATTGAAAATAAAGAACTCATTGAAAAATACAATGTAAAATATACCGATTGCGAAACTCTTTGTAAATCATCTGATATTATTTCATTGCATTTGCCTCTTACACCACAAACCAAACATATCATCAATAAAAAATGCATTGATAATATGAAACAAGGTGTGATGCTTATCAATACCAGTCGTGGTGCTTTGATAAATACACAAGATGTAATTGACGGATTAAAAATAGGTCGCATCGGTTATCTTGGTATTGACGTGTATGAAGAAGAAGGTGGGTTATTTTTTGAAGACCACTCCGAAGATATTTTGCAGGACGATGTTATCGCACGATTAATGTCTTTCAACAATGTACTCATCACAAGCCATCAAGCATTTCTAACATCAACGGCTCTTGAAAATATTACTAAAACAACACTATACAATCTTGATTGCTTTGAAAAAAATATTGATTCTGAAAATGAATTGAAATAAATCTATGAAAAAAATAAAAGTTGCAATAAACGGATATGGGGTAATCGGAAAACGCGTTGCTGATGCAGTGGCATTGCAGGATGATATGGAACTTACCGGAGTATGTGATGTAATAACTGATTGGCGCATCCGAATTGCAGTAAAAAAGAAATTTCCCATCTATGCCGCAAGCTCAGAGGCTGCGGAGGTAATGCATCAAGTTGGAATTACTCTTGCCGGAGAGTTAAACAAACTTTTAGAAGAAGTGGACATAATCATTGATTGTACTCCAAAAAAAATCAGCGCAACAAATGTGGTTCTTTATAAAAATGCTGATAAAAAATATATCGTTCAGGGTGGCGATAAACATCAAACTACAAATCATTCCTTTAATGCCGAAACAAATTTTGAATCGGCAATTAACCTGAAATCAACTCGTGTTGTTTCCTGTAATACAACATCGATACTTCGCGTTATGGGAGCACTTAAAAAAGGAGGTATCTTAAAAAGTGCACGCGGCACTTTATTACGCAGAGCAACCGACCCATGGGAAAGTCATCAATCCGGTATAATGAATACGCTTCTACCTGAACCAAACATTCCCAGCCATCAGGGTCCTGATGCGCTAAGCGTTGACCCTTCGCTTGACATTATAACGGCTGCTGTACTTGTTCCCGAAACGCTGAGTCATCTTCACTATTGGACAATTAAATTATCACGACCTGTTTCAAAGGAAGAGGTTCTAAAAATCATCGAAGATAATTCTACACGCATTGCATTGATTAATTATAGTGATGGACTAATGTCAAATAATACTATCAAAGAATTTCTCATGGACATCGGAAGGATCCGCGCTGATATGTATGAAGTTGCATTGTGGAAAGACATGCTTACCGTTGTAAACGATGAACTCTTCCTTGCTTACGTTGTAGATAATCAGGCAATCGTAATTCCCGAGACCATTGATGCTATTAGAGCCTTAACAGGAATTGAAAGAGACGCTGCAAAATCAATTTTAAAAACAAATCAATCACTTGGAATTTCCAACAAATTATTTAATTAAATAAAAATCAAAATGAAAAAGAAAATCTTACTTCCGTTCATTGCAGTCATACTTCTGATAGGATGTGGTGTTTACAACAATATTTCTTCGGATTATGACCGTTCTGCAGATTTTACAAAGTATAAAACATTTGCCTGGCTTCCTGATAAGGATTCAAGCAACACACCTTACAACAATCAGATTATCCGAAACAACACAATCAATTATTTTTCGCATTGTATGGGTGCTCGCGAAATGAAAGCTAATGTGGACACCCCTGATGTATTGCTCCAGTTAGTAGTTAACAGTGTAAAAAAAGAAACAACTGTTACTTCTCCTGTTTATAATAGTTACTCAAACTACTATTATTCTAATCCTTACTACTATCCTTATCCAAGTTCTTATTACTATCGTTCACAGTCTTTTTCTAATTATTATAATTATAATCATGGATACATCACACAAAAAATTGAATATACCCAAAGTACAATAACACTCAATGTCATTGACCGGAAAGAGAATAAATTGATTTGGAAGGGTACTGCCGAAGGTGATTTGTATGACCCTTCATATATAGAGGATAATTTACATCCTGCCGTTTATGATATTTTAAATAACTACCCGGTAAAACCAATTCATGAACACAAGAGACCGAAAAATTAATAACTAATAAATTGAAGGCATGAAAAAAAGTAAACAGATTTTACTTGGTATATTCTTTTTGAGTTTCTTCCAAACAACCCTTTGGGCACAAGAAATTTACCGCTCTATCGAAGGAACAATCTCCATTACGATGGGCTACAACGACACTGTTCTCATTGTAGGAAGCCATCATTTAATGGTTACGCTAAATTACGAAACGGGGGATATTAGTTTCAAAGTTCCTTACGAATCATTTCGAACTTTCATAGATTCAGTAGATACCAATATTTTAAAACTTAAAAACCAATGGATGGAATTCAAAGGCAAACTTGGCGTTCTATATATTAATACAAAAAAACATCCACCGCAAAAATTTGATGTTGAAGGTACGATGCTCACTTCTGTCCCACCGACAAATGTTATAGGAAAAGGAATTATTAATCATATTTCTTCAGGTAGTGATATTGCATGTGAATTAACTTTAAAATTTCAATTCAGGTTATCGGCATTAAATATTCAACAAGCATTTTATAATGCAAATGACAATATTCAAATTGATATTCAACAAGCGATTTTAAAAAGAGTAAATGAATGAAAAAATATTAACTGTTGCTTTATGGGAACATTTAATTACATAGCAATTACAATCAGCATAGCCGGAAGCATTATAATTATTTGGGGTGTAGCTCGTACTTCATTTCTCTTTTTAAAAATGGAATGGAATAAGTTGTTTAATAAACAAATCATCTGTAATGATGAAAGAATCAGATATGGATTTGGTTCATATCTGCTCCTTGGTTTGGATTTTATGCTTGCGGCTGATATGATTCACACCATTCATAATCCTGTATTGAATGAATTGTATATTCTTGCCTTGATTGTTGCCATCCGTTCAGTGATCAGTTTCTTTTTGCATAAAGAGATTGATGGTGAAATGAAAAATATTTTAAAATGAAAAATAAAACAATAAATATTATAAAAGCATCTGGAGAAACAACTTTGTTTTCTCCAGAAAAGTTGCGCCAATCATTACACCGAGCAGGTGAAAATGAAGAAGTCGTTAACGAAATTGTCACAAAGGTGCAGGAAAATCTTTATGATGGCATGACTACAAAAAAAATATATCAGTTTGCTTTCGGTTTATTGAAAAAGCAATCTCATTATTCAGCAGCTAAATATAAACTCAAACAAGCTATTATGGAATTAGGCCCTTCTGGTTTTCCATTTGAAATATTTGTTGCAGCCATTATAAATTATCAAGGCTATGCGGTAAAGGTTGGGGAAATCGTAAAGGGCCATTGTGTAAATCACGAGATTGATGTTATTGCTGAAAAGGAAAATCAGCACTTCATGATTGAATGTAAATTTCACAATCAGCCCGGTATCAATTGCGATGTGAAAATTCCTCTTTACATCCAGGCACGGTTTAAGGATGTGGAAGAGGAATGGAAAAATATTCCGGGACACACCAATAAATTTCACCAGGGATGGGTAGTTACAAATACAAAATTCTCTGGTGATGCCATTCAATACAGTTTATGTGCGGGATTAAATTTATTAGGATGGGACTATCCCAATGGAAATGGTTTACGAGAACAAATTGATGCTTCCGGCTTGTATCCTTTAACTTGCCTCACCACTTTAAATCTACATGAAAAGCAACTTTTACTGGATAAAAGGAAAGTATTGTGTAAAGAACTCTGCAACAATCCTGAATTGCTTTCAGAAATACATATTCCTGCTGAAAGAAGAAATAGTATTATGAATGAAGCGAATGTTTTATGTAAAGGAATTCACGCATGAATAATGTAAAATACCCCGTTGACGATGCATACCTATTTTCAAAAGAAGATATATGCAAGCAGTTGAATGCAAATGCTGATAAGGGCTTAACTGATGCTGAAGTAAAAGAGCGTCAGGAAGCATTCGGAAAAAACAGTATCGAAGAGAAAAAAAGAAAAAATCCATTGCTTATTTTTCTTGCGCAGTTTGCAAGCCCGATGGTTTATATGTTGCTCGCGGCAGTGGCATTATCCTTCTTCTTCAAAGAGTGGCTGGATGGATTTGCAATTATCGCTGTCATCTTAATCAATGCAATTATTGGCTTCCTGATGGAGTTCCAGGCAGAGCGTTCAATGAATGCATTAAAGAAAATGACACAAGTAAATGCAAAAGTATTTCGTGATAACAAGCTCATTGAAATTGCTGCTTCGGAAATTGTGCCGGGAGATATTATTTTTATAGAAGCCGGAGATATGGTTCTTGCCGATGCACGTATTTTTAATTTCTCCCAATTTCAGGTTGATGAATCTGCTTTAACAGGTGAATCCATGCCGGTTGATAAGCAGGATAAAGTTTTAGGAAAGGACACAACGCTTGCCGAGCGTGTGAATATGTTATACAAAGGAACCAATGTAACTAACGGAAATGCAAAAGCAATTGTAACAGGAATAGGAATGCAAACAGAGCTTGGCAAAATTGCTTCGATGGTACAAACTGCAGCACCTACAGTAACTCCGTTAGAAAAAAAACTGCAGGAGTTTAGCAAAAAACTCATACTAATAACAGTTGGACTTGTGGTAATGATTTTTGTTGCAGGGCTTTTATATGGAGACCCTGTTATTGAAATGCTGAAAACATCCATTGCACTTGCTGTTGCAGCAATTCCCGAAGGACTTCCAATTGTTGCAACACTTGCTCTTGCACAGGGAATGGTACGACTTGCAAAGAACAAGGTGATTGTAAAAAAACTTTCTGCTGTCGAAACTCTTGGCGGAACCAATGTGATTTGTACTGATAAAACAGGAACACTTACTCAAAATAAAATTGAAGTCACTGTTATTTCATCTGCCGAAGGCAAAGCAGAAGTTAAAGTTGATTTGAATAAGCGTAATGCGCCTTCGGATGGCAAGAGCGGCGATTGGATAATTAAAATTGCTGTGTTATGTAACACAGCAAAGCTTGATTTAATAAATGGTGAAGCAAAGGAGGTAGGTGACCCGCTTGAAACAGCATTGCTAAAATTTGCTTACTCAGAAGGAATTGACATAGAACCTTACCGCACCAAGTATCCAAAAATAAAAGAGGAACCGTTTTCTTCAGAAACAAGAATTATGGCAACGCTTCATAAATCGGAAGATAAAAATGTGATTACTGCCAAAGGGGGTGTGGATGAATTGTTGGCGAGATGCACGCACTATCTGGAAAGGGAAAAGCAAATTGAAATGGATGATGTGCAGAAAAAAAAATGGATTATTGAAGCAGAAAACTTTGCACAATCAGGATTGAGAATGATTGCAACAGCATTTCGTGAAACCAGTGAAGTTCCCGAAAAATTATCAGAGCAACTTGTTTTTGCAGGATTAATCGGTATGCTCGACCCGTTGCGCGAAGAAGTAAAAGCTGCCATTGAGGAATGTAAATCAGCGGGGATAAATGTAATCATGATTACAGGCGACCATCCTGCTACTGCAAAAAATATCGGTTTGAAGCTGGGTTTGATTGAATCAGAAAACGAAAATGTTTTGCATGGAAAAGATATGATGCAAAACGAAAACCTTTCCGTAGAAGAAAAACAGAAATGGATTAACACAAAAATATTTGCGCGGGTAAGCCCGAAACAAAAATTAGATTTGGTAACTGTTTTGCAGGAAAATCATTTTGTGGTGGGCATGACAGGCGATGGGGTGAATGATGCACCGGCATTAAAAAAAGCTGACATCGGAATAGCAATGGGCTTGCGCGGAACACAGGTAGCGCAGGAAGTTGCTGCAATGATTCTAAAAGATGATTCTTTCTCCTCCATTGTAGTTGCAATAAAACAAGGCAGAATAATTTTTGAAAACATCCGCATGTTTGTTGTATTTCTCCTTTCATGCAACATCAGCGAATTGCTGATAGTTTCGATTGCATCTATTTTCAACCTGCATTTCGGTTTGTTCGCGCTGCAAATTTTATACATCAATCTAGTTACAGACGTGCTGCCCGCCTTGGCATTAGGTGTTACCAAAGGAAGCGATGCCGTAATGAAGCAACCACCACGAAATGTTGATGAGCCTATTTTGGACCGCCAACGATGGATTTCGGTTTTTGTTTATTCTCTCGTGATAATGGCTTGCACAATGGGTTCGGTTTTTTTCTCACACTATACTATTCATAATTCTGAATCATGGAATCCTGATTTGTGCAACAACATTTTGTTTATTACTCTTATCCTTTGCCAACTTTTGCACGTGTTCAATATGACTACTGACAATTCAAAATCGTTTTTCAAAACTGAAATATTCAGAAACAAATATGTTTGGTACGCGACGCTGCTTTGCCTCGTTATTTTACTTGTAGCGTATCTCGTTCCACCCATTGCAAAAGTTTTGTCACTACATTCCCCAAGCTGGAAAGACCTCGCCATTATGTTTGGGTTCAGTCTTCTTTCACTTTTAATTAATCAAATTTTAAAACGAACTAAAATAATTTTATAATGGAAACAGAATCGAAAACAACTATTCAATTTCTCGGTGCAGCTGGAACCGTAACAGGTTCCAAGTATTTAGTAAAAGCATTCGGAAAAAATATTTTAATAGACTGCGGATTATTCCAGGGACTAAAGCAGCTCCGCTTGATGAACTGGGATAATTTGCCAATTAACAGCAGCGAAATAGATGTTGTAATACTTACACACGGACATCTAGACCACTGCGGTTATTTACCTCGATTAGTAAAAAGTGGGTTTAGCAAAAAAATTCTTGCAACAGAACCCACACTTGAAATAACAAAAGTGATTCTGGAAGACAGTGCTCGCATACAGGAAGAAGATGCTGAACGAGCAAATCAAGAAGGGTTTTCCAAACATAAGCCTGCCAAACCCTTGTACGATAAAAAAGATGTCGAAAAAACAATCCCTCATTTTTCGCCCCAACCTTTGGATAAATGGATTGAGCTATTTACGGATATTTCTGTCCGATTCAGATATAATGGTCACATCATCGGTGCAACTTTTGTCGAATTAAAACTCGCAAATAAAGTCATTGTTTTTTCCGGTGATATTGGAAGAGAAAATGATTCTCTTATGTATCCTCCACAAAATCCTGAACAAGCCGATATACTTTTAATCGAATCGACTTATGGCAACAAACTTCATCCTGAAAATGCGGAAGCTCATCTTGCTGAAGTGATAAATGAAGCGGCACAAAAGCAAGGAACTATCGTCATTCCAAGTTTTGCTGTTGAACGCGCACAATTATTGATGTTTTTACTTTGGCAGTTAAGAAAGAAAAATGTAATCCCGCATATTCCTGTTTACATGGACAGTCCAATGGGAAAAAATGTATTGGATATTTTTCATCATAGCAAAGAATGGCATAAACTCTCAGTTGAAGATTGTAACGAAATGTGTAGGGATATTATCCT
>JANOVV010000070.1:0-90725 GCA_031417555.1 Bacteroidota bacterium
GCCAAATGCGTTTTACCTAAACCAACACCTCCAAAAATTAATAATGGATTAAATGAAGTTCCACCCGGTTTTTTTGCTACTGCAAATCCGGCTGATCTGGCGAGGCGGTTGCAATCGCCTTCAACAAAATTTTCGATAGAATAATTTGGATTCAGTTGTGAATCCACGTCAACCTTTTTTAATCCGGGAATAATAAACGGATTGCGGATGGTCTTATCAACGGAAACAGGCATGTTGAAAGGACTGTTCCTTAAATCGCTGTTGGCCTTGGCAGGGATTTTTACGGTGTATGGTTTTGAGTCGGCAACGGCATTCTCTATCACGATGCTGTATTCCAGCCGTCCGTCGTTGCCAAGCTGGTTGCGGATAATCTTTCTCAGCAGGGTGATGTAATGTTCCTCGAGCCACTCATAAAAAAACTGGCTTGGAACTTCAATGGTTAGAACTTTAGCATCAAGCTTTATTGGCTTGATTGGTTCGAACCAGGTTTTGAAACTCTGAGGACTTACGTTATCCTTAATTATCTGCAAGCATTTTTTCCAGACGCTTTCGCAAGTTTTCTCTGTTGTTGTTTTCAAGAAAAGTTTTTTTGTGTTGTGGTTTGTGTTTCTTTTTTAAAAATCCCGTATATCGGGTGTACTATTTTGTTGACAGCTTTTTTTCCGTGTGCAAATATTTTGTAAAAAAAGCAAAATAAAAAATTATGATGCTATTGTATTTTCACTAATTTTTACAGTAGATGAAAGTATATCTTTTTTTCTTCCTTTTGAGTCGAAAAAATAATCTATTCGACCGAGTCTGATTCCTGCCCAACCGACTTGTGCGACAAGAACTTCTTTTCCAATTTTATTCAAATAACTAACAGGTTTATCAAGAAATGTATGTGTGTGTCCACCTATGATAAGATCAATGTTGGTGCTTTGTTTAGCAAATATTTCATCGGAAATTTTATTATCGTTATAACGATATCCAAGATGCGAAAGACAGATTATTAAATCACACTTGTAATCGTTTTTGAGAATTTTTGACATGCGTTCGGCATGAATTAATGGATCCTCGTAAATTGTATTGCCATATAGTTTTGGATCAACCAGACCGTGTAATTCAATTCCTATTCCGAAAACACCGGTTTTAATTCCTCCTTTTTTAAATATTCGATAAGGTAAGGTTTTTTTTTCTAATGGTGTGTCTTTAAAGTCGTAATTCACATTAAGAAAAGGGAAGTTCATATCTGGCAGACGATTAGCTAATCCTTCAATTCCATTATCGAAATCATGATTACCGATTGTAGCTGCATCATATCCCATCTTGCTCATAATTCTTAATTCAGGTTCTCCGCCGTACAAATTAAAGTATGGTGTACCTTGAAAAATATCTCCGGCATCAAGAAGTAAAACATTTTTTTCTTTTGATCGAATTTGATTTATGATAGCCGCTCTTCGGGCAACGCCACCCATACCCGGATATTTTGGATCGTTCATCGGGAAAGGGTCAATTCGGCTATGTACGTCATTCGTATGGAGGATCGTTAATTTTCTTAATTCATGGGCAGCCAATAATTCAACAGGTAACGAACTCAATCCGGCATAAGCCGCACCGCTAATTAGGGTTCGAATAAAATATCTTCTATTGTGCATGGATGATTCTGCCATCTAGATTGACACTGATTTTTTTTCCTTCTTTATTCGTTGTTCTTAAACTTTGAATAAGAGCATCACGTAATTTCAAGTTTGCATTTTCACGGGGAATTCCCACTAAAAAATCAAAAGAATCGCCGCCATTTGCAAGGTAATCAGAAGTTAATGCTTTATATGTTTTTGTAATATCCAATGGTAAATTATTAATTGTAATGTTTATCGCTTCATGATTCTTTATCTCAAAACGTGCACCTGAAATAGGAGCCCCGTCTTTTGAAGCTATGAAGTTAAAAATCTTTTTGACAAGTTCGCCATTTAATGTTAAAACTACCAATTGATTTTCAAAAGGCATTAATTCAAAAACATCACCCAGTATGATTTTTCCTTTAGGCAAAGCTTTTCGTAAACCACCATTATTAAAAAAAGAAAAATCGGATTGTCTTCCATCGGATGGATAATATATTTTTGCTGACTCACTCAAACATGCATCGGCAACAAAATTACCGAGTTTGCTTTCCGGATTTCCTTTTTCTAATGCAGTTTCTGTTTCAGCAATAACCGCATTCATCGTTCCCTCCACTTTTTCTTTGTATGGTAATATCATAGAATAAATGGAGCTGTCTATAGAAGTATTTGATGTATCTGAAAGAACGTATTCTTTATCTTCTGTTTTTTGTATATTATAAACCGGCTTGCACGAAATTAATAATGCTGAAGCTAGTTGTGCTGATATAACAAAAAATTTCATCAATAAAAAATAATTTTAATAATCGAACAGCAAGGTTAATAAAAAATAAATAGTATTCTATCTTCGCAAAAAAATATTTTTTTATGTACCGGAACGAAACACAAATTAGAGTACGATATGCGGAAACCGATCAAATGGGTTATGTTTATTACGGACATTAAGCTGCTTATTTTGAAGTAGCACGCGTAGAAATGCTGCGCAGCCTTGGATTCAGCTATAAAGTACTCGAAGAAGAAGGCGTAATATTACCTGTTTTAAATTATTCAATTAAATATATCAAACCCGCTTTTTACGATGAACTCTTAAAAATTAAAATAGTAATAAAAGAACTTCCGGCTACCCGAATTCGTTTTGACTATGAAACTTTCAACGAAAAAGACGAATTAATTAATATTGCAGAAACTACTTTGGTATTTGTAAATAAAAAAACAGGACGCCCTACCGCTCCGCCGGATGATCTTCTTGAAGCAATGAAACGATTTTTTTAAATTGAAAAATGGCAGTTTTTGAAAGGATAAATAAAAAACCAATCACAAATGCCATAAATTAAAGTTTCTCCAGGAGAAACGAATAAAGCATTAGCATACTTTTTATATCTGCTTTATGGACTTTCTCATCCGGAGAATGAACAAAATCTTCCGGAGCACCGATAAAGCACCAATCAATAGGGTAGGGCTGTTTTTGTAATTCCGTCCCATCGCTGCCACCGGAACTTTCAACTTCAAGCTGAAAGTCAATTCCGCTTTCTTTTGTTAATCCGATTATTTTATCGACAAATTTTTTACGTGGGATTCCGGTATCACGTAAGGATACCACAACTCCCTTTCCCGGTCGAACACCTTCTGTGACCCATGTAATGTCGCTTATAAGCGCCTGACGAATTTTATAGTTATCATATAGGAATTTTGCTAGAAACGGTACGCTGCCCCCGCCATGCTCTTCCCAGCAGGAAAATACAATCGCTCCATCTTTTATTTTTTCGCATAAGCGTAAAGCATTCCATACTCCCAGGCGATTATCCATGTAACAACACTGAACAAAGTCTTCGCTCTCTCTCCAATTGTCATTGAAAGTCAGATCAATCCCACGTTCAATCTGTAGTGGTGCTTTAAGAATTAATTTTTCATTTTTTTCTACACCGAGTGGATATTCAAATTTTTCATTATCAACGAATCCTTTTAAAATATATCCATTTGAAGTTTTAGGAGAACCGATTTTTACGACTTCATTATTATAGCGGACCGTAAATCCAATCGAATCAATATGAGCATAAACAGCTGTTCTGGGTTTCCCAAATATTAAAACGATACAATTCTGAAAATCATCGCCATAAAAAATTTCGGGAGTTACTTCCCATTTATTCTGATTTGTCGTTACATAATTAAGAATAAAATCAGTCATCGCCCCTTCATTTCCCGATGGTGCATGAATACTGCAAAGTTTTTTTAATAATTCCATCTGTTTATTATCTGTTTTCCCGACGCAAAATAACAATATTATCTCCCGTAGCATTCGATTTTGAAATTTCCTTTCCCTGAATTTCAGGAGAACGGATTCCATCCTTAAATAATTTATCCGCAGTTATAATCCGCGCTTCATCCCACAGGTTTTTTTCGATAAATTGTAAGAGTACATTTCTTCCTCCTTCAACGAGAACAGAAAGAATTTTTCTTTCATACAATGTTGAAAGTATTTTAGAAATGACAAAATCGTCAAAATCAATTTTAATAAATTCAATATTCATCCCATTTTCGTTTTTAATAGAATTGAATACCAATGTCGAAACAGAATGATCAAAAAGATGAAGCTTTCCCGGTAAGCGAAGGTTTTTATCCATTACGATACGAATCGGGTTTTTTCCACTCCACTTTCTTACGGTAAGTACGGGATTATCAATCTCTGCCGTTTTGGTACCTATTAAAATTGCCGATTCTTCACTTCTCCATTTATGAACCAAAATATCAGTAAATTCATTGCTGATTTTATTATTATTATTTTGAATTGGTGCAATAAAGTGATCACCAGTTTGAGCAAATTTTAAAACGATGTATGGCCTTTTTAAAGAATGAAACGTTATAAAACGATGATTCGCTTCGCGACATTCTTTTTCTAATATTCCTGATACTACTTTAATACCTGCATCTTCCAGTTTTTTAATTCCTTTTCCATTAACTTCCGGAAACGGATCCATCATGCCTATAACAACTTTGGGTATTTTATGTTTAATAATCAAATCTGTACAGGGCGGTGTTTTCCCCGAATGTGAACAAGGTTCGAGGTTTACATAAAGAACCGATTTTTCCAAAAGATATTCATTTCCTTTTTCAATGCATTGTTTAATGGCATTTACCTCTGAATGAGATTCTCCGAAGACTTGATGAAATCCCTCGCCGATTATTTTATCGTTAAAAACTAAAACTGAACCTACCATCGGATTGGGTGCAACTTTTCCGGAACCTTTTTGTGCAAGTTCGAGGCAACGGGAAATGAAAGAAGTATCAGGTATCATGTATCAAGTATCAGGACGTTTAATTTGATATAAAATGCAGGTTGTTGTTAGAAAAGAACTTCTTTTAATTAACTTTTTTAATGCTTCTTTTATTAGATTTTAGGCAGGATAATTAAATTCATAATTTGTAAAGATATTCACATTGTTAAACTATGAATAGTTCATTTATTATATTATTAGTATTTGAATTAATCACCTAAAGTAAAAAAATGTTGAATTTACTTTTAAAAGGAAATATTTTTTACAGAATAGAGAAATTTCTGACAAACGTATTCTATTTACATTTCAAATAATGATCTTTTTTCGTTTATTTAGCTTTTAATTGTATCTTTAAAATCCCTCAAATAATTTTGATTATGCGTAAAATTACAATGATGGCTTTTGTAGCTGTTTTGGTTTCTTTTAATTCTTTTGCCGGTAATATTATTGGTGATAAAGATC
Organism: Bacteroidota bacterium; assembly: GCA_031417555.1. GTDB lineage: Bacteria > Bacteroidota > Bacteroidia > AKYH767-A > 2013-40CM-41-45 > JADKIH01. The sequence goes on from JANOVV010000070.1 coordinate 5,336, forward strand.
CATTAGAAATATCTTATATAAAGAATAAAAAAGCAAAACCTGATTTGAAATATCAGGAACTATTAAGGAAATCGCCATCCTGGCAAAATTACCTCAAAGTACATTCAAATTGGTTTGTCGATTTTAATGAAGCAATTCAAAAACCTCATCGCGCCTACGGAAAACCCATACAGGCTTATGGCGATGATCCTTCTTCTGCAGCATTGAATTTTATTCAAAATAATTTGAGTGATTGGAATCTTCCAATGCAAGATATTCAGTTTCAATCACAAAATTGCTCAGGGAAATATTTTAATGTTTTCTTTAAACAAACCTATAATGGTCTCGATGTAATAAACAGTAAAGTATTTGTAAAATTAACCAAGGACCTGAAAGTAAATTCATGGGGAACTGATATTTATAATATTGACATATCTACAATTCCTGTTCTCGATGAAAATACAGCTATTGAAAAATCGAAAAATGGAATTACGAAAATCATTACAAATATTACTGCTCCCGTTTTAAAAATTCTTCCTGTTTCACACGATCGTACTGTTGTTTCCCACTTGGTTTATGAAATTGTTGTTTCAGTAAAAGACGATGCAAATACACCTTCCAAATATTATACTTTAGTAGATGCCAATAATGGTGTAATTCTTTACCGTCAAAATCAAGTTAGATACATTCAGCCTTTAAACAGTGATGTTAATGTAGTTGCTTCTGTATTTGAATTTAATCCTTATATACCTTCCAAGATTTTACCACTTCGAAACCTAAAATGCGATGTGGGTGCAAATTCTTATTATACCGATAGTATGGGAAATATTTCACTGCTGGGAACTAATCCTATATCATCCACTTTTTCATTAACAGGATTATGGAGTAAAACACTAACAGATGGCGGAAATTTTCCTCATTTTATAGATGCAACATTTTCTTCCGGAGCGGACACTTTAAATTTTGATTCCATAACATCAATTCGTCATGCATCAGGTTATTATCATGTAAATAATATTCATGACTTCATGAAAAGTTATTTACCGGCATTTACAGATCTTGATTTCCCTTTACCTACACGTATAGATGTAACCGGTGGTTCTTGCAATGCTTATTATACCGGAGATGATATTAATTTTTTTGAAACCGGAAGCGGATGTAATTGTATGTCACAAGTGGCCGACATCGTTTACCACGAATATGGCCATGGTATTAATGATTTATTTTATAAATCCATGGGAGCGAATTTTGAAAACGGAGCGATGCATGAAGGGTATGCCGATATTTGGGCACTGGCATTGACAAAAAGCCCTGTATTAGGAATCGGTTATAGATTAGACGATTCTCTTGCTTTTATCCGTCGGTATGACATGAATAAAAAAGTTTATCCTCAGGATCTTGTAGGCGAGAGTCATGCCGATGGAGAAATCATTGCGGGAGCCTGGTATGATCTTTCACTGAATTTGAATTCATGGACTTTAATGACCGATTTATTTGTTAAAACATTTTTTAACCTTATTACCGGACCTGATGGCAATGAAGGACAAATTTTTTCAGATATTTTACTTTCCGCTTTGATGGAAGATGATAATGATGGCGATATTTCGAATGGAACTCCAAACGACAATTCTATATTAGATGCTTTTGCATTACATGGTATTTATCTTATCAATAATGCTCAACTTGAACATACACCCATTTTGAGTGCCGTATCTACACAACCAATTACGGTCACTGCAAACATTTCAATTACTCTTCCCTGGTTACCTACCAATATGGAATTACATTATAGAATTGGTAATTCCGGACCCTATATTAATTTAGATATGTTGCCCGGATCAGGAAATAATTATTCAGCTAACATTCCTCCACAAGTTCCCGGAACGGTTATTAGTTATTACATACAATATCTTGATATTGCTTCGACACCATTAATTACTTTGCCAAATAAAGCTGATAGCGTTGCTCCAAACATTCCTTATTTTATACTTGTGGATTGTATCAGAGATAAAATAGAAGACTTCGATCTTAATCAATCTCCGGGATGGCAAACAGGAATTCCCGACGACAGCGCTACGGGTGGAAAATGGATAATTGCTGCTCCATTGGTAAGTTTTAGAAGCGGTGATACTTGTCAGACCGGTGCACAATTTACTCCCGGAGGAACCAAATGTGCAGTAACCGGAAATGCTCCCTCTGCATCTTCTCCAAATTATGCCGGTGATGTAGATAATGGTAAGACTACACTTCAATCTCCTCCGATAAACATTAGCGCATCATCAGATCCTGTAATTTCATACTGGAGATGGTTTACGAATGACCAGGGTGCTGCACCACTTTCAGATTTTTGGAGAACCTATATTTCCGGCGACGGAATCAATTTTGTATTGGTAGAAGATATTGTTGTCCCGGATCACCGCTGGAGACGGTATGCTTTTAAAGTCAACGATTATCTATCTTCTCCTTCAGAAATAACATTACGTTTTGTTGCCGACGATGTAAACATTAGCAGTGTAGTAGAGAGTGCTGTAGATGATATTGAAATATACAGTAAGAATTTAAACAATGGAATCAGTTCAGTGGATGATGTATTTAATATATCTGTTTATCCGAACCCTGCCTCATTGTTTTTGACACTCAGCATGAACCTGAAAAAATCTGAAAACGTTACTCTTGATATTGTAAATAATCTGGGTCAGATTGTTTTATCGTCACCTGCTGAAATTTCAGCCGGAAAAACAATTAAAACGCTGGATATTCAAAATCTTGAAAATGGAATTTATTTTCTTGTTGTGTCAACCGGTGAGAACAGAGTTCAGCGAGTATTTTCCGTTCTAAGATAATTGATTTTGTATTTTGTAAGTTGATTGGTTTAAAATCAAACTTCATAGAAAAAAGTTTCTAAGTAAAATCATTCTGATTATTAAGGAATGCTATAAATATTTCTACTTCAAAATTCGGATTAAACTTTTTCCGTCTCTAGAAAATGGAAAAATGTATCACTTCTTAATCCGATACGCAGCGATTCGAGAGCGATAACTTCGTTAGGGGCAATATTTCCAAGATTTGCATTCGCCCCAAGTAATTTAATAAAATAAACCTGTCCGCTTTTATTAGGGGTCTCCCAAATAATTTTTTCGGGAGGAACTCTGGAAATTATTTTATTGATTAAAACGACATGTGCTTTTCCATTCGGTCTGTAAATTCCAACGGTACCACTTTCGCGTGCTTCAGCAATAACTTTCCAGGCGCCGGCTTGAATTTCTTTTTCCATCATTTCAATCCATTTATTTGGATGGATGATGATGCCTTCTTCTTTAGAACCCACTTCGGTTATTACTGTAGTATACTTACTCAACTTTCGGATGTATTCCAATTTTACATCATGTTCAAGAGTAATACTTCCATCGCTTACCTCAGCATAAGAGAGTTTGTATTTATCGATTAGTTTGAGGTAATCGTCAAATTGATTTCGAATAATAAAAGCTTCCAGTAAGGTACCTCCGAAATAAACGGGAATATTTGCAGACCGGTAAATTTTTAATTTTTTATCAAGATCAGGAGTTACAAAGGAACTACCGAAACCCAGTTTTACTATATCAATATAGCTTCCTGAGACGTCAATAACATCTTCTACCTGACGACAGCTAAGTCCTTTGTCCATGACCATTGTTAATCCACGTTCACGCGGTTTAGCGCTCCGCTCAGGAATATTGTCGAGAAAAAAATTCATAGTTGATTTTTATAAAGGTCAATAAGTTCAGTTAAATGACTATCATTTTCCATGGCCGGTGCATATTCAAAAACCGTTTGGCAAAGCTGAACATTTTTTTCGAGTGCAGAAGTAATTACACGATACGCTTCACTAATATTTCCAATAAGGTAGTTATAACAAGAGAGTCTGTATAATAATTCTGCGTTTTCAGGATGAAATACCAGCCCATTTGTTATAAGATCTATAGCTTCATCAGGCCTGCTATCTGCCATAAGTAAATGCGAATATTCGAGCCAGATATCGGAATTATCCGGTTCAAGAGCAATTACTTTTTTATAAGCGGTTTCTGCATTAATATAATTTTCAAGATGGTATTCTGCATCACCAAGGGCAAACCAAAATTCAGCATTCTTATCATCGAGTTCAAGTGCTTTCTTTATATAATGTGTAGCTTCAAACCATCGTTCTTCATTTTGAAGAGTAATTCCAATTCCTAACCAAGCTTCTGCCAGTGATGGATCCAGCTTGGATGATTTTTTATAGTAATCACGGGCACGATGCATATCTTCCAGCTGCTCATAACATTCACCTATATTATAATATGTGAGAGAATCGGGCGCCTCAAATTCAAAAGTTTTTTTGTAACAATCTATTGCCTCTTTATAGCGGGAAAGATTAGCAAGTGTATTTCCTTTATTGAAATAAGCGGATGAAAAGTCGTCTTTAATTACGAGACAAAAATCATAGGCATCCAATGCTTCATCATAACGGTTCAGGCTGTTAAATACATTTCCAAGGTTGTACCATGCAGGGAAACTGTAAGGCTGGAGATCTATAAAACGCAAATAAAAATCGATGCTTTCGTCAAAACGTTCAGTGAATTCAAAACAGAAAGCAATTTCATAAAGAGCAATTTCATTTTGAGGATTGTCTTCCAGACTAAGTTTCAGGTATTGTATCGCTTTGTCGTAATCACCCCAACTCTCATAAACGTAAGCGAGATTCAGGTATAAAAGATCCAATTCATCAGCAAGAGGAATGGCTTTATTGAAATTTTCAATGGCAAGTTCAAATTTTTGCTGTTGAGAATAAATACTTCCGCGAATCATATAAAGATCAGCATCGCGTGGAGTAAGTTGTTCAGCTTTTTCAAGGATACTTAAAGCTTTGTCAAATCTTTCAATCATTGCAAGAATTTGAGCTTCTCGTAGTAAAAATTCGACAGAAGCCGGATGCTGATCTTCTGCAAATTCAACCACCTGTAGAGCCATTTTTGCATCGTTACGCTCTATGTAAAAATCAATAATATTCAAAAAAGCATCAACATCAAAGAAGTACGCATCTTTGTTGCGAATCATTTCTTCATAACGTTCTATTGAATGCCTGATGTGGTTTTGCTGCTCTCCTGAGTTTGGTAATTCCTCTTCTTCCATCTATTAATTTTAAGTTGCAAAAAACAATCAGATCAAAGATAAAAATAAACGGGCAAATAAACAGGGGTTTTCTATAGTTTTTCAATGATTTTGTGTTAATATTATTAAAATACCTGATTCTTGCTGTAATTACAGGTAAAAAAATGGAACACAGATTCAGCAGATCAGACTGGTTTACACGGATTTGTTATACTATTTTCTGTTACGAATTATCTTAAAAGATTCTAAGTTGTAGAAATCATGTCCATGAAAATAATTGCTCACTTTTATCCTAATTCATATAAATTTTCTCCATCTTTTCCATCCCTCTGATTATCTTTACGCCAATGCATCTAAAAAAACTTTCTCTATTAAATTTTAAAAATTATCGAGAAGCCGGCATTGACTTCGATGAAGGAGTAAATGCTTTCGTCGGCGGAAATGGCGAAGGCAAAACAAATCTGCTCGATGCTATTCATTATTTATCGCTCTGCAAAAGTTATTTCAATGCAATCGATGGACAGAATATAAAGCAACATGAAGAATTTTTTATTTTACAAGGAGTATTTGATCTTGATGGAATTGATGAAAATATTTCTTGCGGTTTAAAGCGAGGACAAAAGAAAACATTTAAAAGAAATCAAAAAGAATACAACAGACTTTCGGAGCACATTGGTCTTCTGCCTGTAGTTATGATATCTCCGACAGATACTAATTTGATAACGGATGGGAGTGAAGAGCGGCGGAAATTCCCCGACAGTATTATTTCACAATTTGACCGTAATTTTCTGGAAGATCTTATTTCCTATTCCCGAGCTTTGATGCAGCGTAATACGTATTTGAAGAGAGCTGCACAATCACGCAGTTTTGATTTGGATGCACTCGAAATTTGGAATGAACAACTTACTAATTCCGGTGTACGAATTCATGCGGCGCGACAGAGATTTATTAAAGACCTGATACCCATTTTCAGATATTATTACAATTTTATTGCAGGAGAAAAAGAGAGTGTTGATATCCGTTATGAATCTCATTTAAACGATGGAGATTTTAAAACTCTATTGAGCGAATCGACAGACCGTGACCGGATTTTACAATATACTTCTGTCGGTCCTCATAAAGATGATTTAATTTTCATTATTAATGGATTTCCGGTTAAGCGTTATGCTTCTCAAGGACAACAAAAATCTTTTCTGATTGCTTTAAAACTGGCACATTTTAATTTTGTAAGTAAGCAAAAAGGAATTAAACCGATTCTTTTACTCGATGATATTTTTGACAAGCTGGATGATGACAGAGTAGGTAAACTTATGGAGCTGGTAAGCCAGGATAATTTCGGACAAATTTTTATCACCGATACTCATCCTGAACGGTTGCTTTCAATTTTTGAAAACATAGGAGTGGCAATTAGGTCGTTTCCAGTGAAAGAAGGAGAAGTTGAAATGAGTATCAAGTATCAAGATTCAAGTATCTAGATTTTTTGATAAATGATATTGGCTATTTGTCAATAGTTTTAAAATAGTCAAAGCAAAAAACGAATAACTATTAACCAATAGCTAATAACTAATAACTAATAACTAATAACCAATAACCAAAATGTCCCGCCGTTCAAACGATCAAACGCTAAAAGAAGCAGTAGATAGCATGTTAAAAGCCTATCGCCTGGATGGTAAACTGCAGCAGTTAAAACTTATTGATTCATGGGAAAAACTAATGGGTCCAACAGTTGCACATAGAACGGTGGAAATAAAAATTTACGGTAAAAAATTATTCGTGATTCTTAATTCAGCCTCCTTGCGTCAAGAACTTTTTCAGGAGCGCGAGAAAATAATTAAACTACTGAATGAAGAAGCAGGGGCAGCGGTGATTGAGGAGATTGTTTTTCAATAAGTCTGATTGTTATGAGCAATTTTAACGCTCCGAATAAACTGTATCGCTAACTCATAACAACAAGCTATGAAAAAACTTCTACTCTTAATCTTTTTGTTCGCAAGTTGCTTTTTGATTTCAAATGCACAGAACACTTTTCAAAGAACATTTGGAACTTCCCAATATGATATTGGACGTGTTGTAAAACAAACATCCGACAAGGGATTTATCATCTTGGCAACCACGTATTACGATTCTACTTATTATATTAAAACTGATTCACTGGGAAATAAAATCTGGTCAAGAAGAATAAATTATGATAGGGCAAGTGATATTATTGAAACGAGCAATGGCGATTTCCTGATTGTCGGTACAACAGATTGGGTTCCATCTTGTTACAGTCCTTACATTATTAAACTTAGCAGTTCAGGTAATATTCTTTGGCAAAAGACATACTGTATGCAGTATGTTGAGCATTTTAATTCTATACGTGAAGACATTGATGGAACAGGTTTTATTGTTACAGGAGAAGAGTATTCAAATTTTACAGTGCTTGTGAAAATTGATAATTCTGGTTCGTTAATGTGGGTTCAGAAAATGCAACCATTCGGAACGAACAGTCATTCTCCTTATGCTTTAAGTTTCACACAATCCAAACTTGATTCAAGTTTTTTTGTATTAGGATTGTATCGCTATGGCGGCAGTTACGCATCAATTACTTTATCAAAATATCTTAAGAATGGAACAGGAGTATGGGTTAAAACTGTTTCTGCAACTGGAATGTATAATGGCTTTACTCAATCAGGTTTCCATATTGAAGAAACGTATAGCGGAAACATGATGTTGAGTTTCGGAAATGGATTATATTACTTGGTAGAAGTTGACACGGGAGGAACAGTAGTTGCTAATGCTTTAAAATATTATGTCGGAGATAACAATAATTTTCATTGGACATTTGCAAATCCATTACTTGACAAGAGCATTTTTTTCAGTTACTCAACTTATAATAATACTGACATCATTTTTTCAAAAACTAATTCGGCAGGAAACATTCTTTGGACAAAAATTATTGGTGGAGTAAAAGATGAAGTAGCGAACAGTATTGTGCGGACTTCAGATAACGGAGTTGCAATTACTGGTTTCACAAAAAGTTTTAGCGCAGGGCAAGAAGATGTTTATTTAATTAAAACTGATAGCGCTGGAACTTTTTCTTGCAATACAAATTCTTATCCTTTCCCTGCTGTTAGTGATACTGCTGCAACTACTGACACGTTAAGTTTTGTATTTAGCACTCCCCCATCAACATCAGTTACACCTGTTTCATTTTCTATTACCAACACAAATGACACTATTTATGATGCATGCATTTGTGTTCCCCCTACTGCAAGTTTCTTTACTGACTATCCAAATCCAAGTTTTGGTATCAATAATACTTCCTTGTGGGAAACTTCTTGGTATTGGGATTTTGGGAACGGCAATACAGACACAACAGCTAATCCTTATTACCAATATGCAATCGAAGATACTTTTTACGTTTGTCTAATCGTCAGTAACACGTGCGGCAGTGACACTTTTTGCGATTCTATCAATTATCATTTTCCACCCTTAATATCAGTAACAGAAATTTTTAATGATGAAGGTATTTCACTTTCTCCAAATCCTTTCACTGATATAATAAATATCGCAGTAAAAAGAAATGACCTTCTTGAATTAGATCTGTTCGACATAACCTCTAGGAGAATATTGCAGCAGAAATTTACAAACTTTGCTTCGCTAAGCACTGAGCATCTTTCAAAAGGTGTTTACATTTATGAAGTGAGTAATAAAAACGGAGTGATTGCAAAAGGCAAAGTGATGAAGCAATGAAAAGAAAAACATGCGCATACAATAGATTAAAAGAAATAAAAAAAAGAAGGACTTTGAGAGGTAAACAAAGAGTTGTGCTTCTAATGAACAGTGTAAGTAAACGAACAGTAGTGCTTTTAAACCCTTCTTTATTTTACTTCTTTATTCCCTTCTTCAAAAAAAACAGCGGTCGTCCTTTTAAGACAACCTCTGTTGATATTTTAGTACTAATAAATTATTGCGGCTTTTTAACAGCATTCTTTTGTAGAGTAACAGCTGTTTGTGCAAGTAACCTTCCGTTTATTGAAGCGCCTGTTTGCATATTAATACCTGTTTTTCCTAAAATAATTCCTTCAAAATGACTGGTTGTACCAAGAGTAACAGCACCGGCAACCTGCCAGAAGATATTCTTTGCTTGAGCACCTCCGGTCAGAGTTATTTTGACAGCAGAACTCATTTTAAGAGTTCCTGCAACCTGAAATATCCAGACATCGTAAGGGCTACCTGAAATTGTTATATTCGTTGGAATGATAACGGAGGTTGTCCATTTATACAATCCGCGTTTAAGGATTTTGCCACCAATATTTCCTGCACCTAAATTAAAAAAATTCGGATTTGAACGTCCTGCCGCATCAGTGTATGCCGTTTGCATATTACTAACAGCAGTCGTTAACCTGGTGGCGTCAGTCACCCTGCAAGGAAGAGGGCCGGCTGCATTGACTGAGTAAATAGTTCCTGTAACTTCCGGACAAGAAACAAGAATAGCAGCACCGGTGATTGGGCTTGATCCAATATTTCCGGTAATTGCAGATGGATATACATTAGTAATTCCCGATTTTGAAAGAATAGTAAAATTTCGTGCAACTCCAAGATTTACAATTGTAGGATTTGAATAAAGCCGAAGATTATCTGAAGGTGTTTCTGAAGTCACCTGTGGAGATAAAATTGGATCATCATATTTATTACAACTTCCCATGAATAATATCACAAACAACATTGCTGTGATTGGTAACACTTTATTTAATTTCATTTTGTTTTTTTTAGAATGTAACAGAATTATTATCAAACAAAAGTATGCCCTATTAGGTCATAAGTTCTTACATCATTAGTGCAATGAGTTACATAAATCACGCATTTGATTTATTGTGAAAGCATTTATTAAATGTGCGGGGCTTGAAATTAAAGTTAGTTTTTAACCACAAAGAGCACAAAGTTTTTACACAAAGATTCACAAAGAGCAGGCTGAATAATTTGTAAATAAAAAAATAAGCAGGGAATTGTTTGGAATATTAAAAATTGAAAGACGATGATAGTGACAGTCTGTTTTTTATATCAAATTTTATTTAATGGTTTCGAAATTATTAATCTTAATGCACAGGTAAAACTGGGTTCGGTTCTATAATGTCCAAATTTTTTGTCCCATTCACCGGAAATTAAATCGGCTTCAAGTGCTTTAACAAGTTTTTCTTCCACTTCGTTGGAGAGAAATCCCCAGGCAGACTGAGAAGAACGGACTTCTTTTTTTAAAAATGCTTCCGGTCTTCCATAAAATGCTTCCTGAAATCCATCTACACAATCCAATGGTATTGGGATTGAAATTACTTCACAATTTGCGCCGAGCGAATTTTTTATAGAGTTAATGGAAGGATATCTTTTTTTTTCCACTTCGATTAGTTCCGGGAAGTAATAAGAGTTCCAGAAATTATCCAGTTCATTTGGGTCGAAGGTCATAACTACAATTTGGTTTTTGGTGACTCTTCTTAATTCTTTTAAACCTTTGTCCATGTCGGGCCAGTGATGAACAGTAAGCATGGCCATGGATGCATCAAAAGAATTATCGTCGAAAGGCAAATTTTCGGCAGTAGCGTTAATGGCCGGAACTTTTCCATTTTTAATTCTTTGCGCACGCATGGTAGCAGAAGGTTCAACTGCCAATACATAACGGTCAGTAGGTTCGTAAGAGCCTGTTCCGGCACCGACATTTAAAATAGTTTTCGCACCTTCCAAGGCAGTAAATACATATTCAGCAATTCTTGGATCGGTTTGCCTTGTGGCGGAATATTTTTGTCCGTATTTGTCATAGTCGAACGCTGGGTTATCTATTTTCATTTTAAAAGGGCAAGCATCTTTTAGGCACGTTCAAATTCTATAAATGTATTTTTTAAGAATGCAATAGCGACAATAAAGAAATATTAATTTGAAAGATTAAATTTTCATTTTAATCTTGGTTCTGTTAATGGTACATACTTTGACTTATAACTAACGTTCGGAGCATTGACGCTGTGCTTTAATACAAATATAAACAATTAGAGAAATAAAGCATGGCGACAATGCTAATTTTATAGGCATACTGCTCTTCTGTCCATGGAACCGTGTCGGTGCAAGCTAGCAGTCATTCTATTCAACAACTAATTTTCTCATTATAAACTTTTCTCCATCGCTTAAACTTATGAAATAAATTCCTTTTGCAAAATTAGCATCAACAACATATTCATTCTTGCCAAATAGTTTTTCTGTGTAAACAATTTCTCCAAGGGGATTTAATAATTGTAAGAGAGATATTCCGTTTGAGGAAATGTTTTCAATAGTAAAGGTTTTAGCAGTTGGGTTAGGATAGATGGTTATTTCTGATTTAGAATTTTTAATTTCGGATATTTTTGCAATTGTATTTCCAGTTTTCATAATCCAGAAATCATGATACACATCAAGTACACTATGTTGACCAATAACATCTCTATTATATGAACTACTAAAACCAGCGACTAAATAATTACTATTAGATGTCAAAAGAACTCCTAAAGCATCATCATCATTTGTTCCTCCATAGCACCATTCCCATTCGATATTCCCCGAAATATCAAGTTTGATTAGTATGTAATCATCATATCCATGATAATTATAATTTACTAAACTTGTCTGTGAATCAGTTGTTCCAGTTACAATGCAACCACCATCTGGTGTTTCCTTGACGAATGAATAAAACTCTTCTCCAGTTCCCCCCAAACATTTTTGCCAAACGATATTAAATAAACTATCCAAACGTACTATCCAGAAATCATCGACTCCCCTGTTTCCACTTACATCACCATCATTTGAATATGAAGTTCCTGACATAATAAATCCTTTGTCAGATGTACATTCAAAAGCACCTTGTTGTTCGGGATATGTTCCACCAAAACATTTTTGAGAAAGTAGATTACCGACGGGATCAATTTGTATTAACCAATAATCACTGCTTCCATGATTTCCGCTCACAATACTATCATTTGAATATGTAACACCAGAAATAATATAATTACCATTGGTTAACTGTTTTATTGTGGTTGCAAATTCATGATTACTCCCTCCAAAACATTTTTGCCAAATAATATTTCCAACATTATCAATCTTTATAATCCAAAAATCTTCTAAGCCATTATTTCCTGTTACATTGTCGTCATTAGAGGAAGTATAACCTGCAATAACATATCCGCTATCATTTATTTGAACAATTGAATAAGCAAAATCTTCATTTGAACCACCATAAGATTTTTGCCAAAGAAGATTTCCTGAACTATCAATCTTAATTATCCAGTAATCGCTCCCTCCATAATTACTTGTAACATCTCCGTCTGTTGAATAACAAATCCCAGCAATGATAAACTCGTTGTCAAATGTTTTGCAAATAGAAAATGCTTTTTCAACATTTGTTCCACCATAACACTTTTCCCATAAAAGATTTCCTGAAGAATCTATTCTGATAACCCAAATATCTTGACCGCCATGAAAGCCCGTAACATTTGCATCAGAAGAATTAGTCGAACCTGCAATAACGTAATCTCCATTACTTGCTTGCACTATTGAATTTGCTCTGTCATCAAAACTACCTCCATAACATTTTGCCCATTCAATTGAAGGTTGTGCAAAGCAATCAAAAACAATAAAGAAAAATAAGAAAAGTAGTAATAGTTTTTTCAATTTGTAATTGTCATTGTAAAATTCTATTTCTTGCAGACACTTTCGAGATTGTACGCGCACCAAGCGGTTGCCTATAACATTTAAATATATGAATCTTTTACATAATAAAAGCCCCCATTAGTCAATCAAATATATAAGATTTATCATAAGAACAAGAATTATCTTAAAAAAGACAAGCAAAACTCTATTAAAAGAATTAAACCCTTTTATATTATTGAAAAAATTTTTTTTATTAATAAAAAAATAAAATTACAAGCTGATACTACTTTTTGTTTAAAGCTGTGCCAACTAAATCAGAAATGAAAAGTAATGAAAATGGATATTAATTTTTAGTATAAACGTAATCCGATCCATCTACATAGCTGTCGTTAAACATGACCTGATTTTCGCAAAGTAAAATGCTTCCAAATAAATAGGAGCTTGGAACACTCAGGTTTAGTTTATAACCATTGTTGTCTTCAAAAAATACATTCCAGTTTCCTTGTGAAATAACTGTTGAATTTTCAGAGATGCTAAAAGTTCCGGTATTTGTAAATGTAACCTTTACATCTTTATTTGCTTTTCCATTAATTGCTTTTCCATCGCTTCCTTTTTCATTTAAAAAATAAGTCCATTTCCATGAACCAATTAGTTGATTTGAAAGTATTGTTGAATCAATATTTTGTGAGGTACTGCAATCATAAAATTGTTTTTTGTCAAATAAAAATAAACCATTTCCATTTAAAGCGTCATTTTCTTTTTTACATGAATCTGCCAAGAATAAAAAGATTAAAGAAGCGGCGATGACAAATATTTTTCTCATAGTTAACATTTTTAATTTGTTTTACTTATGGTATTTTATATTGAGTTGGCCATTAAACGTAGCGGCAAGCATTATATTTAGACTTAATATAATAAATTCCATCAAAAAAACTTCATAAGTTGATTAAAAAACAACAAATTATATAATTTCAATCACTAAAAATCCATCAAAAATAAAAACAAATTTCTTACAATATCAAATTCTAATATCAAAATACCCGATACTTAATACATGATCATGATACTTAATACATGATACATGATACTTGATACATGATACCCCCTTTAATACCTCTCTGTCATCGAAAAAAAGAACCCCCCTTCAATAGCCGCATTCTCATCGCTATCTGATCCATGCATGGCATTAGCATCAATTGATTTTGCAAAAAGATTTCTTAATGTACCTTTCTCAGCTTTTGTAGGATCAGTGGCTCCAATTAGTTTACGAAAATCTTCAACGGCATTATTCTTTTCAAGAATAGCAGCAACGATAGGTCCTGATGACATATATTTTACAAGGTCATTATAAAACGGACGCTCTTTGTGTACAGCATAAAACTCTCCTGCACGCTCAGGTGTTAATCGTGTATATTTCATAGCAACAATTCGAAAACCGGCTTCATTAATTTTAGCTAATATCGGACCGATGTAATTATTTCCAACTGCATCAGGCTTTATCATTGTGAAAGTTCTGTTCATTTTTTTATTCGTTTTAATTTTATATTTTTTTAATAGCATTAATAAAATCAAGAGTATCCTCAAATCCTTTTTTTCAAGGTTCAGACAATTTACCAACCATAACCCAAACTACAACGCTTTAATTTCAGTTATCAATTTCGTCAAAGCATCTTTAGCATCACCGAAAAGCATACTCGTTTTCGGATTATAGAAAAGTTCGTTTTCAATTCCAGCATAGCCGGCATTCATGCTTCTTTTATTTACGATGATGTGATGTGCATCTTCTACATCTAAAATTGGCATGCCATAAATAGGAGAGGAGGGATCTGTTTTTGCGGCAGGATTTACTACATCGTTTGCGCCTACAACAAGGACAACATCTGTCGTCGTAAATTCCGGATTAATTTCATCCATTTCGCTTAGTTTGCTGTAGTCAACATTGCTTTCTGCAAGCAATACATTCATATGTCCGGGCATCCGTCCGGCAACAGGATGAATGGCGTATTTCACAACAACGCCTCTTTCTTCCAGAATTTTTTCAAGTTCATGAATAACATGCTGTGCTTGTGCAACAGCTAAACCATATCCGGGAACGATAATAACTTTCTTTGAATAATTCATTAATACGGCTGCATCGCTGATGGAAATATCTTTGATACTCCCTTTCAAACCAACACCTGTTCCTGCAACAGCAGCTTCACCAAAGGCTCCAAAAATAACATTGAACAATGGCCGGTTCATTGCTTTACACATGGCAAGTGTAAGAATAGTTCCCGCTGATCCAACAAGTATTCCACCCGTAAGCATTACCTGGTTGTTGTATAAAAATCCTCCGAAAGCTGCGGCTAGTCCGGTGAATGAATTAAGCAATGAAATCACAACAGGCATATCTGCGCCGCCAATAGGCATAACAAAAAATACTCCGTAAATTATTGCAAGTGCAAATGCTGAATAGAGAAGCATATTGTTTCCTGTACCTGAAGTAGTAATAAAAACCGCCGCCGCAACAGTGATGAGCATTAAAATAAGATTGATGAAATTATAATTTGGTAGTCGAATTGAACTTTTAATCGTTCCATTCAATTTCATAAAAGCAACGATACTTCCGGAAAAAGAAACGCTACCGATTACAAGTCCGGCCATGATGATTCCTGTTCTCGCCGGTAATCCAATATTATGATGGAATTCGAGCAATGAAATTAAAGCGGCACAACCGCCACCCATACCATTGAAGATGGAAACCATTTCCGGCATGGAAGTCATCTTGACTTTTTTAGCTGCAAGCCAGCCGATGACACTTCCGATAATGATTGCAGATGTAATCAGTATGTAAACAATAGGAGATACTTCACCATCATGTAAAAAAATAGTTGCTGCTACTGCCAATGTCATTCCAAATGCGGCGATGAGGTTTCCGCGTCTTGCTGTTGCCGGCCCTCCCAGCATTTTTAGTCCGATAACAAATGTAACAGAGGCAATAAGGTAAATTATATCTAAAATATATTGATTCGTCATTTTATTTTAAAAAAATTATTTCTTTCCTTTTTTACTGAACATCTCGAGCATGCGATCAGTGACTACAAATCCACCGACAACATTTAATGTTCCAAGAATTACAGCAACGAAACCAAGACTCAGGAGAAGAATGTTTTCAGGTTCTGTATTTAGCATTACTATAATGGAACCTACAATTACAACTCCATGAATTGCATTTGCGCCCGACATAAGTGGTGTGTGCAATACGGACGGGACTTTTCCGATCACTTCAACACCGACAAAAATAGAAAGGATTAGAACGTATATCTTATCGATATTTGCTCCGAGAAATGTTATTAAGTCATTCATATTTATAATATAATTTACCGGAAATTAAATTCAGACATTTACCGGAACAGCCATTGTAATAATTTTTCCTTTGTGAACAATCAACGAGCCTTTGGTAATTTCTTCGTCTAGTTCCCACTTAAATCCATCCTTAGTGGCAAGATGAAGGAGGAAAGCCTGAATATTTTTTGCATACAATTCGCTTGCATTCAATGGTAATAAACTCGGAAGATTGGCTTCTCCAATAATCGTTACTCCGTTTATGATAACGTTTTTGTTTATTTCACTCAGTTCGCAATTTCCGCCCTGACTCACAGCCATGTCGACAATTACGCTACCGGGTCGCATTTGTTTTACCATTTCTGCAGTTACTAGCATGGGCGCTTTTTTCCCGGGAATTAGTGCTGTTGTAATAACAAGATCCGCTTCAGAAATATGTTTAGCAATAAGTGCCTGTTGTTTTTTAAGAAAACCTTCGGATACATTTTTTACATATCCGCCTTCCAGTTTTATTGAATCATCGCCTGTTACTTCTATAAATTTTCCTCCGAGAGATTCTACCTGTTCTTTTGTTTCCGGGCGGATGTCTGAAACTTCTACAATGGCGCCAAGGCGTTTAGCAGTAGCGATAGCCTGAAGTCCGGCAACACCGGCACCCATAATAACAACCCGGGAAGGTTTAATTGTACCGGCAGCAGTCATTAGTAAAGGAAAGATTTTTCCAAGAGCGGCGGCACCGATTATAACTGCTTTATATCCGGCCAAGTTTGCCTGTGAGCTAAGCACATCCATCTTTTGCGCACGGGAAATCCGTGGAATGGCATCCATGGAGAAGACAGTGATACCTTGTCTGGAAGCGGCTTCAATTAATTCACCATTCGTTGCGGCATAAAGCAAGGAGATTAATGCCGCATCTTTTTTCATCAGACTAATTTCTGAGGCAGTAGGGGCATTAATTTTTAAGATTAAATCGGCAGTACGGTAAAGATCATCTTTGTTTTCGATAATTTTTGCACCGGCTTTTTCATAAGCAGCATTATCGAAAAATGAATTTTTACCGGCATCTTTTTCAACAATCAGCTCAAATCCCGATTTAATGAGCGACTGAACCACATCGGGCGATAAGGCTACCCTTTTTTCAAAAGCATTATTTTCTTTTGGAACAGCTACAATCACAATATTTTCACAATTTTAAAATCCCGCAAAGAAAACAATTAATTTTGGTTTCTCATAAAGCATAAAGCGGAGAAATTTTATATTTGCATTTATGATTAAACTTACTCAACATTCTTTGGATAAATTGGAAGAACTTCTTTCAATGTCCGGTTATACCGTTCGTAATGAAAGAGGTAACTTTAAGTCGGGAAGCTGTCTTATAGAATCTTCAAATGTGATAGTTTTGAATAAGTTTGCAACTGTTGAAGCCAAAGTGGCTTATCTCATTGAAGCAATTCAAAATCTGGTAATCGATGAAAGTCTGCTTGATGAAAAAAACAAAAAATTTCTTCAGCAGGTAAAACAGGCTGTTGTAGATATTACTGCCTTAGAAGGCTGATAATAGGGTATGATATTCACTTTTTTAGGTACGGGAACTTCACAAGGTGTGCCTATGATTGGCTGCACATGTGAGATATGTGCTTCTGAAAACCCAAAAGATAAACGTTTGCGAAGTTCTATCATGGTTGAAAATGATTCAGCTAGAATCGTTATTGACTCCGGACCCGATTTCAGGCAGCAAATGTTACGTGAAAATGTTCATTCCCTTGATGGTGTGGTTTTTACGCATGAACATAAGGATCATATTGCCGGACTGGATGATGTTCGTGCTTTTAATTATCTACAAAAAAAACCGATGGATGTTTATGCTTCGGCAAGGGTTCAGGAAGCTTTACGTCGTGAATTTCATTATATTTTTTCCGGTGATACGTATCCCGGTATTCCCCGATTAACAATTCATACAATCGGTGAAAAACCATTTCAGGCGTCTTCATTCATTATTCAACCTGTTCCTGTTGTTCATTTAAACCTTCCCGTTCTCGGTTTTCGGATTGGTGATTTCAGCTATATAACAGATGCAAATTTTATAAGTGAAGATTCTAAAGCTATCATCAAAAATTCAAAAGTTTTGGTTTTAAATGCACTCAGAAGAGAGAAACATGTTTCTCATTTTAATCTCGATGAAGCATTAATGCTAATTGAAGAATTAAAACCCGAAAAAGCTTTTTTTACTCATATCAGCCATCAGCTGGGTTTGCATGATGCGGTAAATAGTGAATTACCTTCGAATGTGCGTTGTGCTTATGACGGACTTAAGGTTGAAATTTAGAATCAAGAATCAAGAGCCAAGAATCAAGACAATAGAGCCAAGAAATGAGATAATTTGTCTTGATTCATGATTCCTGGTTCTTGACTCTTACTCAGTTTGTTTCTTTTTTGAGTTTACACTACTTTTGCGCCATTAATAACTAATATCTAAAATTTTAAAAAATCTAATATCTAATATCTAATAACTAATTTCTATTAACCACCAACAATGTTTGAAAGTCTGAGTGATAAGCTTGAAAGAGCGTTTAAAGTTCTAAAGGGTGAGGGAAGAATTTCCGAGATAAATGTTGCTGAAACATTAAAGGAAGTAAGAAAGGCTTTGCTCGATGCCGATGTTAATTTTAAAGTAGCAAAACAATTTACAGATATAGTAAAAGAAAAAGCGCTGGGGCAAAATGTTTTAACGGCAGTTTCACCCGGACAGTTGATGATTAAAATAGCTCATGATGAGTTAGCTGTTTTAATGGGAGGTGAAAAGGTTGACATTAATATTAGTTCAAACCCTTCTATCATTCTTATGTCCGGACTACAAGGTTCGGGTAAGACTACTCTTTCGGGAAAACTGGCTGCATTTTTAAAATCAAAAAAGCAGAAACTTCCTTTGTTAGTTGCTTGTGATGTTTATCGCCCGGCAGCGATTGAGCAGTTGAAGGTGTTAGGACAACAAATAGATGTTCCGGTTTACAGTGAAGAAGGAAATACGAATCCTGTACAAATTGCTAAAAATGGAATTGCATTTGCTAAAGAGAATAACAGGAATCTTATTATCATAGATACAGCCGGACGTTTGGCAATCGATGAAGAGATGATGAATGAGATTGAAGCGATTAAAAAAGCAATCAATCCTCATGAAATTCTTTTTGTGGTTGATGCTATGACCGGGCAGGATGCTGTTAATACGGCAAAGATTTTTAATGACCGCCTTAATTTTGACGGAGTCGTTCTTACCAAATTGGATGGCGATACACGGGGAGGAGCTGCGCTTTCAATTAAATCGGTTGTAAACAAACCAATAAAATTTATAGGTACAGGTGAGAAGTTGGATGCACTTGATATTTTTTATCCTGAGCGTATGGCCGATCGTATTCTCGGTATGGGTGATATTGTTTCTCTTGTTGAAAAAGCACAAGAGCAATTCGATTCGGCCGAAGCAGCGATTTTACAGAAGAAGATTGCAAAAAATCAATTTAGTTTTGAAGATTTCTTAAAACAGATTCAGCAGATCAAGAAAATGGGAAACATGAAAGATCTGATTGGAATGATTCCCGGTGCAGGAAAAGCGATGAAGGATGTAGACATCAGCAACGATTCTTTCAAACACATTGAAGCAATTATTCATTCGATGACACCATTGGAAAGAACAAACCCGGCAGTGTTAAATGGAAGCCGGCGCCAGCGAATTGCAAAAGGAAGCGGAACAACTATTCAAGATGTAAATAAGCTCATCAAACAATTTGATGAAATGAGAAAAATGATGAGAGTATTTTCTAATAAAGATCAGGCAGCGAAGATGATGCGTAATATGCCGGGAATGCGGAGGTAATTATTTTATTAATGTATTGACGAATTGAGAATTTTAGATGGAAAAATTGTAAGTTCCGACATCAAGCAAAAGCTTGCTTTGGAAGTGGCAAAGATGAAGGAAGCTGGCAAACGCACTCCTCATCTTTGTGCAATTCTTGTCGGATCAAACGGAGCCTCTGAAACGTATGTTGCCAGCAAAGCAAAAAACTGTATAGAGATTGGATTTAAGTCAACGGTGTTGCGGTTCGAAGAATCCATCAGCGAAATTGATTTACTAAAAAAAATAAAAGAAATTAATTCAGATGATTCCATTGACGGCTTGATTGTTCAGCTGCCGCTTCCTTCGCATATTAATGTTCAGAAAGTAACAGAAACTATTTCTCCCTCTAAAGATGTAGATGGTTTTCATCCTGTAAATACAGGAAGGTTAATGCAAAATCTACCTTGTTATATTCCTGCAACTCCATTAGGAATATTGCTCATGTTAGAACATTATAAAATTGAAACATCAGGAAAACATTGTGTAGTTATTGGCCGGAGTAATATTGTTGGAATGCCAATGAGTATTTTAATGGCACGCAATGGATATCCCGGAAATTGTACCGTTACACTTTGTCATAGCAAGACAATCGATTTACCTTCCATTAGTCGAAATGCAGATATACTGATTGCGGCATTAGGCCGTCCCGGTTTTGTAAAAGCGGATATGGTTAAGGAAGGTTCAATTGTAATTGATGTTGGCATTACCAGAGTATCATCGCCGCTGACAAAAAGTGGTTTTAAGATTACAGGTGATGTTGATTTTGATCAGGTATCTTCAAAAACTTCATGGATAACGCCGGTGCCTGGTGGAGTAGGTTTAATGACAATTGTTGGACTGCTTACAAATACACTTAAAGCTTGTAAGAAAGAAATTTTATATTGAAAATATAAAAGTGATTCCAATAGCTACCGGTAGAAAGAATAAATCAATAACCAATAATTAAATTAATCTTCAATTTTCAATCTTCACTTTTCAATCAATGTCTTCAAAAAATTACCCTTTAATGGAAGACTTCTACACCATACAAGGTGAAGGATTTAATACCGGTAAGGCGGCGTACTTTTTGCGATTGGCAGGATGTGATGTTGGTTGTGTTTGGTGTGATGTAAAAGAGTCATGGTCGGCAGAAAATCATCCTCGTATTGGTATTGATGAAATGTTGAAGCGTATAAAACAATCTGGCGCGGATAAAGTCGTTGTTACCGGTGGCGAACCTGCCATGTATGACCTGAAGCCGCTCACTGATGTTTTGAGAGAAAATAATCTTCTTTGCTATATAGAAACGAGTGGTGCATATCCGCTTACAGGTAATTGGGATTGGATTTGTGTGTCACCGAAAAAATTTAAAGCTCCGCTGCCTGAAATTTTGCATCAGGCACATGAATTAAAAGTAATCGTTTATAATAAAAGTGATTTTGATTGGGGTGAAAAAAATGCCGAAATGATCAATGATAATTGTTTACTTTATCTTCAACCGGAATATTCTGTAAATGAAAAAATTTTACCTCAAATTATTGATTATGTAAAAACAAATAAGCGTTGGAGAATTTCGTTACAGACACATAGGTACTTGGGGGTGAGGTGAGGTTAAATTGAGGACAATAGTTATCAAAAAAAATAGTCGAGAATCTAATGAAAGACGTTTATTTATTGGATAAATAAATAATTCAGAAATCGAAAACATTAATTAGTCAGCAATCTAATTTATAGAGCAAACTAAGCTATCAATATTCATAATGAAAAAAAACATTTGTTACTTTTTATTATTTTTTATATCTATTTCAACTTATGCTCAGAATAGGTATACAAGTTTAGTTCCTAAAGCGATAAGATCATATGAGTCTGCAACCAAATTTTATGATTCAGGACTAAATGATAAAGCGTTATCTGCCATTGAAGAGTCAATTGAGGCTGATCCAAATTTTATTGAGGCACACATGTTAAAGGCGAATATTTATAGTGATTTGAAGCAGCGTGAAAAATCAATTTCGTCGTATAAAAAAGCAATTGATATTAATCCCGATTTTTTCCCTAAGATTTATTTTTCCTTAGCAAAGGAAGAATTTAATTCCGGAAAATACGAAGATGCAATTAAACATTTTGAGAAATTTATTTCATATCCAAAAGTGAACGGAAGTTTATTATGGAAATCTAAGCAAATGATAGAAAGTTCATATTTTGCATCAGATGCGATGAATAATCCGGTTCCTTTTGATGTTAAAAATATGGGTGATAGTATAAATTCTAATCATGATGAATATTTTCCTACAATTACTGCAGATGGGAATACTTTTTTATTTACAAGAAAAATAAAAACTTATTTATATGGACAGTTGAAATCCAAACAAGAAGATCTATTTATCAGTAATTTAAAAAATAATGAATGGGGAATAGCAGAACCTATTTCTGAATTAAATACTCCCGGAAACGAAGGTGCATCTGCATTATCTTCTGATGGTCAATATTTATTTTTATCAGCTTGTAATGATGAAGTAGAAGTGGAAGGTGCTTATAAAACATTGGGTAGCTGTGATATTTTCTTATCTAAGAAAAAAGGAAAAATATTCGCAAACCCAAGGAATCTAAATGAACCAATAAATAGTAGCTTAAAAGAATCTATGCCTTCATTTTCTTCAGATGGAAGGACATTATATTTTGTGCGTCGACAAAAAGTTTTAAATAGTATAGGACAATATGATATTATGGTTTCTCAAATTGGTAATAATTCAAATTGGAGTGAACCAGTTTCTGTTAGTGATTTAATAAATACACAAGATGATGAAACTTCCGTTTTTATACACCCTGATGATCAAACTTTGTATTTTTCTTCAAATGGTCATCCTGGAATGGGAGGAAAAGATATTTATATGAGTCGAAAGGATTCAACGGGAAAATGGCAGAAGCCCGTCAATCTGGGATATCCAATAAATACTATTAATGATGAAGGTTCTTTTTTAGTTAGTCCTGATGGTAAGACTGCATATTTCTCTTCTGATAGAGATGGTGGATTTGGTGGTAAAGATATTTATCAGTTTTCATTATACGAAAAAGTTCAGCCAATACCAGTGACATATATGAAAGGTAAAGTATTTGATTATGAAACAAATAATATTTTAGAAGCATCCTTTGAACTAATTGACCTTTCTACCGGAAAAACTGTCGTGAGTTCAACATCGAATGCAACAACAGGAGATTTTATAGTCGCTCTTCCAACAGGAAAGAGTTATGCATTGAATGTTTCCAAAGACGGTTATCTTTTTTACTCAGAAAACTTTCAACTAAAAAGTGTAAAATCTGCTAAAGATCCTTTCTTAAAAAATGTTCCTTTGAAACCAATAAAAGTTGGACAAAGTATCGTGTTGAATAATATTTTTTATGATACCGATAAGTATGATCTCAAAAATGAGTCGAGGATTGAATTGGGTAAATTAATTTCTTTCCTGGAAAAAAATCCGAAAATAAAATTTGAAATAAGTGGTCATACCGATTCAATCGGTACCAAACAATACAATCAGGTATTGTCTGAGAAAAGAGCAAGATCTGTTTTTGATTATCTTCTAGTCAAAGGTGTAGCAATTAGTCGCATGACATCCAAAGGGTATGGAGATTCCAAACCGGTTACTAAAAATAATACAGAAGAAGGAAGATCAAGAAACAGAAGAACGGAATTTATGGTTAATTCGATTGATTAATTTATTTTTTTTAAGAAACTTTATTTTTTTTATTATAATAGATGACTTCTTCTGCAAAATTTAAAATATTTCTTTTTCTTATACTTATTCTCAATATTTTTTTAAAAGTTCATGGCATTGATAAAAATAGTTTATGGATTGATGAAGCATATAGTATAAATGAGGCACAATTCTCAGTACAAACTATTATTCTTCATTCTTCGGAATCGGATAACCCTCCATTGTATTATCTAATACTTCATTTCTGGACTAAATTGTTTGGGGTTTCAGAAATGGCGGTTCGTTCTCTTTCTGCGGTGTTTAGTATTTTAACTTCTGTTTTAATTTTTATTCTCGTTTCCAGAAATTTCAATTTATTGATTGGTGTATTTTCAACACTTTTTTTTACATTTTCAAACGAAAATCTATATTATGCTCAGGAAACGAGAACATATTCATTAGTAGTTTTTCTTACGGTTATTTCAATAGGTGTATTCTTCCTGCTCTATAAAAAAAGAAATATATTTCTTCTGATTGTTTTAACAATTGCTAATATATTTCTCATATATAGTCATTATCTGAGTATACTTATACCTTTAATGGAGGTTTGTGTTGCCATAATATTTTTTAAAAATAAAAGATTTTTTATTGAAATATTATTGTCAACATTTATTGTATTACTTTGTTTTATCCCCTGGATTCAATACCCACTGTCGCATGCTCCGAAGGAAGGATCTTTTTGGCTTCAGAAACCAACATTTTCTAATTTTAAAGGGATATTAATTGGTTTTGCAAACAACAAAATAACTTTAATATTATGTTTTATAATATTAGCTTTTGCTTTTATTACTAAAATATATTTTAATAAAACGAATAAAAAATATTTTTCATTTGAAGAAACATCTTTATTGGTTTTTACATTTTTTCCTATAATATTTGTATATTTTATTGCTGGTTTTGTTCCGGTATTTTTATTAAGATATTTATTATTCGCATCAATCCCTTTTTATATATTATTTATATTACTCTTGAATACTTATTTGAAAAGGGAAAAAGCTTTTATAATTGCAGCTTCAGTACTTATTTGTTCTACCATATTTTCTATAAAACTGCATCCTACAAAAGATGAAAACTGGCGAGAAGCGGTTAAAAAAGTAAAGGAATTAAAAGGGAAAAATGATGAAGTTATTTTATCAGCATCTTATACAGCTTTAGTATTTAGTTATTATTATGATAGAGATATTTTTATTAAAAACAAAACTACTTACTCTGCGCTTTTGAATGAGAATATATTACCTATAAACGGCAATTCACCGGGCGACTTAGATAAATTCAGGGATAGCAAAAAATTAATTGGTGTCTATTGTCATGAATTATTAGAAGATCCTAACAACACTATTAAAAAAGAATTGAATTTGAATTTCAGAATAGTTGAATCTTTTGATTTTGAAAAAGTAAAAGTAGTGTTGTATGAAAATTTACAGAAGTAGAAATTTTATCATAACGGAAAGTCCTTCATTATCCGTAATTTTAATTAAATAAATTCCGGGCAAATAATTTTCCATATTAAATGGAATTTTATAATTAGAAGGTGAATTCTTATAAAAAACTATTTTTCCATTTTGATCAAAAATAACTAAATTTAATTTATCGATATTTTTATAAAGAGGATCACAGGATATTGTAAGAATGTGTGAAATTGGATCAGAGAAAGCGGTAAATACTTTGAGTTTATTATCTACTTCAGACAAGCCTATTACTACATTAGTATTTGCTATTAAGTTCGAATCGGCTTTAACGATATAAACTGATTGAGATCCTGGTGTGTAGGTTGTAGAGGAGCCAACAGCAATTGCACCTCCATCTGGAGTTCCAATAATGGAATATCCTATTTCATCTTCTGATCCTCCATAGGTTTTTCCTTGAATATCATTTCCAAGTGAATCAATCCGTGAAATAAACAAGTCTTTTTTTCCACCACCAAACGAAGAGGTATAACCTGTTATAATGTAATTAGAATTACTTGTATCTATGGCAGTAGTTATTTCATCGTTAGGATGGCTAAGAAGAGTTGTTGATAAGGAGTCACCATTGTCATTTATTCGAAAAGTCAGATTATTCAAACCTGAAGAATCTTTGTTTGAACCAGCAATAATACATACTCCATTTTTTGAATAAATAGTGTTTGATTCTTCGTCATCATTACTTCCATATTCTTTAAACCAGATGGAATCGCCGGCCATATTCACTTTTTCAATAATAATATCTTTACTTCCTCCATTGCCATTTATCATTGTCCCATTTGCAATGTAACTGCCATCAGGTAAAATAGTAACTCCAAATAAATAATCATTTCCAGGTGTGTTAAAAATTCTTTCCCATTGTAAATTACCAAGTGAATCTATTTTTAGGAAAATACCATCTGAACTCCCACTACTGCCACTATATGAATTACCAACTATTATATAACCACTATCCTGTGTAGGTTGTATGCAGTATCCGAAATCCCAATCTAGTCCGCCTATTTCTTTATGCCATAATAATTGTCCATTCTTGTCTACTTTTACCACATAAATATTATAATCACCCAAACCATTAAAACTATTTGAATAACCGGCTAATACATAGCAACTATCATATGACTTAGTCATGGCATTTGCATGATCAATGCCCAAACTTCCTAAAGTATTTTGCCAATTAAGAGTTCCGTCATCATTTATTTTAAGAATATAGATATCTGTATTGTTTATGGAAGTTGTACCAGCTATAACAAATCCCCCGTCAACTGCAGGTCTAACAACTTTGGCTTCATTAATATCACTCAGTCCATATGTTCTTTGGAAATTAAATTGTCCTCTAGCATAGCTGAATGCTAATAATTGAATTGAAATTAAAGCTAGTAGTAATACACGCATCAGTTTGCCGCTTTATTTATCATTTTTAATTTTACAAGTAACTCCTCAAGCAAATCAAGTCTCAGCATATTTGCTCCGTCCGATTTTGCTTTTGCCGGTTCAGGATGTGTTTCAATAAAAATTCCATTCACACCAATGGCAATTCCTGCTTTGGCAATTAATGATATCAATTCAGGTTTCCCGCCGGTAATTCCGCCTGATTGATTGGGTTGTTGCAACGAATGAGTTACATCAAGAATTACTGGGACATTATTTTTTTGCATTTCATAAATGTTGCGGTAATCGACCACAAGATCCTGATAGCCGAAAGAATTTCCGCGCTCAGTGAGCATTACATTTTTATTTCCAGCCCCTTTAACTTTATCGACTGCAAATTTCATGGCTTCGCCGGACAGAAATTGTCCTTTTTTAATGTTTACAGTTTTACCGGTAGCAGCGGCAGCTAGAAGTAATTCGGTTTGTCGACAGAGAAAGGCCGGAATTTGAAGCACGTCTACATATTTTGCGGCAATGGCTGCATCACCACTTTCATGAATATCAGTTACAATAGGAATTTTATAAGTATCACGAACTTTTTTAAGAATGAGTAGAGCAGCCTCATCGCCAATTCCCATGAAAGAATCTGTTCGTGTCCGGTTTGCTTTCTTGTAGCTTGCTTTAAAGACGAAAGGAATTTCTAATCGATCCGTAATTTCCATTAATTTTTTTGCAATTGACATTGTGATAGCTTCATCTTCAACGACACACGGACCGGCAAGGAGGAAAAAATTTCCTGATGATATATTTTTTATAAAAGGAATATTTTCAAGCATAATTTAAAAGTAAGAGGTTAAAGATAAGAAAGCTCCCTGAGCATTTCCTTGTTCAGAATTTAATAAACTGCTGAGGTAATCACTTTGAACAGTAAATACCCAGTTTTTAATAAACGATGTACTATAAGCAAGTCCGGCCTGGAAACCCGAATAACCGCCATAGGAAGTTTTTAATGATAAGCGATGAGTATTATTAAATGCATAACTAAAGTTGAGCGTTTCTTGGATTGAATAACCTGCGAAAAACAAATAATTTATTTCCGCTGTTAAATCCATCTTGCCCGGCTTTAAAATATATTGATAGGAGAGACTCAATAAGGCCGGTAATGGAGTCATGTAACTATTTTTTTCACGCACAGATAAATATGGTTCGACGAGAGAAGAATCAAGAGAAATAGTTTTTTTCAAGGAATCTGAGAATTGAAAAAGATCGGAAACATCGATTCCTTCAAAGCGGAACGATGTATCAACATCAATATGTGCCGTATTTTTATTCCAATTGATAAATCCAAAATTATTCGCAGATAATGTAAGCTTGTTTTTTTTCTTGTCTTTCCAGAAATATGTAAAATCTGCCGAACAACCTGTCCCATTCCAATCAGTAATAAATTTCCTGGAAGAATCGCTTTGATGTATTTTAATGTCGGTATTCAAATCAAGATATTCGCCATTCTTCTCTGTAAAAAGCAATGCTCTTGAGGCAGTTATGTTATAAAGTTTTTGGCCTTTATTCAGACTTAATCCAAATGAATAACCAAAACCATTTTCATTGAAAGAATAATTATGTCCGAAGGTTAAATTTAGTTGCTGATAAAATATCTGGTTAAAACCAAACATACCAAGGTCAGCTGTTTTATCTGCATACGATTTATTGCCTCTGAAATATAATTCAAATACATCTTTTTTAAATGTACTGTTAACATGATAACGGTTATTTAGTGCAATAGAATAAAACGAATTCGGAAGATTAAATAAAGTTTTGTTGAGATTTGTATATTTTAACTGAGTATTAAATCCGGCGCCAATTCGGTTATGTTGATTTAGATTTTTACTTACACTATTTTTTCGGTTTTCATCGATAAATTCTCCCCGGTAATATGCGATGGCAAAACGATTGGTAATTGCATTGGAAGCAAGAAAATATTCTGTAGTGAAACGTATCGAATGATGAAAAGAACTGTCAGTGATATTCATCGAATCCACTGCTAGCGACTTAATTGAAATTAGAATAAATAATATTAGAAGAGTTCTTTTCACAAATTAATGTAAGGTGTAAATTCCATCTGCAATTAATTTAAGATCTATTCGATAATCCGAATATAATTGAAATACTTGCGGAAATTCGGGTGAATTAAATTTTAGACGGATGACAATTCTTTCAACCGATAATAAACGTTGTTTCCTATCAGCATCAATTGGTATTTTTAATTCTGAACGTTGATTCCCGATAGCACGGAAATCTGCATCGTAAGGTGCTGCGAGAATTAAGTCGTTGACAAACATTGAATCTGTAATCGATTGATTGCTGTCAATAAGAAATAATTGTAAATTAAAATTGAAAGGAAAGCCATTGTCGGCGATTAATGTTAAAGTTGTTGGACCGACCGGTTCAAAATTTGTTGCATTTGAAATAGTAAATGGAAGAGTGTCGGCGAGAACGAGTTGATTAGCAGCAAAACGCAGAGGCATACGGAACTGAACATGAGTTTGAATGAGTTTGTCACGGAATACAAAATCATTTCCGCCTGAAATATTTCCCAAAGGATTTAGAGATAATTTAATATCGTATCCATATTTGTCTGGAATATTTTCGATCAATTCTTTTATATTACTGTTAGAATTATCGAGATGAATGGAATATTTTGTTGGGACTAATGAATCCTGTAACTGAGAATTAATGGAAGCCCGGTTTATATTTAAATAATTTTGAATAAATGACGGAGCAGTCAGATTTGAAGTATTTCCAGATGAAGAATTTAGCGAGTTGAAGTAGGAAATGTAAATTTGTTCATCAGTGCCAACGTAATTTATTATATCGAGATCTAACTTTACACTATCAAGTTTTAGTATACCGCTTTTAATAATTTTATCGAGGCCTAATATACTTTCATTAATTTCATTTGTTTCGGCCTGACCAAGATAACCTCGAACAAAATAAGGTTCGATATCGACCAAGGTAGTTTTTAAATTTACAAGAGTATCACTTGGACCAACCATGAATGCATATCCATTCGGATCAGATCGGGCTTCAACATTATAGGCAATTGAATTAAAAGAGTTTCCTGTTGGACCTTTTAAATCTAAATCATATCCTGAAAAATCATATTCATTGGTAAAATATTTAGGATTAGAATTTGAAGCAGAATCAACAGAAGCAGTTACCGTAAAAGGTATTCCGTTTTTCTTTGCCAATGGAATAGTATAAATAAAATTAATTTTTGAGTGAAGTGTATTTTTAATTTCGAGTCTGATTTTGCCGGATGAAATAATAGCTTGTTTCAATTGTGCACTTCCAACACCTAATTTTATATTATTATTATTTGAAAAGAAGGCTTGATTAGGTTGAATCGGGGCCGGAAAAGGCGGGAAAATGACATACGTTGCAATGGTAGTGTCAGTCACCTTGTAAATGGAGTCAATATTAAAATCAGAAAAAGTAGTATCGTAATTGACAATCATAGCTCCATCCGATAATTTTTCGATGGAGGTGTCTGCCAGTAATTCATCAATTCCTAATGAAGCATGGACTAACGGCCCTAAAACTTCAATTTCCCATTGAGGATGAGTGCTTTCTTTTTTACACGTAGAAAGTGTTATTAAAATTACGACAGCAAAAATTAACCGAAGCGACATGTACGGTAAAGATAGTGGAAAAATGTAATGGTAAAGATCTGTTTTTTGCATTGTTAGAATTACTACTAACAAGGGCCTACTGAAAACTTAATATTAATCTTTACGGATTTCATGCTTAGACTATAAAATCAATATTTATATTTTTCTTTCCATAAACTTTTTAGAAAAGTCCTAAGTTCAATTTCCCTTGGATTATTTCCCGGCTGGTATAAAGTTTTACCTTTAATTTCATCAGGAAGGAATTCTTGTCCGGCGAAATTTTGCTCATGTGAATGATCGTAATCATAATTTTTACCGTAACCGATTTCTTTCATTAGCCGGGTAGGTGCATTGCGGATATTTAATGGAACGGGCAGATCACCCGTTTTTTGTATTAATGATATTGCATCTTCTATGGCCATGTAACTGGCATTACTTTTTGGAGATGAAGACAGGTAAGTTACAGCTTGTGACAAGATTATCCGGCATTCAGGATAACCAATTTTACTGCATGCATCAAAGCATGTATTGGCGATTACTAAAGCAGTTGGATTTGCATTTCCAATATCTTCAGAAGCAAAAATGACCATCCGGCGCGCAATAAATAAAGGATCTTCGCCGCCTAGTACCATTCTTCCAAGCCAATATACAGCGGCATTCGGATCAGAGCCTCGCATTGATTTAATGAATGCACTGATGACATCATAATGCATTTCACCTCCTTTATCGTATAGTGCAATTTTTTCCTGAGCAATTTCCTGAACAATTCCATTTGTAATGATGATTTCTTTGTCTCCGGGAAAATTATTTACTACAAGTTCAAATAAATTGAGAAGTTTTCTTGCATCGCCGCCGGAAAATCTCAAAAGGGCTTCATCTTCTTCAATAGTAATTTTTCTTTTTTTCAAAAAAACATCTTCACTTATTGCCTGATGTACTATTTTTAATAAATCTTCTTTGGAAAGTTCTTTTAAAACATACACCTGGCAACGGGAAAGGAGGGGAGAGATTACTTCGAAGGATGGATTTTCTGTTGTTGCTCCGATAAGAGTAATAATTCCTTTTTCGACAGCACCTAACAATGAATCTTGTTGTGATTTACTAAACCGGTGAATTTCATCGATGAATAAGACCGGGCTACCGGGGACTTCTTTTAATTCGCCTGCATAACGTTGAGCTTTTTCAATAATATCACGAACGTCTTTAACTCCGGAACTGATGGCACTCAAAATATAAAATGGCCGATGCAATTCAGAAGCTATGATTCCGGCCAGCGTTGTTTTTCCGACACCGGGTGGTCCCCAAAAGATTATGGACGGAATAGTATTGCTTTCAATAGAACGCCGAAGAATAGCTCCCGGGCCGGCAAGATGTTCCTGTCCGATATAATGAAAAAGATCCCGAGGCCGCATTCTCTCAGCGAGAGGAATTGTAGAAAATGACATTGTTACGAAGATAGTAAAAAAAGTATCAGGTATCATGTATCAAGTATCATAATACCCTGCTTTCAAATTGTCAAATGAATCCAATTTACTAAAAAACTAAATTATCTCAATACCCAATACCCAATAACCAATTCATGATACATGATACTTGATACATGATACATAATACAAAACCACCCCCTCCCCATTTTTATATCCGATTTTTATTTACTTTAGTTGAAAATTTTAAAACTATGGAAGAAAATACTGATACAAAAAATGTGCTTTTACAATCGGATGAGATTTTAAAAAAACTTATTCATGTTACCGGTAAAAAACTTGTCAGTCTTGAAAAGTTAACTCCAAACGATGTTCAAACAAGAGTAAGATTTAAAGAGATGGAAAGAAATGCTATCAGTATGCAAAAGCATATCAATGATATTTTAGAAACGATGTGAGGATTTATTTCTAAACTTAGTTTACCAATTCTTTTTCAAAAGTATTTCCATGTTCTAAATCGCCATATTGATATCCTTTTTCAAACCATTCTTGTCGTTGTGCTGATGTACCATGAGTAAAAGCATCGGGAACAATGTAACCTTGGGTTTGTTTCTGGATATTATCATCGCCAACAGCACTGGCAGCAGTTAGAGCTTCGTCAATATCACCATCTTCAATAATGTGATTTTTTTTATCTGCATAATGAGCCCAGACACCGGCGAAATAATCTGCTTGTAATTCAAGGCGAATGGAATATTTGTTATATTCTTTTTCATCAACCTGCTGTCGTATTCTATTCATTTTATCGCTGGTTCCGAGTAAATATTGGACGTGGTGTCCAACTTCATGAGCAATTACATAAGCCATTGCGAAATCTCCCGATGCATGAAAACGGTTTCGGAGTTCTTCATAAAAAGAGAGGTCGATATATAATTTCTGATCGGCCGGACAATAAAAAGGACCGGAAGAAGCACCTGCGACACCACATGCAGATTCGACGCGGTCGCGAAATAAAACGAGAGATGGTTTTGAATACTCTTTAAAATGTTGTTTGAAAACATCTGTCCATACATCTTCAGTCTCAGCTAAAACTACGGAGACAAATTGAGCCATCGTATCTTCAGCTGCTTGTTCAGATTCTGAGAGTTGTCTTCCCTGTGACTGAGGTTGTGTTAACTGTGGGGGTAATTGACTAGGATCGCCTCCTAAAAATACAGTCAACAGATAAATTACAATTCCGACAACGCCTCCGCCGGTTACCAGCCCGCCGGTAGATAAACCACGTCGATCTTCAACATTGGAACTTTCTTTTCTTCCGCGCCAGAGCATAGTTTTTTTTTATTTATGCAAGTTTACTAAAATCGTTTTATATTCTGTAATAATTGACTAATTAACGAAATAAAATCGAATCATCTGGCAATAATTGTATCATAATAAAGAGCATATCCACCCCAAATACCTAAACCTCCTTCGATATTACTTGATAATGGCGCCGGAGAACCAAAAGGATTACCATTATTTTGAACCTGGGTTTCTTCTGTACGCCAGAATTCAAAATGAGCTCTATCGATAGAACAAAACTTTAAAACAATAGTATCACCTCGTTTGAAATAAAATCCTTCTTCATTAGAATCATCTTCTTTTGAAGAAAATTGAAAACGACCTCTCGGAAAACTTAAATCAAAACTTTTGGTATTAATAAATTTATCTTCGAAAACAGATCCGGGTGCAGGTATAAATGTTGAATCTTTTATTTTGCCTTTCTCAGTTCCATAAGTATACTGATTGATTCTTTGGGCGTACCAGCGATAACAATTACCTAATGTATCGGGATCTGTTAAATGGGCCCATGCGAATCCTAATGAGTCACGATTTCCATTCGGTTTCCACCATACGCTGTCAAGTGTTACGGATTGAGGAATAGAAGTAAAAGCATGAATAGTTTTGCCTTCGGCTAAAACAGTAAGCTTGTATTTTTTTCCCTCAACTCCCCTGATTTTATTGCCTATGTAAATTCCATAAAGCGGACTTAGCTGAATCAAAGTATCAACATCAGTACCGTCTTCAACGATTACTGTAGCACCGGTTATTGAATTTGTTAGAATTTGATTTGTATTAATTTCACCGAAGAAAGGAAGCGTATGTGATAAAAGTACTATCGCTACATCATTTGTTTCTATTTTACCTTCAACAACTATTTCTTCACTGGCTACAGGAACTTCAACAGTTACATTTTTTTCACAAGAGGTGACAAAAAGAATAGTTGGAATAATAATCAAATATTTTTTTCTACCGGAATAAATTTTATTTAAAATTGCAGCCTTCGGAAATAATAATTTGATTACATCCTGAAAAAAGATTAGCAATAAATTAAAAGTATTTGAAATAATTTTTAAAAGCATGATTAGAATTTGAAATTGTAAGTTACACTGGGGATTAGAGGGAATAGTGAAATCTGTTTTGCTTTTATAGTAATCTTATCAGCCGAATAAGTTTTATCAAAATATATAATATATGGATTGTATCGATTATATACATTGAATATGGCAAAATTCCAGCTGCTCTCGTACCTCTTATGAGGTTTTCCTTTCAGCGTTGCACTAACATCCATACGATGATAGGGAGCCAGGCGGTAATTATTTCTTTGTCCGCCATAGTCTTCTAAAATATCACCGTTTGATAAAACAAAAACTCTTTCAGGGAATGTATTTAGATTTCCTGTAGCATATACCCATGTAGCTCCAAGTGTCCATCTCTTGCTGATGTCGTAACTGAGAACAACTGAAACATCATGCCTGCGGTCATATTTTGGAAAAAAAACTTTTCCATTGTTTAAATCCGGAAATTTACGTTTCGTCCAGGCTAAGGTATAGCCGATCCATCCATTGAATTTTCCTTTATTTTTTTTCAGAAAAAATTCAGCACCATAACTCCATCCTTTTCCTGAAACAAAATAGTTGTCGAGATTGCTGTTAACAGTATTTTCGGGTAAAAAACCTTCTTCATATTCTATTTGATTTTGCATAGACTTATAATACAATTCAACTGAAGATTCGTAGGTATTATTTTTCAAATTTCTGAAATATCCAAGGGCATATTGAACACTCGATTGCGGTTTTACCTTGTCACTGCTTGGTATCCATGTGTCTGTCGGTAATGAGATGCTTGATAAAGATGCAAGATGTATGTATTGATAATTTTGAGAGACTGATGCTTTCAATGATGAAAGATGATTGATTGAGTATCGTAAAGCGAAGCGTGGTTCTGCATGTGTATAGGTTTTAACATTTTGTCCTTGAGAATAATGCAGCGTATCTGTTGCTTGGCCAGTAATTGGATCATTAATATAACGCTCAAAGGGACCTACTTGTTGAAAGAGGGTGAATCGCAAACCGGCATTGACCAGCCATTTGTCATTAATCTCATATTCATCATTAATATAAACCGCTGCATCATGTGCATACTGCCTGAGGATTTTCCCTATATCAAAAGAGACTTCTCCGGCTTTAGCTGTTGCATTGCTCGGAACGAAGACATGAAAAATATATTGACCTCCAAATTTAACTGTGTGATTCACATTTGGAAGCCATGTGAAATCTTCTTTTAAATTATAATCCGTTATTCCGGAGAATAATTTAAAACTGAAATCATTTTGTCCTCCTTCAAATTCAAATTTGTAATTTGTGTATATTAAAGAAGTATTCAGAAAAAGTCTGTCATTAAAAAGATGATTCCAGCGTGCAGTAGCAGTAGCATTACCCCATGGAACTTTAACAAAAAATTCCGAATCCGGGCTTTTGAAATTAAAAACATCACGGCCAAAATAACCACTGAGGAATACACGGTCCTTATTGCTTAGCCTGTAATTGACTTTAGCATTAAGATCATAAAAGAAATATTTATTACCGCTTATCGATGAGCTTTCTTTAACAAATGGTTTTCCGAAAAACAGATCAATAAAAGTTCTTCTTGCAGAAATAATGAAAGAACCTGTATCTTTTTTAATGGGCCCTTCGATAGTAAATCTTGATGAAACGAAACCAATGCCACCTTGCATTCCCACACGTTTATTATTACCTTCTTTCATTTGGATATCAAGAACAGAAGATAATCGCCCTCCATAATTGGCAGGCATATTTCCTTTGGTAAGGGTCACATTTTGGATGGCGTCTGAGTTAAATACAGAAAAGAAGCCGAAGAGATGTGATGCATTATAAACATTGGCTTCATCAAGAAGAATCAGATTCTGATCTGGTCCGCCACCTCTGACATAAAACCCGCTATTACCTTCACCGGCAGAAGAAACTCCCGGGAGGAGCTGTATGGATTTCAAAATATCTACTTCTCCTAAAAAAGCAGGTAATGTTTTAATTTTTTCAATGTCAAGTGTCTGACGACCCATTTCAGAGCTTTGAACATTTCTATCTTCTTTTTCTGCAGTGATATTCACCTCTTTTGTCTCAATAGCATTGCTTTTTAAATTTACATTTAACCTGATATTTTTATTAAGTTTCACAGGAAACTCTTGTAATTGAAAGCCAATAAATGAAAATACAAGCGTGAAAGATGTATCAGGAACGGTTAAGGAATAAAAACCATATTGATTGGTAGTAGTTCCTTTTAAATTTTCTTTTATATATACATTTGTACCAAGGAGAGATTCTCCGGTTGCTTCTTCTTTTACATAACCACTGATCGTATACTGCTGGCTAAAAGAAAATAGCGGAAAAATGATAAAACAGAAAACAAATCGAAAAGTAACATTCATAAAGTTTTTTATAAAGGGTTGGCAAAAGTATCAATAAGTTTTGTTGGACAGAAAATATTTTATTTGTTTAATTATAAAAAGTCTAATAATATTTGAGATATTTTAACGTTACTGATTTTTTAATATTCTCTTAACATTTATTAAATAAAAAGAATAAAAAAAACGTTCCTTCGAAAAGGAACGTTTTAATTTTTACTGTCCGGTAAGCCGGGTTCTGTTACCGCCAATTGGCAGAAGCCTGTCATTTATCTGGGATAGCATTCACATGCCACCTCAATCAACCTACCCGTCATGGTTTCTGTAAAGAATCGGACGCGTAGCCCTTGACCATGACTTATTTGGTTTTTCAACTCCTGAGGTTTACCCGCAGCCGGCATTGCTGCCGACAGCCGTGAGCTCTTACCTCACGTTTTCACCTTTTCCGAATTTCAATAGAAAAACGGTAGTTTTTTTCTGTGGCCCTTTCTGTTATTAGTCCTTTGACCAATACCTTCCTGTTAGGAAGCAGGATACGCTTTGTTGCCCGGACTTTCCTCCCCTTGTCTTACAAAGAGGCGACAGGATGGACAGCATGTAAAGATACATAATTGAATTTGTAAATTCGTTGAATACTTGTTTCGTTAATTCGTTAATTTGCAAAACGCTACTATCAGACTTTTTATAATAAGAACCTGAATTTTAATTCCCAAAATTATCTACACCAACCCTTTTTTTGCTTTTTACCTGATACCCAATACCCGAATCTTGATACTTGATTCTTGATACCTGATTCTAAAATAAGTCTACTATCTTTACGCTCTTTATGAACATTCAACTCATCACAGAACTTCCGACCTGGTGGATAGTATTTTGTTTGATTACAGGTTTAGGTTATGCTTTTCTGCTTTATCGAAGAGATCATTCATTTGATGGTATTCATAGATGGTTGAAGGGTATTCTTTTTGCTTTAAGGTCAATAGTTGTTTTTGTATTGGCTTTATTGCTTTTAACACCGTTGATAAAATCGTTTGTAAGAGAAAAAGAAAAGCCAATCGTCGTTATAGCTCAGGACAATTCTGAAAGCATTGTATTAAATAAAGATTCTTCCTATTTCAAAAATCAGGCGGGCGATGGATATAAAAAGGCTGTTGACGGACTAATAAAAGATCTCAAAGAAAAGTTTGATGTGCGTACAATCAGCTGGGGTGACCGTATAGGAGATCAGATAGATTATAGTTTTAATGAGAAACAAACCGATTTTTCTTCCTTACAAAAACAATTAGGTGTTCGATATGGAAATAGAAATATTGGAGCATTAGTTATTGCAAGTGATGGATTGTACAACAGGGGAAGTAGTCCGCTTTACGGCGACGAGCTTAAAGTACCCGTTTATACAGTTGCTCTCGGCGATACAACTGTTCAGAAAGATTTATTGATTTCAAAATTGAATTATAATAAAGTAGTTTATGCCGGAAACTCGTTTCCGGTAGAAGTAACAGTTAATGCGAGGCAATGTAATGGGGAGAAAACAACTTTAACTTTAAAACAAGATTCAACAACTTTATTTTCCCGTGTTATTACTATTAGCGGAAATCGATTTTCGACACTTGTACCTGTAATTCTCGAAGCGAAAAAAACAGGTTTAGTACATTATAAAATAAAGATTTCTTCAGTCAGTGGAGAAATGACTTTGGTAAACAATGAAAGAGATATTTATGTTGAAGTTGTTGAGACAAAACAAAAAATATTAATTGTCGGAAATGCTCCCCATCCTGATTTGGGTGCATTAAAGTTGGGAATTGAAAGCAGTGAAAACTATACGGCAAAAGTAATACTTGCTTCGCAGTCAGAACAGATTAGAGATTATAATCTTGTAATACTTCATAATCTTCCAACGATTATTCATCCAATAACTGAATTACTGGCTCAAATTAAGTCAAGTTCGACTCCAGTTTGGTTTATACTTGGAACACAAACATCGATAACGCAATTCAATAATGCAGGAGCGGGTATTACAATTAGCATTGATGCAAATCAGAGTAATGCGGTACAGGCAAATATAAATTCAAATTTTTCCCGTTTCACTTTGAGTGATGAATTAAAGCGAATGTTGCCATTGTTCCCGCCGTTATATTCTCCATATGGTCATTATATACAGAATACGAACAATTCAATTTTTCTCCAACAACAGATTGGTTCTGTAAGCACCGATGAGCCATTACAACTTTTTAATGAGAGTGATGAGATTCGTACAGGAGTTCTTTGCGGAGAAGGTATCTGGAGATGGAGATTAAATGATTATTCCGTTAATGGAAATTTTAATGTTTTTCAGGAATGGTTGCTAAAGACGGTGCAAAACCTGAGTGTAAAGGAAAACAGAACACATTTCAGACTAATTAATAAAAATAATTTTGCAGAAAATGAACCGGTCAATTTTGATGCAGAAGTTTATAATGATAATTATGAGCTAATCAATACGCCAGATGTAAATATTACACTCATTAATTCAGCCAATAAATCATTTCCTTATACATTTTCAAAAACTGAAAAAGGATATACTTTAAATGCCGGTTATTTACCTTCGGGCCAATTCAGGTATAAAGCAACAGTTAATGCCGGAGGTAAATTGTATCAATCTTCAGGGGATTTAAGTGTTACTGCTCTTAAAGCAGAACAAATTGAAACGGTTGCAGATCATCAATTGCTATATGCAATGGCAAATGCCAGCGGAGGGGAGATGTTTTACCCATCGCAATTTAAAGAACTTGCTCAAAAATTATTAGCAAGAAACGATATTAAAACGATTACCTATTCCCACTATAAACTCCGTGACCTGGTAGATTGGAAACTGATATTTTTTCTATTGCTGGGTTTGTTGACAATTGAATGGTTTTTAAGGAAAAGGGCAGGGGGGTATTGAAGGAAGGAATTAATTTGTAACTTTCAATGCTTAAAAAAAGATACTATAATTTATTTTAAAATAGCTTAATCATTCATAAAATATGAAAACTAAAATTACATATAAATTGAGTAAAATATTATTTATTTTGTCAATGGGTTTGTGCCCATTTTTTTCCCCCGCACAAGATACTTTCTCAATCTGTGCTTTTGATTCTGTAACCGGGCAGGTTGGTAGTGCAGGTGCAACATGTATTGCCAGCTCTGGAACCAGTGCTTTGATCATAAGCGATGTGCATCCCGGTGTTGGGGTGATACACACGCAAGCATCTTATGTTTCTTCTAACCAGCAACACGCACGTATGTTGATGGATATGGGTTATTCTCCTCAGCAAATTATCGATAGCATGCAGGTTCAGGATGTTGCTAACAATCCCAACATTCGTCAATACGGAATAGTTTCATTAGCCAATGGCGGACAAAGTGCCGGTTTTACAGGAATTAATTGCCTGGATTTTAAAAATCACATTACAGGACCAACCTATGCAATTCAGGGAAATATTTTAATGGGACAGCAGATTTTAGATTCTATGGAAGCTCGTTTTTTAAATACTCCAGGAAACCTCGCTTGTAAATTGATGGCTGCATTGCAGGGAGCAAAGGTGGGAGGCGCTGATCAGCGTTGTACTCCTTATAACATTTCTTCTTTCTCTTCTTTTATTCGTGTCGCAAATCCACAAGACACGCCGGGAAATTTTTTCCTGGACATAAATGTAAACACATATCCGTTTCCTAAAGAGCCTATAGATTCTTTACAGGTATTGTTTGACCAGTGGGGTGGATGTACAGCGTCTTTTATTTCAACTGCGTCAACTAAAAAAGGAATTAAAATGTTTCCTAATCCGGTATCTAATTTGGTTACACTTGAATCAGCCGCTTATATTAAAAATGTATTATTGATAAATACAGAAAATGTTGTTCTTGAAAATTTATCGTACAATTTTTCAAAAAGAATAAAAATTGATACCGGCAACCTAAGTCCAGGCATTTATTTTATATTAGCAAGAACTGATGATGATAATTTAATTTCAATGAAATTTGTAAAAATTAATTGAAATTAAATTATCATGTTAAATTTAATTCTTACAATTCTGATTTTTAGTTTTTTATTAGAAGCTATTCTTGATTATTTAAACATTAAGAATTGGTCTGAAAAGGTTCCTTCTGCGGTAAGTGATATTTATTCCGATGAAAAATACAGTAAAGCCAGAGAATACGCCGTTGCCAATTATCGATTTTCTCAAATCTCTTCTTCGATCAGTTTTATTGTCATGTTGTTTCTATTATTGTTCGGTGGTTTTGGCCTCTTAGATGATTATATCCGTGAATTTACTTCATCATCTATACTTGTTGCAATTTTATTCTTCGGAATATTAGCCATTGCATCTGATCTTCTTTCATTACCATTTTCATTGTATAAAACGTTTGTGATCGAAGAAAAATTTGGCTTTAATAAGACAACAATTAAAACATTTATTATTGACAAATTAAAAGGATATTTTCTAATGATCATCATTGGAGGAGCAGTTTTAGCTGCATTAGTAAAAACATTCCAACTTACAGGTAATAATTTTTGGTGGCTTGCCTGGATTTTTCTTTCAACGTTGATGTTGGTAATGATGGTTTTTTATACCTCCTGGATACTTCCTTTGTTCAATAAACTTACCCCTTTGGTTGATGGAGAATTGCGAAATGCAATAAACGATTACAGTGCCAAAAATAATTTTCCATTAAAAGATATTTTTGTAATGGATGGTTCCAAACGATCTTCAAAAGCAAATGCTTTTTTTAGCGGATTGGGGAAAAAGAAAAAAATTGTTCTTTATGATACACTAATTAAAGAACACAGTAACGACGAACTAGTTGCTGTATTAGCTCACGAAACCGGACATTTTAAATTAAAACATACACGAACCGGTTTTATTGGGGGAATTTTACAAACTGGGATCATGCTTTTTATTTTTTCATTGTTGCAGGGAAACCCACTTTTGATCGAAGCGCTTGGCGCCAAACAAGCGGGACTACATCTTGAACTATTTACGTTTGCTTTGATTTATTCTCCGATATCGTTAATTACAGGAATTCTAATGCATTTGTTATCTAGAAAATATGAATTTGAAGCTGATGCTTTTGCTAAAAAAACTTTCAACGGAAATGCATTGTCAACAGCGTTGAAGAAACTTTCTGCAGATAGTTTAAGCAACCTTACACCTCATAAGGCTTATGTATTTGTACATTATTCTCATCCTCCGTTATTGAAGAGGCTGGAAGCTTTAGAAAATAATTGATTTCAAATTAATTTATAAATAGATTATTATTATTTAAAAATTTCAATTGAGAATTATTTTCTTACTTGTAGATTCATTCCCATTTTTTAAGTTAACAAGATAAATTCCTGCCGAAGCATTTTTTAAATCAAGGGGAAAAGAATTTTTTCCTGCCTGGCTTTTATTTTTATTTACAAAAATACTTTTTCCCTCAATATTATAAATAGATATACTTACTTCTGCAGGCTTTAGTAGATTGTAATTAAGTGTAGCTCCTTCTGAAGTGACAGGATTGGGTGAAACAGAAAAATCGGATGATAAATTATTTACTTTTTCAAGACCTAAAAATAAATTCAGGTCTAATTTATAAGAACTTCTTCCGTATGTTCCTACAACAAGTGTTCGTGACGGTTGATGAAGTTTTAAATCGCTACATACTACAATTGGCATTCCATCAGTCATTGGTGTCCAGTTAGCTCCACCGTTTCTTGTATAATAAACCCCGATATCAGTGGCTAAATACAATACATTTGGAATGGATGGATCAGCTATAATATTATTGCAAGGAATATCAGGAAGATTGGAACCTATATCTGTCCATGTTTGACCATTATCAGTTGTTTTATAAACATGAGACATTGGGTCATGAAACCGATAACCAGAAAAAGTAACATACGCTGTATTCTGATCGAATGGATCGGTCTTAACACATGTAACCCAACGCAATGGTAAACCTGAATTAACCTGATTCCATGTGTTTCCTCCATTTATTGTATTCCAAACTTTTCCATCATCAGTTCCAGCATAAATAATTTCGCTGTCGATTGGAGAGACATCAATGAAAGTAATTGTACCATAAAGTAATGTTCCTGTTGTATCAATTGATGTTAACTCAGGACTAATAGAAAACCATGAAGAACCAAAATCTGTAGATTGAAAAACGTGTTGGGTGCCTGTGTAAATTAAAGAAGGCACCTGAGGATCGGCTACCAAAGGATAATTCCAATTACCTATACCAAAAACTCCATTGGTTGAAGGCTCCCAGTTTGTACCCTTGGTTGTAGTTTTGAAAATATTACCGTATTGATAACCAACAAGAATAATTGAATTGTTTGGGCGATAAACTAACGATTGAAAACCATCACCTCCAAAGAGAAATGAATAGTCATTATTATTTCCTGTAGGAGTATAACTTGTTCCATTATCCTGTAAGCCGAAATATAAATTAGAAGGTTCGGAAAAATCAATTTCTCCGCGGTATATCTGAGAAATCGGTAAGGATTCATGATGATTATAAGAAAAGCCGCCATCCTCTGAAATATATAATCCGCCATCATTTCCTGCCATTACAAAATTATGATTCAATGGATGAATGGCTACTGCGTGTTGATCAACATGTGCGCCATCGAATGACAAGCTATATGAATTTCCGCCATCAAGAGTTTTAAGCAAATCAAATCCTATAACATATAAAATATTTGGATCAGTAGGATCGCATTTTAAACGGCCATACCAATAAGATTGAGTGTTCCCATTCGAATTTACGACATCATAGTCATACGTTTGAACCCAGTTATTTCCCGAGTCTTCCGATTTAAATAATCCAAGATTCCCATACTGTTCGTTTTCATAAAGACAATAAACCACATTAGGTGAAGAAGCACATAAATCAACTCCAATACGACTGTATTCAACACCAACAGGAGGTAGGCCATTAGATTGACCAAGGCGTGAAAAAGAATTTCCACCATCCTCTGATTTCCATAATCCACTTTGAACACCGGCATAGTCTTTTGAATTTACATAGCGACTTCGTTTCCAAGTTGCAGCAAAAACGATATTTGGATTCTGCGGATTAATGACAACATCGATAGCGCCTGTAGAATCATCAACAAATAAAACATTCGTCCATGTAAGTCCTCCATTTGTAGTTTTATATAAACCTCTATCCGGTGTTGCAGCATATAAATCACCCATACAAGCAGCAAAAACTATATCAGGGTTTGTAGGATGTACAGCTAAATGTCCGGTCATTCGTGTATTTTGTAAACCAACATTTGCCCAAGTACTGCCTGCATCAGTAGATTTATAAATTCCATTTGCATCATATGTAAGAGAGCCACTGCCGCCATTGGGTTCACCTGTTCCAACATAAATAATATTTGGAGAAGAAGGCGCAACGGCAATATCTCCAATAGAGAGAGTTGTTTCATTA
This sequence comes from Bacteroidota bacterium, assembly GCA_031417555.1. Taxonomy (GTDB): domain Bacteria; phylum Bacteroidota; class Bacteroidia; order AKYH767-A; family 2013-40CM-41-45; genus JADKIH01. The sequence goes on from JANOVV010000070.1 coordinate 49,149, forward strand.
TCAAAAATTGGAAGCCAGTTTTCTCCTCCGTCGATTGTCTTAAAAATCCCCCCCGATGCAGCTGCCAAATATGCTTTTTGCTGATTGGTTGGGTCAAATTCTATATCGACTATTCTTCCGCCTATATTCACGGGTCCTGCAAATTCCCAGGAAGCTGTTTGAGATTTTCTTAATTGTGAAGTATTTTTAAAAGATTGTGCTGCTTTCTTTTGTGCATCATAATCAATTTTACCGTATGGAAACCCGTGGGATTGAAAAAAATAATCTTCTCCTTCTCCTTCAGTTTTTTCAGAATGACTTGCTTTTTTGTCTTCTCGCAAATAAGAAATAACAAGTATTGGAGCTATCAATACTATTAATACCACAGGGATTAATATTTTTTTCATTTAAATGGTCTTTTTAAAATAATATAAAAAATGGGGGTTTTATCGGCTAACAATTTACAAATTAATTATTAAGGTAAATTTTTAAAGGAACATTTAACATTTATTTAAATAAAAATCTATTTATAAGAATCTATTAATATTTATTTCACTATGTAATTTTTCATTTTTAACCAGAAAATTTACAAAATGATCCCCGAAGTAGGGTATTAGCTGAACTCCTTTTGTCCCCATTCCATTAAAAATATAAACATTGGCATGATCCGGATGTTGGCCTATAAACGGTCGCCTATCTTTAACGGTCGGTCTTATTCCTGAACGATGTTCAATGATAATAAAAGGGATTTTTAAAAAATTATTTAAATGAGTTAATAATTTCAACTTTCCATCTTCTGATGGTAGTTCATTTTTAAAATTCCATTCATAAGTTGACCCAACTCTGAATTTATGATTGCCAATAGGAATTAAAAATATACCTCCCAGTAAAATGAAATCTTCGGGGAGTTCTATACATTCAATTAAAAGAATTTCGCCTTTTGCAGGGACAAATGGCAACCAATTCCATAAGGGATTATAAATAGATTTATATCCTTCACAAAAAATTATTTTTTTAAATTTATTATTATCATAAGTAATAAAATCAGTTCCAATTTTTAATTTTGAATTTTCAAATTCTTCTTCAACTAAATGTAAGTAATGTTTTATTTTTCTTTTACATAAATCAATAAAAAAAGGAATGTTCATCCATGCTGATGAACTTATTCTAATCATTTTTTTGAATTCATTTATTTTATTTACGTACAGGTTTTCAGGAGCCTCTTTTGTAAAATATTTTTTCATTTCAATTTCGCCCATACGGCTCGTCCATTCATTCAGATCTTTAGTACTATGAATAACTTCTAAAACATCCATTGGGTAATAAAAAGTTTCGCCAAATTCTTTTTCTAATTTTTTGTAAAAATCTTCTGCAAATGGAATTAATACATCCGCCATCCAACTCTTTACGACTCGTCTTCCTGTTACCGGATTTACTAAACCTGCAGCTACCTGAGAAGAAGAATTAGAATTAAATGTATCAATGATGAGTATTTTTTTTCCACTTTTCGCCAGCTGATACGATATAATTGATCCGGCCAACCCATATCCGACAATCAGATAATCATAATCGGTATTATTCATGGTTTTTTTCCGGTGAAGGCCACAAGCGCTAAAAGTGTCCCGTTATGATTAACTGCCAATCTGTAAAAATCGGTAAGTTCGGTACTGAAATCAGCAATCATTTTCCATTCACCGTTATTTTCAAAAATATTTAATTTACCTTCCGAACCCATAAGTATTGAACCGTCGGGAAGGATTGCAAAATCTTCGCAATGCGGCAAAGTCTGAGTAATACGGGTAAGAGAATAATTATTACAATCCATTGCATATATATACCAATCGGCAGAATTGCTTTTGAGTACGAAAAACATTTTTGATTCATCTGACGAAAGTTTCATACATCTTCCAATATCCGAGGCAATTAATCTTCGTTCTGAAGTTTGGGTATTTAATACCTGCAGGGTATTTGAGGGGCCGAGAATAAACATAGCAAGTAAACTGTCATTCAACCAGCAGGCATATCCTATACTGTCGGTATTTTTTACATAAACTGCGTTCTTGTAATTGTTTAAAGGTAAATTATAAAATCTTTGTCCGGAATCTGAATCTACTCTAACAACTGAAATAAATTTTTTGTCTTTCGTATATGACGGAGAATATTCACTTTCTCTTGTATCGGTAAATTGTTTACTGACTTTGGCTTCGATGTCATAACTGTAAATATCGGATTGAGTTGTGTCATTCACCGAAACATATAATATTCTTTTCCCATCGGGTGTAAAGTAAGGTTGATTATCATATCCTTTATGATCTGTAATATTTTCCGGTTTAGAAAAAGTGTAATTAGTAAAATTATTATTGATAGAGCAGAGAAAGATATCAGTTTCCGGTAGCTGAGAATTACAGTAGTTAAATAATAAGAGGAATAGAAGTGTTAAATTATTTTTCATAGTATTTGTCTTAAATTATTTATTAATTAAGGCGATACTCTACATCTCCCTGTTTGGTAGTTTTTAAAAGAATTAATACATCAACACTATCAACATCAATTGAAACGTACGTTGTATTACTGGAATAGCCTCGCACTTTTATACTTTGACCGGGATTATTATCAATAACTTTAATCGAGTCTAATTTTCCTTCAAATATAATATCTCTTTTAATTGTCTGATGAAAAAGGCCACGTTTGAGAATTATTTTATAATGTGGTTTTTTGTCCTCCACAGCAGATGTGTTTTGTGTTTCAAGATAATACTGCTTATCTAGATGAAAAGAAGGGCCATTAGTGCTGCTGAAATTCATTGTTAGTAAAAAATTCAGTAGGATAGAAGGAGAAACCAGAAAAAGCGGAATGGTTAATGCAAATATTGAAAAGTAAATTCGTAAAACTATTGGAGTGTTGCTTCTCCAGGAAAGACCACTTAGTATAATGCCGGAACAAATAAATGCAGTAAAAAAATAATTGTAAGTATGTACTTCATTATTTTTTTTGAGAAGGAGGGAAGCAATAAAAGCAAATAGAAAAATTATATGAATAGATACCAACAAAAGAAATTTCTCGCGGCTCATGTTTTTTCCAATGATCATGAGCGCGAGACCGATGATAAGAGAAATAATAAACAGGAAGAGACTAAAGTAGAACGACATAATTAATAAAAATATTTATTATTTTAATTGACACAATATAAGGATGATTTATTCAGTAAGTAATCATCAGTTAAAAAGTATATATTTTTATTTAAGGATTTTCATAAGCCAGGCAAATTAAATGTAATAAGTCTGTTTTTTAAGTTATGAGGCTGAAATTAATAGAATATCTTATTAAAGATATTCATCTGTAAATCAAATCTACTTTACTTTACTCTTTAAAAAAGTTTTATTGTAAGAGTGTTATTTTCTAATTGAGTCATTAGTGAAATTAATGGTTTTTCTGCAGGACCTTTTTCAACTTCTCCGATATTATTAAAAAGGCTTCCGTGTAGGCTACAGGAAAAAGTTTTACCATTAAATCGTAATGGATTATCCGCATGAGTACAAAGCATAACATAGGAATTATATTCCGTTTCTTTTTGCTTGATGACTGCAATATCATAAGCCACGTTTTCAGGTCTTACAATCAGAAAATTATTTTTTTTGAATTGATCAAGTGGTATTTTAACTTTTTTATTTTCAGAAATGGTTTTAAAAATGGGAATTGATTGGCAAGATTCCAGAAAAGCAGATAATACTGTTCCTCCAATACAAAGAGCGCAACTTTTTATTAAAAAATCCCTGCGTTCCATTTTAGAATGAAAATCCTATTCCCAGATTTACAAAACTATTGTCATTTTTAAAAGCAGGAGCAGAAGGGTCAGGAGTAACTAAAACAGGATTCTGATCTCCGGTATTGCTTAATCTTACATCAGCTTTAAGAGCTAAATTAGGAATAGGTAAGTAGCAAAGTCCGGCTATGATATGTTTTTGATTTAAAACCGGATCATTGATTCCGTTGGATGGAATTTTAGAATTCATATCCATGATTTCATAGCGTATAAAACCTAATAGTGAACGTTTTCTCTCCATTTTTTTTGTGTAGAGAAAATCGTATGATGCTTCTCCATATAATCCGTATGCGGCTTTAGGTGTATTGTTAGAATAGGCAGTATTAATTTTTTCAGCATCAGGAATCGAAATGGAAGTAGCTAAAGCTTTAATGGTAAAAGCTTTCATATTGTATTGTGCATTTACTTCAGCAAGTAGAACCGGAGTGCCAAAAGGGCCTGAATCAAGATTTAATGTATCTGCTGCGGCAGAAGATATACCAACTGTTCCTCCTGCATAAGCAGAAATTTGAAATTTGAAATTGTTTTTATTGTATTGCATGGCACCCGTAAGCGCCAGATTATTTGCTGATGCATTTCTACCTTCATATCTTCCACCTCGAATGACCTTTCCATGCTCAAATGCAGAAGAATTTAATCCATTGAGTAAAGCAAAACTCAAGTCCACAGGAAATGCATCTAATTGAGTATAAAAACCAATGCCTAATTCTCGCCATGTAGAAGGAATAATATAGGTCTCTACTTGTGTTCTTTCATTTCCATTAAAGGTATTTGGAAGATGATTTTCATTTAAAATCCCTATACGGGGAATAAATAAGCCGGCAGTGAAATAGGAGTTTCTACTGACGTTAAATTTAATATATGCTTGTTCAAAAGCAATTTCCCCGCCTTCTTCTCCACCGCTTACTTTAGCATCTTCCACTTCAATTTCAGAGATGAAAGAAAATTTATCATTGAAACGATGTCCTAAAAAAAGGACAACCCTTTGCAAATTAATTTCAGAAATTTTTTCGTTAGAGTTATATTGATAAAAAAAGTTTCCATAACCGCCAACAAATGTTGCAGGTTTTTTTCCTGAATTAAATAATGAATCTTCTGAGGTTGAATTTTGAGCGAAACCTGAAAAAGCAGGAAGAATGAATAAAAGCTGAAGTATTGTTTTTATTTTCATATGCACCTTTAATTTGGGATGCAAAAGAAATCAAAATTTAACTATATTCCAAGATAATGTTTATTAGAATTTATATTTGTAAAAAAAAATATAAAAATTGATTTTAACTGACAATTATTAATATTCTATCAATGGTAACGATTGAAATTTATCATTGATCCAGAAATGATTAAATTTATAAATTTTCAGATTATTTTAATGCATTGTCAATCAAACGAAATCCTCTTCCGTGAATGTTTATTATGTCCAGCGTAGCATCATCTTTGAGAAATTTTCTGAGTTTTGTAATAAAAACATCCATGCTTCTGGCATTAAAATAATTATCGTCTCCCCAAATTTCTTTTAACGCTTTTTGCCTTGGCAATAGTTCGTTTTTATAAATGCATAATAATTTTAGAAGTTCCGCTTCTTTAGGAGAAAGTTTTTGAGTTTCATTATTAAGAGTTATAAGCCGGTGATCAAAATGAAAGTGATATTTTCCGATTGTAAATTCTTTTAAAGAGGAATCATGATTTTTATCTGCGCTTCTTTTCAGTATGGCTTTAAGTTTATACAACAATACTTCAGAATCAAAAGGTTTGGTAACATAATCATCTGCACCTACCTGAAATCCTGAAAGCATATCTTCTTTCATTGTCTTCGCAGTGAGGAAAATTATCGGAATATGTTCATCTTTTTCGCGAATTTCTTTTGCCAGGGTGAAACCGTCTTTCTTAGGCATCATGACATCCAGGATGCAGATATCAAATTTCCCGGTTACAAAATTATCATAACCGATTATTCCATCTGCACAGAGTTTTACATCGTAATCATTTAATTCCAGATAATTTTTTAAAACGGATCCGAAGTTCGGATCATCTTCTACGAGTAGAATTTTAATTTTTTTATTCATTTTTTTTATTTTATATTTTTCCGAATGGAATGAAAAACTCAAATGCACTGCCTTTACCTATTTCACTTTCAACTTTAATATAACCTTTATGTTGTTCGATTACTGCTTTTACATAGCTAAGTCCGAGACCAAATCCTTTAATATCGTGAATATTCCCAGTTGGTACTCTGTAAAATTTTTCAAATATTTTATTCTGAATGTCTTTCGTCATTCCAATTCCTTTATCAACTACACGAACAATCAACCCGGTATTAGTATTTGCAGTTTCAATTTTGATTTCAGGATTTTCAGGCGAATATTTATTGGCATTGTCAAGTAAATTGAAAATTACATTGGATAAATGAATGGAATCCCCGACAAGCAAAGGTATTTCAGCTTTGAGATTATTATTTAGAGATCCTCCTTTACTTTCTACCTGCAGGGCAATTAATTCAACTGCATTTTGAATTATTGTATGAATATTTAATTCTTCTTTTCTAAGGTTTAGCTCTCCTTTTTCTATCATTGCCATCTGTAAAACATTTTCTACCTGAGCATTCATTCTTTTATTTTCCTCACGGATTATTCTTGTGAAATAATCAAATTTTTCTTTGTCATTTTTAACGCGTGGATCTTTAATGGAATCAACTGCCAGGGAAATAGTAGCAATCGGAGTTTTAAATTCGTGCGTCATATTATTAATAAAATCACTTTTTATATCTGATAATTTCTTCTGACGGTAGATAACCTGTATAGTATATACGAAACCAAAAAGTATGATAAAAGTAAATAATGATGAACTTAAAAGCATTACCCACATAGAAGCAAGAACATATTTCCGGCTATTGGGAAAATGGAAAATTAAAAAATCCGGTTTCGAAATAATATCATTTGGGAAAAGCAATGTTTTGTATTTCGATTTTAAAAGCTCTCCGGGCGAGACAGAACTTTTAGAGACAAAGAATGAATTACTTTTTCCATTTAATACTCCATAATCAACATCGAGGTTTATACCGCGATTGCTTAATTCATAATTGATAATTGAATCAAGCCTGTTTGAATCTAAACGACTGCGAAGATCAGTTTCCGGCCCGGCAAATTCAATAGCCATTTTATCCATTACATCATTTAACTTCTCCAGGCGCGCTTTTATTTTTTCTTCGTTCTGTCTGATAATTACTTCAGCCGAATCACCAAAAATGCGCGTTATTTTTGAACTATGAATGGTATGCTGCGAAGATGAATCTCTTTGAAAATAATTTCTTCGCTGAACCCTTAAAAAAGTCTGCGAACTTCCCGGACGATGGAATTCTATGTTAATATCTGCATTGTCTAAATCGTCAGCAACAGGCGGTGGTTTAAAAGCAGTTTTTGGGATTTCAATACTGGTATCAGTAATGGTTACCGGAATTGTAGAAGACGTATCACGGATCATTAACTGTGTGATTCGGGTGGGGTCAATTTTGAAGACATGTTCATTTAGAATATTGTATGCTTCATTCGTTTCTATTCGGTCAACAATGGCATTCATTGATTGACTGACAGATTGATCGAATTGTTGTTCTTTTAGCCTGATATCATGCAATATCCAATACAATTGAAGGCTAATAATACCTATCAAAGCAATACTCATTAAAATAATGATCGCTTGAAAGCCTTTTTTATTCATCGGTTGTAAAAATACTCAGCTTTAACACTTGAGTTCAAAATTTAACCATTCTTTAACAGAGATTAACTGTGTTTTAACCAGTATTTTAAGAAATGAATATTTAATTTGCCTCAATAAACAAAAAAGCTATGTATAACAGAATCCAAATTCGTGAAATTCTAGCCTGGATGGCATTGTCAATTGCAATGATCCTAATTAGTGTAACAGTAGTTTTCGCTCAAACGAAAACTATTAATGTCGAAAATGAAAACGGCAAGGTCCATATTAAAATCAGTAAAACAGAAAATGGTCAGGTGATTAAAATAGATACTTCTTTTATTGTGACCGATGATATGAATGTTGATGAGATTATCGAAAGTCTTGAAGACAGCGATCCTTCAAAAACGAATATTCATAAAAAAATTATCAAGCATAAAGGCGGAGATCAAAGTCTGAATAAAAAGCATATAACCGTTGACTTGAATTTCCCGGAAATGTCTCAGGCAGAAAAGGATAAACTTCATGAAAATTGGGAAGAATCTATGAAGGATATGAGAAAAGGAATCGAAAAAATGAGAGAGTCATTAAAAAGTATGCATATTCAAATTGACAGCGATTCTGATGATAAGGGTGATTTCCATTTTAATTTTAATTTACCTGATGAGGATTCAGAAAAAAGTAATGATTGTGATGGCTATTCGTATACTTATAAATATTCACACGATAAGGATAGTGAAATGGATAGTCTGAAAGATGAAGATCATATTGTTATTATGGGTGACAAAGATGAAAAGCCTCCTGTGTTAGAAAAAATTATTTCATCTAAAAACGGAAAACAGATATTTGTATATAAGCGGGCTGATTCTTCAAAAGAATCCGGTAAAAAAAATATTTCTCAGGATCAAGAGATAAAAAAGACAAATAAGACCGATATACGAGACTTACAATATTATCCAAATCCTACAGGCGGTAAATTTAAATTGACTTTTCACACGGATTTAAGAGGTGAAATAAAAATTCAAGTTGTTGATGAAAACGGGAAAGAAGTTTACTCAGAAATGATTTCGAATTTCGAAGGAGATTATTCAAAGGAAATTGACCTTGGGAATAAGAGTAAAGGAAATTATTTTTTGAAAATTTTACAGAACGGAAAATCACTTACTAAAAAAATAGTTTTGGATTAGAATTTAGAGTAGAGGTTTTTCTTTAGGTTTTGTTAACCCCGGTACTAGCCGGGGTTTATTTTTACAAACTATATTTCTTTACTAATTTGGAAAATTAATATTATTCTTCACCCGTAGAGCTTGATTTATATGACGTTCCTCATGAACTATTATTAATTCAATCAGATCATGTAATTTTAAGGTTATCAGAGAAGCAACGGGTGAGGTAACAACTATATGTTTATATTTCTCTTTTTCTAATTCTAAAAATAATTGAAATATTTCATCCTGATGATTTTTAAAATCAGAAATAATATTCTGGCTAACGGTACTTTCAGAAGGAATAAATAATCGAGGTGATTTATATTTTTTAACAACATTTTTTCCAAGAGTTTTTATCATTTGTTTACCTGTGTAATTGCTCAAAGGATTATTCTTTTCCCAAAACGAAGGCTTATTTTTACCTTCAATGATTGTTAATAATACTGGTAAGTATTTCGCATTGGATACTATTAAGTGATCAAGACATTGTCCGATACTCCACTGATCCGGCGCGGGTTTCCAGTTTAACTGAATCAACTTTAAATCGCCAAACTCTTTATCAATTGTAGCAGTTAAAGAAGGTATAGAAGATGATAGCACGAGGATTATATATTATTTTTAAAAATAAAAAGTCGAAGGTACCCAATGCATATCATTTTTTATATTTTTATTTGATTTAACGATAAAAAGAAAATGAAAGACTACCTTTTTCACACTATCACAATTATCGGCCAATAGCTATTAACTAATTGCCAATAACTAATAACCAAAGATGTTTCTTGCTACTTTCATCTTTTTTCACAACTTTGCAAGGTGGAAACAGTAGGAGACGTATATTCCAGATTTCGTTCGCAGCTTTCTAAAAGCTATGAAGCCAATGAAGAAGAACAAATTACGGTTCTTGCCTTTGAACATGTAATGAATTACCGCCGGGTTGATGTTAGCCTTAATAAAGATGAACGGTTAGGTGAAAATCATATAAAATCATTCGATAAAATTTTAGCCGCACTCAATACCGGAAAGCCAATTCAATATGTCTTGGGTAATTCGTGGTTTTACGGTATTAATCTAATGGTGAATAAACATGTGTTGATTCCAAGGCAGGAGACAGAAGAATTGGTTGAATGGATTGTGAAAGACATTAAATCTATGTCTAAAAAGCCGTCTGTAATTTTAGATGTTTGTACCGGTAGCGGATGCATTGCTTTGGCCCTGAAAAAGGAATATCCTGAAATTAAAATTATTGCAATAGATATCTCTGAAAAAGCACTCGAAGTTGCCCGATACAATGCAATAAAAGAAAATCTGGAAATTAAATTTATTCATATGGATGCTTTAAAAATTTCATTGGATATTTATCCTGATATTATTGTTTGTAATCCCCCTTATGTAATGAAAAGTGAAAAAGCAGACATGCATCAGCGTGTAACTGATTATGAACCATCTGCCGCTTTATTTGTTCCTGATGAAGACCCGCTTTTATTTTACAGAAACGTATCAACCTGGGGATTGCGTTTTTTGAAAACTGAAGGACGAATTTATTTTGAAATCAATGAAAGAATGGGAAATGAAATTATCGGATTACATTCAGAACTTGGATTTTCAGAATCAGAAATTAAAAAGGATTTGCCGGGGAAAGACAGGATGTTTCGGGCAATTAAAAAATAATTAATTTTTAGTTCTTAATCTTCCAATGACTGAATCAGAAGCAAAGAAAAAAATTGAAAAGCTGAGTAAAGAACTGGATGAACATAATTATCGTTATTATGTATTATCGGAACCAACCATTTCAGATTTTGAATTTGATAAAAAACTTGAAGAATTAAGTGATCTCGAAAAAAATTTTCCTGCCTTGGCGTTAGCGGATTCACCAACTCAGAGAGTGGGTGGAACAATTACTAAAGAGTTTAAATCCGTAAAACACAAGTATCCGATGCTTTCTCTCGGCAATACTTATTCTGAAAAAGAATTACTTGATTTTGATGAAAGAATAAAAAAGATTTTAGACAACGATTTCGAATATATATGTGAATTAAAATTTGATGGCGTGGCTATCGGTTTAACTTACGAAAACGGAATTTTTCAAAAAGCAGTAACCCGGGGAGATGGAGTTCAAGGTGATGACGTTACAGCCAATGTTCGTACTATTCGGAGTATACCATTAAAATTGCGTGGCGATAATTTTCCTGACGAATTTGAAATTCGTGGCGAGATATTAATGCCCCATTCTTCTTTTGAGAAAATTAATTCAACCATTCGTAAGGATATGGAAGAAGATGGATATAATGATGACGAAATCTCTCTCCGTCTGCTTAAAAATCCACGTAATGCTGCCAGCGGGACTATTAAAATGCAAGACTCATCCATAGTCGCCGCCCGCAATCTGGATTGTTTTCTCTATGCATTTTATGCTGAAAAAATTCCTTTTAAAACTCATTATGAAGCGATGCAAGCAGCTGTTCAATGGGGATTTAAAGTAAGTAATCATATTAGTTTGTGTAAAGACATCCGTGAAGTATTCAAATATCTCGAGCATTGGAATAAAGCAAGACACAAACTCGGTTACGATACTGATGGAGTCGTTATTAAAGTAAACTCTTACGATCAGCAAAATGAACTTGGATTTACAGCTAAATCGCCACGGTGGGCAATTGCTTTTAAGTTTAAATCGGAAAGTGTTTCAACGACTTTGAATGATATTTATTTTCAGGTTGGGCGGACAGGAGCAATTACACCTGTAGCAGCACTTAAGCCCGTTTTACTTGCCGGCTCTACAGTAAAAAGAGCAACACTTCACAATGCTGATCAGATTGAGAAACTTGATTTGCGAAAAGGTGATATCGTCTTTGTAGAAAAAGGAGGCGAAGTAATTCCGAAAATTACCGGAGTTGATTTGGACAAACGTAAAGCAAATTCACATCCGGTAAAATATATTACTCATTGCCCGGAATGTAATACACTGCTGGAACGAAAAGAGGGGGAAGCCCAGCATTATTGCCCGAATGTCAATGGATGTCCTCCCCAAATTAAAGGTCGCATCGAACATTTTATCAGCAGAAAAGCTATGAACATCGATAGCCTTGGAGAAGGTAAAGTTGAGATTTTATACGACAATAAACTTTTACATAATGCAGCAGATCTTTATTCATTGACGTATAATGATATGATTGGCCTTGAAAAAATATATCTCAGCGATGAAGGAAAATCTAAGAAAATCAGCTTACAGGAAAAATCAGTTCAGAATATATTAAATGGTATTGAGGAATCAAAAAAGACACCATTTGAAAGAGTATTGTATGCAATCGGAATCAGGTATGTAGGAGAAACGGTGGCTAAAAAACTTGCCCTTCATTTTAAATCGATAGAGGCTATTGAAGAGGCCGGCCTGGAAGAATTAATGCAAACAGAAGAAATCGGCGAAAAAATTGCTCAAAGTGTTAAAGAGTTTTTCAGCAATCAGGCTAATAAAAAGTTTGTTTCTACATTAAAAGCTGCCGGTTTAAAGATGAAAATAGGTAAAGATGCAATTCCTGAAAAATTAAGCGAACGTTTGTCGGGTAAATCGTTTGTTGTTTCAGGGACTTTCACTAATTTCAGCCGGGATGAAATAAAACTGCTCATCGAAAAACACGGTGGAAAAAATCAAAGCGGTGTTACTTCTAAAACCGATTATTTATTAGCCGGAGAAGAAGCCGGCCCAAGTAAATTGGAGAAAGCAGCAAAATTGAAAATTAATGTAATAGGAGAAAGTGAATTTTTAAAATTGATAAATGAATAATGTTAGTCAGTAAAAATATACGTGTTTGGCTCGGTCATCATCGTTTCATCAATGAAATGAGAAAGATCAACCGGGAGCCGGAAATTGTAAGTTTTGATGAAGCAGCTAAAATCGGCATACTCTATGATGCGACCGATGAAAGAGACTCTGATTCCGTTAAAAACTATATTAAGAATATACGTTCAACTTTCAAAAAAGATATTCTTGCTATGGGTTATGTTGATAAAAAGGAAACTCATAAAAGTCAGTATGCCCAATTCGGCTTGGATTTTTTTACTAGAAAAGATCTTAATTTTCAGATGATACCTGTTAATCCAATTGTAAATAATTTTATCAATGAAAAATTTGATATTCTTATAAATCTAAACTCAGGTAAATGTTTTCCTTTAAGATATATTTCTGCCATGTCGAAAGCGAGGTTCAGAGTTGGAAGATACAGCAGTAGTAATACGATTTACTTTGATATGATGATTAAATTAAATGGCGAGCCGCCCATTCGTACCGTCATAGAAGAGATTGAACATTTTCTCCGTTTAATAAAGAAAGCATGAATCCAAACAAACTCAAAGGAACAGGTGTTGCTTTAGTGACTCCTTTTCACAAAGACGGAAGTATTGATTTTAAAGCATTCAAGAAATTAATTGAACGATGCTTAGAAGGGAAAGTTGAATATTTAGTTCCTCTCGGTACAACCGGTGAATCGGCTACTCTTACGGTAACTGAACGTAGTGCTGTGATTGATTTTGTAATTGAAATTGCTGAAAAGAGAGTACCTATAGTATTGGGTTTAGGTGGTAATAGTACGCAAGAGATTTTAAGTACAATCGAAGAATACTCATTTGAAGGTATTGATGCAATACTTTCCGTGTCTCCGTATTATAACCGTCCATCTCAACGTGGAATTTATCAGCATTATAAAATGATAGCGAACGAATGCCCGGTTCCTGTTATTTTATATAATGTACCATCCCGGACCGGAAGTAATATAGATGCTGAAACAACACTTCAGCTTGCACATGACGTTCCGAATATTATCGGAATAAAAGAAGCATCGGGAAATATGGAAAAAGTGATGAATCTTATTTCAAAAAAACCAAAGGATTTTTTAATTATCAGCGGCGACGACATTCTTTCATTACCAATACTGGCTTGCGGGGGTGATGGCGTTATTTCAGTTATCTCAAATGCCTATCCAAAAGATTTTTCTGAAATGGTAAGACTGGCATTAAACGGAAATTTTGAAAAGGCCAGAAAATTACATTATAAGCTTTTGGGAATTACGCATGATATTTTTATTGATGGCAATCCTTCAGGTATCAAAGGTCTTCTGAATGTAATGGATATTTGTTCAGAACATGTTCGATTGCCATTAATGAGTGTGAACAAAACAATTATGAACCGTTTCGAAGTTATGATAAATTCATAAAACTGTTACAGTAAAAGTATATTAGATTATTTAGTTCGATGGATTATTAATTTTGAAGATTTAAAATAAACGATTATGAGAGTTTCATTTTTTGTATTTATTAATTTTATTTTCTTTTTATCTCATGCTTCAGCACAAGACACTATTCAGTCTCAGGATTTACCTAATAACGGAGATGTTTTTGTTTTAAGTACAGGAACGATCTCTCATAATATTCAACCATCATCAACAGGTGAAAATTATGTCTGGAATTTTTCAAATCTCGAAAGCAGTAATCAAGAGATAGATTCAATGATACCGGTTTCTGCGACAAATCCTGCTTTATCATTTTTCTTTATTGATAATGTATTAAATACGAACAGGGCCAATCATGCATCAAGAGGACGTAATTTTAATATTGGTATTTCAGAATTTACTGATGTATTTAATTATTATTATAATTCGGTATCACAATACGAACAACCCGGTTTAGGAGCAATTATAGATTCAATACTCATTCCCGTTTTTTATACACCTCATGATATTATTTATAAATTGCCATTAAGATATAATAATGAAGACTCTTGTTCTTATGGATTTGAAATTGATCTTTCTTCATCAACTATTGGTATATACTATCAAGTTAACAGAAAACGATATAATAAAGTAGATGGGTGGGGAACATTAATTACTCCCTTTGGTACATTCGATGTATTACGTATTAAAACAACCCTGACTGAACAGGACAGCCTTTATGTTACCGCTTTGAACCAGGGAATTAAATTACCTCCTGTTACAAGCTATGAATTTAAATGGATGGGAACCGGCTTTGGTTTACCATTATTACAAATAAATACTACAGCTATCGATACGCAAGTTACACAGATCTTATACCAAGACTCGATTAGGTTTACAAACGTATCTGATTTTAAACAGGTAATAAGCGAGACATTAGTATTTCCGAATCCGGCTTCTGAAAAAATTGTAGTTAAATATTCATTGCAAAAAAATTCAGAAGTGATGATTGATTTATTTTCTGTTGAAGGGAAAAAAATATTTAGTATAAAAGAAACTAAAACAATTGTTGGTTTAAATTTTCAAACAATCGATTTAAGTAAATACAATTTAAATGAAGGAAATTATTTTTTGAAATTACAATCAGAAAATTCTGCATTGACGTTACCTGTACAAATTCAAAAATAATATTATTTACCGTTAAGGTAAAATTTATAATTTTTTCTTGATTAAAGCCATCTGAATAGCAGTTACAGCTGCCTCAACTCCTTTATTACCGTGTTTGCCACCCGAACGGTCAATAGCCTGTTGCAAAGTGCCGGTAGTAAGCACGCCAAAAATAACAGGTGTATTATTTTCCAGTCCGAGCTGCATAATCCCTGAAGAAACGGCGTGACAAATAAAATCAAAATGTCGGGTTTCACCTTGAATTACACAACCAATGCAAACAACGGCATCCGGTTTCATTGAACTTAAAAGAAATTTCGCACCCAATGGTAATTCAAAACTTCCCGGAACATCTTGTCTGAATATATCACTTTCTTTTACTCCTGCATTTAGCAAAGTTCCCTTGGCTCCAAGAAACAGAGCTTCGGTTACTTCAATATTCCATGCGGATACAACAATTCCTATACGCAAACCGGTAGCATCCGGAAGAAAATTAATTGAGGAAAGATTTTTTAAGTCGGAAGACACAGAAATATTAATTGAAAATTCGGATATCTAAAATAAAGGAATGCCAAATTTTTATAGAAGAAAAATATATACCAATATTATCAAATTCCGAATAGAGAACTTATTTACTGATCATAGCTTCTGCACGGGCAATATATTTATCAGCTTGTGCAGCTTCAGTAGAAGTAGAATAATCTTTTTTAAGACGCAAATAAAGATCTTTTGCTTCCTTATAATTTCCTTTAGACTCCTGAGCGATAGCTAATTTAACCATCATGATTGGAGTTGTGAAATTATTTGGATTCTCTGAACAAGCTTTTTGATAAAATGAAATGGCTTCATCAACATTTTTTAACTCCATATTTGCATCGCCAATAGCGCCATAAACAATCGCACCGGTAACATCATCTTTGGCATCATAACTTCTTAATTCTTCAATGGCATTAGGATAATCTTTCATTTTCATATAGGCCATTCCTAAATAATAACGAGCAAGGTTACCTGACGGACTAACACCGTAATCATCAGCAATTTCTTTAAGACCCGGATGGTTTCCATCGCCATTGATGGCTAGCTTTAATGAATCAGCAAAAAAGTATTGTTCAGAATAGAAAAGTGATGATTGAGCTTCTTGTTCCTTGTTAGCAACATAAACTTTCTGATAAAAAAAGTATCCGCCCACGGCAAGTAATAAAGCGCCGAATATTATACTCAGGCTTTTTTTGTTCTGATTAATAAAATGCTCGGTCTTACCCAGCGCTTCTGTTACTATAAAGTCTTGATCCTGTGATGTTTCAGCCATGATTGGGCGTATAGGTTTATAAATGAGGATGCAAAATTAATTTATTTTCCTTAACAGCCAATTTTTATGTGATTTTATAACGTTTTATTTGATTTTTAGCGTCTATCGTGTCATTGGAATTAACGAATTCTATTTAATATCCTAAAACTGAAATAATGATATCTGATTCTCTTACGATTAAAGATGCTATTTTTGTAGCCAAAATCAATAATTGATGCTGCGGATTCTGTATTTTTCTTTAATTCCTTTAGTTGCATCTTGTTCTCAACACCTTACAGATCCTAATGTATCGCAGGCTTTAGGAGATAAATTCGATACCTTAAATTCAATGACAGTTTCAGAGCTTACAGCAAATTTAAAGGGGAAATCAAAGATTGATTGCATAGTTAATGGCAGAATTAATGAGGTTTGTCAAAGTGAAGGTTGTTGGCTAACCCTCAAAAATCGTGACGGTGAAGCTGTTCTGGTTCGAATGAAAAATCATTTTTTTTAGTGGCAGAAAATGAATCCGAAAAAAAATAATATCAAACTGGTTGAATGTCCCCGCGATGCAATGCAAGGTTGGGCGGACTATATACCGGTTGAAAAAAAAATAATTTACCTAAACAGTTTGCTGAAGGTAGGCTTCGATACACTTGATTTCGGATCTTTCGTTTCACCTAAAGCAATTCCGCAACTGCGCGATACAAAAGAAGTATTAAGAGGATTAGACATTATAAATTCGTCAACAAAACTTCTGGCAATTATTGCCAATGTTAGAGGCGCAGAAGAAGCTGTTGAGTTTAATGAAATTTCATTTCTCGGTTTTCCTTTTTCTGTTTCTGAAGAATTTCAAAAGAGGAATACAAATTCTACAATCAGTGAATCTTTAAAACGAGTGGAGGAAATTCAAACACTTTGCATAAAAAACGGAAAAGAACTTGTTGTTTATATTTCCATGGGTTTTGGCAATCCGTATGGAGAATTATGGAATGCTGATATCGTCATTCGATGGGTGAAAAAATTGGCTCAAATGGGAATAAAGATTATTGCGCTTTCTGATACCATTGGTGTAAGTAATCCTGATAATATTACCGAACTATTTTCCAATCTTATTCCCGAATTTCCCAGTATAGAGTTTGGTGCTCATCTACATAGCAGTCCCGAAAAGTGGAAAGAGAAAATTATTGCTTGTGAAAAAAGTGGTTGTGTTCGGTATGATTCTGCTTTAAAAGGGATTGGAGGATGCCCAATGGCTGATGATGAATTGGTGGGAAACCTTGCCACAGAAAATTTGGTTAATTATTTCGGAGGCCCGGAATTACTAGGATTAGATACTGATTCATTTAAAGAATCATTAAGAATAGCGAATGATATTTTTCATTGAAAAGAATCCTTAATTTTGTAAGAATGAAACAAAAATAATTAACAACAGACTAGCTATCATTTTTTATATTGATATTGAGATTTTTAAGCAAATATTAGGTAAAACTTCTATTATTAATTGCGTAACAGAAGAAAAACAAGAATAAACAACTAATTAATTACGTTATTTTCAGTGATGATAATTTTCAAACAGAAACTTTCAGGTTTACTACTACTTTGCTTGCTTGCATTTTATTCAAATTTTGCATTGGGCCAAACTGTAGAGTTGAAGGGAAAAATAAAAAAAGATAATAAACCTTTGGGCGGAGTAACCATTCAGGTAACCGGAAATGGCGTAGCTCCTCAAACGATAACATCTAAGGAAAATGGAGGTTTTTCAATTGTACTCGATCTTCAAAAAAGTTATTCTGTAACATTTATTAAATCAGGCCACGTTTCTAAACTTATAGAATTTAATACCAAAGTGCCGGCAGATGTTGCCGATATTCTCTATCAGTTTGATTTCAAAATAGACCTCTTTGATGACCTTGCCGGTGTATCGAATAATAATGCAATGTTAAAACCTGTTGCTAGGGTTGCTTATAATCCGACCTATGAAAATTTCATGGATGATGAAAATTATACCAAGCAGGTAAGGAATGAACAGGAAAATGCCAGAAAGATTGCTGAAGAAATTATCAGGAAGCAGGAAAAAATCCGCCTCGATTCACTTAATAAATCCTGGAACGATTCTCTTGCCAAAGCAAAATCCAGAGACAGCCAATCATTGGCCGATAAAGCTCAACAAGAACGATTGAGACTGGAAAAAGAAAAAGCACGCAGAGACTCTATCGATAAAGTAAATTCTCTTGCACAAGAAGCTGTTAAAGAAAAAGCCAGACTTGAAGCTGAAGCCAAGCTGAAAGAAAAACAAAAACAAGAAGCCGAACTTGCTGCAAGCTTAGCCGCCAAAGCAAAGCAAAAAGCAATCGACGATAGCACTCAAAAAGCACAGGCAGATGCAAAAGCACTCGCTGATGCCAAAGCAAAAGAAGATAAAGATCGTTTAGAATCTGAAGCAAAACTAAAAGAAAAGCAAAGGCTGGAAGCTGAACAAGCGGCTAGTCTTGCAGCTAAAGAAAAAGCACAGGCAGAAGCGAAAGCTCTTTCTGAAGCAAAGGCAAAAGAAGAAAAAGATCGTTTAGAGGCAGAAGCAAAACTAAAAGAAAAACAAAGACTGGAAGCTGAACAATTGGCCGGTATAGCGGCCAAAGAAAAAGCAATTGCTGATGCTAAATTATTGCAAGATAAAAAAGCACAAAATGACAAAGTAGAACAAGAAAGAAAAGCAAAACTACTCGCAGAAATAGAAGCAAAAAAACAAATGCTGGCCAAAGCAAATTCTGTTGAAGAAAAGTCAAAGCCTTTACCTAAAACTGCACCAATCCCAAAGATTGTAGACTCAGATTATCGTGACGGAGTTACTGAAGAGACAATTACAGAAGCAAACAGAGTTATTTATCGCACTGTTATAAAGAAAGAAGGACTTGCATTTAATTATCAAAAAATTGTTTATAGCTGGGGAGGAATATTTTATTTTAGAAATGAAAGCAGCGTTACTGAGATCTCTTTTAATCAGGATATCAATAATGCCAAGGAAAAAAAGTAAAATGCTATTTGACGTCGAATAATTTTTTTAAATTATCCTTTACATTTTTAATTTACTGAAAATTAAAACAGAGACTGAAAAATCTAATTGGTTTTTTTCTTTACGTTAAACCGATAATTTTTTCTAACTATTGAGCCTTATTTTGAACCCGGATTTTGCAGTTAAACAAAAATTGCGAATCAAATTATTGAAAGATAATCTTTTATTATAAAATCAGGGCATTGTAAAAAGAAGATGTCGTAAACACAAATGATAATGGCATCACTGACCAATCATTCTAATCATAATGGAGTTTTAAACATTTCAATTGCAAAATCCCGGTTGAATTTCTTTTCTATTAATATGAATTAATTGTAATCTAAATTATTTATAGCGGGGAAATAATAAAAATAATAGTCAAATTGTCAAATTGATATTAACTTCACCGAAAATTTAGTCAGAGCTCCCATATGTCGAAAAAAAATAATGCAGTTATACTTGTTACCAATGATGATGGTATTACAGCTCCGGGTCTTCATGCGCTTGTTGAAGCAGTAAAGCATCTGGGTGAAATTATTGTTGTAGCGCCGGATAGTCCTCAATCAGGCATGGGGCATGCTATAACCATTAATAACCCGCTACGTCTCGATAAAGTCGAATTACATGGTAGTCATACTTGGTATCAATGCAGTGGAACACCGGTTGATTGTGTAAAAATTGCTATTGATAAAATTCTTCACCGCAAACCGGATTTATGTGTTTCAGGTATTAATCATGGAAGCAATTCGGCTATCAATGTAATTTATTCAGGAACTATGTCTGCGGCTATGGAAGGTGCCATTGAAGGAATTCCTTCTATTGGTTTTTCCCTACTTAATTTTGCTCTCGATGCAGATTTCACTGCGGCTAAACGGTATGCCGGAATGATTGCTGAAAATGTATTAGAGCGAGGCCTTCCTCCGGGAACACTTCTTAATGTTAATATACCCAATCTTCCGATTAAATCTCTCAAAGGCGTAAAAGTATGTCGTCAGGCCAATGCCAAATGGGAAGAAGAATTTGATGAAAGGCTTGATCCGAATAAAAGAAAATACTATTGGCTTACCGGTAAATTTGTTAATCAGGATAAAGGACAAGATACTGACGAATGGGCACTTGCTAACGGATATATTTCATTAGTTCCCGTGCAATATGATTTTACTGCTCATCATGCTATTCCATTTCTCAATGAGATGAATTATGAATTGGGAAAAGAAGATTAAAAATTCTTTTGTTTTTGGTTTGGTTACAGGACTAATTTCACTGGGAATTTTTTATTTTATGTTTTCCTGGATACGAACATGGATTAGTAATTATTTTGGAAATCCTTACATGCTTCGTCCGCCGGCAGTTCAATTGCTTACACTATTGATTAATATAATTCTATTTCGTTTGCTGATGATTAATTTCAATAAAGAGCAAACAGGTAAGGGATTTTTATTTATTACTGTGATTTTTGCACTCTTATATTTTTTTATTTTCTTTAGAATAAATAAATGAAAAATTGGAGCAATAAATTATCTACCGGATTAATCATAGGAATATTAAGTCCGCCCCTGGCATTTTATATTTTTAGTTTGTTTGAGTATCAGGGTGAAAGTGCGATTGAATTGCTCAAAGGTTTTGCCGGTCGCAAAGTGTTAACTCATGTTATCAGTCTTTCGGTATTAATTAACCTACCTTTATTTTTTGCATTTCTAAGTTCCAATCGCGAATATACTGCACGTGGAATTATTGGTGCTACTCTGATATATGCTTTTACAGTATTAATATTAAAATTATTCTGATGAAATTATATATAATAGCAGGTGAAGCTTCCGGCGATTTACATGCTTCCGATCTCATCAGAGAATTAAATCATCTTCGAACAGGCAT
The DNA here is from genome assembly GCA_031417555.1 of Bacteroidota bacterium. GTDB lineage: Bacteria > Bacteroidota > Bacteroidia > AKYH767-A > 2013-40CM-41-45 > JADKIH01. The sequence goes on from JANOVV010000070.1 coordinate 70,426, forward strand.
AGAAGTAAGGGCCTGGGGAGGAGATTTAATGAAAGCAGAAGGAGCAGAGATCGTTAAACATTACCGCGACCTTGCATTTATGGGCTTCACAGAGGTGATTATGAATTTGAAAACGATACTTAAAAATATCGAGTATTGTAAAAAGGATATTTTAAAATTCAAACCTGATGCGATAATATTAGTCGATTATCCGGGATTTAATCTTCGTATTGCTGAGTTTGCAAAAAAAAATAATATTCCTGTTTATTATTACATTTCTCCTCAAGTCTGGGCATGGAAATCTTCCCGCGTATTTAAGATTAGAGAAGTTGTAAAAAAAATGTTTGTTATTCTTCCTTTTGAAAAAGAATTTTATAAAAAATTTAATTATGATGTTGAATATGTCGGCCATCCATTGCAAGATGTTATTCAAAGAAAGAAAAAATTATTTTCAGAGCGTTCAGTGTTTATTAGAAAACATGGTTTAAACGATAAACCCATTGTAGCTATCCTTCCCGGAAGCAGAAAACAGGAAATAGAAACAATACTTCCTTTAATGATTTCTGTTAGTGATAGTTTTCCCGGATACCAGTTTATAATTGCAGCAGCGCCTTCTCAATCACTTTCTTTTTATAAAGATTTGATTGGTGATAAAAAATTGTCAATCGTTGCCGATGAAACCTATGAATTGCTTTCTCATTCCGAAGCGGCCCTTGTTACTTCGGGGACCGCTACCCTGGAAACAGCTCTCTTAAATATTCCCCAAGTAGTTTGTTATAAAGGTGGAATGATTAGTTATATTATTGCAAGGATGTTGGTTAAGATTAAATTTATTTCACTCGTTAACCTTATCATGGATAGGGAAGTAGTTAAAGAACTTATACAGAATAATCTTAATGCTAATTCAATTGAAGAAGAGTTGAAGAAAATTCTCGATCCTCCTGTCAGATCAAGAATATTAGGTGATTATGCTAAATTAAATGAAATATTAAACACAGGCGGTTCTGCAGCTAAAGTGGCTTCAATGATTTTAGATGATCTTAAGCGATAAATATATATAAGCAGGTTATTTTATTAGGCTAGTTACAATAGAAAGATCGGATCACAGATTTCGGCAATAACTTTGCCGGATGAATTCATTAAGCAGCGCTCCGTTCATTCGAATTCTTCCTGCTTTTTGTATTGGCATTGTTTGTTCTTTTTATAATGCAGTTAACTATTCATTTGCCTTATTCATTTTTTTGACGGGTATTTTAGGGATACTTATTTTTTTTTCTAAACACAAACCAAATTATTCTTATCGCTGTTATACAGGCATTTCTCTGCAATTTATTTTTTTTATCCTTGGCTTTGGGCTCACAGAGATTAAAGATGAGAGACATTCCATTAAACATTTTTCGAATATTGAAAATTCAAATTATTTTATTGCACGGATTGAAGATTCACCCAAAGGGCATAATGGGAAATTACGTGTTAGCGCTACTTTACTTTCGGTTTTTAAAAATAATATTATTAGTTCGGTAAAAGGGAAATCATATTTTTATTTTAAAAACGACTCTAATGCCAATTTTTTAGAATCCGGAGATCAGATTATTTTTAAAGGATTACCTTCTCTAATACAACCGCCTTTAAATCCCGGTCAATTTGATTTTAAATATCGTTCTTCCATTCATCGTATTTATCATCAGATTAATCTTTCAAAAAACCAATGGATAAAGCTTCCAATAGAGAAAAAGACAGATTTGAAGTCAATTGCAGTGAAGTTGAGAAATACGTTTTTGTCATCGTATAAAAAAGCCGGACTTCAGGGACAAGAGTATGCTGTATTATCAGCCTTGGTTCTTGGATATGATGATGAGATTGACAATGAAACGATGAAAGCGTTTTCTGCTTCCGGAACTTTGCATGTACTTTCAGTTTCTGGAATGCATGTAGGTATTATTTTTACGGCATTATCAGCAATGTTGGTATTCCTGAATAGAAATAAGTATACACGTTTACTTCGACTTTTTATTTTACTGGGAGCGTTATGGTTCTATGCGTTGTTAACCGGATTATCACCTTCAGTTATTCGTTCAGCCATGATGTTTTCTTTCATTCTAATTGGAAAGTCTCTTAACAGATCATCGAATATTTACAATTCACTTGCATTATCGGCACTTTTTATTTTTATATTATTTGATCCCCTGATGCTTTTGGAGGTCGGCTTACAACTTTCTTTTTTAGCCGTGGCCGGTATTGCTTTTTTATATCCCAAAATTTATCAAATATTATTTATTAAGAATTTATTGTTGGAGAAAGTCTGGAAACTAATTGCTGTTTCAATTGCTGCACAAGCAGCGACTTTTGCTTTAAGTATATATTATTTTCATCAGTTTCCAAATTATTTTATTCCAGCGAACCTAATTATAATTCCGATTTCCACGATTGCAATTTTTGCCGGTATTCTTCTTTTATTAATAAATCCTTTTCCATCTATTTGTATTAAAGCAGGCGTAATTATTAAACAATTAATTTATTTTTTAAATGCTTCTGCAGTCTTTATTCAGGATTTGCCGGGTTCGGTCTGGGAAGGAGTTTCTATTAGTATGATTAATCTTTTGAATATTTATATTATTCTTTTTGCATTGGTTTATTTTTTTGAAACGAAATCAATTAAAATGATGTATTTATTTTTAATTTCCTGCTGTACACTTTTATTTTCATTTGCATTTCAAAATTATATTCGTTTTAAAGAAAAAGATTTGATTGTATTTTCTAATACATTTTCTTTGAGTTTTCATTTAAATAATGGTTTTAATACTTTTCTTTTTTATCATTCTTCAGATTCTATTCAGGCTTTCAGAAATTCAAGTAATTATTGTATTTATAAAGGTTTAAACTTAGCTGATAGAAAATTTATTAATCTTGATAGTATTCCTGAAAATGAAACTATAAATAATGTTTTCTTTTTGGGAAAATACATTTTAATTGAAAACTATTTAATTCTTGATTTGACAAAGCAAATTAAATCAGATTTCATCACTGAAAAGGTATTAGTAAATTTGACATACGTAAATAAATACACTTTTAAATACCTATTAAATAAAAAAATTAATACTGAAGAGTTAGTAATTCGAAATACTAATGATATCGATTTTACAAAGTCAGAATTTAAAAATATTTCATCAAAAATTTATTCCCTCAGTAATGGCTCAAGAATAATTAAATTATAAAGATGAAAGGGGGAATTTATCTTTGACTTTTATACCTTTTTCGGTTTGTTCGATCGAGCAGCATTCATTAATCAAGTCGTGTTCAAAAAACAGGATGGATTCATTTACCATGGCTTCTTTTAGGAAAAGAATTTTTTCTTCGAGCGTAATTAACGGCTTTGTATCATAAGCCATAACATAAGAAACCGGCAAATGTCCGGCCGAGGGAATAAGGTCAGCACAGTAAATAACTTGTTGTCCATTGTAATTGAGTACAGGCAGCATCATTGCTTCTGTATGGCCATTGACAAATTTCACATTAAAGTTTTCCCATAAACGATCTCCTTCGTTAATAAATTTTAACTGACCACTTTCTTGAATAGGCATAATGTTTTCTTTCAGGAAACTGGCTTTCTCTCTGGCATTTGGTTTTGTTGCCCAATCCCAGTGTTTTTGAGTGCTCCAATAGGTCGCATTTTTAAAGGCAGTCTCATAACCATCTTTTTTTGAATTCCAGTTGACACTACCGCCGCAATGATCAAAATGAAGATGGGTAAGAAATACATCTGTAATATCATCCATTGAAAAACCATGTTTTTTGAGGGAGGAAGTTAACGAGTCATTTCCGTTCAAAAAGTAATACGAGAAAAATTTGGAATCCTGTTTATCGCCCAAACCATTATCAATAAGTGCGAGCCTTTTCCCGTCTTCAACTAAAAGGCAGCGCATGGCCCAGTTGCACATATTATTTTCATCGGCAGGATTAATTTTATTCCAAATAGATTTGGGAACTACACCAAACATAGCCCCTCCATCGAGTTTGAAATTTCCTGTATCTATTGTATAAAGTTTCATGGTTTCTTAAATAGATTGCAAATTAACAAAATTGTATGTTAGTAACGATGTGAAAACTGTTTATCTTTCATTACAATCCTTAAAGAGTGTTATTTATCTTTCGGAAACTTTAATTTACTATGAATAAGCATCTTCATTTTATCGCTATTGGCGGTGCAGCTATGCATAATCTTGCTTTGGCTTTGCAAAAAAATGGATATACTATTTCCGGTTCTGATGACGAGATTATGGAGCCTTCGTTATCGCGCCTTAAAGCAGCCGGACTTCTCCCTGAAAAGGAGGGCTGGTACCCTGATAAAATTGTTGCCGGACTTGATGGTGTTATTCTTGGAATGCACGCAAGAGAAGACAATCCTGAGTTGCTTCGCGCTCAGTCATTGGGAATTCCTGTATTTTCTTTTCCAGAATTTTTATTTGAGCATTCGAAAAATAAAAAACGAGTGGTAATCGGCGGAAGCCACGGTAAGACAACGATTACATCTATGATCCTTCATGTTCTCCGTTTACAGAATTTCGATTTTGACTATATGGTTGGAGCGAAGATAGAAGGATTCGAAACTATGGTACGCTTAAGTGAAGCTCCTTTGATTATTCTGGAAGGAGATGAATACCTTTCATCAGCAGTAGACAGGAGACCGAAGTTCCATTTATATAAAGGAGACATAGGATTATTAAGCGGCATTGCCTGGGATCATATCAATGTATTTCCAACTTTTGAAAATTATCTCGATCAATTTAGAATTTTCGCTGATATTATTCCGTCGGATGGTAAACTAATTTATTGTTTGAATGATAAAGAAGTTAATAAAATTGCAAAAGAAACTAAATCGAATGCAGGAAAAATTTCTTATTCAATTCCTAAAAATGAAATTGTCGATGGCATTACCTATCTGTTAACTCCTTTTGGCAAAATTCAATTGTCAATATTTGGAGAACATAATCTTTTAAATTTGGAAGGGGCAAGGCTTGTATGTAATGAGCTGGGAATAATGGATGAAGTTTTTTATAAATCAATAAGTAGTTTTAAAGGAGCAATGAGGCGATTGGAATTATTGGCAAAAAGTGATTCAACTTCTGTATATAAAGATTTTGCTCATTCTCCTTCTAAGTTAAAAGCAACGATTAATGCTGTCAGGCAGCAATTTCCAAAAAGAAAATTGATTGCATGTATGGAATTACATACATTCAGCAGTTTGAATGAAAATTTTCTGGATCAATATGCTGGCACTATGGATGATGCCGATTTTGGATTGGTTTATTTTAATCCACATACTGTTGAGCATAAAAAACTAAAACCCGTGACTGAAGATATTATTAAAAATGCTTTTAAAAATTCAGGTATTAAAGTGTATACAAGTTCACTTGCATTGCAGAAAGAATTGCTTTCATTGGCCGGTGATCAATCGGTTTTTTTATTGATGAGTTCCGGTAATTTTGATGGCATGGACATGAGCGATTTGGCTGATAAATTAGCCGGAATTAAAACGATGATTCAAACTAATTAAAATTATGCGCATTCAATTAGTGATTGTTGTTTTTTCAGTATTCTTATTAAACGCTTTTTCTATTTCTGCTCAGCGTGCGATTACATCGCCTACATTAAAAGATAAATTCGAAAAGAAGGTGGGAAATCTACGAATGTCAAATACCATATTTAAGCTTGGAAAAATTAAGAATAATGAAGTCAGGTATGATACGATATTGCTATTAAATGAAAGTCAAGTACCAATGAACATTTCCCTGCCATTGAAGTTGCCTTCATATATAAGAATCAACATAAATGGTTCTCCTGTAGCTGCTGGTGGCGTGGGTTATATTTCATTGATTTACGAAGCTTCTAAAAAAAACGATTACGGTTTTGTCATAGATCGTATTCAGTTGAATTCAGATGATGTAGAAATGCCACAAAAATATATTACCGTAACTGCAATTATAGAAGAGTTTTTTACCAACCAGCAATTGAATGATGGAATGAATCCTAAAGCACAAATTCCTGAAACATCTTTTGGTTTTGGCAGAATAAAACAAGGTGAAAAAATTTCTCATTTTTTTAAAATATATAACGAAGGAAAACAACCACTCAAATTACATAAGATTAAAACGAATAACAGTTGTATTAAAGCATCATTCTCAAAAAAAGAAATTGCCCCGGGAGATTCTGCTATTATATTATCAGAGTATGATTCTTTTGGAAAACTAGGAAAAGAATTAAGATATTTTTCTCTTTATATAAATGATCCTCTTTCACCCGAAGTAAAATTTGAAATGAAAGGAGAAGTCATTAAATAACAGACTGACTACTTTTTTAAAATAAACCAATCCCTATTAAACATTAACTAAAAACTAATATCTAATTTCTAAAATCTAATTACTAAACAACCAACTAACTATTCAACATTACCGGCATCACAAGCATTAAAATTTCTTCGCTTGCATTTTCTTTTTCAGTGGGGAAAAGAATTCCTGCACGGTTTGGGGCCGACATTTCAACGGTTACATTTTCGCTGCCGAGGTTGCTTAACATTTCACTTAAAAAACGGGCATTAAATCCAATTTCCATGTCTTCTCCATCGAACTGACAACTAAGTCTTTCATTGGCTTCATTGGCGAAATCAAGATCTTCAGCACTAATATGTAATTCACTACCGGCAATTTTTAAGCGAACCTGATGTGTAGTTTTATTAGAAAAAATTGAAACGCGTCTGACTGAGTTAAGCAAAGCAGAACGGGAAATAGTAAGTTTGTTTGGATTGTCGACAGGTATTACAGCTTCGTAATTCGGATAACGGCCATCAATTAATCTTGACATCAATGAAAAGTTTCCGAATTCGAAAAAAGCATTGTTGTCATTATGACTGATATTGACATTTTCTGAACTTTCATTTAATACATTTTTTAAAAGGTTCAGAGGCTTTTTAGGAACAATGAATGCGCCTTCATTGGAAGATTTAAGATCGTTACGGCGATAACGAACCATTTTGTGAGCATCTGTAGCCACAAAAGTTATATTTTCTTTACTAAGCTGAAAAAAGACACCCGACATAACAGGTCGAAGTTCATCATTACCGGTAGCAAACAGAGTTTTATTGATTGCTTCGTAAAGAGCAGAAGCACCGATGCTAAAAGATTTAGCCTTATCCATGACCGGTATTTTTGGATATTCTTCTCCATCAAAACCGGTAAGTTTATATTTACCGTAATCAGAAACGATTTCTATTGCATGACTTTTTTCGTCAACAAGAAAGGTAAGTGGTTGTTCAGAAAATGTTTTTAAAGTATCCAGAAGAATTTTAGCCGGTACAGCAATTTTTCCACCGTTTTTAGTCTCATTGATTGGTAGCGATGTTGTCATCGTTGATTCCATATCAGACGCTGATACCAAAAGCGTTCCTTTGTCAACGACAAATAGAAAATTATCTAAAATTGGAACAGGATTGTTATTATTTAAAACACCGCTGATTTGTTGAAGATGCTTTTGTAAAAGACCACTGGAGACGATGAATTTCATTGCGAATATTTTTAAATGAGTTACTTCGGTTTAATAGTTGATAATCAAATTATTATAATAAACAACCCAAAGCGAAGTGATTTTCACAAACCTACATGATTCAACGTAGACTAGCAAAGAAAATCGGGAATGAAATAGATCTAAATTATCAACAAATAGTTTAAAACTTTTAATTTATTTTGATTGTTTAGGCCGATGAAGATCAAAATCCATAAACTGCCGTAATAATTTGTCAAAGGTATAGTGCTGAATGATGACGAATTCCTTTTCAGGTTTAATATAACCAAACATTCTGTCGACATCAAATTGAGGGATAGCACTTTTATCATCTTCTTGGGGTAATGAAGAAGGTGAATAAGGCATTGGATAAATATCAACTTCTTTAGTCTGGCCCGCTTTGTTTGTCAGCGAAACAACAATTGACGGCGCATACTGAAGCATTGAATCCTTTTTAAAATCAGTAAGATCTTTTGCCTGTGTTTCGTAAAATACATTTTTATATAAGGCTAAATAATTGTCCACAGCCACTGAATCGACATGTTCTATCATTTTCTTAGTTGTTGGCGATTCAATTTTGAATTTGCCATAAGCAGATGTAATCGTAAATGACTTATCGGGAAAATTGGAATAGTTAACCATTAGCGATTTTAAATCAGAAGGCTGAAGTCGGAATAACCGTGGCATTTTCCAGTCTTCAGTTTTTACGCTGTAACGTGGAGTAAGATATCCGTTAAATCCGGGTATTTCAGTGACGAATGGAACATTAGAATTTTCGATGATCATGAATGTTCCAAGTCCGTCTTCCGTTTGACTTCCGATATAATAGGTTTTAGAAGGAGTCTGAGCATCGTTCAGATAAATTTCACACTTGATTCCTGAAGATGCCAAAGCTTTAATTACATTGTTATAGGCAGCTTTGGCAACTCTGCTTTGAACTTTAATCTTATAAACACCATCCAGAAACAATTTTAAAAAATCAGATTTGGGTTCATCTTTTCCATTGAGAAGCCATTCTTTTTTATTTTTTCTTTCGAGTGTAACGGAGTGTCCATTTCTATCGGCGATAAAAATTTTTGTAATTGAAGCAGTATCCTTAACGGCGAAATCACTGAGTTCTTTTTTAATTGTAGTATTTGTACTACGGTAAATAAAAAAAGCGGTGATGATAATTAAAGAGAGCAGGATAACAAATAGTGATTTATTTTTTTTCATAGATTATCTGGCAAATTTTTTCTTTCTGAGAAAATTAAAAATAAATCCGAAAATTAAAACGATTAAAGCGGGTATAAGTAGATTTACCCATTGTATTGCCGCACGATTTTCCGTTTTTGCCGCATCGAGAAGTCTTAACTTGAATTCTTTTCCGCGTAAACCGAGAATTGCTTTATTGCCGCATAAGTAATCAATGCAATTAAGAATAAAATTTTTATTGCCGTAATTTTGTCCGGTAAATCTATCATAACCCAGTGGATAGATATTTCCTTTTTTACTTACATAATTGGCTATTACATCACCGTCGCTGACTACAATCATACTTGTTAATACGCTGGTCTTTTTGAAATCAATTTCTGATGAAGAAGCAATTTGATCAGGAATACGATTGACGTAATTTGAAGTAAAATTTCCTTCAAGTAAAACAGCAACGGGAATGTTTTGTTTATTAAACATTTTCGGATCCGGTTCTTCGCGCAGCATATTTAAACTAACACGGGCCGGCGCCATTTGCAGCCGGCTGAATTTACTGGTAGTAAGAAGAACAGTTTTGTTTACATTTTCACTCTCAATGGTATCGATAGAGCTGACAAATTCAGTTTTAATAGCATTAAGATTATGAATAATCGGATGAATACCTTCCGTTTGTAACAATGGAAAATAATACCAGGGAAACAATTTTTGTTTCGGTTGATTGCCGACATAACCCGTCACAATTGGAATAGGAGCAGCTTGTAAGTCGAGAAGCAAATCTGTATTAATTCTCACGCCGTATTTAAAAAGCATGTCGTCGATATTGAGCTCAATAGGTACCGCTACATTGCTGCTGGAAGCCGTTAGGCTGTCCATATTTATTTGCATACGATCAATTAACCATAATACTTTTCCGCCGTGCATGATATACTGATCGATAATAAATTTGTCTTTTTCAGCAAAAGCCGTATCCGGACCGGCAATAATTAGGGCAGAAAAATCTTTTAAAGCAGTAAGAGAACCATTTATATTTACCGAATCAACTTTATAGAAATCCGCAAGGGCATTGCTAGCATCGCTGATACGAATAGTTGGCAATTCCTTTTGACCTTGAAGAAATCCTACAGAAAGCCCTCTTTCTACGGTAATTCTACGGAGCATGCTGCTGATTTCATATTCGAGATTTTCTATAGAATTGTTAAGCATTTGTTCGGGCGAACTACCCATTTTACTTTTTAGAATTTGCAATGGATATTCTTTGCTGCGATAGGTGACGATTGCTCCGGGAAAAATTATTTTTTGTGATTGTCCCGCCTGATCTTTTTGTTCGAGATTAGTTGGTATTAATCCTTTTGCCGCAAGTTGTTTATACAACTGCATTTTTTCTTTCTCATCCGAACTTGCGGATGGATCGATGAATTCATATTCAATATTATCGCCTGAATAAACTCTGAATTCGTCAAGCAATTCTTTCAAAGAATTTTTTAATCGGTTAAAGCCGGGAGGCAGATCACCATCGAGGTAAATTTTAAAAAAGATAATATCTTTTAGGTCTTTGGATAATTGCTTGGATGATTGTGAAAGTGTAAATCTCTTTTCCTGAGTCATATCGACACGGCTAAAGGCAAACCGGCTTAAGACGTTAAGAATAACGAGTATGGAAACCAGCAATACCAGTTGAAGCAGACTTTGTTTTTTGATATTTCTTATAGCCATACCATTACCATTTACGTTTTTCGAGTATGAAGCGAGATAGAAAAAGAAATAATAATGTCAGGGAAATAAAATAGATAAGATCCCGGGAGTCAATAACACCGCGACTAAGAGAATTATAATGAGCACTGATTCCCATTAAAGCAAAAATATTGCTAATTGAAGAAACATTAATTATCGAGCTTAGAAAATCAAATCCAGAGTAAAAAAAGTAAGAGAAAATAACGGCCAGTATAAATGAAACGATTTGATTGCTGGAAAGAACAGAGCAGAAAATCCCAATAGAAACGAATGCACTGCACAGGAAAAGCAAGCCAATGTATGATCCTGAAATTCCTGCCAGATCAATGTTTCCTTTTGGCGATGCCAGAAAATAGATGCTTATTAAATAAACAATTGTTGGGATTAATGCACTAATTACGAGTAGGACAGCAGAGGCATATTTGGCAGTAACGATCTGTAAATCGGAAAGTGGTTTGGTAAGAAGCAATTCAATGGTTCCTGATTTTTGTTCTTCGGCAAACATTTTCATTGTAATGGCAGGAATAAGAAAAAGAAAGAGGAGTGGAGCGAGGATAAAAAAGGAATCTAAGTTTGCATAACCGTTTTCAACAATATTAAAATCAGTTGCAGGGAAAACCCATATTATTAAACCTGTTGCGCATAAAAAAACAAGAATAACTACGTATCCGGTCACGGAACTAAAAAAACTACTTATCTCTTTTTTAAAAAGTGAATACAAGGTAGAATTGCTTTGGGCGGTAAAAGTAAGGATTTAGATTGTTTTAATGTTCGGCATCTGTGAATAGTTATTAGTATTTGTGTATTGGTAAGTAAATGGTGATTATCAATTAATAAAATATTATTTTCTGAACATTATTAAATTAATAGAACACAGATGACACGGATTTAATCCGCGCTAATCCGTCTGATCCGTTTAATCCGTGTTCTATTGGAGGTGTGAGTAATTGCATTTGTTTTACGCAATCAAGAAAATCCTAAAAAAATTCCTTTCAAGGCTCAGACAGTTTTACAAACTCATTTAATAGAACACGGATGACACGGATTGAACAGATTTACACAGATAAAATCCGTGCTAATCCGTCTGATCCGTTTAATCCGTGTTCTATTGTGGAAATGAGTAATTGCATTTGTTTTACGCAATCTAGAAAATCCTTCAATCCTTCCTTTCGAGGTTCAGACAATGTACGCCTTTCAAGATACAGACAATAAAAAAAACGCAGGCATTTAACCTGCGTTTAAACAAATAATAAACTGTATGGGCCTAATGTTTAATTATTCGCGTTGTATTAATTTCATTATCATATTCAATTCTCATAAGATAAATGCCGGCAGGAAATGTTTGCATATCTACTTTTTTACTGTAGCCGGTTTCTGATTTTTCTTTTGATTGAAATATTGTATTTCCTAAAATATCTGTCATTGTTAATGTAACTTCTGTTTCCGGTAGTCTATTTATCTGAATGTTTAATTCATCATCAGCCGGATTTGGAAAAATGTTGATGATAGAATTTATCTTCGAAGTATGTTTGCTATTGTTAAAAGCCCGGTTTACAAATGTTACTTTAATTGCATCGAATGTTTCACAGCCATACGTATTTGTTACCAATACTGAATAAGTTCCACTGATAGTTGTTAATATCGATGAATTCGTTGAGCCATTGTTCCACAAATATGAATCGTATCCATTTCCTGCATTAATTAAATAAGGAATTCCTGCAGATGGCATCGTATCCCGACCTAAATCAACGACCGGAGAAGGATGATCATACCCAATAGTTCCCTGAGCATAAGCACTGCATCCATTATAATCTTCAACACGCACTAAAAATGTTCCCGGCGACATATGATTTGTTGTTGAAAATACATCTCCGTTAGGCCATTCATAATAATAAGGCGCTTCGCCGCCGGTTGCAACGACTGCCGCAAATCCGTCTTCCCCCGATTCACAGGTCGCATTTATTGTGGAAGTGATTGTTGCTGTAATACCTGAAAGGTTTTGAACTATTCCTGACAGTGTCTGTGAACAACCGGTTCCAAGATCTGTCGCAACTACTGTATATAAACCTGTAACGAGTCCCGTAATAGTTGACGACGAATTGTTTCCCGGAATATCCGGTGTCCATCTGTATGAAAAATTTCCGCTGCCCCCTGTATGTGTAACAGTAGCACTTCCATTGTTGGCTGTACATGTTGCTCCATGTAATTCAAGAGCAAATGTTACAGGAATATTACTTTGAACATTGGTAGAAGCCGATGAAATGCAGCCGTGATCGTCTGTAACTTTTACCGTATAAATATTTGTTGAAAGTCCGGTTGCATTTTGAACGGTTTGCCCTCCCGGCGACCAGAGATAGCGATACGATGGTGTTCCACCGGTTACATTCGCTGCCGCACTTGCTAATCCTCCTCCGCAATCTGTATTCGACGGAGTTAAAGCAACTGTAAGTGGTGGCGGTTGTGTTATCGTGAAATATTTGGATCCCAAACAACCGTTTGCATCGGTAACGTTGAGATTATAATTTCCTGCCGACAAATGTGAAACCGACTGCGTTGTAAGAATATTTCCATTCGGAAGTGTCCAGATATATTGAAAAGGAGGAATGCCCGAAACAATTGCTGCCGCTGATCCATTGTGTGATCCATAACATTGAATACCCGGGGTTGCTGTCAGCTGAACACTCAGATTCGAAACTAATATTGAATATGAATAAGTCTGAATGCCATTGGAAGGACAAGCATTATCTCTAACCGTAACTGAAAATGTATAAGGTTGCGCCCGGGCTTGCGATGGAGTGGGAGTCCAGCAAAAGTGCCCAACAGGATGTGAAGAAGATGTAGACGTAAATGTTGCTCCGGGAATACTGTTATTCCATGTCAATGTTAAATTCTGATTTTGATCCGCATCATTTGATAAAACATCAAAACATATTTGCCCGCCGACACATTTTGAAGTTGCAAACTTATTACTGCCGTTCATTCCGGTGAGATTTGGTAAAGTGTTTGAACATGAAACGATATAGAGTTGCATATCGCGCATTACACTTCCTATTATTTTTCCATTTCTGTATTCCTGTATCAGAACAGCGACGGCGGCAATATCCTGGTGAATGGGATTCATAGTTATATCACCGTTAATTGAATTAATGCTCACCGGCGGCGATGAAGCAATCGGATTTGCCACCGAATATCCTGTTTTATAGAAAAGATTACTGTTACTATTTTTTCGCGGAGCTATAAATGAATAAACCAAAGAATCTCCATCAGCATCAATTACACCTTGATTGAAATTATTTGTTTGTCCGATGCATTCAAAGGCTATCGGCGCATTCGAAAAAGTCGGAGAATTGTTGTCGTTAGTTGTATTATTTAGAAACGCCTCTACATAAAGCGCATTGGCATCAGGATTTATTATTGTTGTTATCGATGCGTTACGGTTGGCGACCATTGTATAAAATTGCCAGTCTGCGCAACGGAAAGGTAATGTAACGATTTGTGTATATTTCCATTGCTGAATTCCGACAACCGAACCGCCGTTGCATGTTGAAACTGCAGTTGAACAGGTACGTGTTATTTCAACACCGGTTCCCGGAACACGATTCATTAATACTGTGTCAATATAATTACATAGATAAGAGGATATATAAAGCGCTTGTTTTTGCGGAGCATCTATTCCATTACAGTCACGGTAAAAAGTGAATGTTATTTGATACTGATTATTTCCAAGCGATTGATAAGTAAGGTCGGCTCCGGTAGCATGTGTCGCTTGTACTTGTTTTATGCCTGTTATAGAAATTATTAAAAGGATTAAAACCGCCCTTGTATTAAGTAGTTTAAATAATGAAGGAGAAGTAATTTTCAACATAATTATCTGAATTATTTAAGCGGCAATCTTTATCGAGCAGATAAAAATAGGGGCCAACTCCTGTTATGTTGAATTACTTATGTAAAAAGCAGCTTTAAGATGGCCGGATTAGCTCTTTTAGAAGTGAATCTTCAATTAATCTCAACAAACGGTAATTAAAAACAATCAATTTTTGAAAATTTTAATTAACAATTTGAAAGAAAAAATACTGAAATAATACATTCCAAAGTTTTAAACCATGGGTTTCTTTATAGAATAGACTTACCGGGTCAGACAATTGTCAAACTCCACGCCTCAGCAGGAACTAAGAAAAATGTTTTTGTTTTTTTCCATACCGATTCAAAAAGATCAGAGTGTCGGTATAATTCTATATCTGCTTCTGAATTCCAAATAGAATAGGTGAAAAAAATATTCTTATTATTAATATCCTGCAAAAGTTCAAGTTTTTGACACCCCGGGAAAGTTTTTATTTTTTCTTCAACGGAATAAAAAAGTTCGAGAAAATCCTCTACATGCAAAGACTGAAATGTCAATTTAACTTGCCGTACTATCATGAAACTCTATTCGGATTGGATCCATAAGCTTTAAACCTAACAATTTACTGGCTGATTCTTTATTCAGTGCGATTTCGAGAAAACCGTCCTGGTTAAACAATGCTAATATTTCACCTACATCAACATCTTCATACGTTAAACTTATTTTGGGAACATCATAAACTGACTTTCGCAATTGAATAAGAAATTTCCTTTCGCGTTTTTCTTTATCAAATAAATCTTTCGTAACATTTACAACTGCATTGCCAAAAGCATCAATGAAAATAATCGTGCCTCGGATAGTTTCCGCATCTACTGTCGGTTGTGCGAAATAACTTTCCTGAATAATTGTTTCTTCTTTTCCTAATTTATTTAGCGCTGTTCCATCAGCCAGCTTTTTTATCGTTTCCATCAGCGCCAGGCAATGATCTTTTCTGCCTCCATGTCCTTCAATGGGCAGGCGAATAATTTCTTTTTCGTTACTTCCAATTATTAAAGTAAAAATTCCATTATCCTCACCGATAAGATAGTGTCCATTCACTTTAATAATTACAAAAGGGTTTATTGAAGAGCAGTTTTCATTACCTGTCAAACCAATAAAATGAATCGTGCCTTTTGGAAATTTCTGAAATGAATTCTGAATTATGTATGCTGCCTGCATGGTATTGAATTTCTCCACCTCATGCGAAATATCTATAATTTGAAGAGTGGGTGACATAGAAAGAATCTCTCCTTTAAATGAGGCAAGATAATGGTCACGCAATCCCCAGTCTGTTGTCAGTGTTAAAATTGGCATATTCGGAAAGGATGCTGATGATGTTGATAACTTATATTGTGGCGAAAGCCAAAAGTAACGAGATTTAATTAGTATTGAAACGAAATATGAAGGAAAGATATATCATCTTTTCATATGCATTTGATTTTTATTAATTAATTTTTAACCTAAAAATAAAGCCTTGAGTGAAGTAATTATTCCAATCGACACCTTTAACCCTGTTGAGTTTTTTGGTGTTAACGATGCAAACCTAGAAGTTATCCGAAAAAGTTTTCCTGAATTAAAGCTTGTCGCCCGTGGAAATGAAATAAAAGTCATCGGTGATGAAAAGAATATTCACATTTTCAGTGAGAAAATAAACCGCCTGATTCAACATTATCAGAAATTTGGAAGCCTTACACCCGACAATGTAGAACATTTTCTTGCCGACAAAAACGGAAGAGATTCTACGCCACAGGTTCCGACAGGAGATGTATTGGTGTTTGGCCAAAACGGTATCATGGTCCGCGCCAAGACTCCCAATCAGAAAAAACTTGTTGAGAGTTCAGAAAAAAATGATGTCATTTTTGCCATAGGACCCGCCGGAACCGGTAAAACATATACGGCAGTGGCTCTTGCAGTACGTGCTTTGAAAAATCGTGAAATCAAGCGAATTGTTTTAACACGTCCGGCTGTGGAAGCCGGTGAAAATCTGGGCTTTCTGCCCGGTGACCTAAAGGAAAAGATTGATCCTTATTTACGTCCGCTTTACGATGCACTCTTTGATATGATTCAAGGAGAAAAAGTAAAAAGTTATATTGAAAGCGGTGTAATTGAAGTGGCTCCTCTGGCTTTCATGAGAGGCCGTACATTGGATAATGCTTTTGTTATTCTTGATGAAGCACAGAATGCTACCGAAAACCAGCTTAAAATGTTCCTTACCCGAATGGGGCCTTCAGCGAAATTTATTGTGACAGGTGATGTTACCCAGATCGACCTTCCCCGCAATCAACCTTCCGGCCTTGTTCAGGCAATTAAGATACTTAGTAATATTAAGGGTATTGATTTTATTTATCTGGATACTCAAGATGTCGTTAGACATAGGCTTGTGAAGGAAATAATAGACGCATACAACAAATAATTTATTGAAGATTAAGATTGAAAATTGAAGATTAATTAATTTATTACTATTAAATATCCAATTTTAAATTAATCTTGAATCTTCAATTTTTAATAATCCAATGAACATTCTTTCCGAGACTCACTTCAATCTCCCCGGCCAGACAAATTTTTACAAGGGAAAGGTAAGAGATGTGTATACTATTGGTAATTTGTTGATCATGGTTGTAACGGATCGGATTTCTGCTTTTGATGTTGTACTTCCGCGGGCAATTCCTTTTAAAGGTCAGGTATTAAACCAGATTGCCTATCGAATGTTAAAAGCAACAGAAGACATTGTTCCAAATTGGTTAATGGATGTGCCAGATCCGAATGTTTCAATCGGCAGACGATGCACTCCTTTCAAAGTTGAAATGGTCGTTCGGGGATATTTAACCGGTCATGCCTGGAGAGAATACTCCGCTGGAAGAAAAAATGTTTGTGGCGTGTTATTGCCTGACGGACTAAAAGAAAATGATCGTTTTACTAAACCGATAATAACTCCGACAACTAAAGAAGGGGAAGGGCATGATTTAGATATATCGAGAGAAGAAATAATCAGAAAAAATATTGTGAGTGAGTCGGATTATTCGATGCTTGAAAATTTTACCTTGAAATTGTATGAGCGAGGCACAGAGCTGGCAAAGCGGCGAGGGTTGATATTGGTTGATACGAAATATGAATTTGGAAAAGCGGATGGAAAAATATTTCTGATCGATGAAATCCATACACCGGATTCATCACGTTATTTTTACAGTGATCGATATGAAGAAAATCAATTAGCAGGAAAACAACAAAAACAATTATCAAAGGAATTTGTCCGGCAATGGCTTATTGAAAATGGTTTTCAGGGAAAAGAAGGACAGAAAATTCCTGAAATGAAAGATGAATGGGTGAATGAGATTTCTAAACGATATATTGAACTTTTCGAAAAACTTATCGGTGAAAAATTTGTTTCGGATCAATCCGGAAATGTGCTTTTGCGGGTAGAGAAGAATATTTTGAAGTCACTTGAAAAAATGAAGATTGAAAAATGAAGATGAATTATTTCATTTTATTGATAGCAAAATCGTTTTTCTTAAGTTTTTCCAATGATTTCCCAGATGAAATATAATTCTTATACTTGTATATAATTTTTTTTACAAATTTTATATTTCCAAACAATTAAAACCTAAACAAAGTGAAAAATCAACTGTCTTTTAAGAAAATAATTATTTTTAATTTTTTACTATTAATGTTATTCTCTTTAAAAAGTTTCTCTCAAGAGGAAAATTATAATTGTTACATTAAGAACATAAAAAATATTAACGAAAAAACAATTGAGTTTGATGTATTTCTTGAATGGACAGGAACGAGTAGTCAGAAGTTTACTTTTTTTCAGGCGGGCATTAATTTTAACTATGATGTTATGGCCGGTGGAGGTGTAATCACCGGAATACACAAACCGGGTTCTGCTGATCCTTCATTACCAAATGCACAACAAAAATTAAACTGGAGTATTAATCAATCCAGTAAACAGATCCGTTTGAAAACTAGTATTGCAATGGATTCTGTTGCTGTATCAATTCCGCCGCCTCCCGGATTTAGATTAGGAACTTTTGTAATGACGAATACCGTTCCGTTTTCAAAATCATCTAAACCTGATTTTAGCTGGTCATTTGCTCCGGGAAGCAGCACTATGACTAAAACAATGGTAACTGTGTATTTAAATGGTACGAAAGCTCCAAAGGATATTACTAATCCTAAAAATCATTTAGTAAAAGAATAATTTCTGTCTTATTCTTTTAATTGAAAAAAATGTGCGAATACTATTTATTTGTATAGGACTTTTTAAATGATTATTTTAAATTTTTAATCAATTCTTGAAAATCATTTCTGCTCTTTAATTCAAAAAGATCTTTTTCATTCTCTATTTTACTTCTATCATCTAGTCCTAACTTTACAGCCTCTTGCAAAAAATATATTGCCGAATCCTGCATTCCGTTTTTTGAATAAAGACAAGCTGCTAAAAAGGGTTGCTCGGAATTTTCAGGATCAGCGAGTTTGTATATTTTTAATGCTTTTAAAGCAAAAGCAGAATTATTGACTGCGACCGATTTGGAAGAATAAGACCACGCTGCCAGTGAAATATATCCAAGTAAACGCTGATTACTTTCATTATTTTTATCGGCATTGAGTATTTGAATTTGATTATTCCACCAGAGTTCATCTTTATTTTCAAAAGCACCGGCAAATTCTATCTTTCTGTGATCTTCATTGTCAAGTATCTTGTCTTGATTTTTTTTCGCTTGTTTAAATTGACTTGAATTAATAAAAGCACTCAGCTTTTTTTGATATTCACTTACTGATACAATCCCTTTCAACATTTCAATTTCTTCCTGAAGGAGAATTGCCCTGAATAAAATATTTTTTTCATAAGCAATAGCTATTTCAATCAACTTTTTGTATCCATCAATAATATTTTCATTTTTTTCGATAGTTTTATTTCGCATAGATGTAAAAATGTTCCAGTAAAAGGCATGTTCAAAGATCGATGTATCCGGCCATTCATGTTTGCCATTCCATTCAACCAATGTATGTGATATGCCGGATTTATCTATCGATTGATTGTAATTTCTAACTTCAGTATAGTTCATATCGTGCCGTCCTGCAATGGCTAGCAATGGGATATTTATTTGAATTGTTCCGGGAGGGAATGCCGCTCCGCAATAAATTCCACTGCTAAACCCTGAAATCGTATTTGCAGCAACCAAAGCAACTTTCGCTCCTCCTGAAAATCCTGCAACAGAAATTTGTTCTTTGTAGCAGGGCAATGTAGTTGATGCTTCGTTTAATAAATCACCCGCGAATTTTATGCATTGTTCTATATTCATCCCATTCTTAGAATCATTAGAACCTATCAATAAAAATTGAAATTTATCTGCCAGACTTTTATATTTCTCTAAAGGAAATCTGCCATGGCCATGTGGATCAATGAAAATGATAGCAGGATATTTTTCTTTTTCATTATAATTCAAAGGAAAGTAAACAGAATAGGAGGAGTTACTTTTTGAAATCCTGTCATAAATTCTCCCTGCTTCATTTATTGGCGCAATTACTTCTATTGGCTTGCTAATATTTTCTGTTGGTTTGTTTTCTTTTGTTGTACATGATATTAAATGTAAACACAACAAAAGCACTCCAATATTTAAATCTCTAATTTTCATTTTCCTATTTTTCTTTGTGGATCTTTGTGTTGCCTTTGTGTTCATTGTGGTTAAATCCGACGCAACTTATTAACCACAAAGGTCACAAAGGCAACACAAAGATTCACAAAGAAAGGTTTTTGTTAATGTTGTTTTTGAAGCCAGACTTAGAAATAGTTTTGCAATTTAGTTTAATAAAATTATTCCCATATTCGAAGCAATTTAATATTAATTTTGGAAACAATAATTTTCTGATATGCGGGAAGAAAGATTGATTCAAAAAGTTAAATTGTTAATTGAAAGCTATTCTTTTAATCAACCGTTTTCGATTTATTTAAGGGAACATTTTC
>JANOVV010000071.1:0-31713 GCA_031417555.1 Bacteroidota bacterium
CTAGGAAAAGTACAATGATTTTGTGCACTTCCTCCGGCATGCGATGAATTACCACGAAGACACCAATTGACAAGTGATGCATCATATACAGAAATCTTATTATCCCTGTTTAAATCATTGCAATTAGTTGCGGGCATTGAAGATTCAATGATATCCAAATAGGTATAAACATCCTGCGAGTCAATTACTGCATCCTGAAAAACATCACCGTAAATTCCGGACCCATTGCAAGTTCCGTTGCAATCTAATTCAGCATTGCCGCCTGGCACACCTAAGCAATCTATATAGGGAGAGCAATTGGGAAGCAATGTATATGATGGCATTCCGCCGGGATTGTGAACTATATGCACACAAATCTGAACGGCATTGTTGATGTAATTAGTCTCATAACGACCCAAAGCATCGGGCAAATGTTTCGAATTAATAATAACAGCAATTCGATAATCACCGGTTGGTACATCGGTAATATCAATCCATTGGCATTGAGTATTTGATTCATACGTGTCGTAACAACCGGCAGAAATTCCCATATTGCCACACGTGTATTGTCCGATACCGCAGAGGTCAAATACACAATACCCATTTTTATGCCCGACAGGGATAAGGTTATTATTACTATCAAACAATCTATAATCACCATACCCTTCATAGTGCGAATGGCCGTGACAATTGTTTGAATTAAAAATTCCCGGTTGGGTATCTGCATTTCCTATGAAAAAATCCTGTGTGCCGATGTTATCGATATGAGAAGTAAAAGCAATTACACTTCGCAATCCATATCCGCTGACGCAGCCTTCATCGACATCGCATGTTAAAGCAATTTCATTTTTCAAAAAAAGACTTTGAACAAATATTGTTGAATCTAATTTTAGATCGGGTCCATTACAACTTGGATTTGGAAAATAAACACAACTTGAATCACTTTCTGTTGCAATGGGATTGTAATTGCATGCATTGATATCCAGGCAGCCCCGTACAGGACCAAGAAATGAGAAATTGAAATTAACAGAATCCGGACAGGAGTCCATGTTATCACCGATACGAATAAGGTAATTCTTACCGGCGAAAAGAACTACGTTGAGGTTAGCTTGTAAGCCACAATTGTAATCGTTATTAAAAGCATAAGATCCTTGTACACTCTCTGAATATGGTAATGGCGGACAATTCTCATATATCCAGATTTTTGTATCGCATGTATTGAGTCCGCACATGTTTAATTTATAGTTGCCGGATTGGGTAGGAGTAAAATCATACCAGGTGTCATTGAACGGAGCCGTATGATTTCCTGATGTTAATGGAATTGGATTCGTACAGTAGTTGCCCTGCGGGCAATTAAAAGCATATTGAGCTTGATAGCCAAAGTTAGAGTTGCTGTCTTTAAGAATTCCATTTACAAACAACTGATATTTTCCGGGACTGATTATTCCGTCACCAAACTGATCTTTAATTATAAAAAAAGAACAAGTTACGGATGGTATGCAAACAGTATCACTCATGGAAGAGTCACCGCTGGCAAAAATATTTCCCTGCGAATCGACAATTTTCCATGAAACTTCCGATGGATAATCATCAGGAATAATTTTTACAATAACTTCTGTAAACCCCGATGAACAAACAGCGAAAATTTGTGATGAAAAAAGAAAGAAGATGAGAATAAGAAGGTGTCTTTTCACTGCAATTATTTTGAATAGAATAAAGATAAATGGAAAAGCAGTTCAATGTAAATAATTTCATGTTTTTTATCACAAGGCAATCGTGAATAAAGAAACTTTATCAATTGTTTATTGTAAGATTTAATCAAATTAAGAGTATCGAGTTCTTGGTTTTTATCCTTTTCTTCGGGTTCAATTTTTTTATTGATAAATAAAGGTCTCAGCACTTCAATTAATAGATTAATTTACTGTAATATTTAACAGGAAAATGAAAATATAAAATAATTCAAAATAGATAAAAAGTTCCATTTTTTTTTGATTCTTATCCGATAGATATTGCAAATGCATCAGGCTAATAATTTTTACTTTTGAGACAACAATCTAAAGGCCTGCTGACTTTTCTAAAATTTATAAAAATAGATAATTCGATATAAGAATTATTTATAATACAGTTTCTTTAAACTCAAAAGTTCCCTACTGGATGACATTGTATTTGGGGCGTAAGTGCCGTCCACTTGCCGCCAATGTAATTTAGTTACCTCTAATAACTCTAGTTCGGCGGCAAATGGACGGCACACTAAACCCAAAAACAATGTCATCCAGCGGAACTTTTGAGTATAATGAATCTATTTTTTGAATTAATTCTCAAATTGAATTAGTTATTTATTTTAAATTTGTGTAGAATCTTCAGATTATTAGTTTGTGGTCTCAAAAAAATTATTATTCTGACTCATATGCGATACTTGTCGGGATTGATTCTTTATTCTTGTCTCTTAATTCTTGCATGATACCTGATTTTTTTTAAGATCATTAATTTCTGAATGTATTTTCTAAAATATGTTTATTAAAATATCCACTTTTTAAGGATTGTATTTAATTTTTCTCAATACCACCTTTGCTTAATGAAAATAGCAGGAATTATTTCTTTGATTTTTTTATCGTGTCTGCAAAAAGCTAATGCATGGGGTTTTTGGGGGCATCAGGTAATTAACAGAATGGCATGTTTTACATTGCCGCCTAACCTTTTTTCTTTTTATAAAAGTCATATTGATTACCTGACGACGCATGCCGTTGATCCTGACAAAAGAAGATATTCTGATCCTGCAGAAGCTCCGCGGCATTTTATTGATATTGATCATTACGGTGAGCATCCCTTTGATTCTATTCCCGAAAGATGGGATGATGCAGTTGAAAAATTTACGGAAGATTCATTGAATAAATATGGTATTGTTCCCTGGAGAATTAATAGTATGTATTATCAATTGACAAAGGCTTTCAAAGAAGCGGATGTTCAAAGGATACTGTACTATTCAGCAAACCTTGGACATTACATTGCTGATTCGCATGTGCCATTGCATTGTTCTGAAAATTATAATGGACAAATGACCAATCAAACCGGCATACATGGTTTTTGGGAATCCCGTTTGCCTGAATTATTTGGTGATGATTACGATTATTTTGTCGGGCATGCAGCATATATTACAAATGTCCAGAAATACTGCTGGGAAAATATTCATGAAAGTTTTGCTGCTCTTGATTCTGTTCTCGAATTTGAAAAAATACTAAATGCACGGTTTGATACTGATAAAAAATATGCTTTCGAAGTTCGGGGAAATCAGTTAATGAAAGTGTACAGTAAAGAATATTCTTCCGATTATCATTCCGATTTAAACGGTCAGGTAGAGCGGAGGATGCAGAAGGCTATTCTTGCCGTTGGTTCATTGTGGTATACAGCATGGGCCAATGCAGGAATGCCTGATCTTTCCGATGAAGATATTTTGAAGAATGAAAAAACACTACCAATAGAAGAAAATATTAGCGTAAATGATTCAACGAAATTGTTTATGAATAAAAGGGACTGTGACCATTGACAGCTGACCGCTGATTACTGCTGATAAAGGTGATAAAAGTGATAAGTTTGTTAATTGATATTTTTCAATTAGCCTTCAAAAAAAATCAATCAAATCAAAAAATCAAATCAACTTCATCACTCTAATCACTTAAAATCAACGGTCCTTTGCGGAATATAGTTTGCGTCCTATCCGGCCCGACAGAGACAATACTTATTGGCACATTCAATTCTTTTTCGAGATAGGAAATATACTCATTCATAGTTTCAGGAAGTTCTTTTTCAGAATTCATTCCTGTTAAAATATTTTTCCATCCTTTCATGGTTTTATAAACGGGGATTACATTTTCGTTTACTATATCAAAAGGTAAGTAATCAATTACTTCATTTTTTATTTTATAATGAGTACAAACTTTAATTTCATCAAAGCCGCTTAATACATCGGGTTTTGTCATAATTAAATCAGTAACACCATTGATCATGATGGCGTATTTGAGAGCTGGCAAATCTAACCAGCCGCAACGTCGCGGCCGGCCTGTGGTTGCACCGACTTCATTTCCCTGTTTGCGAATAAATTCTCCGGTAGCGTCATTTAATTCAGTAGGAAACGGCCCGCTGCCGACACGGGTACAATATGCTTTGAAAATTCCGAAAACCTTACCGATGTGTTGAGGGGCAATCCCTAATCCTGTGCAAGCACCGGCGGTGATGGTATTGGAGGAAGTGACAAAAGGATATGAACCAAAATCAATATCGAGTAAAGAGCCCTGAGCGCCTTCGGCAAGAATTTTTTTACCGGCAGAAATTTCTTTGTTGATCATGTACTCGCTGTCGACAAAATTTATCTCTTTCAAAAATTCAATGGCTTGAAAAAAAGCAGATTCATCGTCAGCAAATTTCTGATCGAACGACATGTTTTTAAGTAAGTCGATGTGTTTGTTTTTCAAACGATCGTATCGTTGCCTGAAATCAGCCGCCTCAATATCTCCGACACGGAGACCGTTTCGTCCGGTTTTGTCCATGTAAGTAGGGCCAATTCCCCGTAGCGTAGAACCGATTTTTTCTTTTCCCTTTAAAGTCTCGGAAGCCGCATCCAGAAGGCGATGCGTAGGGATGATCAAATGAGCTTTCCTGGAGATGAATAATCGTTTCTTCACATCGACATTCATACGCTTTAAGGCATCAATTTCTTTCTGAAAAGTTATTGGGTCGATAACCACACCGTTGCCGACAATATTGACGGAACCCTCATGAAAAATCCCTGAGGGTATTGTATGTAAAACATGTTTAACGCCTTCGAAATTCAGCGTATGTCCCGCATTGGGGCCACCCTGAAAACGTGCGACAACATTATATTCGGGGGTAAGTACGTCGACAATCTTACCTTTTCCTTCGTCTCCCCATTGGAGACCGAGAAGCACATCTACAGGCATTTGGATAGAGTTTTATGATTTTGTAAAAGTAGTATTAATCCTACAAATAGTAATATAAAACAAAAAAGGAAATGGAGGATATTAAGCCGTAACGAAAAAGTTTGTTCTTAACTGGCATCCTGTTAACCCGAAAAAAATGAATTGAAACTTTGCTTATTGCACACAAATTAGTTTATTTATTTAATTCAAAAAATTATCCCTTTTGGTATTTAACACTCCTCCCATTTACTATTTTCACTACGTAATATCCAAGTCCGTTTACAAAAATTGAAAAATAATATTTTTGATTTTTAGAATTGAACACTTGCCTTCCTAAAATATCATAAATTGAAACTGAAAAATTCGAATCAAATATAAAATTATCATCAAAATGAATATCTATCTTATCCTTAGATCTAACTAATATAAATTGATTATTATCCAATTTATTCTCAGAAACAAAATCAATAATTCCACAGCTTCCTGTACTATCAGGAAAATAAATGTTATTCAAGTTTCTCATACAATTCAAAACCCCACCACCTTCAAAAGTAAAAAAAGGTTCCAATAATCCAAGAGTACTTCCAATCCCTTCAATTAAAGCACCTTCACAAATTCCTCCAACGAAATTATATCTACTATGGTACTTTGATCCTATAAGGATGCTATCGATAGAAATAATAGTTGGATCAGGACATGCGCTTGCGAGCCATCCCTTTAGAGTATCTCCGACAACAATGTTAAAATTATATAAGATCTCATCGGTAGTTAAATCAGGCCTAATCCATAAAACTTTTTTATTAATGGAGTCATTTCTCAAACCTCCCATGTATCCATTTAATCTTCCCAAATATGGTGGATAACAACATTGAATACATAGGCCAGATCTATATACTTTATGAAAAGTATTACTATTAATAACAGTATCACCGTTATAGTAATAGGTAAAAACACCATCTTGTAAACCACTTACATAACAATCTACATCTGACCATGATACATTCCAGTTAGCAGATGTATCTGGAAATGGTATATAGCTTTGTGCGGTAACAATTTTTACATACTGAAAATTAAAATACAAAATACAAATTATTTTTAAAAATAGTTGTGGTTTCATTTGGGATTTTGTAAGTAAAACAATTCAATTTTAAAAATCTACTATTGAAACATTCTTTAATATCAATACACCAATTTTGCTTTTATAAAGTTACAGTAAATTAAATAAAAAAAACCTTTATTACAATTAAAAGATAAAAAATTGCTTCAACATAAGTTATATTGTTACGAAATTTTCCCGCTCGCCGAAATCTTTGAGTGTCGGTTTTGTGCGTTAGAGGATCCGATAACTATCGGATCCGTCGCACACAGAACATTAATTTTAAACGTGTATAAAATTAGCTTTATTCCGATTGAAAACATTTTCCTGAATAGCGATTGACGTACTATGTGCGCCGGAATCCCCCTTCACATATGGCCGGCGCGCAAAGATTCCGGCGAGCAGGGTATATTTGATTCGGGCAAAGGGATCAAAAAAAAATTTCTAAAAATTAAAACAAAGCCAGATCCTGCTTAAATAAAGTATAATGTTAAAAACAAACAAAATCAATTCTGAAATTGCCGAATCGCAGCCGGCAGATCTTCGGTAATTGTAAATACCGTATTCAGTTTAGTGATAATAAGAAGTTCTTTAATCTTATCATTGATACAGCAAATAGTAGTGTCTCCACCATTTTTTCTGCTTTTAGTCAGGATGTTTACGAGCACATTCAAACCATTACTATTCAGGTAACGAAAAGCTTCCATAGAGATTACAAAACTGTTAATACCTTTATTAATATATTCCTGAATTTCCTCGAGGAGGGGAGTAGCCTGGTTTTTATCAATAAGATTTCCGCTCATTTCTACAATGGCATATGTTCCTTTGTTGTTGATTGTGTATGTGAAGTCCATGGGTGTGAAAATAGTGGTTTAAATTAATTATGCAAATATAGAAATTATTATTTTTAAGAAAGATAATACCATCGATTGTTGATTAAAGTAGTGCTAAGTGCCAGTATTCATGCGGTTTTACGGTTCTTGCAGGTTCCCTTCTCCAGAAACTCTCTGCACTTTCCAAAAAGATTCAGCGAATGATGGGTAACATTGAACTTCAATACATCACCCATTACTTTTTGAATTTGTTGTATTCTTGGATCACAAAATTCAAATACGTGCTCACAATCTTCGCAAATTAGGTGATCGTGTTGACGAAATGAATAGGAACGCTCAAAACGCGAAGCATTTTTTCCAAACTGATGCCGCGTAATAAGGGCACAATCAAGCAATAATTCTAATGTATTATAAATGGTGGCACGACTGCTTTTAAATCCCTTTTTTTTCATGTGTTTATGCAGAGATTCTACATCAAAATGTTCGTCTAAAGTATAAATCTCATCAAGAATATTAAACCGCTCTTCTGTCTTTCTATGATTTTTCTTTTCAAGATAATCTTTAAAAACTTTCCGTACAGTCGAATGGATTTTTGAAGTTGGCATTGAGAGAGGGGGTAGAGATATTGGTTGTTAGTCAGGCGTTATTTATTATTTGTTAATCGATGTTCGATAATATTTTTATTTTAATCTTTAGGAGTTATAATCTTCCCAATTAGTTTCCGCCGCTGTCAATTCTGCTCACTGTCAATATTCCATTAATCTCTTTTAGTTTTTTAATGAGTTTATCGAGATGATGTGTATCGTTGACGAAGAGCATAATTGTTCCATCAAAAATTCCGTCGTTAGAGTCTATGCTTATACTTCTCATATTAACTTTCAACTCACTTGAAATTACTTTTGAAATTTTATTTACCAGGCCAACTTCATCGATGCCCGTCATTCGGACACCGGCGAGAAAGGCAATTTGTTTTTGATTCGTCCATTTTGCTTTTACAATTCTGTAAGCATAATTCGACATAAGCTGAATAGCATTCGGACAAGTAACACGATGTATTTTAATTCCTTCATTAATGGTGATAAAACCAAATACGTCATCGCCGGGAATCGGATTGCAACAAGGCGACAGTTTGTAATCGATTCGTTCCAGATTTTCTCCAATGACGAGCATTTCACTGGAGCCACGAATGTTTTTAACCATTTGTTCCAGCGAATTTTGTTCTACACGGTGAACAACCTTTGCTTTAATTGCTCCCTTTTCATGAATGAATTCTTTTAAATCCTGTACGTCAATCAATCCTTTCGCAATCCGGTAATATAATTCCAGGCTGTTTGGAATTTTATAATAGGCGAGGAGTTCATTAATGTTTTCATTGTTGAATTGAATTTTCAAATGCTTAAACTTCCGCGTCAGAATCTCTTTGCCATCTTCTGCAAAATGTTTCTTCTCTTCTTTCAGAGCCGTTTTAATTTTGGATTTGGCTTTTGCTGTTACAACATAGGTAAGCCAGTCTTCTTTAGGAGTTTGTTTATTGGATGTTAATATTTCAACCTGATCTCCGCTGCGTAATTTATGCGATAACGGTACCAGCTTGTGATTCACTTTTGCACCTATACATTTACTTCCAAGGTCAGAGTGAATTTCAAAAGCGAAATCTAAAGCCGTAGCATTTCCGGGAAGCATTTTCATATCACCACCGGGAGTAAAAATGAAAATTTCATCGGAGAAAAGATTCAGTTTAAAGTCATCAACAAAATCGAGTGCATCTGTTTCAGGATTTTCAAGAAGTTCACGGATTTTATGAATCCATTCATCCAGTGCAGATTCTGCTGCAGACTCTTTGTATTTCCAATGTGCTGCAAATCCTTTTTCTGCGATTTCATCCATTCGCCGCGTGCGAATCTGAACTTCTACCCACTTTCCATTAAGTCCCATAACAGTGGTGTGCAACGATTCATATCCATTCGCTTTGGGTGTAGATATCCAATCACGCAATCGGTCAGGGTTCGGATGATAAAAATCTGTAATGATAGAATATGCTTTCCAGCACATTGCTTTTTCATTGGCTTCATCGGTATCAATGATAATCCTTACTGCAAAGAGATCATAAATTTCTTCGAAAGTTACACCTTGACGTTTCATCTTACTCCATATCGAATGAATGGATTTAGAACGTCCTTTGATATCATAAACAAAATCCTGTTTCTTTAATTCTTCATTGATTGGATCTGTGAATTCATTGATGAACTTATTTCTTTCCCGGCGCGTCTGTTCTACTTTCGATAATATCTCATTATAAATTTCCGGCTCTGTATATTTCATAGCCAAATCTTCCAGTTCGGTTTTAATTGAATACAAACCAAGTCTGTGAGCAAGCGGAGCATACAAATAAGCAGTCTCGGAAGCGATTTTTAGTTGCTTATCACGCGGCATGGAATCCAACGTTCGCATATTGTGCAATCGGTCTGCCAGCTTAATTAAAATCACACGTATATCATCCGAAAGTGTCAATAA
Source organism: Bacteroidota bacterium (assembly GCA_031417555.1). Lineage (GTDB taxonomy): Bacteria > Bacteroidota > Bacteroidia > AKYH767-A > 2013-40CM-41-45 > JADKIH01. The sequence continues at coordinate 9,357 of JANOVV010000071.1, forward strand.
CATCTTCCGGAAATTTTCCGCTTGAAGAGAAGTCCCTTTGTCAAAAACACCGGAGATTTTTGTTAATCCATCTACAATAGATGCTGCTTTTTCTCCGAATGAATTTTTTACATCTTCCAGTGTAAGATGGGTATCTTCGACCGTATCATGAAGTAAAGCACATACGATGGCCAGAGGACCCAGGCCGATTTCTTCCGCACAAATCTGTGCAACTGCTAACGGATGCAGAATATAAGGCTCACCTGTTTTTCGCCGCATGTCTTTGTGTGCTTCCATTGACATATCAAAGGCGAGACGAATTAATTCTTTATCTCCTTTGCCAAGTGATGGCCGCAACGCACGTAACAACGCACGATAAGCCTTTAAGATAAGATCTTTTTCGGCTTGTGCATTAAAGGCTTGTGATGGTGCTGGTTCAGCCATAAATAATTTTAGATTTTCTCAGCAATTTTTTTCAATGCAAGAATTGAATAAGTTGTATTTTCTTTTCGGATGGTATTAGATAATTTCCCAAGACCTGTTATTTCCATTTCTACAACATCTCCTTCTTTTAACCATTGTGGTTTATAGGATGGATCGTTTAATAATCCTGTTCCATTCAGCTCGAGAAAACATCCGGTACCTACCGTTCCGGAACCGATTACATCTCCCGGTAAAAGTTCAACTCCGTACGAACATCGTTCAATTAATTCGGCAAATGTCCAATCCATATCTTTTAAATTACCATTGCTTACTTTTTTCCCGTTTACATGACAAGTCATTTCAAGATTAAAACTGTTTCCGTTATGTCCGGAATGAGCGGCAACTTTATAAGGTTCTAGTTCATCGGGAGTGACCAACCAGGGTCCTATTACGGTAGAAAAATCTTTCCCTTTGGCCGGACCAAGGTTAAGAAGCATTTCTTCCATTTGAAGTGTTCGTGCACTGATATCATTCATAATCATGTAGCCGGCAATATAGTGATCAGCCTCAGATGCTTTTATATTTTTTCCTTTTTTACCTATAACAATAGAAGCTTCCAGTTCAAAATCCAGCTTCTCAAAGTGATCGGGCATACAATAGATTTCTCCCGGACCTTGAATGGCATTGTGGTTGGTGAAATAAAAGACGGGATATTGATCAAACTCCGGAATCATCGGAACTTTTCTGTTTCTGCGCGATGTTTCCACATGCTGACGAAAAGCATATCCATCACGGCAACTGGTTGGATGAGGAACAGGGGCAAGGAGATTTTTTTCGGTAGCGGATGAATGAATCGCAGTCGTTGAGTTTTCGCTTATACTTTTATCAACAGCTTTGGCAATCATCATTGCTTTTTCTCCGAAACGAAGAAAGTCGCCCATGGTATCAGGTAAAATTCCTTTGCCCATTGCATGTGCATTTTCAGAAAGATTATAAATATTTCCATGAATAAATATTCCAAGCCTTTCGTCAGAGCCTTCAAGATAACTTACAAGTTTCATAATTGAGTTTTTTTACAATGCAAAAATAACATTCCCAATGACAGAAATGACGATAAATAAAAAAGGTCTCTTTTTCAAGAGACCTTTTCATCTAACCATTTACCCTAACTAAACCATGAAAACTATCTTAATTAATCAGTAGCTTATGACGATATGTCTTTTGGCCGTCCGTAGCCGTGATTATGAATATTCCACCTTTTGATGTATAAATTTCATCGATTTGTAAATCAACGCTTCCATTTTCTTTAAAGGTAGCTTCTGAAGGAATTATTTTACCTGTAATATCCTGAACGGAGATGTCTTTTAAAATCGATCCTTCATCACCCATTAAATGAACCTTACCTGATTTTGCAGGATTTGGATAAACCGTAAATACTCCTGACCCAATGTTATTAACTACAACAGGCAGATTGGCTTGTGATTGACCATCGAAATCGGTTTGGCGTAGACGATAATATGACAAGCCGGTTAATGGATTATTATCCGTGAAAGAATAATTATGCAATTGAGTTGTATTGCCGGAACCGTCAACTGTTCCGAGGGCTGTAAAAGTTTCATTATCGGCTGAGCGTTCAACCGTAAAGTAATCATTGTTTAATTCTGATTGAGTTGTCCATTTTACGTCTACTTTCTTATTATTTAAAGTTGCAGTAAAATTGGATAGTTCAATTGGAAGAGGATTTCCACCACCCGGAGGGTTAGCAAGAGCGAAGTATGTATTGAAGTTTGTAAATACTGTTGAAACAATGTCTCCGACTCCGTTAGCCGTTGCTACTCCTCCAAAATTTTGCCACATGGATGCGCCATCATCATGAGCAACAGCCAGCGTATTTTTATCGGCAACACCATCATCTAAATTATAATACATTTGAATTTTACCACTCGCGAAATTATTCACATTCTGTCGTAAGAATTTAGTATACCTTACCTGAGAAACGGTGGTAATAGTAGGAGGATACGTATATGGAAGACTTGTGGCAGGAGTATTAAAGATTTCAGCACGATACGTTACCGAGGCTGCATCTGAATGTGTTATTGTTAATACCGCTGCTCTGAATGCAATTCCTTTTCCTATTGGAAAAGTTTTTACAGTTGAAGTAGCAGAAGCAATCGTATGAATCATAGGCCCGTCAACAAAGGATGTTGTCGTTCCAAGTGATGCATTTGCTGTGCTGCTGCAAGTTAAAATATTCGTATTTGTAGTAATTAACTTTCCATTTACCATAGAAAGATAATCTGTTACATTGGCTGATTTATTTAATGTTATATTGTTTATATTATTAATTGAAAGATCAAAGAATGAAGTCACCGATGTTCCACCAATTGACTGTGCTCCGCTTGTATTGAATGTAACATTGCTTTGACGAGCCAGGAATGTTCCATTATTGTATAAAGCATCTGTTCCATTGGCTGTTCCCAACAATGTCATTGTTTTACCATCGCCTGAAGCTCCGGTTATTGAACGTATATCAAACGTCTTTCCTGTTTCTATATATAAACTAAGTAATTTAAAATTGGCTGATGAAGAATTCGATGTCGCAAGTGTATTTGGAAGTCCTGCCTGTCCGCTGATCCTGAAATTCGGATAAGTGGCATTGGCATAAGGCCTGAAATTGAATACCGCTCCCGATGCCGTAACTCCATTACCGAATTGAATAAGTCCGCCTGTTGAGGTAACTGTTCCATTGGTTCCGCAAACACTAACATCAATTATGAGAGGGCCGGCAGTATTCGGCTTTTGAATTGTAATAGTACCACCGGTCATATTAAAGATACTTCCGGCATTGTCGTTAATATAAAATACCTGTCTGTTTGTTCCTGTTGATCCAGCATTTAATAATATATTTCCTCCGGTCATTTTAAAACTAAACGGATCAAAAAATGCAGTCGTTAAATATGAAATACCTCCATAAACAATAAGTGTTCCTGATGAAATTTCAAGATAAGGTACACTTGCTCCGTTTTTATCTGTGCGAATTCCCTGAAGTCCGGCAGCAGTTCCAACGAAGACTGTTCCTCCCGTTACGTATAAAGATCCCTGGAGTATTAGATTATCTGCATTGGAAGCAAATCGCATGACACCCATTGGGATAATAAATTTCACATTCTGGCCGATTGTAAAAGTTGCAACGGTTGGATTGATACTGTATAAACTGGTATTGTTATGAACGTATGTTCCGTATGTGCCTATGAAATTTTTAATACCTGTTTCAAATGTATTTGTTTGAATATTTAATTGTGTATTCGTAGAAAGGACTTTGTTGAGGGTAACATTGTTTAAATCAAATGTACCTGTTCCTGTCACATTGCTATTTGTGGAAGAATAAAATGTAGTATTTACAATTTGGCTTGGAGCAACATAGAAATCTACTACTCCAAAATTTGTGAAGTTACCACCGACATTAAATGTATGTGTTCGGTTTACGGCTGTTTTATACCATATTTTTCCACCCGTATTTATAGTCACATTTCCAGAAATTGTCGCTGAATAGTTTGCACCGCTCAGATATTCTAAAATACCTGAAACGCCTTGTCCGACGTTTAAAGTTCCGCAACTAACATTGCTGGCAATGGTAATTGTGTATCCGTTACCGATATTGGCAATATCCCCGGCTTTCGGAAACGTTCCAATGTTGGTTGCATTTCCATAAGCTACTGTTGACCAGGTAGCATTCACATTCCAATTTCCATTGGTTGCTGAATAATATGTTACAGCGAAGCCGGTAAATTGAAAGCAGAAAAAAAACAAAGCAAAGAAGCTCAATTTTTTTAATGTAGATTTACTTTTATCCTTGTCTGACTCTTTCTTGATTGATTTCAATTGATTGATTTGCGAAATGAAATCAATAATCGCTTGTAGTTTAGATTTTTTCATGAAATGGTGTTAAATTTTAATCAATATGAATACGTTTATAGTTTCACACCAAGTTAATCGAAAGCAATAGCTGCTTGTTGCTAATCTATATACCCTTTCTTACAATTGTAAGATTTGTTCAAGCTTGTTCATATTTGGGAGCTGATAATTGATAATTTTAGTCATTTGAAGGGAAGGAATATGGAATAATTTTTAAAAGCAGTGAGATTAATAAGTAAATATTGAATGAATGCATCATTGAAAAGAAATAAGTAATTTTGTTGAGCTAAAAACTTACATTATGCCGCAGTATCATAAAATGGGCAGTGTCCCACACAAAAGACATACTCAACATAGAAAACCGGACGGAACATTATATTCTGAAGAACTTGTTTCAACACATGGTTTTTCGAATGTTTATTCATTGATCTATCATTGTTATCCGCCTACAATGATTAAAGAAGTGGAGAAACCTTATTCTGTGCGACCCGAAATCGCTTTTGAGCGTTCTCTAAAACATCAAAGTTTCGAAGGATTTGATATTAAAGCAGAAGACGATTTTTTAAAAAGCCGAAAACCTGTACTCGTCAATAATGATGTTCATATTTCTCTTGCAGCACCAAGAAAGTCTATGTCGGATTATTTTTATAAAAATGCCGATGCCGACGAAGTAATTTTTATTCATGAAGGGAAAGGAATTCTTAAAACTATTTATGGGAGTATTGAATTTGGTTATGGCGATTATGTCGTAGTTCCACGCGGTACAATTTATCAGATTAGTTTCAATACAACCGATAACCGTTTGTTTATCGTTGAATCATTTACTGCTATTGAATTTCCAAAAAGATATCGTAATGAACAGGGACAGTTCGAAGAGCATGCACCCTTTTGTGAGAGAGACATCAGACGTCCATTAAATCTTGAAACGCACGATGCAAAGGGAGATTTCAGAATTCTAATAAAGAAAGAAGGAATTATTTATCCTTATATCTATGCTACGCATCCTTTTGATGCAATCGGATGGGACGGAAATTTTTATCCTTTTGCTTTGTCGATTCATGATTTTGAACCTATCACGGGTCGCTTGCATATGCCACCGCCGACACACCAGACTTTTGAAGCTAGAAATTTTGTAATCTGTTCATTCGTTCCGAGAATGTACGATTATCATCCATTAAGTATTCCTGTTCCTTACAATCATAGTAATGTAGATTCCGATGAAGTTTTATATTACGTCGATGGTGATTTCATGAGCCGTAAAAAAGTTACCAGAGGAATGATTACGTTACATCCCGGAGGAATCCCACATGGCCCGCATCCCGGTACTGTTGAAAAAAGTCTGGGACAAAAAGAAACGAAAGAGTTGGCTGTTATGGTTGATACTTTTCGACCGCTGCTTATTACTAAAGAAGGTTTAGGAGTTATGTCAGATGATTATTATAAGTCATGGATTGAGTAATAACCATAGACAAGTATTTATTTGGTATCTATAATTTATAAGGTTGGGATTTGTAATCATTTGCAAAAATCGGTTTTTATCAGTCCAATCCGTGTCATCTGTGTTCTATTTCATTTAACTATCCCTAATTGGCAAAATGGAAATGACTAATTAAGTCTAAGTAAAGCAGTTTTTTTAATGAATGAAAGGATGTTTATTTTTTTGATTTTTAAGATGAAAGTTATTGTTTTGTTTTTAAAATAGTCAATGAATTTAGTATTCGTTCTGAAATTAAAAAATAGAACACGGATGACACGGATTTGACGGATCGATACTGATAAAAATGGAACTACTTCATAAAGATATTACTGATAAAATTATCAAAGCTTTCTATAGGGTTTATAATGAACTAGGTTTTGGATTCTTAGAGAAGGTATATCAAAATGCTTTGTTTCTTGAATTAATTGAATTGGGATTATTTTGTGAAAAACAAAAGCAAATCAAAGTATATTATAAAGGAAAAATTGTTGGGGAACATTTTGCAGATGTAATCGCAAATAACCAAGTAATTATTGAATTGAAAGCAGCAGAAGCATTAATAGAAGAACACGAGCTTCAATTGGTTAATTATCTCAAAGCCACAGAAATTGAAGTAGGAATACTTTTGAATTTTGGAAAATCACCGGAGTTTAAAAGAAAATTCTTCACGAACGATAAAAAGAAAACTAAATCCGCTTAAATCAGTCTAATCTGTGTCATCCGTGTTCTATTTAGTTAAATTAGTTACAACTCAATACAATGGAAAACGTTCCATCATCGCATGAACCTTTTTCTTAACTGCAGCAATGCGCGTTTCATTTTCGTGATTCATTAAAACTTCGTCGATCAGCTCAACAATCTTGATACAATCTTTTTCTTTTACGCCGCGAGTAGTAATAGCAGGTGTTCCTAATCGGATTCCTGAAGTTATAAAAGGTGATTTATCATCGAAGGGAACCATGTTTTTATTAGTTGTAATTTCTGCTTTTACCAAAATATTTTCAGCAAGTTTACCAGATACATTTTTAGAGCGCAAATCAATCAGCATGGAATGATTGTCGGTTCCATTGCTGATGACTTTATATCCAAGATCAACAAAACCCTTTGCCATAGCAGCTGCGTTTTTGATTACCTGAACGCAATATTTAAAATAATCGTCTGTGAGATCTTCACCGAAAGCAATTGCTTTCCCGGCTATAACATGTTCAAGCGGTCCGCCTTGCGTTCCTGGAAAAACAGCGCTATCAAGTATGGCGCTCATCATTTTTATTTCACCTTTAGGAGTTTTAATTCCCATAGGATTTTCAAAATCTTTTCCCATCATTATCATTCCACCACGCGGACCACGCAATGTTTTATGTGTTGTTGTAGTTACGACATGACAATGAGGTAGAGGGTCGCTTAATAATCCGCGGGCAATTAATCCTGCAGGATGGGCAATATCGGCCATCAATAATGCTCCGACTGAATCAGCAATTTTTCTCATTCGCTGATAATCCCAATCGCGCGAGTAAGAAGAGGCGCCGGCAATGATTAGTTTTGGTTTTTCTTTTTTTGCAACATCAGCCATTTGATCGTAATCTACTCGGCCTGTATCCGGATGAACGCCATAGAAAACCGGTCTGTATAATTTACCGGAAAAATTTACCGGAGAGCCATGTGTAAGATGCCCGCCATGAGAAAGATCAAAACCCAATATGGTATCACCGGGTTGAAGCAAACCAAGCATGACTGCAGCATTGGCCTGAGCACCTGAATGAGGCTGAACATTTACCCATTCAGCATTGAAAAGAATTTTCGCTCTGTCGATTGCAATTTGCTCTACCTGATCTACAAATTCACAACCACCATAATATCTTTTTCCCGGCAGACCTTCGGCATATTTATTAGTCAGACAGGAACCTACAGCTTGCATAACCTGTTTGCTTACAAAATTTTCAGAAGCGATAAGTTCTATTCCTTCTTCCTGACGTTTTTTTTCTTTGTTGATTAATGAGAATATCTCAGTGTCTTTATCTATCATTTTATTTATTGTTGGTTGTGATTCTATTTTTTTTTCTCTTTTTGCAGTTAGTTGTACTGTCTCAATAATAACTTGCTTTTTCATTTTAATTTTTTCCAATTTAATAGAAGCAATCTCAAAAACATTTTCGATGCAATAAACTCACAAGTTCCCTCCTGACAATGTCATTAAGTTTAGAAATTGGTCATGTTTTTTTTGCCACAAAAGCACAAAAACACTAATAATAAGAATACCAATAATTTTGTGTCTTCGTGTTTTTGTGGCAAAAGAACCTTAACTTAATGACATTGCCAGAAGGGACGCGTGAGTTCAAGGTATTATTTTTAGATGGTTTCTAATTAACAAATTAACTAATTTTTATCCAAAATCAATTTCCGTACTATCTCCAAGATTCAACGACTGACTTAAACCCCGAAGCGAGGCATCAGAGCCAATAACTGAATGGTGTAAAACAGAATTTTTTATTTCGGAGAAAGATCCTATGATTGATTCTTTAATGATTGAATAATTTATAATTGTATTTTCTCCGATAGATACATTCGGGCCGATGATGCTGTTACTTATCTGACAATTTTCAGCGATACTTACAGGCGGATTGATGATTGTATTCTCGAATGTATATTTAATGTTCTTACCAATATTTTTTTTCAACAGAATTGCATTTGTTTCGAGCAAACTTTCCTTGCTTCCGCAATCGTACCAGTTTTCGACAGGAAATGATTTGATTTTTGCACCTTCGGAAATCATATGCATAATAGCATCCGTCAGATGAAACTCACCTTGTGTACGGAAGTTTTTCGAAATAATATGATCGATGGATGTCATTAGCATCTTTGCTTCACGTATTTTATACAATCCCACAAGGGCCAAATTCGATTTTGGAATTGGAGGTTTTTCAATAACGCTTTTTATAAACCCATTTTCGTCGAGCTCGGCAACTCCAAAATTTCGCGGATCGCCGACTTTTTTAACGCCAAGAAGAGACTCAGATACCGAAAGAATATCTTTTAATTGCACATCAAAAATAGTATCACCAAGTGCAATTATTAATTCATCGTTATCTTTTATTAAGTTCCGCGCAAGCCAGACAGCATGCCCGGTTCCTTCGCGTGGTTCCTGAAGAATAAATGTTTTTTCAATTCCGGGATAATTTTCCTTAATATATTCTTCAATCTTATCTCCTAAATATCCGATAATAAAAATAAAATCCCTTAAGCCGGCCTCAATTAATGTATCAACAATGTGAGATAAAATCGGCTTACCTGCAACAGGAACCAATGCTTTAGGTTGTGTATGCGTATGCGGCCTTAGCTTACTTCCAAGTCCCGCTACAGGTATAATTACTTTCATGTTGGTTATTAGATATTTGTTTTTAGATATTAGATATTAGATTTTAGAAATTAGTTATTTTGGTTTTTAGTATTTTTAATGGTTATTAATAAGTAGATAAATATTTATATTTTTTACTATCAGCTAACATTAACGATTAACAATTAACGATTAACGATTAACAATTAACGATTAACTAACAAAGGATAACCAAAATCGAGAACGTAAAAATATTACTTTTGGCCAAAGCACCCTGTTTAATTGAAATAAAATAATGAACAACAGAATTACTGCCTTATTTGGTATAGAATATCCTATAATTCAAGCTGGTATGATTTGGTGCAGCGGTTGGGAATTGGCCTCAGCGGTAAGTAATGCCGGTGGATTAGGAATTATTGGAGCCGGTTCTATGTATCCTGAAGTTTTAAGAATGCATATTCAAAAATGTAAAGTAGCAACAAAAAACCCTTTTGGCGTTAACGTTCCATTGCTTTATCCGGATATTGAAAAAATAATGGATATTATTCTGGAGGAAAAAGTTAAAATAGTTTTTACATCTGCCGGAAATCCTTCGACATGGACACCCAAATTAAAAGAAAACGGAATTACAGTTGTTCACGTAATTTCTAACACAAAATTTGCCATGAAGTGCGAACAAGTGGGTGTTGATGCTTTGGTAGCCGAAGGATTCGAAGCGGGTGGACACAATGGAAGAGAAGAGACAACAACGATGGTTTTGATTCCTTTAATAAAAAGCGTTACCAAACTGCCATTAATTGCCGCAGGAGGAATTGGAAATGGAACTACTATGTTAGCAGCAATGGCTTTAGGTGCAGAAGGTGTTCAGATGGGAACTCGTTTCGTTGCATCGAATGAATCTTCAGGTCATTTATCATTTAAAGAACGTGTGATTCATAGCGGAGAAGGAGAAACAATGTTGATGATGAAAAAACTTACTCCGGTTCGCCTGATGAAAAATAATTTCTTTCAGCAAATTGCCGATGCCGAAGCCCGCGGTGCTTCGAATGAAGAATTGAAAACTATTTTGGGCAGGTCAAGAGCTAAAAAAGGAATGTTTGAGGGCGATATGAATGAAGGCGAATTAGAGATCGGGCAGATTTCTGCATTCGTAAAAGACATTAAACCGGCCGGACAAATTGTTATTGATGTATGGAATGAATTTTTGGATGCGAAAAAGAAATTATGTGAAAAGTTTTGAAGTATTTTTTTTAATTAAATAAGTAGTAAGTTAAATTGCCCTTAGTGATCTTTGTGCCTTATTTCTTTGTGTACTTTGTGGTTAAAAAAATATAACCCCAAACTTAAATCACCAACCCTTTTCCCGTACCTTCGCACTCTATGATTAATTTCATCACCCACACCCTTTCTAACGGTCTCGAAGTCATCGTTCACGAAGATGCTTCTACACCGCTCGTTACTCTTAACCTTCTCTATAAAGTCGGAGCCAGGGATGAAGATCCGCAGCGAACCGGATTTGCGCATCTCTTTGAACATCTCATGTTCGGGGGTTCTGTAAACATCCCTGATTACGATGGCCCGCTTCAATTGGCCGGCGGCGATAACAATGCTTTTACAAATAACGACATCACCAATTATTATCTGACATTACCGATACAAAATATCGAAACCGGATTCTGGTTGGAGAGTGACCGTATGTTAAGTCTTGCTTTCTCCGAAAAAAGCCTGGAAGTTCAACGTAATGTAGTTATCGAAGAATTTAAACAAAGATATCTCAACCAACCTTACGGCGACGTTTGGTTGTTGCTGCGTCCGCTTGCATACAAAGTTCATCCCTATCAATGGGCAACTATCGGAAAAGACGTTAGTCATATCTCTGAAGCAAGTGTTGAAGATGTCCGTAAATTTTTCTTCAAATATTATTGTCCGGATAATGCCGTTTTAGTCGTTGCAGGAAATGTGAAAGCAGAAAATATTTTTTCTCTTGCCGAAAAATGGTTTGGTGAAATTACCAGGAAGATGGAAAAACGTAGTCCTTATCCTGTGGAGCCCGAGCAGACAGAATATCGCGAACTAACCGTTGAAAGAGATATTCCTTACGATTCAGTTTATCGTGCCTATCATATGTGTTCACGCTTAGAACCCGAATTTTATGCTGTAGACCTTTTGTCTGATGTCATGAGCCGAGGGCGATCATCCAGACTCTACAATTCTCTTGTAAAAGAAAAAAAATTATTCACCGAAGTAAATGCTTATCCGACTTCTGACTTTGACAGGGGATTATTTGTTGTCGAAGGTAAATTAGTAAAAGGCATTTCAATGAAAGATGCCGAAGATGGCCTGGATTCAGTCATTCATTCTTTATGTAATGAAACTGTTGGCACTGATGAACTGGAAAAAGTTAAAAATAAAGTAGAATCCACTATAGAATTTTCCGAAATGGATTTATCAGGGCGAGCCTTGAATCTTGCAATCGCCGCTTACATGGGTGATGTTAATCTCATCAATACTGAACTTAAATTGTATAGAAAAGTTACTAAAGAAGACATACAAACTCAAGCTAAAAAACTTTTCAGAAAAACAAATTGTTCAACGTTACATTACTTATCCGGAAGGAAAGCTAACTGATATATGCAAACAATTATAGACCGCTCCTTACAGCCTTCAACAACGGATATAGATAAAATCGATATCCCCCAGGCAAAAAAATTTACACTTGATAATGGTATTCCTGTTTATACACTTACAGCAGGATTACAGGATTTAGTTAAAGTCGAATTCTTGTTTTTAAACAAAGACTTTGACGTAAATGATCCTCTATTAAATTCTGCTACCAACCGAATGCTATCGGATGGCACTACAAAATATTCTGCTCAACAATTGGCAGATCATATAGATTATTATGGTTCCTTTTTTGAAACAGATGAGAATTCCGATTTCTCTTCTATCATGCTTTACTCCTTAAATAAACATCTTGAAGCAACACTTCCTTTTGTCAGCGATATTTTACACGATCCGATTTTTCCTCTTACAGAATTAGAAACATACATTCGGAATAGTAAGCAGAGATTAAATGTCGACAATGAAAAAGTAAGTTCATTAGCGCGACGTAAATTCAATGAAGTAATATTTGGAGAAAAACATCCGTATGGATATTTGGTTCAGACAACAGATTTTGATAAACTGAACAGAGAACATCTTATGGAGCATTTCAAAAAGAAATATTCCCCTTCGAATTGTGTTATTATTGTTTCCGGTTTAGTCAAAGATGATGTTGTAAAACTTTTAAATAAATTTTTTGGTCAAACGAAATCATCCAATGGAATTTTAAATGGTAGTCAACAAGTTTTTACTCCTTCACTTGTTAAGAAACATCTTATTGAAAAAGAAGGTGCTGTTCAATCTGCTTTGCGGATTGGAAAACCATTTTTCAATCGCGCTCATGTTGATTATCCGGGAATGGCTGTATTAAACACAATATTGGGAGGATATTTTGGTTCACGTTTAATGTCAAATATCCGCGAGGATAAAGGATATACTTATGGTATTGGATCAGCAGTAGCTTCCATGAAGCAGGAGGGTTATTTCTTTATTTCAACAGAAGTAGGAGCAGATGTTACTAATTCTGCCATAGAGGAAATTTATAAAGAGATTGAGATTTTAAAAGATGAGCATGTTGATAATGAAGAATTGGAAATGGCTCGTAATTATATGCTTGGAACTTTTCTAAAAGGTATGGATGGCGCTTTTCAGCTTGCTGAGCGGTTTAAATCCATTTATTTATATGATCTCGATTATAATTATTACGACCGTTATCTTCAAAAAATCAAGACTATTCAAGCTGATGAGCTGCAGGATCTTGCTCGTAAATATTTTGACTTATCCGGCTTCTATGAGATTGTCGTTGGCCGTAAATAATTGCCCGGCTTGATCGTTTAATGTAATTTTACAGCGACTTGTCGACTTCTATCTATAAATTATATCTGTGGACGATTATTCTCGTCCTTATACTGCCAGCAAAGTTATTTGCTTTCTCCATGCATTGCGCTACTGTTGGGGCAGCAGGAGAGGTAACTATTTGCTGGGATAAAAATGGTACGAACGGTATAAATTTTCAGAGTTGGAATGTTTATCATTCAACCAGTGCCGGTGGTCCTTTTGCTTTAATTGATAATAAAGTAATTTACACGGATACCATTTCGACAGATTTTACGGCCAATGCTTTTGTAAATCCTGCTTTTTATTTTATAATTTTTAAGTCAAATAATGGATCTCCTGATATTGTCTCAGACACAATTCGTGCAATCGGTTTAAATGTAAATAATCCCGGAAGTGGTTTTGCAAATCTTAGCTGGAATCCGACACACAGTCCTTTAATAGCTACAAATTATCCTTACTATCTGATTTATCGAGAATATCCTCCCGGAAATTTTCTTCTTATTGATTCGATCGATGCCCGAACAGCTCCAATTCCAATGTCGTACAGTGATCTTATTACTATTTGTGACGATACCATTAAATACAGAATTGAAGTAAAAGATTCTTCGGGATGTATTTCAGTATCTTCACTCAAAGGCGATCGTTTTTCTGATCTTCAGGCACCGGCCATACCTCAACTCGATTCTGTAAGTGTCGATATTTCCGGCAATGCAACCATTACCTGGCAGGTTAGTACATCGTCGGATACGCGATCTTATATTATTTTACAAAATCCGGGACCTATAGCTGTTGATACTGTTACCGGAATTAACACAGCAACGTATAATTCGAACATCAGTGCAACAACTTCATCAAAAACATTTGTAGTTATTTCTGTTGATAGCTGTAATAATCGAAGCGCTCCTTCAACGGCACATTCGACAATATTTCTTCAGATTAATTTCAATTTATGTACACAAGATGTATCGCTTAACTGGACGCCGTATAATTTCTGGGGAGCGCCACCGACATATAATATACTTGTAAGCATTAACGGAGGACCGGAAACTATTGTTGGTAATACTTCACAATTGAGTTTTGTGGATACTAATTTAATCAGCGGTTCAAATTTTTGTTATAGAGTAGAGGCAGCAGAAGTTTCAGGAGTCCGTTCTTCTACTTCTAATCGTGTATGTTTAACACCGAATTTCCCGCCGCCTCCGGCTTTTTCATATTTACAAAAAGCGACAGTCGTTGGAAAAGATCAGGTTTCCATTGTAGCTTTTGTTGATTCCATTCCTACTGTTTCAGGATATCAATTATTTCGTTCGCTTTCTCCTTTAGGGCAATTCTCATTAGCAGGTTATGTTAATGTTACGGGTGTTTCGACTATTTCTTTTTTGGATAATATTCCAACTGATGCAGGACCATACTATTATAAAGTTGTAACGATTGATTCATGCGGCTTGGCTGTTTTGTCATCACAGATAAGTCATACCATTTTACTTTCCGGAAATTCTAATACGGATTTTACCAATTCTCTGAATTGGACAGCTTATTCGGATTGGCCAATGGGTGTCAATTATTATAATATTTATCTTTCTATAAATGGATTGCAAAATTCTTTGCCGATTGCTACTGTTACATCATCTACTTTAGGATATCTCCATTCGGTTATAGATAATTATTTTTCTGATGGTAAATTTTGTTACATAGTCGAAGCTATTGAAAATTCAGGTAATCCGAATTCGTTTATGGATACAAGCAGATCGAATGAAGTATGTTTAACACAAACGCCTATAATTTTTATTCCGAATGCTTTTCATCCGGGAGGGTTGTATAATGAAGTATTTTATTGTTCCAATGCTTTTGTTTCTGCAGTCGATTATAGCTTTGATATTTATAATCGTTGGGGAGAAAACGTTTTTCATACGACAAATCCTCAGGAAGGCTGGACAGGCATTGTAAATGGCAAACAGGCGCCGGAAGCAATTTATATTTACAGACTAAAAACCAAAAACGCAGACGGAAGCGACCTTGAGAAAGTTGGCTCAGTTACATTAATTCGTTAGTTTATAAATTACATTAACTCGTTTCATTAAAGCTGAGCGTCAGCCGGCCAAAAAACCGGGAAGCGCCTGCCTGTGCGTCCGGCAGGTTTTTTTTGGCTTGATTTTTTTGCTTACTTTTTTTATCAAGAAAAAAAGTAAGATTTGAAACCACAAACGTTGAAAGTTCTATCAAAAGCGCTAATGAAAATCAATTCAATAAAACTACATTAATTTTCTATTACCTAATTTTGATTTTAAAACAACAAACAAGCTAAAAATCAATGGACTTCGAATTGCAACCGACTTTGGAAAATGATTTAATAAAAATAAAACCACTTCATGCAATAGACTTTGAAGCTCTCTATAGAATAGCTTCAGACCCATTAATTTGGGAGCAGCATCCGAATAAAGATCGTTATCAAAAAGAAAAATTTGAAACATTTTTTAAAGGAGCAATTGAATCACAAGGAGCTTTTCTTGTATATAATAACAAAACAGGAATCCCGATCGGAAGTTCCCGGTTTTATGAATTTGATAAAGAGAAAAAATCAATTTCAATTGGTTATACTTTTATATCGAGAGATTGTTGGGGGAAGGATTTTAATAAAGCCTTGAAAATTTTAATGATAAACCACGCATTTAGATTTGTAGACAAAATCATTTTTCATATCGGGGCAAATAATATTCGTTCACAAAAGGCCATTGAAAAACTGGGCGCAAAAAAAACCGGGGAAGTAGAAATGGAATATTACGGTGAACCGAAACGATTAAATTTTATTTACCTTATTAACAAAGATGGTTGGACTGAAAACAGGATTTAAATTAAAGAAAGATAAACTATGCTGTACACTTTGCGTAATAAATCCTAAAGTATTTAGATATTTTTAACTTGAAGGGATCTCAAAAATAATTTTTGAACTTTGAACCTAAAAGCTCCGCCAGCTGGCGGATGACATACTTTGTTGTCATGTAGTGTCGTCCAATAGGGTAATGTCATTAAGTTAAGGTTCATTTGCCACAAAAACACGAAGACACAAAATTGTTGGTATTCTTATTATTAGTGTTTTTGTGCTTTTGTGGCAAAAAAAACATGACCAATTTCTTAACTTAATGACATTGCCCATAAGGATCTTTAGGGTTCAAAGTTTGCAACTTTTATTTTTTTTTAATATTATCGAAATTTGAATCACTTATTTTTGAGATTGTTTCTAATAACTATAATTAATAACCATTTACACATAACTAACTTCAATCAATAAATTTTCCCTACTTTCGCATGCAACTTTTTTCAATCCCTACTGCTAATGAAAGTTGCCAATAGCCGTTTCCTCGGCGAAGCTCTAACTTACGATGACGTTTTACTCGTTCCGGCTTATTCGGAAATATTGCCGAATGAAGTAAATGTGACTTCTAAACTTACCTCTGAAATTTCACTGAACATTCCAATTTTATCCTCAGCAATGGATACAGTAACGGAATATGAAATGGCTGTTGCCATGGCTCAGGAAGGAGGGATTGGAATGTTGCATAAAAATATGACCATTGCACAGCAGGCAGCAGAAGTAAGAAAGGTAAAGCGCAGTGAGAGCGGAATGATTCACGATCCTATAACGCTCAATAAAGATGCACGTGTAAAAGAAGCAGTCGGTTTAATGAAGGAATTCGGAATAGGCGGAATTCCCATTGTAGACAAAAATCATATTTTATTAGGCATTCTTACCAATCGCGATTTACGTTTTGAGAAAAATCACGAACGCCCAATCGCAGAAATTATGACCCGGGAAAATCTTATCACCACAACCGGAGTAAAAGATTTGAAAGAAGCTGAAAATATTTTACAGAATTACAAAATAGAGAAACTACCTGTTATTGATAAGAAAGGTAAGTTGATAGGATTGATAACCTATAAGGATATTTTAAAAGTCAGATCGAGGCCAAATGCTTGTAAAGATAATTGGGGACGTTTGCGTGTAGGTGCTGCTATCGGTATAACAAAAGATTCACTCGAACGTGCCCGCGCTTTGGTTGAAGCAGGTGTAGATGTTATTACCATTGATACAGCACACGGACATTCAAAAAATGTTATCGGTGTTTTAAAATCAATTAAAAAAGAATTCCCTAAGCTGCAGATAATTGTCGGTAATATTGCAACGGCCGATGCTGCTCTTTTTCTTGCTAAAGCAGGAGCCGATGCCGTTAAAGTCGGTATTGGCCCCGGTTCAATTTGCACAACACGTGTTATAGCCGGAATAGGAGTGCCTCAGTTTACTGCCATTTTCCAGGTTGCAGAAGCGCTTAAAAAAACAAAGGTGACTGTAATTGCTGATGGCGGTATTCGCTTTAGCGGCGATATTGCAAAAGCCTTAGCTGCCGGCGCTCATTCTGTTATGCTAGGTTCTCTTTTGGCCGGAACTGCCGAATCACCGGGTGAAACAATTATTTACGAAGGAAGAAAATTTAAACTTTACAGAGGAATGGGTTCCATTGAAGCAATGAGAGAAGGTTCAAAAGACCGTTATTTTCAATCCCAAACAGATGATGTTAAGAAACTTGTGCCGGAAGGCATTGTTGGAAGAGTCCCTTTCAAAGGTTTTGTCGGAGAAGAGCTTTATCAGCTCGTAGGCGGATTAAGAGCCAGTATGGGATATTGCGGAGCAAATTCAATTGATCAGTTACAAAAGTCAAGCTTCATCCGAATTACTCCGGCTGGAGTCAGAGAAAGTCATCCTCACGATGTTACAATTGTAAAAGAAGCTCCCAATTATCACAGGTAATAGTATGATTTTAAGAGCATAAGAAAAATAAGGGATGAAAATTAATATTTTATTGATGGTTTAATAATTGGCTTCGGATTAAAGTTAATTAAAGTAATAATTGTTCAAATTCATTTATTCCTCACAGCTTATAACTTCTTTTTTTTCATTTTTACAACATTTTGATACAAGCATTGGTTTATTAAATTTGCGCTCCTATTAAACTACACCATAAATTATGAATAAATATTTCCTTCTTTCCGCACTTCTGATTTCATCTTTAATCAGTTTCGCTCAGGAAAAAAAAGATCCTACCATTTTAACTATTGCCGGGGAAAATATCCCTAAGAGTGAATTCGAACGTGTATTTAAAAAGAACAATAACAAAGACAGCACTTATGATAAAAAAGCTGTTGATGATTATCTTCAATTATATATTAATTACAAGCTGAAAGTGAAAGAAGCGTTGGAACTGGGAATGGATACCGCCAAATCTTTCATTGATGAACTCGGAGGTTACCGTAAACAACTTTCACAACCTTATCTGGTCGATAAACAAGTTGGTGAAAACCTTTTACGCGAAGCTTATGACAGGATGAAAAAAGATGTTAGAGTCAGTCATATTCTAATAAAATGCGACCAAAATGCTTTACCAAAAGATACGAATGATGCTTTTAATAAAGCAATGAAGATTCGTTCCGAAATTATTAAAGGTGCAGATTTTGAGACTTCAGCAAAAAAATATTCTGACGATCCATCAGCAAAAGACAATGGAGGTGATTTAGGATTTTTTACGGCTCTTCAAATGGTTTATCCTTTTGAAAGTACAGCGTTTACTTTAAATAAGGATGAAATATCAATGCCGGTTCGTACCCGTTTCGGATATCATATTATTAAATTAATTGATTCACGTCCGGCTCAGGGAGAAGTAAAAGTTGGTCAAATAATGATCAAGGCAGGTGCAGGAATTAATGCTGATGATTCATTAAGAGCCGTTCAAAAGATCAATGAAATTTATAAAAAGTTAAAAGCAGGTGATGTTTTTGATGACCTGGCAAAACAATTTTCTGAAGATCAAAGTTCGGCAAAAAGCGGAGGCGCACTACCTTCTTTTGGCACCGGTAGAATGGTTCCCGAATTCGAGAAAGCATCTTTTTCTTTAAAAAATGTTGGTGATTTTTCTGAACCCGTAAAAACTTCTTACGGTTGGCATGTTATTAAACTTTTGGAGAAAAAAGGAATTGGTACTTATGAAGAAGTTCAAGCAGAGCTAAAACAAAAAATTCAAAAAGATTCTCGCTCAGAGTTAAGTAAAGCTTCTATGATTGCAAGAATAAAAACAAAATATTCATATAAAGAAAATCAAAAAGCGAAAGATGCATTTATTAAAACCCTGGATTCTACATTTGTTCAGGGAAAATGGTCGGGTGAAAAAATTGCCGGAATGAAAAGTACTTTATTTTCGCTCGGTACAGGAACTCATTCACAGGAAGATTTTACGAAATATATTATCGACCATCAGGTGAAACATGAATCTACTGCCACTCCTCAGGTAATAGCAAACAATATGTTTAACGATTGGGTAAAAGAAATTGCACTTGCTTATGAAGAAACTAAACTCGATTCTTTATACCCTGATTTCAGAAATTTAATGCAGGAATACCGTGATGGAATTTTACTTTTTGAATTAACAGATAAAAAAGTTTGGTCTAAAGCTGTAAAAGACACTGTTGGCCTTCATGAGTTTTACGAAAAAAATAAATCAAATTATATGTGGGGTGAAAGAGTAGATGCAACTATTTACACATGTGCAAATGCGTCCATTGCTAAAGAAGTTCGCAAACTCATGAAAAAAATTGACGACGACGATACTCTAATGGAAAGAATTAATAAAAGTTCTCAATTAAATCTTCAGGTAAAATCAGGTAAGTTTGTCAAGGGTGAAAATGATATTATTGATATGGTTAAATGGGCTCCCGGAATATCATCAGATATGAATCATGATAAGCAGGTCGTCTTTGTAAACGTTAAAAAAATCATTCCAAATTCTCCAAAAAATCTTGATGAAGCTAAAGGGCTGATAACAGCCGATTATCAGAATCAACTGGAAAAAGAATGGATCAGTTCTCTTCGGTCAAAATATAAATTTACAGTTTACCAGGATGTAGTAAATAGTATTGTGACAAAATAATTATTCGGGAAATTTTACAAGTGGCGTTCTCTTCATAAGCGAACGCCATATTGTTTTAAATGATTTGTTAAAGAGAAAACCATATCGCTCAAAATATTGAAAAAAGAATATTTTATCTTTAATTTTTTTTTAATTGTTCCCGACTATAATATAAATAGGTAAATATCGTTTTGAAAATGGCTTCATTTATTAAGCATTCGATATTCAAATACATTTTTATAATTCTCGTATTTTCAATTTGTTTTTCATGTAAATATTTAAAACAAAACGAAAATGAAAAAAAAGATATTATTGCTAAAGCATACGATTATTATTTATATCAAGATGATTTGTCTGGTGTTGTACCTCAAGGAGCTTCACATGACGATAGTACCGAAATCGTAAAAAATTATATTGAAAACTGGATAAGATTAAAAGCAGTATTGCATAAAGCCGAAAAAAATCTTGATGATGACAAAAAAAATGTTTCAAATCAGCTTGAAGAATATCGTAATTCTTTAATTACTTATGCTTACGAAACTGAGTTAATCCATCAAAAATTAGACACCGTTATTAGCGATGAAGAAATTTTAACATTTTATAAAAATCATCCACAGAATTTTGAACTAAAAGACAACATCATTAAAGTTATTTATCTAAAGCTTAGTAAAAAATCTCCCAAACTTGACAAAATTAAAGCTTGGTACAAGAGTACCAACAAAAAAGACAGGGAAGCTCTTGAAGAATACTGCCACCAATATGCAATCAATTATTTCCTTGATGATAATACATGGCTTCTTTTTGACGATTTATTGAAAGAAATTCCAATTAAAACATATGATAAAGAACAATTTCTTCAAAACAACAGAAATATAGAAATTGAAGATTCAAGTCTCATTTATCTCGTAAGTATCCACGGTTTTATGATAAAGAATAGCACATCACCTTTAAGCTTTGAAAGAAAAAATATTATCTCGATGATTATGAATGAACGTAAATTAAAGCTAATCGACGAAATGGAACATCAGGCTTATCAGGATGCAAAGCAAAGCGGTGATGTTAAAATTTATTGATAAACTTCTTTGTTATTTTTGATTGCAATAACATTAAGTGATTAACTGATTTAAACTGTTAACTTTACAGCCGCATGAACAAAAAAATTAATAAAAACCTGAACAAGCTGATTATTTACCCCTTATTGGTATGCTTCATATTATTGTTTTCTGTAAAAGGAAACTCACAGGAAGTAGTCGATCAGGTTATGGCCATTGTTGGTAGTAAGATTATTTTAAAATCAGATATTGAAAAACAATACATTCAATACCTGGCCCAGTCAGGAAGCGGCGGGGATGAGGCCAAGTGTTCAATCTTCGACCAAATACTCTTGCAGCGACTTTTACTTAATCAGGCAGATATTGATAGTGTTACCGTTACTGAAAATCAAATCGAAGGAGAATTAGACCGGAGAATGCGATTTTATATTCATCAGATTGGCTCTGAAGAAAAGCTGGAAGAATATTTTCATACTACCATACGCGAATTAAAGGCTGACTTCAGGGATGTAATCAAAGACCAACTAATCGTTCAATCTATGCAATCTAAAATCACCAAAGATATTACTGCTAGTCCTAACGATGTTCGAGAGTATTTTGAAAGTATTCCTGCGGATAGTGTTCCTTATATCGATGCTGAATTAGAAGTTGCTCAAATTGTTCGTAAGCCACCCATAAGCCTTAAAGAAAAGGAAGAAATTAGAGCACAACTCGAAGAATACAGAAAAAAAATTATTGCCGGTGAAGCTGACCTTGCCGTTTATGCAGCACTTTATTCTCAGGATCCCGTTTCAGCAAAAAAAGGTGGAGAACTTGGTTTTTTTGAAAGAGGATCTATGGTTCCTGAATTTGAATCTGCTGCCTTTAAACTTAAACCCGGCGAGATATCTCCTATCATTGAAACAAAATTTGGTTTTCATATTCTCCAACTTGTCGAAAGACGGGGTGATCAGATAAATATCAGACATATTCTGCTCCAGCCTAAAACTACGGATGAGGGAATCAATAAGTGCATTACAGTTCTCGACAGCTTGCAAAAACAAATTAATTCAGGAACTATAACATTCGAAGAAGCGGCAGAAAAATTTTCAGACGATGAGGAAACAAAAAACAATGGCGGACTTATGATTAATCCTGAAACAAATACCACACGCCTTTCTCCGGATAAAATTGATCGCGTTTTGTTTTTTCAGGTTGATAGCATGGAACTTAACAGGGCCTCAGCACCAATACTCATGTCAGGAGCCGAAGGAAATCCTGCATACCGTATTGTGATGGTGAAGTCAAG